>JBKHIT010000013.1:0-90270 GCA_046538485.1 Candidatus Brocadiia bacterium | reverse complement strand
TCTGTCTGAGAATGCGGTCGTCGGACCGAGAGCGAGCGAATTTGTGGCTGGCGCGAACGCCGAAGCAGGCCTATCCAGTGGAGATAAGCCGATACAGGCGGACAAAGCCGGCCGCGAATGCAGCCGCTCGAATCCAGATCCGCATTTTCAGACAGAGCCTAGCCTGATAAAGCCTTTCAGTCAACACAGACTGCGTTTAAATCTTGACGTGCCTCCAGGAGAACTTTAGGATTGTCTCCCGTCCACATAGAGCTTGACAAAATAGCGTCCAGGAGTTCAAAAACTTATGAATTACGACATTGATCTTCTCGCTGTCCGAAGTGGGTTCGACGGTCGCACTTTTTGGGGCCAGGCACGGGCCGGGACGATTCCAGGGACGGCTGACGATTCCCCTACCGTCGTCCTGACCGCTCAACCGGCTCTACGTAGCGGCTCGGATGTGTATTTCGCCCTCTCCGAATGGCGATCATCAGATTCTGGCAAAACGTGGGAAGGGCCGATCGAACACGCGGACACCCTGGGGCGGCGGGAGGAAAACGACGGAACGATCGTCGGTATCTGCGATATGACCCCGCGCTGGCATGCCGGAACACAAACGCTCCTGACGACAGGTCACACCGTTCGGTATCGCGACGACAGCCATCCAATCGTCGCGAGACGACGCGATGTGGCTTACTCGACATACAATTCTTCCGAACACATCTGGACGCCCTGGAGCACAGTGGAGTTGCCCGACCGCCCGCAGTTCAAAAACGCTGGGGCCGGCTCAACACAACGTTTTGACCTCGAGGACGGAACCATTCTCCTGCCAATCTATTTCAAAGCGATCTCGGATGAATGGGATGCGTGTTGTTCGGCAACGGTGTTGCATTGCGCCTTTGATGGATCTCAGCTGGAGCACCTCGAACATGGCACGGAAATGACTGTAGAAGATCCCCGTGGCTTCGCCGAACCATCCATCACGCACTACGACGGACGTTACTTCCTCACGCTCAGGAACGACGTGCGTGGATACGTCGCTGTCAGTGAGGACGGACTTCATTTCGAGACACCTCGCCCCTGGCTGTTCGACGATGGCACCGAGCTGGGCAATTACAATACCCAGCAGCACTGGGTCACACACAGCAACGGACTGTTTTTGGTCTATACCCGGCGCGGATTGGGCAACGACCATGTTTTTCGGCATCGCGCTCCCCTGATGATCGCCGAGGTGGACCCGGAAGAACTCGTGGTTATCCGCGACACCGAACGTGAACTCGTTCCGAATCGTGGAGCCCGACTGGGGAACTTTGCCGTGACAGATGTCTCGCCATCGGAAACATGGGTCGTCGTGGCGGAATGGATGCAGCCGGTGGGCTGTGAAAAATACGGAAGCGATAACACCATTTGGGCCGCCCGCATCACCTGGCCGGAGACAAATGAACTGGTTTAGCCCTCATTAACCTTGGCTGGCTCCCTCACCGCCTTGAGTTTCACGGCGGCTATGAGTGTCAGCATTCCGCTGACTACCACCACGCCGAACAAAATCTCCAGACCCGGGCCCTGGGGAGTTATCAGTGCCCCGGCAATGAGCGACAGGAAGGCAAGCGGAAACGTGCACGTATTCAAAAATGCTATGTAACTCGGACGCCGGTCGTCAGGAGCCGATTCCAGCAAAAACGCATTTGTGCCAACCACATTGCCCGAAAGGGCCAGACCGACCAGACACAAAGACAGAAGATAAACGCATTTCGGCAGATCCAATTCTGTCCCTACAACGGGCAGACTGATGTGGAACAACTCCGGCAACTGAGGGGCCAGCAGAGCAACCACTGGGTTGGCGGCAAACAACACAGCCGCTCCTATCAAGCAAACGCGATTGCCCTTCCTATCACTGAGCCGACCCCAGAAAAGACTGGATAAAAGCTTGCTGGCTCGCATTATCATCACAAATATCCCCGCCATCCCGATCGCCCCAAGACGTTCCACACCATAGGGCACGTAGAAAACAAGCGTCAACACATTAACCCGCATCATCAACCGAATAAAAAACAGCAACCTGTAATTGCGATTCTCCTTCAACATACTCAAGCCATCGCGCCATACCTGTCCAAAAGCGCGCCGATCCGGCGGATTTTTATCCTCTTCTTCATCCGCCGTACTCCAAAGCCCCCAGGCAAGAGCCATCACAGCTGTGCCGATGAAAGCAAGGATTGCGTAGTCACGCGGAAAGACAAAATGTCCGATAATCGGGCTGATGACCAATATCGCTGCCACAGAACTGAGCGAGTCGCCGAGAAAACTTCGCTTGGCGAAAAAACCGCCCAGTTTTTCCGGCCGAATGGTTTGCCCCACCAAATCGAGAAATGGCATCGCTGCCGCCCCAACAGCGCTTCGGAACGCGAACCAGCAAACAAAAAACAGAATAAGCCACCAGAAACTGCCGCCAGGAGCAGAAAATAGAATAGACGAGGCCAACCCCAAAAGGATAGCCACCCGAAGGAACGACATGAAAACGTAGAACGGTTTCTTGCGGGGTCGATGCTCAATCAGACTGCTTATGTACAGCTGTGGCCACAAAACACCAGCAAAAGTCAGGGCTGACAGCAAACCGACCAGAGCAGGCGAATGAGTCCGTTCATAGACAAAAGCCGCCATCACCAAATGCGGATCGATGAAACTAAAACCCAGTTTGGCAAGCGTCCCGTTAGCTACTCCGAGATAATAATTGCGCCGGAAGTACCCTGATTTGGAAGATTTCTTTTCTATGGAAGCAGATTCGGTCATGAAACAACGCAAATTCCCCAGGGAATATTCCTAGGCAGCCATGGCGATGTCCCCGGGAGTTGGAACGCGAATACGGCCTCCTTTCCGCAATCAAGCTTCTTCGTTCAGCTCAACCAATCTGCCGGTATTCTCCGCTATCCGGAAAAAGACAATGAGCACCTCAAGGTATATCCTCGCAAAAACAACAGATAAAAAGAAAAAAATCGGGGATAAAATCAAACTTATAATACCGCTCACCGCGGATGCTCTGAATCCAGTAACAATAGATACCAAAACACCTATAGCCCGGAAATTTCAAGCGTCCTCAGCGCTGCATATGCGCGGAAGGCAAAGGCGGCAGTGTTCTCACACGCCAACTGCAGCCTGACAAAGCAGATGCAGTGCTGAGGGCGCTCCCGCAGGGTGAATCCTTTCTGTTCGGGCCAAAGTACAGGGTGTACCAATAGAAAAGCTCCCCAAATGCCACTTAAATTGTTGCCATAGATGCCGTTAGAATAATTTTATCGTTGGATTCATGAAATATCCGGGATAGCAGCAACGACTATTGCAAGGATGTAAAGGATCTTGATGACCCTTACAGTAACATATTCGCTGAATGAAAAGTCAAACAAAGGGGCGAAAAATCCACTGGTTTTCTCCATTACATCTCCTTTCACAAGTCCTGATTCCTTGTTATCCACACTTCGGTATTCGGACCGCCAATTCTGCAAAAGGCCGCCAAAACATCATGCCTAAAACCTTGCTTTCCCTTCGCTCCTCCCATTTCTAAAGTTCCCTTTTCATCGCAATATCACACCTGTCAGACAAGTGATCCGGCGTAAACTCCCGAAAACCATACGATCTATACAATCCAAGGGCCTTTTTCAGACACGAATTTGTCTCCAAAGCCATCTCAGAAAATCCCAGAGTCCTCGCCTCACTGAGCGCGTCCTCCAGCATCTTCTTACCCAAACCACAGCCTTGAAATTCAGGCAGAAGATACATTTTCCGCAGTTCACAGCAACTCGCGGTTTCTGGATACAATCCGTACGATCCGACGATCCGGCCATCAGATTCGAGCACTTTAAAAGTGCCACCGCAGGAGATATAAAACCGATCGATGTCCTTGAGATCAGCGTCGGTGACCTCGGGATTTGTGCTCAGACCGTAACCGGCAAGAACCTCCTTCACGATTTGAAACACGCTCTGTTCATCGCCATGTCTATAATCACGAAGTCGACACATTGAAAATTTATCCGTCAGCCCGGAACAAAATTTCCCTTGCTCAAAACCCAAGAATCCTAAAAAACAAGCCAATAATAGCCTGTCTACTCTCCGGGGTCAACGGTCTGTCCATTTCCGAGGCCTTTGGAAATCAAATGGACCACCGCCACAATGGTGAGCTGGCTCTACTGGCCCGAAAAGCCTTGTCTCGGCGCTGATGCCCCGGCACTTCGGAGATAGCGTAATTTTGTTCGACGACCAGCTCCTCTGGGAAGCAAGCTATGGCTACGCTGCCAACTTTTGCTCCGGCCCCCGCCTCACCCAAACCGGCCACCCCGCCTGCCGCTTTCACCGGACATATGCACGCGAAAAAGTGGAAGGAAACTACAGAGCGCGAATTGATGCGGCTGTGCTCTGATCGGATTTCGATGCGCTGGGCCAGACCCAGGATCTCGGTTGGGGATGGTACGCCTACAGCGTTCAGAAATAGCGCCCCTACCTCGCAATTCATCAATAAGAATTGACAGCCCAGGGGTAAAGGAGATCTTCGGAGCAAAACTCAATGCACAGAATCCTCGTAGACTCCTTCTTCCAGAGCCTCCCGCGCCTTCCTGTTAGCCCAGAACTCGTCGGCGGATTGCCAGGTAATAGATAAATACCCCTTCGCTATTCCAATAGCTTTGAGCGTGTCTATTGCCCGGAGGACTTCAACTCCTTCTCGGTCAGAAGGTAAGGCGAGCTTTTGCAGCTGCGTCCTCTTCAAAGGGCTCATATCGCGCACTTCTGTTCTCCCCAGATTTAACCACTCCAGCGGCATATCCTCAAGCACACTGATGTCGGTTACGTTCGTATCATAAAGGTTCAGCGATTTCAGCGGCATGCCTCTGAGTGGGGTCAGGCTACTCACACCGGTGAGAGCAATATTCAACGATTCCAGTGGCATACCTCTCAGGGGAGTTAGATCAGTCACATTATTCCCACAAAGGTTCAGATCAGTCAGCGGCATGCCCTTGAGGGGTTGCAGATCAGCTATGCTATTGCCGCAAAGATTCAACTCCGTCAGCCGCATCCCTTTCAGCGGGCTCAAATCGGTTACTTCTGGATCCCTGTTATAAGTGAATTCCAAAGTCTTGAGCGGCAAGCCGTTCAGCGCCCGGATATCGTTGATATAGTTCTGCCGCAAGCGTAGTTGCGTTAGCGGCATCCCGCTGAGAGGACTTATATCCCTGACCCCCGTGTTCCAGAGCTTGAAATCCATGAGTGACAATCCCTTCAGCGCACTGATATCGCTGACCGGACTATCTCCCAATCGCAACTGTTTCAGCGGCATGCCTTTAAGAGCGCTAATATCACTGACTGAGACTTTTTCAAGGTGCAGTTTTTGGAGCGGCATACCTCTGAGCGGAGAAAGATCCGACAGATGGGGGCAGGCCACCAGGCTCAGCGAAGTCAATTCCAACCCCCTCAAAGGTTCCAACCAGCGGAGCGAATCGCCCTCGTTCGCCTGCATCGAAACAAGACGATTTCCATCCACCTCATATTCCCATTCGCCGATCTCGCCATTGCATTCCCGAAGTTTCCCTATAACAGCCTCTGCCTTCTCCTTCCCTGTTTGCTTATCCCTTTCGGCATACCATGAATCACACAAATTTTTCACGTGCGATTTCTGAATCCTGGACTTACATTCCTGGATTTGATACGCGAGCGCTCCCTCCTTCTCCATAACCTTCAGTGTCCTCTTATACGTTTCGTACGCCTTCTCGTAACGCCCCGCCGAAAATGCCGCATCGGCGTACTCCTTCAGGTTCTTCCAATCCTGCACCGTATCGACGCCATCTACGTAAGAATCTTCCTCCGCCTCCAAACCCTCCTCATCTATCAGTTCACTCAGCTTAACATCTACCTCGGCGGCAGCAAGGCGACCGAGAGCTTCTTTCGAACGGACCATTGCAATTTCCGAATCTTTGTAATTCGGATTCACTTCCAGACTTTTCTCAAAAAGTTCGATCGCCTTCTCATGACTATTTTTCGCCTGGGCAACTCTCGCTTGCGCATACCAGCCAAAGGGGGCCTGTTTGCAAACCAGAAGGGCATCTTCGGCACGGTGTTGAGCTTCCTTCAAACGGCCTTCATTAATCATACGCAATGCCTGTTTGCAGAATCGTTCGGAAGCTTTCCGCGCATTAGCGAGCGTCTCTTGTCTCGCCTGCACAGCCTTCTTTCGCGCGATCTCAGCCTTGTCTCGCGCTAATTCTGTCTGCTGACGCGAGCGTATTTCTTTCGCTTTCGCTGCAATGGCCGCATTACGTTCCTCCCGGACCCAGAAGAATGCCACTGCCAGGATAACAATGACGATAGCAACCAGAGTTACAGACGCGTATGAGAGCAGACGCACTGTTTTCCTCCGGCCGTCCCGACGTTTCCGCAGAACTTCCACTCTTTCAATCAGGTCGGCATGACTCGGTTCTTCTTCACGCAGAAGTGACCCCGCAAGATCCAGATCTCCGTGTCTGAGCGCGCATTTGGCATAGGCAACTTCCGCCTCAACAATTCCCGCGGCCGCGCGTTCGTTGCCAGCCCAGAGTTCGACAGCTTGCTTGAATCCGAAAGCGGCCGCTGCGTAGTCATCATAGCTACCGCTTTCCTTCGCTTTCTCCAGCTGGGTTCGAGCTTGCTGCCCCAATCTCACGCTTTCCAGATGTTTCCCATACTGCTGCAGAGCATTCTGAAACTCCTGAACGCTTTCGTAACGATCCTTTGGATCAGTTGCCATTGCTTTCATTGCAATGTGCACGAGTTCGCCCGTCTGGTCGGTCTCCTGGATCACATTATTCCCGGCGTTGCGAATGCATTCGATGGTGGATTCTCCCGGGTGGGGACGTTTGCCCGTCACAATCTGGAATAGAATCGCTCCCAGCAGATATTGATCGCTATGGAACCCGATCGAATCTCCGAGTCCTCGCGCCATCTCCGGCGCCATATAGGACGGGGTGCCGGCAGTGCTCACTTTGCCATTGAGACTCTCCCCCTTCCCCCCTTCGCCCGTGGAAGCAGCGAGGCCCCAGTCCATCAGTAGCACTTCTCCGTATTCTCCCAGCATTACGTTTTCAGGTTTGATATCACGGTGAATCACACCTTTCGAATGGGCGAATGCCACGGCATCACATACATCCAGCAGAATATCCACATTCTCCTGAACGCCGTTTTCTTCGATCACTTCGCGCCACGACCGGCCCTTCACCTCTTTCATCGCATAAAAAAGTTGCCCCTTTTCGTCGGATCCCAGATCGTGGATGGGTACGATGTTCGGATGATCGAGGTTGCCTGTAACCGCGGCCTCAGAGAGAAATTTCGCCCGATTGTGAGAATCGTCGGCCGCCTCAGAATGAATCATCTTGACGGCCACTTCCCGATCCATTGAAAACTGATGCGCTTTATATACGACCCCCATCCCGCCCCTGCCAATGAGTTCCTCCAGCTTGTAGTCGGCGTATTCTTCCTGGTCTTCCCTCTCCGGCAGGACATCCCGGCGCTGAATGGTAACACCTTCCAGGGACCGCTCAGCACGACGCGCTTCTTTAATCGTATCGTTGGGAGAGTTGTTCTCCGATAGCGACTCTTCCCACAACTGCCCAATTACCTGCGTGGAAATGGTAGGCTTGGACAGTTCTTCCGCCCCAAAAACGATCTTCCGGCCACAGTCCTCGCACTCGAAACTGTCTCCGGTCCGGAGTGATGACCTTACTTCCTGCTGGGCTCCACAATGCGGACAGGTAAATTTCTGAACTGATTCCATACGTGCCGTTCTCTCGCTTAACCCTTAATAGACCTGAAAATAGCGTTATCCCAAATCTAAGTCTAAAGAGCTCTGCGGCAGGTTTCAATCGCCAATCGGCAGATACCTTTTGCGCCTTGCCGTTCTTCTTTGCCGTTGCCGTTCGTCGTTTTGTCGTCTTCGATGTGGCACAGGCCCTTGAGCTCCATAGCCTCGTGCGGAGAAGGCTCCAGCCTGTGAATCGGACCACAAGGCCCGACCGCCGCTCCTACCGGAGTGCGCTGGTCGCCACCGCTTCGCCTCCTGCCCCAGCACCGTCGCTGTCATCTGTCTTCTGTACTCCGTCCGTCCGCCCGCTTTAGCAGCCTGTTTTTGGAGTCACATTTATCCGCCTCAGGCAGGATGGCTCCTCTAAGCCATATATCAAGCTTTTTGCCGTAACTTATTTACGCGGAAACACTTCTGATGGCCCGCCCCTCACACCCTTCACTCATATCCTTCAACAACCAGCAACGAGCAACTAACAACAACTGCTCCCGGTCTGACCCCAATGCCCAATCCCCAAGACTCAACACAATATCAGTATATCACCCTGCCTTATCCTCGTGCCTTCGGTGCCTCCGCTTGAACAGTTGCGGATTCACTTCTTCGAACTGGTTGACCAGTTTATCGAAAAGAAATATTTCGCCTTTCTTGAGGTATATGTAACCGCCGAGGGAAGCCAGAAAGGCTCCTATGGTGTTGAGTACCAAATCCCACATCGTATCATAAATTACAAGCCGTGTACTTCCATATTGGATAACTTCTTCAATGGTTCTGGTACGTTGCATATTCACTTGGGTAAAATAGGTGTCAGTCGCGAATTCCAATATTTCCCAAACGGTTCCCATTGCAACTGCAAAGCAAAACGAAAAGAGGACTATAAGGGAAGGCTTTGCCTCCAACTTCCCACTTTTGTGAAGGACATACAGAATCATAAAACCCGCAAAGCCCAGTGCAATTCCAGAGAAACTGTGCATCATCGAATCCCACCAGCGGAAACGTGCATACCATTCCCTGGCCATCCCTAGAAAAAGGGCCGCATATACGAAGAGGACAATTATAATTTGGATCTCTCCCGGAAGGTTAATCCTGTAGTTCCTCTTCATAAATAAAGGCAGAAAGGAAAGTAGCAATGAAAGGGAACTGACAAATAGCGGCATCCACGCTCGTTCCCAAATAGCTCCCAGGATGGCAAAGAGAAGCGAGATGCGGATTAACCATGTAAGCACAAGATAGATTTTTTTACCCTTCACCATCTCTTTTGAGGACCCTTTTCCCATTTCGCGGCTCCGATATCCGGGGACATCGTACGGTTTTTTTCCTTTTTGCGTCTCTACTGTTCCAATCTCCCTCAACATTCTACCGTCCCCAGGCCCCGCACGCAAAAAGTCCTCTCCCGTCTCAGCTCGCAGCTTTCACCCGGGACCTAAACACATACCACATACCAACCCGGCCCCCTCCGAATACCCCATATCTGTGTCCACGAACGTAATTCTCAAATCATTTCCGGGTGTTCGTTTTCGAGCCAGGCCACCATTTCGGGCGCAGCACCAATCGTATGGGCCAGGGACGTAATCGTTCGGTGGTGATGCGAAGTCCCCTTTCGGACCCGGTAGCCGGAAGCGCCCAGCGCAGACGACGTGGCCTCGTCCGGTCCCTCGGAGCGCAGGTCCCGTGTTCTTCACGCCGTTATTTCATCGATGTTGTTACCTTCGTCCGCCGTAGCGGTCAGAGATCGCGGTTGCTGGTAAAGCCTGGTCCGCCGGCCGCGATGTAGCCACTGGACTCACCGCGTGCGGAACCGCTTACCCAGAAGCCATACAGGTCCCCATCACGCAGATAGAACCGGAAGCGGACAGGACGCCCGGCAAACTCCGCAACACTCGATCGGTCATCCCATTGGATTCGCACCCTGGTGGAATCCGTCCCCACAGGCAGACAGTCCACTTTACTGAAGCCCGACAGCACCGTGCCGTTCTTATCACACAGTTCCACGCCCAGCTCGCCGTTCGGGTTGTCCACGTTGACGAAGAGATGGCTCCCGGAAAAGGTAACCGGGCGGGTGAGCAGCACGGTTTCCTCCTCGTTCGCATGCATCGAAGCAAAACCGTCACGGCGGAGTTTGGCGATCCCGGTGCATCCGTTCGAATACAGGGCGGCAGGAAACCCAAACCGGTCCGTCGCATTGCCAGAGTCACCCGCAAAACCCGTATAATAGAACCACAGTTCATCATCGTGGATAGTGCAAATGCCCCCCACTGACTGCACGTAGCCCCGGTCCCAGGCATCGGGATTGCGGACCGCTTCGATGAAGACGTTGCGGTCCGGGCGGTGCCAGTGAAATCCATCACGGCTGAAGGCAGTTTTCAGTTCCGTGATCTTCGGACGCCGCTGCTCCTTGCACTTCTCGTTGCTGGGACCAAGGTGAATCTCGAAGAGGCCGAGCATGATGCTTTCGTAGGCCACCGCGGTCAGGTTGTAGAGCTGCGCGGGATCGCCAATCTCCGGGTCCGGTGTATCGTGGCGATCAGCGCCGCACCAGAAGACCTTCTCAGTATCGGTCCAGGTGGCGCCCTGGAGAAAATCATCGTGCTCCCGATATTCCCTGGCGCGGCCGATCCCGGCCCGGCTGCTGCGGATACTGTAGACCCATTTCTTCCGAAACGCGTTGTAGAACATCGTACTGCGGTCCCCTACAGGTCCTGTCTTCACCGGGGCACTCCAGTGGATGCCGTCGGCCGAAACCAGGCTGTTCCCAGGACCACGCCCCATACCGATGGCCGCATTGCATTCCCGTTGGAACATCTTATAGCGTTGCCGGGGATTCTCGCTATCGAGGTCAAGCACGACGGCACCCGAGTCGCCGACGAGCCCCTGCACGACCTGGTTGGTGGGCGGGTTGACATCGAGTTCCGGCCGCGACCAGACCAGGCCGTCCGCACTGACGGCGTAGCTAAGTGCACCGCACCACCCGGCCTCGTACCACATCTTGAAACGTCGTTCAGCAGGATCCCACCAGACGCCGCCGTCCTTCGGGACAGCAGCAGGAAAGACGCCGCTCGTTTCTCGTTCCAGGGATGTTTCCGGCTTCATGACCGGATTGTTCTCGAACTTCTCCGCCGCATGAAAGACACGTTGCATGCTGGTTTCTGCGATCAGAAAGTCGTCAACAAAAAGTTGTCTTCCCACGTCGATCGGTATGACCGGGGGTGATGTTTCAAGATACGGCACCGGCATCGGATCATACCCAGCAGGGCCCAGATTCCGCGGCGGCCATTCGTTCGGTAGTTCAATTCCGTTGTACAGGGTTTCTCCCATTCGTCTTGACTCCTTGCTCCAGATAGTGTCCCCAACGATAAGGCCAGCTGTCAATTCCCTTCGGTAAGTTTTATTCGTGTTAAAGTAATACAAGAAAGGATTTTCAGACTCCAGCAACAAACCTACCATAGCAAACCAGTGCAGAAAAGCGGAGATGACCGACTATAGCAGCAAAGCAGCCCTGAAAAGTCAAAATATCATAGCCCATGGTGCAGAAGGCTGAAGGTCTTCGGAGCCCTGGGTTAACAGCGCAAAGAAAAACATAGTGGGCTGGAGGCCCACCACAAAAGTGAGCCTGGAAGAGCAGTCCGGGGCTGACGACCCGGTTCACAGGCTGGAGCCTTCTCCGCACGAGGCTCCTATGAGGCCGTTTGTCAAGACCAAAATCCATTCCATCTTGTGTTTGTCCTTTCTCGTTTACTATCTGAATTGTGATTACTGTTCTTATCAGCCGGGAGTCTCTGTGTTATCCTCCCGGACGATATCGCTCACCCCGCGTGCGCATGCACCAGAGATTCACGCAAAGCTTTCGGGCCATCCCTACGATCACTTTTTGCTTGCAGCCAGTATTACCCACCAGCCTTGCGAACGTTTTGCTTGCAGCGTTCTCTAAACCTACCCACCGCCAGGCCGCATCCACAAGCATCGAGCGCAAGCTTTCCCTGCCGGCTTTGATAAGACCCTCGTCTGTGTGCCTTTCCCCGCTGCTGGCAAAGCGCGGCACAAGACCGACCATAGTCGATACTTGCCTGTGCACCTCGAAACGCTCCGGCTGATACAGTTCGAATCCGCACGGTCCCGCTTCGTAGACGGCTTTTTCGGCAGCCGCACCCAGCGGCTTGAGGCTGGCAACCAGAGCCCGCGGCGAACTTGGACTCAGCCACTCGGCTACCTTTCGCCTGTCTCTCCACACAACGACATTGATATTTTTCTTGTGCACGTCCAATCCGACGTATACCCGATCGCCTAAACCGATTACGATACGCTTGCCATTTCTGCGCAACACATTAGACTCAACCATTGGGCCGTTTCTCCTTGTGAGAAAAATGACTCTCAACATCACCACAAATCTTACAGGAGGGACGGCCTTCATATTAACTATGGAGCCCAAGGAGCCTGTGCTACATGGGGTGCGCGGGAGAGGCTGTGCTACATAAGCTTCTTGGCCGGTTTGGCAGTCGGATACGCAGTCCACAACGGCAAACGATCGAACAAAAACTGGAAGCCCTTGCCTGGCAAGAGCTTCCAATAATGAAGTGAATGGTACCCCCTCGGGGACTCGAACCCCGGACCCACGGATTAAGAATCCGTTGCTCTGCCAAACTGAGCTAAGGGGGTGCTGATTCGTCTCTGGAAAGTATAGTTAAGAAACCAAAAAAGGTCAAGCATTCTGCGCCTTGACAGTGGGCGCCCGGCCTAACCCGCATATTTCAAGCCCCTCAGCGCCGGATATGCGCGGAGGGTAAAGGCGGGTGTGTTCGTATACCCCAACTGCAGCCTGACAAAGCATAGAGGCAGAAGCCTCTTTCATCATAGTAAGACCGGGGCTGGTTTTTTTGTCACCGTCCGCGCGGTCTGACAGTCTCACTCCAACGGAACCGCCAACTGGCGGCTGAGGGGGCTCCCGACAGGGTGAATTCCTGCCGTTTGTTTGAAAAAGCGCTCAGTACAGGGTGTGTACAAATCATCATAGTGAAATACGTAGTAAGACCAAGCCCAAAAATGCTTTATAGTAATATCACTTCGGAATTCATGACATATCCGGGCTAAATCGATTAATCTTACGCCGGTCTTCAAGCGGGACTCGCGTAGTAACGCCTGTTTTCTGTCCTCCGTACTCTCATCGGCGCCGGCCAGCCAGGACCCTTGAGGCCGTGGGTATAAGGATTGAAACTGGCATCAGCCTTACTATAATGGATTTGCCTCACCATTATACAAATCTCACAGTCTGCAACTACAAAAGGCTGCGCGGTGGCCGGTATCAATGTCGAGGACATGCAGTGTCTCAGAAACCCGAAAAAAACGAGGTGGAGTTCCCACCGGGCTCGTTGGTCTCCCTGCAAGCGGAGCCTGCGGTAACCGGAGCCGTTGTAGAGGTCCTGCTGGGAAAACCAGAGAATAGATTCGTCGTATTGGTTGGCGAGGAAACGCGCACATATTATGCCTCCCAGCTCGTCGCTGTCGAAAAACAGACGGCTCCGCAAAAAGTCCTACCCCTCTCTCACTTTCACGCTCACCTGAGCGCTTTGCAGATCCAGCATCCGGGCACTTCCACGCTCTATTCCTTGAATGCGGCGCGCGTGGATTTCGTGCCCTATCAGTTCCGTCCGGTGATGAAATTCATTCGGGCTGAGAGGCCCCGCCTTCTTATCGCTGATGGTGTCGGAGTGGGGAAGACCATCGAAGCGGGACTGATTTTGCGGGAACTTCAGGCCAGAAGCGAGGTGGATTCAGCCCTTATCATTTGCCCAAAAGCTCTGGTGACCGATCGGAAATGGGAACTGGAGATGAAGAGGTTTGACGAAAAATTCACCCAACTTGATGGCCCTACGCTTCGTCATTGCATGCGAGAAACCGACCTGGACGGCGAGTGGCCCGGCCGTCATTCGAAAACCGTAATGCCTTATTCTCTGTTTAATGAGGTGTTACTCAAGGGACGCGGTCCGGGAAAAACCACACATCGGCGACTGGGGCTGAAAGAACTTGATCCTCCCCCGTACTTCGATCTCGTGATCGTAGATGAAGCTCACCATATCAGGAACACTGACACCTATTCCCATAAAGTCGTCCGGTTTTTCTGCGAAAACGCTGAGGCTGTGCTTTTTCTGACGGCCACTCCGATCCAGATGGGTGCCCACGACCTGTTTGTTCTGCTGAACGTTTTGCGGCCCGACCTGATCGTGGATGAAGAAAGCTTCGAATATATGGCCCAGCCAAACGAGCACATCAACCGTGGCATTAGAGCCGCACGAGGTGCGCAACCGGGATGGGAGAAGAAAGCCAAGAACGCCGTCGAAGATGCCGGCAGGACGGAATGGGGACGGGCTATACTTTCAATGTCTCCCGACTATAAAGACGTACGAGACCGCCTCTCTCAAGGTCAACTTAGCCCCAACAAAAGGGTCGAGATAATAAATGATCTCCAGGAACTTCACACCTTTTCTGATCTCATAAACCGCACTCGAAGGCGTGATATCGGAGAGTTCACCACGCGAAAGCCGGAAACCGTGCGTGTGCCTTTCACCGATGACCAAAAAGCGGTGCACGATCAAATGCTACGGGTACAGGCGAGAATCCTCAGCAGACTCCACGAGGATATTCCCGTAAAATTTCTGATGACAACCATACGGAGGCAGGCGGCAAGCTGTCTGTTCGGTCTCGCCCCGTTCCTTGAGGCCATTCTCACCCGTCGCATCGATGAATTGGTTCAGCAGGAAGCCACGGAGGCCTATGACATCCCCGATATGAGTTTTCTGCCGAATATCAGATCCGAGATCGAAACCGTGATCGGGAAGGCCAAACGCCTGAGGGGGCCTGATCGGAAACTTGAAGCTCTCCGGGGAATCGTGACCGAAAAACAGGAAATGGAGAACAATCGCGTGATGCTGTTCAGCACATTTCGCCATACCCTCAAGTATCTAATGTATCGTCTCGGAAACGACGGATACAGAATAACGGTGATGCACGGGGGCACACCCGACGGGGAGCGTGTGCGGATCCGAGAGCGTTTTCGCTTGCCCCGAGAAAACGATGAGGCGCTCGATATGGTGTTGTTTTCGGAGGTGGCCTGCGAGGGGCTGGATTTTGAATTCTGCGATTGCATCGTGAACTACGATCTACCCTGGAATCCGATGCGTATCGAGCAGAGGATTGGCCGTATAGACCGGCACGGCCAGGCCAGCGACACTGTAGCCATTTACAATATGATTACTCCGGGGACGGTCGATGCGGAGATCTATGAGCGGTGTTTATCCCGGATAGGTGTGTTTGAAAAAGCCCTGGGGAGCAACGAAACGATACTGGGAGAAATTTCCCAGGAAATACATAGCATTGCGGAAAATCTGGAACTGAGCGAAGAGGAAAGGAATGCCCGGTTACAACAACTGGCCGACAATGAAATTCGCGAGATCCAGGAAGAGGAACGACTTGAAGAGCGCCAGAGGGACCTCTTTGGGATCCGTCTCCCCCAGGAAGAGCTAAAAGAGGAGATCGATGATGCGGCCAGTTACTGGCTGTCCGCCGATGCAATAGAAAACCTCGTTATGAAGTATCTCGATCATATCAGCGATTCGCCCGGAGGACACATTCAGGGGAAGGGCCTTTTGAAGAATCTGCGCACCTCCCGAGAAATGCGAGAGACGCTACTGGATGATTTCAGGGCTCTGGAGCTGAAACGGTCAGAAACTCGCCGGCAGTGGAGCCAGTTCTTGCGGCGAGGGAATCCCCATCTCGCTATTACATTCGATGCCGAGTGTGCCAGAGACAACCGGGAGGCCACTTTCATCACTCCTGTTCATCCGGTTGTGCTCCAGGCGGCAGAAG
The DNA here is from genome assembly GCA_046538485.1 of Candidatus Brocadiia bacterium. Lineage (GTDB taxonomy): Bacteria > Planctomycetota > Brocadiia > SM23-32 > SM23-32 > JBKHIT01. The sequence continues at coordinate 74,624 of JBKHIT010000013.1, read as the reverse complement.
CTTTCGGGCCGGAAAAGCGTCTGTATACAGCCTTTGAGGTGGAGGAAGCCGAGGTCGATCCAGGAGACTACCCGTTTGCTATCTACGAGTGGCGCTACTCTGGCCTGCGCGATCAACTTGCCCTGCGACCGATCTGTGAGGAACCACGGTTGTCTGACAATTTTCTGTCATTTCTGGAACGGGGAGATCCCATCGATCTTGCGCTGGCGGGACTCCCTCCTGATTCGAAGTTTGATGATCTTGACCAGCGACACCACGGGGAATGGAGACAGGCTCTGGAAGAACACCGCGCCGATACTGCTGAGCATGTCGCCTACAAACGGGAAAGCCTGAAAAAAAGCTATTCGGCCAGTTCCGGACTCCTGAGCGATAAACTGCATGAGGCGACTGACGAGAACATCCGGCGGATGTATATTTCACAGCTTGAGAAAGCCAGGCGAGATCACACAAAGAGACTTGAAGAGCTGGACAAGGCGGAGAAAAAGGCTGACATTTCGGCTCAGCCTGTCGCGTTTGGGATAATACGAGTGGCTGAAAGGGGCCGATGATGGCGAGTGATTACAAACGCATACAGCCTGCGTCCCGGTGCCTTTCCCCGGAACGTCTAAGATGGTCAGGTGCGAATCGTCCTTCCGCTCAACCGCGTCAGAAAAAGCGGCATCCCGTTCACCGTCATTCTGCAGCAAACAGAATTCATTTGTGCATCAGCAAAAAAACGCTTAAATCGCCAGCGGGATTTAGGAACATTTGTAGTCATCGATTATACTGGGGTTTTCATTCGCAAGACCCGACCAGGAGGCTACGACATGGGACTCAAGACATGGCCCGTTAAGGAACACCGTTTAGGAGTTCTGGGGCTGTATGAATCGGGCAAGACGGTTCTGCTAACTTCTCTAATTGATCACCTGAAATATCAGGAACCGGACAGGTTCTCCCTGGGAAAAGAGGGAAAGGCGAGAATTCGCAAGTTCCAGGAAAATGAACCGGATCCAGGTTCGGAGTGGGAGCGTTTCCGTTATGCCCGTTATCGAGACGCCCTCGCGCACGGGCAATGGCCTCCGGATACTTCGGATCGGTTGCAGTACGCATGTGAATTCCAGAGAACCGACAGAAACCGCTGGCAACGCCTGAAATTCTATGACTTCCCCGGCGAGAGGATTGCTGACATTGGGATGTATAAATGCAGCTACGAAGCGTGGTCCCAAAGTATGATAAAGCGTTTTGAGGATGATCGCCGGTACAGGGACCGGGTGCGTGAATATCTTAATCTTCAGAAAGAGGGGGACATCGAAGAAGGCAAAGTCGTTTATGCTTACAAGAAAGCACTTGCCCGGCTGGCGTGTGCGTATAAGCCTCTGATCTCTCCCTCCGTTTTTCTACTTGATGTTTCCGGAAACCATGCGAGCACAGGATCGGTGGAAGAAATCGCGGAGGACCGTTGTGCGGGGCTCGATGAAGACAGACAGTTCGCCCCTCTGGGGAAAAAGTGCCAGGAAGAAAACCGCAAACTGTCCAGAACGTTCGCTGCCCGCTACGATGAATACCGGAAAAAGATCGTGCGCCCCTGGGTCAAAGGACTGAAAAAGTGTCACGGTCTGGCAGTTCTGGTCGACGTCACGATGGTCCTGAGCGGCGGAACAGGCATGTACGACGACAATCAAGCGTTGATAAGGGAGCTGCTCAGGACCCTGGAACCGAACGACGGATTGCTCTTACGAAACGTAAAAGCTCTCTCCCGTCAGGCTTTGCCGTCGTTATGGTGTCCGGGCGGAATAAGCAAAATAGCATTTGTGGCATCAAAATCCGATAAAGTCCACCCTCTGGACATGGATAACTACAAAAATTTGATGCGCACCATGGTCGAGCGTGATGCCCTCGATCTCGATCACGTGAAAACGGAATATCTGACCTGCAGTGCAGCAATATCCACTGACGTGGTGGAAAAGCACGAGAGAACGCTCTGTGGATTCCCCGCCACCAACGGCGACAATGGTCGCGAGGCGGACGAAAAGCAAAAATTCGAGGTCTCTAAAGTGCCACATGACTGGCCAAGAGAATGGGAACCGGGAGAATACAGTTTCCCCAACGTTCGTCCTGTTATGATTGACAGAAAAGACTACCCACCGAATCACGAAAACCTCGATAAGTTATTCAACTTCCTTACACACTAGCAACGAGGAGGGCTCTGATGGAAAACGGACACAACGATAACAATCTGGGGATTCCGCCCCAGGAACCACATACAGGCGACAGGCCAAGTGTAAATGATGAAGATTCGGAAGAAACGAGGAAGGCTGCTTCGGAGCGATCCTCGGCGGCTGAACCGGAACAGGGTGCGGAAGACTCTCCGGGGCAGCTTGGAGTTCCCCCTCAGAAAGATGATTTCTCCGGCCCTTTGTCCCGGGAGGAGCTCGAAAATATCCAGACGGAAAAGGAGAGTAAAGAGAAACGTCGGGCCGAAAAGACCTTCGAAACCGAAATTGAGAAACGATTACCTCAGCTTCCGATCCCCAAATTCCTGTCGCACCCGCTCATTATCTGCGTATTGGTAATCGGGATCAGCCTGCTGGCTCTTTTTGCCCTGTCTCAGACCGCATCTTTACTCAGTTCAGTGAACCGACTACCGGCATGGGAAAAATGGGTTTTGAGGGGGGCACTGGTTTTGCTGCTGGGAACCGTTGTGTTTGCTTTTGGCAAACTTGTGTTCGCATATTTCAGACTCTCCAGAAATGAACAGATTCCTCTCACAGCTTTAACGGAGCTCTCCCAGAGAGAAACCCTGCAAAAGTTGGTGGATCAAAAAAGGAGCGAGGCGCAAAAGCAGTTGCAGGATTACTTACGTGCTTATCCCATGGAGCAAAATACGGAAAAAGTTTTCAGCGACTGGACGGTTTCAAAAGAGAAGCTGGAGAAACTGAATTCGGATTACAACCTGGTAGCAAACTCTTCCCCTCGGATATCCACTGATGAGTGGTTTGATTTATACGAAAAACATTTCCAGAAAAGAATCGATGAGATCGCCGAGATTCGAATTAAAAGGTGGGCCAGAAGGGCATGGATGCGAACGAGCGTATTGCCATACCCTCTTGCCGACACGCTGGTTGTTGCATATTGCAGCTATGAGATGCTTTCCGACTTATGTATCGTATACAACGTTCGAATGGGCGCATGGAACACCACCGTAGTCCTCGGGTATGTCGTTTGGAACACGCTGATAGCCGGAACAACCGACAAACTGGAAGGGCAAATGGAAGATGCGTTTGATTGGGCAACCGAAAACCTTCCTGCGGGAGCACTGAAGGACGGAGTAAGGGATATCCCGGGGCTGGGAAAGATAATTGCCAAGCTGGGATCGGGTGGTTTGAACGGGCTGCTTCTCCGGAGACTCGGCAGAAAATGCCAGCAGCTTTTGCGCCCGGTTAATACGAGCTGAGGGTGGGCAAAACAGGGCGAATTAAAATGGATCTTTCAAACACTTTCAGCGTCGGATATGCGCGGAAGGCAAACGCAGGACTTTGGGAAACGGCGGAGACCAGAACTCAGAGCGGCAGGGGAAGAAGAGTAAAGGCTAAAGCAAAAAGCAATAGCCGTTCTGTGCCTTGACAGCTCACGCCCGGCCGAATAGCATAACCTAACCGGAATCCAACGGTTCAACCTTACAAATTCTGCTTCTCTGTCCTCCCTTTCCCTGCCATGGCCCAGATCATACTTATCACAGGCGGCGCGCGTAGCGGGAAAAGCCGGCTGGCTCTCGATCTGGCCGAAAAATGCCCCGAACCCCGCGCCTTCATCGCCACCTGCCCTCCGCTCGACGAAGAAATGCAGCAACGAATCGAAGCTCACCAAAACGCGCGGGAAAAAGCCGGATGGGATACCATCGAAGAAACCACAAACCTGGCCGATGTCCTGCAGAAGAATACCTCCTACAACGTCATGCTCATTGACTGTATCACGCTCTGGATTAACAACCTGATGCACCGGTCGAGCGAGAAAAATCGCGATCTCGATGAAAGCAATATCGAAAAAATCACCATTGAGCTCCTCGGAGCCGCCCGCAAACATCCAGGGACCGTCATCTTCGTCACCAACGAAGTCGGAATGGGTATCGTGCCGGAAAACGCCCTCGCCCGACGCTACCGCGACCTGGTGGGTCGCTGCAACCAGGCCATCGCCGCCGCCGCCGATGACGTCCGACTCGTTACCTGCGGCATTGACCGGAAGATAAAATAGGAGATATCCCATGGGATTACTTGACGAAACGCTCGGTTCAATCGCACCCGCCGACGACACCACGCGCCAGCAGGCCCGTTCACGCCTCGACCAGCTCACAATGCCACACCGGGCGCTCGGTCACGTGATGGACCTCGCGGAAGATCTGGCCGCCATGACCGGATCGATGAGCCCCCCGGTGAAACGCCGCGCCATCGCCGTGATGGCCTCCGACCACGGGGTCTGCAAAGAAGGCGTCAGCAAATTCCCTCAGGAAGTCACGGTCCAGATGGTGCATAATTTCTGCGACGGAGGCGCCGGTATCAACGCCCTGGCCCACGCCGCCGGAGCCGAGGTCCACGTCGTCGATATGGGGGTGGCCGCCGATTTAAGCGAGCTGATCGAAGAGGGGCAACTGATCGACCGCAAGATCGGACCCGGAACCGCCAGCATTGCCCGAGGACCCGCCATGAGCGGTGACGACGCCGTGCGGTCTCTCGAAGCCGGCATCGATGTCGCACGCCAGCTCGTCGATTCCAACGACATTCTGGCGGCCGGCGATATGGGTATCGGCAATACCACTCCGAGCGCCGCGGTCGGTTGCGCGATTACGGGTGATCATCCGGCCGAGATGACTGGACGCGGGACGGGTATCGACGACGATGGGCTCGAAAAGAAGATTGCTGTCGTCCAAAAATCATTGGAAGTTAACGAACCGGATGCCGACGAGGGGTTGGACGTGCTGGCGAAAGTCGGGGGATTTGAGATCGGGGGTATTGCGGGATTTTTCCTCGGGTGCGCGGCCGCTCACAAACCTGTTCTTGTCGATGGGCTGATCTGCACCGCCGGCGCGCTGATCGCTCACGCCCTCTGCCCGGAATCGGCCGACTACATGATCGCCGCGCACCGCAGTGTCGAGCGGGGCCACATCCTCATGCTCAAGCATATCGGCAAACATCCTCTGCTGGACCTGGAGCTGCGTCTCGGCGAAGGTACCGGGGCAGCGCTCGCGATGCCACTGCTGGAAGCCGCCAGTCGGGTCCTTACCGAAGTCAGCACGTTCGAAGAAGCATCTGTCTCGCAATCGGAGCAATGAACGTGACAACGATTTTCCTCCTGGCCGGTCAGTCGAACATGGTGGGCGCCGGGGATCCGGATTTGCTGCCGGAAAATCTGAAGGTTCCTCCCGCTGACACGCAACTGTTCGAAAATGATGTGTTCCAGGAAACCTTCCCCGCGGATCATTTCGGTCCGGAAGTGGGTTTCGCCCATGAATTTCGCTCACGCAAAGACTCCGAACCGCTCATTCTGTGTAAAATCGCCCGAGGAGGCGCGAATCTCGCCTGCGATTGGAATCCGGACATCACGGAACCGGGACCCGAAGACGAGTATCGCGGGCCAATGTATCCGCGCCTGCTGGAAGCACTTCAGTCGGTCAGATCGAGTGTTCCTGAGGCGAAACTCGGCGGAATGATCTGGATGCAGGGGGAGCGGGACTCTGTTTTTGCCTCGATGGCAGAGGCGTATGCAGAGAACCTTCGCCCCTTTATCGCACGCATTCGCGAAGACACAGGCGTTCCCGATTTGCCTTTTATTCTGGCGCAGATTTGTCCGCGAATGATCAACGGGGTCGACGGGGAATTCGCCCATCGGTGGCGGGATATTGTTCGTCGTGCGCAGGCAAGAGTCGCGCGGGACACAGATTGCACGGGCCTCGTGGCAACCCACGATCTGCCTGAGGACGATCATTTGCACTATAACACGGCCGGTCAGATAGAACTCGGACGGCGTTTCGCGGAAGAATGGTTTGTTTGCGGGTGCGGGATGCGGGCATGTAAAGCTTCCGAGATGCGCAGGACTCCAGCGGATCTTGAAACACACAGCTGATGTCAGTGCCGCCCGAATCCCGTCCCCTGGTGGTCCAACATTTGCCGGCCTCAAGTCCCCCTTCGCCCGCTGCCGGCGGGCTCAGCTGAACTCGAGTCTCCGGGATCCGTAAGCGGACTGGACTTCACCCAAAGGGTGGAGTTCAGAACGCGGGCTCCCCCCGGGCCAACCTGATGCACAGGTACGGCCCCACTCACGCAAGGTAAGTGGTAGCCTTTTTGGGAACAGCTCCCGAGTAGTGCAAAAGTACAGCCCACTGACACAAGGTCGGCGGTAGCTCTGCAACCGGGGACGGGATACGGGGGTTGAAACCTCAAAGATAGTCTGCACGGGGAAGGGACGGAAGGGACTTAAGGGACAAAAGGGACTCGATGGTTTCTGCCGCGGTTCCTGACCTCAGGGTGCAAAAAAACCTAACGCGCGCCGGGGCAAGCCCGGCGGATTTTACGTAGTCAAAAACGGCGAACGGCAACGCCAGGCCCGCCTCGGCGATGCGGACCTAACGAGGATTCCGCACTTCGGGTCACCGCAACTTGAATGTTCGGATCTCAAAGGGGTCGAACTGCAATTCCAACCGTCGACCGTCGCAGTCCAGCACCTCACCTGAATCTTCCATCAGATTCGTTTCGATTACCTCGCTGATCCCCTTCCGCAAATTCAAAGCTGCTCTGGATCGGCGGCCGCGTTGTTCGTAGAGGCGAACGATGTGGCATTCTTCTTTTTCGCCGCGCTTGAGCACTTCCAGCGCCACCCCTTCCCCGTCCAATCGGCACGGAACGTCGAGATTATCGGCGCGCATTCCATCGTACACCATGACCGGTTGGTTGAGCTGCGCCGCTTCGGCAAAGACACACGACTCCGCCAGATTTCCCGTGTGAGGAAGCAGACTGTAAGTAAACTCGTGGCGTCCCCGGTCGGCATCGGGATCGGGATGAGTCGGGCTCCTGAGCAGATTCAAATCGAGCACGTGCCCCAGCACCTTGTGACCGTATTTGCAGTCATTCAAGAGCGCCACTCCGTAGTCGTGCTCGGACAAATCCACGAACCGATGCGCACACGACTCGAATTTCGCCATGTCCCAGCTGGTATTGCGGTGGGTATTTCGACGCACATGGCCGTATTGAATCTCAAAGGACGCCTCCTGCGCGAAGACGGCTACAGGGAACGAAACCCGCAGCATCCGATGGTCTTCCCGCCAGTCAACGCTCGTCCGGAACTCAAGCTGTTTGCTGCCCGCCGCCAGCACAACCTCCTGCTCAATTGTCGAATCGCCAATGGCAAATTCCAGATGGAGAGTCTCCTGGGCCGGCCCTCCCGGTCGCCGTTCCCAATCCGTCAACTCCGCCTGTTCGAGAAACTCTTCCTCGTAGAAAATGTCCACGTCCCACGCATCCCAGGCAACGGGGCGATCGCGGTAAAGCTGCAATTTGTTGCCCGATTCTCCCTCGGGAAGGGCTTCTCGTCCCGATTTTCTGTCAAAAGCCCGCGACAACGTCCCGTCTTCGGCAAACTCGTAACGCACGAGTTCATTCTCAAGCACCAGCGGCTCGGCGTCACGGTCCTTCGTCTTATAATTCGATTTCTCGCCTTTTTGGAGCGTCAGAGCCGCAGAAGCCGGGACGTCCACGCATACAATCGGTCCGGCGTCAACGTCCTGAACAGGCAGCGATTTGCCGTCGGCGTCGAGGACTTCGCAGCCCGACCACTCCGCGGGCAGTTCGACCGGACGCCGGTACGGCTCGGACAACGAATTGACAAGGGTAACGGATTCAGGATCGGGTTCGAATAACTGCCTGCCAGCCTCCTCGACGAGATTTTCGGTTCGCTGCCACATCTCTTCATATTCGCGGCGGGTGTTTTGGTAGACTCTCCGGATGCTTGATCCGGGCAGGATATCGTGGAACTGGTTCATGAGGACGCGTTTCCAGACAGAATCCAGCTCTTCTCGCGGATAGTTTTCGGCGGGCAGACAGCTATAGATCCATTCGATTTCGCGGAGCCGCAGTTCCATGGCCCGGTTCATCTTTTTGTTGTGCGCCTGAGTCGTCAGAGTCCCGCGATGAAGTTCGAGGTAGAGTTCGCCGACCCACCGTTTCAGCCTGTCTTTTTCGTCGCACAGACGGTCCAGAAATGGTTGCGCCGTACCAAATTCCACTTTCGGACTGCCTTCGAGGTCTTTCTGTCGCAGACCGGCTTCAACGATATCTTCGGTCGGTCCGCCCCCACCGTCGCCCAGGCCGTAAAGTGTCAGGAACTCATCAAGAAAACCTTTTTCGGTGAAGTTATCACGGGCGTAGGCCAATCTTCCCGGGTTCAGCGTGCTGTTGTAATTGTCTTCGGGCGGGAAATGCGCCACCACTTCGCTGCCGTCGATTCCTTCCCAGACAAAAGTGTGGTGGGGGAACTTGTTGTATTGACTCCACGAGATCTTTTGCGTAACCAGAGAGTCGATGCCACTTTTCTTCAGGATCTGGGGCAACGCCGCGCTGTAACCAAAAACGTCTGGCAGCCAGAGATTCTCCACATCGACTCCAAACTCGTCCCGGAAAAAATTCTTGCCGTGAAGCATCTGGCGGACCATCGATTCGCCGCCGATGACGTTGCAATCGGCCTCCACCCACATGCCGCCCTGCGGCTCCCAGCGCCCCTCCTCGACCTTCTGGCGGATTTTTTCATAAAGAGCCGGGTAATGTTCCTTCACGAATGCGTAATGCTGGGCCTGGGACGCGCCGAAGACATAGTCCGGATAATCCTCCATCAGGCTGATCTGTCGCGCGAACGTGCGAGCGCATTTGCGGACTGTTTCATCGACGGGCCAGAGCCAACCGGTATCGATATGCGCGTGGCCGACGGCCGTCGTTTTCAGATCCGACGGGGCCGCCGGATCGTTGAGCACCTCTTTCAGACATTTTTTTCTCCTCTGTAGACCGTTGACATCGGCCCGATACTCCGCCGCGGCTTCGTTCAGGGCATGAAGAATACGCGCCCGCCGCACGCTCTCTCCCGGTTGGGCCATCATCTGTGCGTGGAGGATTCGGCAGTCGAGGTAGAAATCCCACAATTCCCGATCAAAAACCGCCAGCGCAAGATCTTCGATCCGTGGTTCGTGATAACCGTAACGTTCTGGATGGTTCGGATGGGGGTCTTTGGGACGATCGATCCCCATGCGCGTGCAGGCACTGACTTCGGCCCACAAGTCGACCTCTTCCTCGCCCTCGCACGGCTCGAAAAGGGTCAACCGATCTCGAACCCAACCCGGGGCAAAAACCGTTCCCGAGGTGAGACTCTGCACCGGAACGCCATCATCGTCGAAGACCAGCACTTCCCCGCCGAGATTCAGCCGCGCGACAACCGTCGCGCCCCGCCAGTTCTCCGGCACCCGGCCCTCGAACTGAAACCAGGCCAGGTCCCAGGGCTCGCCCCAGACGTCGCCGACCTCGACATTTTTGAACAGGCCGTCCGCACGGGTTTCGAATGGCACGGATTCTTTTGCAACGGCGCAACGGGCATTGAGCGGGATCTCGGGACCGTAGTAACAGCCTTCGAGGCGCTGGATGAACTTTTCGACTCTTTGTTCTCGATGCTTGCGTTCGGTTTCAATCATGGTTTTGCTTGACGAATGAAAATGGGCTTTGACGAGCGGATAAAATACACGATGTGGTTTGTTCTATCATCTTCAACGGCCGCGAACCCCTCGGACCCGCCGAAAAGGATCCATTTCTCACGTTCTTCATCCTCGGTGAAATCACGCATCTCAACGCCCGTGCAGCGCACTTCAGCGGCGCCCGTAATAGAGGTCGCCTGGACCAGACCATCGCAGTGCACTTTCAAACCTTTCGGGATCGGCTCAGCGGCCCGGATGGGTTTTCGGGTGAGCACATTGATTCCATGAAAACTCGCGACGAACTGTCCGGCATAGTTATCGCAAACGATCCCCGCGCCGGATCGGTTTCCGACGAGCGGACCCGGCTCGCCGGTGAGAGCTTCCACGCCTTTCAACTGAAGAGGTTCGGGAACGCGCCGTGGCGCCGCGGCACCGGTCAGTTTATCCATTTCCACAAGCTGAATTCCGGCGGGACCGTCAATTTCCAGCTCGATTCCGATCGACCCGGCGACTTTTTTCAAGATAGGCCGGCGTTCAGATGATTCCAGTTTCGCGTTGTCAAAAAGAACAGCGCCTTTGAAACCATCCGGCTGCCACAATGCCAGCTCTGTCTCTTCAGAGTCGCCTCCAGCTGCCTTTGAAACGGTGCTGCTGTCTTTTAATCGGTAAACCCCGTCCGAAAATGCGATGCTGTTTTCCCAGGGCCAATCTTCTCTGAGTTCTCCGTCGTGGTCGGCGGCTGTGCTTGCCTCCGCCGAATTCGATGACGTAACCCACCCCCGGACATAGAGCAGATTGGGCCCATCGCGAAGCCAGGATGTCAGAGCACGTATTGTCTCATCGCGCAGCACGATCGAATCGCAACCTGCGACGCCAATGAACCGGTAACGGCTGGTGTCAAGATGAACGAGTTTGTTGATATCGAAGATAAAATCGTAGCGGTTGAACAGACGGAACCCCGGTATAGCTCTGTCGACTTTGACCAGGAGAACGGGGTAATTGCCCTTCGGCGGCGGGAGGCTATGGAGCAACCGGGCGGCATCGAAGATTCGCCTCCGTTCGTAGTGGAATCCGTAGCGGAGACGTTTCTTCTGTTCTTCGATCCGTTGCGCAATCTCGGTTTCTTCTTTGTCCTCCTCCCCAAGTTCTATATCGAGGCCGCCATCATCTCCCTCGAGATCCAACTCGCCTTCTTCCTCCGCGGTGCCTTCACGGAGCCCTTCGAGCGCGTCTTTGTTCCTGTAGAATTCCTTCAGGCCGCTGAAACAGGTCCGAATTCCTTCGTCCAGAATTTCGCTCTCTTTGTAGATGCTTTCCGGTCCGACCCAGGTGCCGGATTCATCGACGTCCCTCCGGGTGAACAGCCAGCTGCTGAACCAACCGGGCATTCCGCCCGCGAGCCACACGCTGACAGCATCGGCGTAACCCCGATATCTACGGTTGGACAAAGGATTTTCAGGCACCTTCCGATTATATTTGACAGCGCTGAAACCTCCGGCGGCGCCGCATCCATACACAAGCCACAGAGCATGCCGATCGGGCCAGAGGGTTTTGAAACGCCTGACCCGGCTGTACATTCGGCGGTTGGAAGTGTGGTAATAGTAACCACCGGCGACGTCGAAACGCCAGTCGAGATCGGCCGGGTTAGGGCCCGCCTGATGGGGCATAAACGTTCCGACGCAGAATCCGGGACGCAGTTTCCCGAAACGGAGTTTGATGTAGTCGGCCGCCATGTTGAATCCCTCGATGGACCGTTCCAGTGCCCAGTGTTTCCACGCGCGCATTTCATATTTGTTCAGATTGCTTTTGTCCCCTTTTACCCGATCGGGATCGATTCCGGCATCGCGGCAAAAATACCGCCAGCCGCCCAGCCGCCATGTGACTTTCGGGAAGAAATACATCGTTTCCTCCCCCAGCACGATTCCGTCGACCGTATCGAGCCGGCCCATGAACTCACTTTCCATACCCAGCCAGAAACCGTCCTGCCAGTAGGGATGGAACAGCACGCGGGCAGGGTCGCCCTTCATACTGGAGTTGCAGCGCGTAATCATCACCTTGCCCTTATCGTGGGCTTCTTTTATGTATCCGCCTTTTTCTTTCGGGAGGTGGAGCTGGTAGTAAAGTTGCATCGGGGATTTGGGGGCGTAGGGCCCCGTCCCGCAGAGAGACGGCAACAAGCGCCGGCTATCGATTCTGTTGGCACCGCGGGCCGGTTCCGGCGCTGGTTTGTCTTCGGCTTTCGCCAGAGCATCTTTCAGATAAAGGCGAGTCGATTTGTCCGCGGCTTTTTCGATCGCTGCTTTGATCGTTTTCGCATCTTCAGGTCGTGCAACTTTCGATGCGACTGCGGCCGCGCGAAGTTGAATCCAACGATGGCGGTCCGTCAGAAGCGGCCCCATCGCCTCGGCGGCTCGTTCGGGACTGATCTCAGCCAGACGTTTGAGTGCATACGCCCGGGCATGGGGATGAGAGTTGCCGCAGGCTTCTTCGAGCGCCTCGATATTCTCCTGATCGCCCAACTCCGCAAGCTTCCGGATGATCTGTCGGCGCACATAGAGATGTTCGTAGCGAAGTTCAAAACGACGCCTTTCAGACGGGTCATCCGGGCAGAGCTGCCGGAGGGCGGAACGGGCCACGTCGGCCAGTTCCCCAAAGGGGCCATTCGCCAGAACGAAAACTCTCTCAACGATCGCAGACGAAGCATCGGTTTTGAGATTTTCCAGCGCGGCCTGCACCACGCTCGAACTGTGCGAGGTAAGCAGCTCAAGCATTTGTTCATCGTCGACATCGCCCAGTTCGAAAAGTCGCCGAGCCGACCGCACCGCCAGGTCGGGATCCTTACTCCGGGTGAGTTCCCAAAGCAAAGCGTTATCCTGCTTCTCGCCCGTCTGGCTGATGATTTTCAGCGCACGTGCGTTGCCGGAATGTCGTTCCAGCACTTTCCGTGCGAGCGGCAGCAGACCCTCGACTTGCTCTTCCTGCTTCCAGAGAGCATAGCCAGCGGCAAGACGGACCGAGAGATCCTTGTCGGTGGCCAGTTTCCGTAGCCTTTTTTGGCTTTTTTCGGATTCAAAAAATTGCAGGGCGGAAGCCACGGCACATCTCACAACGGGATCTTCGTGGGAAGCACATTTCAGTATCTCAGAAAATGCTTTTTCGGATTTGAGAACGCCGAGACATCGCAGCGCTCCCGCTCTTTGCGCGCGGGACCATTCTTTGTAGGCCACCAGTCGTCCCAGAGGGCTGCTCGAGCCGGGCCCTGGTCCTTCCGATTGTCCAGTTTCCACTCCCCCACCCAATCCGCCAGGCCCCCCAAGCATTTTATCCATCTCATCGGTCGCCAGAGGCTTTATCATCTTCAAAAAATCTTCTTCAAACCAATCGCGATTGTGCTGGTTGCGGCGGAGGAATTTATAGGCGGTTTTTTCTCTTTCAGTCCCGAGCAAAAATGGGAAGACGGCCCGCACCACGCGCATCACCGACTCTGGTTTCTTAGCTTCCTTATGTTCCGTGGTCAATTTTTCGCCCGCTTTCACGATGCTGTAAGCCACGAGCGGGCTTTTTTCGACGTGTTTCAGGTGCGGTTTGAGCATCTCGATGCGCGGTTCGGCCGTGGTGTATTTCCAGTTGGGAACCTGCTGGAGGGAGAGGTAAACAGCACGCAACGTCCGCGACGGCACCCCGAGAGGTTCCGCAAGGGATTTTTCAGACTCTGCCGGCAAATCCAGTTCGGTGAGAAGAAAATCCGTGGTCTTCTGGAAAAACTGTTTGCTCGATTGATCCTCCTTTATGGTAAGTTCCGCCGGGGCGGGTCGGTCGGTGAGGTGGAGTTTGAGGACGAATTGCTCGTCCCGGGATCCGAACTCCACGACCGCGTCGGTGGGAAAATAATGCGATACGGTTTTCAGAAAATTTCTCGGAGGCGAAGCCCATTTCGCGCTTCGCAGGTTTCCCACAACCGGCCCCGACCAGCCTTGATCAACGATTCGGACACGAGGGTCGGCACGAAAGCGGTCCCTGAGCCAGTGAGCCAGACAGACGCTGTTTTTTTCATGTGTGGTGGGCCGGCCCTTTATTCTGCCAGGGGCGGGGAGGACAATGCGAAACGGTCTGCCCTCGGCACGGGCGGATTGGACAAGGGAAACCGCCAGCAGAACAAGGACAGAGAGAACCGTCAGGCGGCGGAGCAGGAAATTATGGGCTAATTTCATGACAAAATCCTCGACGGTTTTAGATTCCGACCACGGCCTCCGTTTGTACTGTTTACATGCTACCTGTGGGCGGGGGAGGTTTCAATGGAGGGAGTGTTTCCAGGAAAAGGAAAAGCGGTGCTCCGTTCGGCGCAGCCGAACTCCCCACCGCACTCCAGAGCCAGCGCCGGAGCGCTGGCAGGGCGCCTGACACGCAGTGAGATCTGCAGCTTTGCCCCAAGGCGGCCCGTGGTTGCGCGGGAAGGGACGGAAGGGACTTAAGTGACAAAAGGGACTCGATGGTTCTCTGTCCCGTTTCCTGCCTTACGATGCAAAAAAACTGACGATCGCCGGGGCAAGCCGCGGGAACATTCAGGCAGGTCCGCCTCGCCGATGCGGACCTACAGCTCTGTAATATCTCGCGGCAACTGTGGCGCGTTTTCGGGGAGATATCAGTATCTCCGGATACCGATCAGACGCAGGCGGTGCGGGGAGAGTTTCTTGATCGACAAACTGCGGGCGTGGAATTTGAGCCTTGTTCCCGGTCCCTCGTCGCCGGACCACAAATCCCTCACACGCACGAACTCCTGCCACTTCTTCTCCGGCACCAGATCCAGTTTGTCCAGATCAACCTTAAGCACCACGTTCTTTCTCTTATCACCGTTGTAGTTGAACACCCCCAGAATGACGCGGTCAGGCAGTTGCCAGAGCGACACCAGGATGTCCTCATCCTCGCTTTCGACGTAAGGATTTCGCCAGTAGGGATGATACACGACCCGTTCATCGTTCAGACCCCAGTCAAGAACGCTGGTTGGCATCTGCGTCAACGGCCGGACATACGGATTGCGCCAGGAATCGTGCATCCAGATCCACTGGGCCTGGACGTTTTTGGCTTCTATCCGTTTCTCTTTTGTGCCACCATCGATATTGGCCATCCAGCAGATGGGCACGCCCCAGTTGTGTGGCGAAGACATCGCCCGCATACGGGAGATGGGATAGTAGTCAACCCAGTCCTCGTCGGCGATTTCAATGTTCCAGTTCCGCTCGCCGTCGAGGACAGCATCGATCCACGGCATGGCCACCAGATGATAGTCGTTGGTCGAATGGACCCCAACGGCGTTTGGAAACAAGTCATATTTTTTCGCCAGAGCCTGCAATCGCATGAAGAACCGGCGCAGGTTCCAGCCGTTATACTCCGGCTGAATCCGTCCGTCGGGCAGATAATACCCCAGGCCACTGAGCGGATTGGAGAACTGACGCGGGAAAGTGATGTCCCAGTAAGTGCTCCGCACGCCACCTTTCCCGAACGTCATATCCATCAGATACATAGCGTAATCCCGATACGATTCATTCCACGTATCGCCCCTCCATTCAGCGCCGAAATATTTATAAAGTCCGCCGAAAATGGTTTTGGCGCCGTAACCATGAAGCGCAAAAGACATGTGCCCCAGGTTGACACCATTCCGCGCGCGGTAGGGATCTCTCCACTGGTGACGTCGCACGATGGAATCGGCTTCTTTCTTCCATTTGGCATAAAGTTCATCCCATTCTTCTTTGGCGGTGGAATTGGGATGCATCCAGTTTTTCTGCGTTTGCGGATCGTTTACTTTCACGCCATTGGCATCCACGCGCGTCTTGCGATGCGGCACCACGAACGTGCCGTCTTCGGTCGCACCGACCGCTCGCCAACCTTTCGTGAAGGGGCGATACGGAGTCGCGTTGTAGCTGAAACGGATCGTTTGGGAGTCGGTCAGCTCCACCGGACGCGAGATAATATTGTTCCGGAAAATCACACTGCCATCTTCACGGACTGTCTCGTGCGCGGGTTCATCATTGACCGGGAACCAGCCTTTGTCGGTATCGCTCCACCACATGAAACCGCGATTATCGTTGCCGACCCAGACGGTTGGATAAAAATTGCCAAGAGTCATCTGGCTCCCGGGCCGTCCGGTATCGAGGGTCGACCAGAGCTGTCCTTCTTTGTCAGACGGGAGGGTTTTGGCTGTGTGGGCGGCAAAATTTCCTCCGGGCCCGAGACAGACCAGGCACTGGGCCTCCTTCGCGGCCAGCGGATACTCCAGGCGCAGTGCGTCCACCCTCACCGTCGTTTCCTTTTCGGGTGCATATGTCAGCTCAACATAGACCAGCCCATCCTGTTCGAGCCAACCGCGGGCGGAGAAATTGAGTCCTGCTCCGGACGCTTTTCCTTTGAACCGAACGCGGTGGGGCTTTTTCTTTGTGATTTTCGGGTTTTTCAGCTTGACGGCGTGCTTTTGCCCGTCGAGCACGACAACCAGACGCGCTGGTCCGTTCAGAATGCTCTTGCCCTGGGACACCAGATCGGACGGCAGTCCGAGAGCATTCAGTTCATACTGGCGCCCCCAGCACGAGAAACGTGGGGCGGATTTGGAAAAGAACCCCGAGCGGGATCCTTTAGTCTCTTTGATGGCTTCAAACGGAGGCAGCACCTGGTTGATATCGCCGAACTTTTTGCCCCACCATTCCGGATATTCTTCCGCTTCGTTTTTCTTGGTGAATGTCTTCCGCATGGGACCGACTTCAGAACCGTCGGATAATTTCAGGGTAGCCTCGGCCACGTATTTCCCGGGTTTAAGTTCGGGAAGTTCCCGCTGTTTTGTAAAATAATACTGGACCTTCTGGCTCGCCGTGCCGCGATCGAGCACATTCCACTGTTCCCCCTCGGGGAAAATGCGGTAGTTCAGCGCCTCGGCCGCATCGGGATCGGGCAGATAGTAGGAATCGGCTTTCAGCAAAACCCACTTTCGCACCGGGTTAAAACGCACCGAAAACGCAAATTTATTCGGGTCTCGTTCCTTAACCGGTTTCAGGACATGGGACATCGCCCCGACTTTGAAGAAACCGGTGTAGCTCAGGAGCGTCTGTTTGTTCTGAGTCACATCGACGCTGAATTTCCCGTTTTTTGTATCTTCCGGCAGTTTCTCATCAAGAGAGAAACCGGCCGACTTGCCTCCAGGGAGTTCGAGTTTTTTATCCTTCTGAATTTTTTCTGCCACATTGACAGCGATGTCGACCGTCTCGGCGTTTTTGGACGGATTGTAGGCGCTGATCTCCAGCGCAGCGGTGCCGTTCGTGACGAGATTATCCAGCGAATTCATTGTGAACTGGACCGCCGGGGTATCCTCCACGAGCGTGAGTCGTGTGTAACCGGCCCCGGAAGATTCAAAATACGAACCGATCGCCGGGATGCGAACCTGCATCCAGATGGGCATATGGTTCATCCCCAGCATCACGCGCCATTGATCTCCGACTTTGTGCGGCCCATCCAGTTCAAAGTCGGCGGGTGTCGAGCTCAATTCCACTTCGAGCCAGGAACCGCCGTTGGGAGCCGTGCCGGGTTCCGTAATACCGCCGGCTGTCTCAAAATCAGGCGACCAGTTTTTGAACTGTTGCCCGAGTTCGAGTTTCGTCAGATCGCCGGTGAACCCCAGACAGTTGAGGAAAAATTTGTAGGCCGTGCGTTTGTTGGTGCCCCGCACGTTCTCGCCCATGGGTTTGACCACCAGTTCCGCCCCATCGTCATGCACTTTGGCCATTGTTGGTCCTCGTCCACTGACACGCGGTTTATAATTTGGCCGCAGATACACCCGGTAAGCGAAGTAAAAATGTCCTTCATCCCAGGCCAGATAAAACGTTGTCGGCCGGGGCACCAGCTGGGTTTTCTTCAGCGATGTCACGCCGCTGATAGCGGCCGCTTCCTGCCATTCTTTGTCTCCGATTTTCCCGTCAATCTTCGGCGGCGAACTCATCCTCGGAACCGCCACAACCGGCACTTCGTCCTTCGAGAGCCCCCCTGCCAGGGAATGGGCGGCGAAAAGACAAGCAAAGGCAAAAAATGCGGTCAGCTTACGCAGCCAGGACATAGCCATTACGAAAACTCCTGTGGAAAGGGGTGAAAAATATTTAAAGGGCTATTTTAGTATGTGGAGACCTTTTTGTCATTGTGATCCGCTGGCAAGGTGAAGCTGAGGGCGAAAGAAAGAGGGACACAAGGGATTGAAGGGACGAAGGGGACTTACAATTCTCAGGCCGGCTCTCAATCTCAGGAGTCCCTTCCAGTCATTACTGTACAGCTCATTCTCCGGCGAAATGCAGTTCCACGTTGCGCATTCTAATGGGTCCATCTGCCTTCTCGATCTCAATACGCACTTTTCGGACGCTGATGGCCGGGAATCGGCAGATGGCTTTATGCCCGATCGTCGCTCATTCCCAAATTCTTTCTCGATTAATCAGTGGCGAGCAAACTTGGCGCCTTAGTATGGCCTCTGAAGCGATTCTGTCAAGGCCTACCAAAGAAGCTGGCCAAGAACTTCCGAGGGGGGATTTGACAGAGAACTGCCCGGTTGGGATAACAGCTCGCCTCATTCAATCGCAATGACGCGATAGTCCCGGGCACGTATCGGTACGGTCAGTACTCTACTATTGGTTGTAGGTTTCCACCAATTCTTACTGCGCTTTTTGGTCTCGACGGGATCATTGAACAATTCGTCCGGCGTTGTCGCCACTCCGGTCTCATCTTCGCCGCCCAGCAAATCGCCTTCTTCGGCAAGATCGGCCGTGGCCCTTTTCGTATCTGTTTTTTGGTAATCACTGCCCGGAGGTGGATTGAACGTGCTATCCACGCTCCGCGCTTCCGGATTGTCCGGAAGTGCCAGCCCGTTTTCTTCGAACTGGATTTCGACCACAACATCTTTCTTGCGATTATTGCTGGCGATGAGCAGAATCTTTTTGCCCCGCCGGTAGAACGAAACCCGCAGATCGCCCGTATGGCCCTCTTCCCAATCTGGATTTGCCGGAGGGCCGCTCTGGTCCCGGCTTGTGCCTTCATTCTCTCCCCGGGGGCGGAACCGAGCGTTCAGATATTCCCCGTTGTTCCAATAGGGATAGAAGGGCACCTGATCCGGATCACCCACGCCCCATTTGAGCAAATCGTTCCAGTAGGACCGATAGACCCCGGCGCCCTGTCCTTCGTAGACGGTTCCCACTTCGTAGTGGGCGAACATACTCTGGGCCTGGCGGGCCATGCGCCATTGCCAGACCTTGAATTCATCTTTCTCTTCCGCAAAACCGCCCTCGCTGATATACGGCATGTAGAAGGGCGTGGTTCCCCAGAGGTAGCCGTTCTGGACGGTTTCGAATCTCTGTTTGCTCGTGCTGTCGATCCAATCGCGGCTTTTCAGGCTCACAATCGGCGAATTTTCCCCGTCGAGATAGGCCTGCGTGTAGAGCAGACCCGGATACTGAAAACTGTGCGTGCAATGAGCGAGAAGCATGGGTGTTTGATCGTGTTTGATGAATAAGCCGTACCACCGTTTCATCAGCTCCCGGAAGTGAAAATTATCGACCCCAGGCTGATGTCCGCCGTCGGGCAACCGCACCGACATCCCGGCCTCGAGATTGCGCAGCTGTTCCTCGTAACATTCATCGAGATAGACCGCGTCAAAAATATTCCGGCCGATCCATTCGTTCATCTCCCAGCAGAGGTAATTCACAAAACTGTGAGTCAGCGACGCCGCTCCGCTGTTACCGCTCCGCCACTCCCAGCCGTCGTAGGCTCCGGCCCGGCAGCTCATCCATTTCAGCGATAGATACATGGTCCGGTAGCCGACGGGTTTGGCGCTTTTCATGATTGGCACGCATCGTTCGGCATACTCCCAGCTCGGGCCTTCTTCGGGTTTTTTCGGGTCGGCGGCGGGAAAAATTTTCATGTTTCCGTACTTCGGATCCATCGGCCACGGGCGGAAAGCATCGAACACGCTGCAGGCTTTGGGATCTTTCTCGGACGAAACCCGGTCATAGAGCCGATATTTATCGGGCATAGGCCGGGCCGGATGCGGGATAATCGCGAACACGATGGGACGCTCATATTCGTAATCCACCGGCTCGGCCACAAGATTGAACCGCATCGCAACCACACCATCATCGCGGCGCACAATCTCGATGGCGCTTTTCGTCTTTGACTGATGCCAGCCCGCCGCATTGTCGCAGAACCAGAAAAGTCCCCGGTTCATATCGTGGACATCCACGTGCCCGTAAAACCCGTAAGCTTTTCGGTTCTGGCGTTGCTGCCTGCGATATTCGCCCCAGCTCAATTTCCGATTCTTGCGTCGTGCTCTTTTGTACTGCCGCCAGGATATTGGATCGACCCGGGACTGAAGAATGGTTTTGGATTGCGGCCTTATCACCCCGGTCTTCACCCCGCGCGAGCCCATCGGATAGTACAGGTAACGACGGGCACGTTTGGATTTGATAGGAATCTCGAAACTCAGCGGTTGGACTTTGCCTTTCGGTTCGATCCGCAGCTCGTAACGGACCATCCCGTCGAATTCCAGCCGGCACTGCATGCGCACGTCCGCGGTCTTGCCGCGGAATTGCGAGCGCCAGCGCACTTCTGTCGGGTTTTCCTCGCCCACTGTATAGTTCCCGGAATCCATCGGGACGCCGTCTTCGAGCAGACGGATCGGAGAGGCCAGCAGATTTTCCCCTTTCGCCTCGATTCTTTGCGGCAGACCGTTCTCCGCCAGCCTGTATGTAGTCATTCGGGTCCGGAACTCGCCACCATCTCTCTCGATAGGGATCCACGGATGCGGAGGCGTGTTCAGTATCCCGCCGCTGTAATGTCGCCAGGGTTTTTCCTCATAATCCCAGTGGCGGCTTCCCTTCAGCACCGTCTCGCCCGCATCGTTTCGCGCAGTGAACTCCACCCGATAGCGCCCTTCGGGGAGTTTTGTTTCGCGGTGTAAGACAGCGAAAGCTCTGCCTTTCCGAATCGGGACATTTCGAGTCTCGCCCATTCTCTTCCAGTTCTCTCCAGACCGACGTTTTAAAGTAAGCTCCACTTCCTTCGCCGTCCTTTCCCTTGGCAGCCTCGGTTTCCAGGTGTATTCGAGCTTCTGCAGAGACCATTTGAAGTGGAGTCTATCTTCGTAGAGCCGGATCGGATCGATCTTCCCGGTCCAGCGTCGGAAAGCCTGCTGTCGTTCGTCCTTAGCCAGCGGCAGTTTATATCCCACGACTTCATCGATTTCGATACGCGGTTTCTGATGCCATTTCACCGTGACGTTATCGGGGACGCCAAACTGGACGTAGAGGGGATCGACATTGGCGATTAGTTCGGGATCGCGTCGGATACCGTGGCTTTTCGCGCGTTCCCCGACCGGTTGCACCCGCAGGCCCGCCCATTTTCGGTTCCCTTTGTGCCAGCTGACAACAATGTGCATCCAGTGTCCCGGATCAAGGGGTCGGCGACCGCGTTCGAGGTTGTGGGCACGCTGGAGACGCACACTCATGAAACGTTTGACTTTTCCGTCGCGTCGATCTCGCCCAAAAAAACGCGCGACGGTCAGGTGCCTGTGGGACGGCGGGGAATGGTGCCAGTAGCCGGTGCAATCGTCCCAGTTGACGGGACGCATCCAGAACTCGAGTGCGCCTTCTTCGGCACTCATCCCATCCAGGGGAAATCGCGGAAACCCGATCACCGGATCCATCACCCAGCCTTTCCCGCGGATTCCGCCGACGATGAGACCTTCCAGTTTCCCGCCTTTCAGATCGAGCTGAATCGGCCCCGCATTCCCCTCATTCACGACATAATCGCTTCTTTTCCCGAGGGTCGCCCGGAACAGGAGACTATCGTTTCGGAACCAGGGTCGTCCGAACTGGAGTTCATGTTCGGAATCGCGCCACGGCATCGGTGGGCGCTCGTAGAACGTCTTATGCCGGCCGATCAGACGGCATTCATCGATTTTCCCCACAAACCCCTGGTCGCCGGCCGCGCTGTTAGCAAGCACCATCCGCACCTCGCGGCGTCCGAAAAACCGATACATGTTATAGCGTTCGCTGAGGTATCGATCGACCGTTTTCCCGTCGATGACCAGGCGCGCGTCCCACGGTGATCCGCCACCCGGAGTCGGATGCGGATGACGGTAGACTCTTGCGTGGACCCAGCGGTTCAGGGAAACCGGTTTTTTGGAGATGATTTGGGCGTCGCGGGCCATTATAGCCTTGAGTTCGGCCTCGGTCAGGGCTGTCTTGCGGTTCGGGTTTTTGGCGGGATGGCCGTGGGGTTCTTTCAGTTTGAACTCGAGTCGACCGTCCGGATGGAGCAGGAGCCGCGCTTCATCATTTTGCGTGGACCACAGACACTGGGTCTCATCGGGAAATTCGGAAATGTTGAAATTCAGTTCGATGGAATTGGGGGCACCTGTTTTGATCATCATTCCCTGGCCGCCCGTGCAGAGCAGCCCCCCGCCGAACCGTCCCTCATCGATTTTCCGCATCCCCTCCGGCAGCCGGATTCGATGTTTGGCATGAGCGTAATCTTGCACCTGATCCGCGGGAACTTTCTCAGGATCGATCTGGGGTCCTTTCTGGAACGCCATCGGATCCGGCTCGATCTCATCCACACCGAGTCCCTCGTCACTGCCGGGATCCAGATCATCGAACACCGCTTCTTCTTTGCGCGTTTTTTTGACCTTTTTTGCGAGTTTATCACGTCCGCTGACCTGCGGCGCGCCGAAATGGAGCAGCAATTGGGTATTATCGTGGTATCGGTATTCTCGCCACCAGCATTCCCCGTAACCGTAATTTTTCTTCGCCATTGCAGGGAAAACTGCCAGCAGAGAGAGAAACCCGGCAAGCAGTACGGTAAACGTTCGGAATCCCCGCATTTTCGTTATCAACCTCCGTGAAAACAACGAACAACTTTCCTACCGGGCGAAAAATTCCGGCATTACGTCTGATTCCATTATAACAAGCCCTTCTTCTGTCGTAAATTTCCGGCCGGCGACGTTGGTATCCTGGCGAAAGCTTCTTCACCCGGCGCCCCCCCGGGGGCCGGAGAAGGTTTCGCTTGGCTAGCCCGGATTTTACGGATAATTGGAAGCCATTCTTGCCAAATCAGGATAGAATCTTTATTGAAGACCGTTCATAACCCTTCTCAGCCAAAAATCCGGGCTAAAAAAACGGCGCATAAATCTGACAACTTAAAATTAGTGATCAGCAACGAGGCGAACGCTACATTGAGAAACGATTGGCTTTAACTGCTCTTTCACAAAGAAGATACAGACATCTTCCGGCACAGTAGCACTGGCCGGAAATTGCGGACACTTCTTGTTGTTGTAAACTCTTACTCCTAAACGGCATGCGCCGTTTTATATAGCCTGCATCCGTAAGATGCAGGTTAGGCTGTCCCCGGACTCAACCCCGTTTCCAAATATCCACCTCGACATCGTTTTCCAACGGTTTGCCGGGCGTGCTGCGGCCTTTGTTCACGAGATCCGCAAGATGATTGCTCAACTTCTCCACGACGTCTTCGCGTTCTGATTCCAGATTATTCTGTTCCCCGGGATCTTGTTCCATATCGTAGAGTTGTATTGGCGGCAGGCCCTGTTCGATTGCCTCTTCGTCTGTAGGGCTCGCCCAGCCGCCGGAACCGGGGCATAAAACCAGTTTCCACTTGCCAGTACGGATGGCAAATTTGCCGGAGATGGAATGATGAATCACTTCTTCACGGGTCATCTCATCCCGACCATTCAGAAGCCGCAGGATGCTGAAACTATCCTCTCCCGACTCTTCCGGGATCTCTTTGCCAGTGATATCGCCGCAGGTTGCCAGCAGATCGGTGAGACAGACGGCCTGAGCGCATTTGCTATCGGCCTGGATCTCTTTGGGCCATCGCGCGAAGAGAGGAATGCGGTGTCCGCCGTCCCAGGCATCGGCTTTGTAACCCCGGTAGTGCGCGCTCGGGTAATGCCCCATATCTTCAAGTTCCGGGACCCCGATGTAGGGGGCGCAGCCGTTATCGCTCGCGAACATTACAAGTGTATTGTCAGACGCGCCGCTTTCGTCGACCGCGTCGAGGACATCCCCGATCACATCATCGGTCTCCATCACAAAATCGGCGTATAGATTCAGTCCGCTTTCACCTTTCCATTCATCATTCACAGCGAGAGGTGTGTGGGGAGACGTCAGCGGCATGTAGAGGAAGAACGGCGCCTCTTTGCGGGCGCTTTCTGCAATATAATCGCAGGCTCTATCCCTCAGCGCCGGCAAAATAGCTTCGAGTTTCCAGCCCTCAAGCGCCGGTCCCGGGACACTGGCCTGATTATTACCGATCAAATCCGCCGGGAGATATTCGGTCGGCACACCCTGCAAACGGTCGTCCTCGATGAAAGCATACGGCGGCCAGTTCGGCACATCGACCCCGAAATACGTGTCGAATCCGCGAGTGGTGGGTCCTTCATCGATCGGCTGCGAAAAGGCCTCCTCCCAGGCATCGAGCGTATCTTGTGTTACCTGCGGGGTTGGATTATCCCGATCGGGACGGAAATATTCCGACATCTCCAGCGGCCAATCCCACCCAAGATGCCATTTTCCAACGCAGGCGGAGTTGTAGTCGGCCTGTCCGAGCAAACGCGGCACGGTCAGTTGTTCGCGTCCTATCAGTGCGGGGCCGTAAGTGCCAACAATCCCCTTTTGCAAACAGCTCCGCCAGTTATAACGTCCGGTCAGAACCCCGTAGCGTGACGGGGAGCAGACCGAGGAACTTGCGTGGGCATCGGTGAACGTCATCCCCCCCGAAGCCAGTCGGTCCAGGTTGGGGGTGGGGATTCTGCAGCGGGGATTCAGACACGCGACATCGCCGTAACCAAGATCATCCGCGAGAATGAAAACGATATTGGGATTTTTCGCCATTATCTTCCCTCAACTTTGATTCTTCTTCTGTGACCCAGACCGGGCTTGACCAGGCCTGAGCGCCGGATTCGCAGGTCACGCGGAGGTAGTAGTATGCTTGTTTTCGCGAACCGCCGGGCAGTTCCATAAATCGGTTCTGCTTATCGGTGTCAGTGCAGGCAAAGTGTGCGTTCCATGTATCCGGATTGAGAGTTTCAATCGTCTCGCCGTTACGCACCAGTTCGACGCTACGAATGGAAGACTTGGCCGCGACGAGGACGTCTATTTCGGGTTCCGGCGAAAGGTCTCCCGCCGAGATTTGCTCTCCGAACTGAACTCCGTCTATCATTCCGTGGAGCAGAATACGTTCCAGGCTCGTTGCGTAGCAATTTCTGGCCTGCAGATTCTCAAAAATGTTTCGTCGCGTGAGTTTATCAGCCCGGACGGCAGTAATGCCCGGCGGACGGTCGATGTGGCCGGGCTCCTCGCCAGCACCCGAGGGCATTGTTGCATGGGTGTCGGTCCCCGCAACAAACCCCAGAATCATGCCCCGGTTGAGAAAATCCACCGCGTAGCTTGGTCCCGGATGAATTTTCTGTAAAGGATTTGAATTGCCCCGGTATTCGGAAGTGCCCCATTTCGAATAAATCTCAATCAGTGGCATGGCATCAGGCCCCGGATAGATATCGTCGGTGATTTCGCCATGTTTGCCGGTACGGGTGGTGTGGTGGGGAACGACGAAGAATTCTTCCGGATTGAGCAGTTGTTTGAGTTCTTCGCAAAGTGTTTTTACTGTACCTTCTTCGTATTCATCCACGAAGTTCTCCGGGAAACGAACCATATACACGTTGTTGTCGCCTCCGGCGCCCCCCTTGAGTGACGCTTCGTAGCCCGGAAGCGTGATGAAGTCGGGTTCGTCGTGATGGAGCTCTGATACAGTGCGTTGTTCTTTCCACTTCGACCAATCACACCGTCCATTCGAGACGTGATCGGCCGCCGCGACCCAGTCGAGTCCGGTCAAGAACCTCGCGCTCGTATAACAAAAATTAAGCGATCGACATTTGTCAGGATGGCAATTGGAAAGCACCGTATGCACATGCGGGTCGCCCCAGTAAATTCCGGGCAATTTTTCTTCACTGCAGAGCGTCGGATTGGAATATGCCTCAATATCTCCTGCCTTGCCCTCGAAGCGGAAAACTCCTTCTTCTCTCAAACGTATCCCGGACACCTGCCCGATCGCAGGTTCGCCCGTTTCGAACCGGAGAAGCGATTGGCTCCCACCACCTCCCGGCGGTGTAACTTCCACCGAACCTTCGTACTCCAGTGAGGGATATCCCATCGAGTCAAGAATCGCAAGCTTGAGTTCGAAGGGTTGGCCGGGTCGGGTGATACTCGGCACAACCAGGCTGAGCAAAGCCGGGCTCCCGCCGGGCGCTTCCTGTTTGAGGATTTTTTCGTGCAACGGAGAGTATTTCATGTTTGGCTTGCTTCCATTAACGAATTAATACGAAAACCAAAATACCTTACGGCACCACATTCGGTCCGGTATCGGGTCCATTGCCCTCCAGCAGCGGATCATTGGTCTGACGCATCCACCGTTCCAAACGCGCCTGCATGGCCGCCAGAGGGCGTTCGCAGTCGGAGTCATCGGCCCGATTCACCCGTTCCATCGGATCCATCACCAGGTCATAAAGCTGTTCCCGAGCAGGGAAATGGCCAGCCATTCCGTACTCCGTCATAACATCTCGACTCACAGCCGGTCCGGTGTTCGGAAGCGGGCGCTCCAGTGCGCTGGTGCGTGGCCATGCCCCGCCTTCGGCGCTATGTGGAGGGAGGATCTCGTCGAAGCGACGAATGTACTTCCATCTCTCGGTGCGGACACATCGCTGGGGTTCGTAGACGCCATGGTAGTTTATTTCACCGTGGATCTCCTCGCGCACGAACTGCGTTTCACCGCGCACCATCGGCAGCAAAGACACACCTTCGACCCAATCCGGTCGCTCAATTCCGCTCATCTCACAGAGCGTGGGAAAGACATCGACGTGACTGACCAGGCCATCGAGAACCTGGCCTCCGGTGAATTCCCCCGGCCCCCGGCAGATAAGCAGCACACCGAGCCCGTGATCGGTGAGGTTGCATTTCATGCCGGGGAAATCAATCCCATGATCGGTCGTCGCAATCAGGAGAGTTCTATCTGCAAGGTCATTCTCTTCCAGTGCCCGCATAACGGTGCCGACACTGTAGTCGTATTCCCCCGCAGCGCGGATATAATCCGCCATATCCCGTCGTGTTTCCGGGGTATCCGGAAGTATGGCGGGAGGGCGCGCGTAGCGGCCATCGGTGTTCTCCGGATCCGGCGAAAACCATGCGGGGTCGTTCCCGCCCATAATCCGGTGCGGTTCCGAGGTGCCCACCGAGAGAAAAAACGGTTCTTCGGGTCCGGACGACAAAAATTCGCTCGCTCGCGGCGCCACGGTCCGAGCCCGGTCGCGGGCCTCATCGGGCAGATCGAGTATTCGGTCGTATCCGATTTGTTCGGCCCTATCGGCAACATGCTGGAATCCGCACAACGTGCTTTTGTACCCCGCGCGGCGGAGGGTATGGACGAGATGCTGCTGGTAATCGTTCAGCGCAAAACCGCCGAGATTTCTATTTGTTACCCCAAACATTCCGCATCCATGCGGAGACTGACCGGTCAGCAAAGCCGCACGGCTTGGCGAACATGTCGGCCCCATGGAAAATGCTCGGCGGAAAACCACTCCTTCCTCGGCCAGTTTCTGCAAGTTCGGTGTTGGAACAGGATAACCGTAAGGCTGGATGTGGCGTCCGGCGTCGTGACAGTGAGCGTAGACGATATTTGGAGTTGTCATTAAAGACAATCCTTTATGTCCTGGATAATCCGGAATCCAAACTAAACATCAGCACATCGATTAGAGCAAGATTATAAGGTTTTGCCCCTTCCACTGAAAGAAGGTATCTGCCTCACCCAGACGATGGATCACGGAACCAGACCACGGAGCTCCCGATGCCCGTGGTATTTCCCGGCCGCAACATAAGAAAACTATGAAGCCAAAAGGGACAAAATAAACTGAAGAGTCCCACAGGACTTTCAGTGCTGCCCCCGGCCTGAGATTCCAGGAGTCTCTTATACCATTTCCCGCCCTTCAGGCATAAGCCACAGTCTCCCAACTCACCGCAATTTCCCGTTCGCATTCGCGTCGATCACCAAACGGAAACCGGTCTGCACCCAGTTGGTGGTCCACGGCGGCTGGGGGAAGCGGAAGGTGGTGGTGGCGTGGCGGTGGTCCCAGAGGACGTTGCCGCCGCGGAGGATTTTGAACGTGCCCGAGTCGGGGCCAGTCGGATTTTTGGCCGCGGCGTTTTCGTACCGCGTCGGGGCGTACCAGTCGGCGACCCACTCCCAGGCGTTGCCGGCCATGTCGAGCGCGCCGTAGGGGCTGGCGCCCTCGGGTGCTGAGCCGACGTGCGCCAGGCCGCGCTCGAGGACGTACTGCTCCCACGGTTGGCGGGCGACCTTGTCCACGTCCCACTTACCGCCCCAGGGGTATTTGCGGGCGTCGGTGCCGCGGGCGGCCTTCTCCCACTGCGCCTCTGTGGGCAGCGACCCGCCGGCCCACGCGGCGTAGGCCGCGGCGTCGTACCAGTTGGCCAGCGCCGGATAAAGCCCCTTATTCTCTTTCACCGGCGGCTGGATAACGTAGGGGAAGCCGGGGATCTTGATCCTGGCGTCACGGCCGGTGGCTTCGAGGAACTTCTTGTATCGCTCAACCGTGACCTGGTTCTTGTAGATCCAGTAACCGTCAAGCTCGATCTGGCGGACGGGCTGCTCGTCGCGGTAGCGATCGCTGCCTCGGGTGAATGTTCCGGCGGGGACCCAGACGAGCTCGGCGCCGTCGTGGGGGTTGATCGCCCGGCCGTCACCGATGATCTTCAGCGGCTTCGGTGCCCGCCCGACGGGCTCCTCATCGCCGCCCGCGGCGGCCAGGGCCTCCTCGGTATCGACCTCACGCTTTTCGCCATCCGTGCGCACGGCAAGGTGCTGTTCCGGCAGCGTCTTCTCTTCCTTGTCCATCACGCCGTTATAGCGCAGGAACACGCGCACCATCGCCGCGGGGTCGCGCGGCCAGACGTCGTAATCCCCGGGCCAGTTCGGCCGGCGACGCCAGTCAAAACGCCCCGCGGTACTGAGCTGCATTTCCCCTTCGGGTGTGATCTGCGGGTCCATCTTGTGCTGACTCATGTCGAACTGCTCGGATCGACTGACCAGGTCGGGCAGAAACTGCACGTTTTTCCAGCCGGCCGCGGGTGTGCGCAACTCGATCACAATGCCGTCGCCGCGATCGACCGTGACGGTTAGCATGCCGTTTTTGCCGGCCTCGTCGGCCGCGGCTTTGAGCTCGTGCTTGATCGCTTTGGTGCGATACAGCAACTCCGAGCCCTCGTAGCTCTTGTCAATGCCGCCGCCTTTAACATGCACGCGCGCTGCCGCGGGATTGGGCAGGCGGAACTCCCACTGACCATTGGCCCTGGTTTTTTTCCCGGTGAACCGCCGGCTCACGGTCAGTCCGTTTTCTTCGCCGGTGATGTCGCGGAGCATCTTGTCGGGGCGGCCCCACGCGTAGAACCCGCCGCCGAAGAGCACGTCCGTGCGCACATGTCTCGCGTCGTTTTCCTGCACACGCTGGATATGGTTGCGCGCGCCGAGCATGTCGCTGTAGCCGTCGCCGGCCAGAAGCTCCTTGCCCGTCGGCTCGTGCACGAGGCTCACGATGCGCCCGCGATAGTTGGGTACGACATCGGCGCGCAAATCGCCGACCTGCACTTCATAAATCCGTCCGCCGGCGCGGCGCTTGAACCAGTCTTCCTTGCGGCGGTCGTCCGGCATCGAGCGCTGAATCCGCCGGGGCATGTCCGCACGGCCGCCGGGTACGTACCACGGCTCGCCGGTCTCGGGGTGGTTCACGCGGGCGAAACCTTCCGCTTCGCGGACCGCGTCGATGATCACCGGGTCCAGCGACCGAGCGCTGGCATCGTCCAGGTTTTTTTTGTAAACAGGGTTGTCCGATTGCGCTGCCGCTTCGTGTGCCTTTTGCAGAAGCGCCGCCAGTTGCTCGGTCGTCTCAAGGTGGAGGAACTTGCGGCGCTGGTTCACATTCCACGCGCTCCAGCGAATAAGCCCGCCGGGCGCCCGGTAGCCGCTCTCCTGTTGGAGCCGCTCGGCCGTCTTCAAGTAATCGCGCAGGTGTGGTGCGGCTTTTTCGCCGTAATACTCGCGCAGGAAGCGATCGATCAGCGCGTCCTCGTCCTGGTCCGGGTTCCACTTGATCTGTTCCCAGACCCAGTACTTGAGCTCGCTCCAGTTGCCAGTGTGGAGGGAACTGCCCTGCGTCTGGGCGCCCACAATGCCTTGCTCCCCGAAGAAGCGCAGATCCTCGATGAAATCATAGAGGTTGGGCCATTCGTACTCGCCGCCGCCGGTCGCCCAGTGCCAGGTCGTGACCTTGCCGGTGGGGTGGGCCCTGGGCCACTCGCGAACGGCGTGCTCGTAGAGGCGGTTGGCCGGGTTGCCAGCGATCTCGCCGAGATGATCGCCGCCCTGGTTGAGGCTGGCGTCGCTGGAAACGATCTGTATCCAGAGGTTTTTGTGCGGGCGGATGGTCTTCGGCACGGGCAGGGTGTTCCAGTAGGCGAAGGTCATGACTTCGTGCTCGGGATACTCTTCGGACGCGTAGTCGAGCGCGGCATTGAGCATGATCAGCATGGGCGCAGCGTAGGAGCCTTCTTCGTCGATCAGGTTCTGGCATTTGTCGCAGCCCTCGCAACCCAGCTTGTACGGTCCGTCCATCTGGCCAACCGGAAGCGGTGCGCCGTCTGCATCGCGTTTGGCGAATTGTTTCTTGAACATCTCGCCGAGCTGTTTATGGAATTCCTCATCGAGCGGGCAGTTTTTGTGGATGCCGTATTTCCGGAAGGTGTGGCCTGCGTTGTGGGGCTGTCCGTCGACGGGAAACATCCGGTTGCGGAGGGCGAATCGCTTCTCGGACTCGCCCGACTTCCACGAAAAGAACATCGGATTGCGGTGGTAGAACGCCGGTTCCGCAAGCGTGTCGAGCGCCGGGATGGTGAGGTTCGGATCCTCGGGGATGTGCTCGTAGGTGCCGGAGTAGAAGCCCACCCCGAGATGATCCTGCAGCAAGCCGTAGACGGCATAGTCAAGCCCGAGTTCGCTTTGCGCGGTGATGAGCAGGCGGTTCTCGTCGCTCTTCAGACGGTAGGCGTGCTCGGCCGTGCGCTTGTCGCTGGCGCCGGGAAGCCTGTCCACCACACGGAGCTCGACCGCGGCGAGCCCTTCCGGCGCCGCCTCGGCCGTCGCCGCCAGCGGAAGCTCGGCGCCCGTGATCTTTTTCAAATATTTCTGAAGTGTTTTGGCCTCCTTTTCATGGCCGTTGTGGACGATACGCGCATTGGCTTTTCCCTCCCTGGCTACGGGCACCTCAGCGTGGATGGCATGGACCACCAATAGACTTAATAGAACCGCAGATATCATCAGCAGTTTTTTCATGAGTTGCTCCTCAGTTGGGTGATGAAGATTGTATTTTGGGCGGTTGGTTTCACAGGGACGTAAGGGGCTTAAGGGACAAAATGGACTACTGATTTTGGGGGTTCTCCTTGTGGAACTGGCGTATTCAGGCGATGATGCAGCCGCGTTGTGGTTTTCTTCGGGGGTCATTGGGAGCCTCAAAATCCGTGAGCTTCGGCGAAATTAATGGCTTCTTCGCTATCGTCGCCGAAAGCGAACCAGAAGCGGTAGTCCTGGTCCATATCAGACAGGAGATGTTCATAGTATTCGGCCTGACTGTCGTATTCGTCCTGTTGATCGACGCTGATGTAGGGGACAAATGCCGCGTCCGGCGCCAGAGGGACAAGTTCTTTGATTTCGGTGAAAGGATAATGATATTCCACGGCTCGAATCGGGAGTTCGCTCTGGGCCAACGTCTCGGCGTGTTGCCCCCACTGACCGCAACAATGGATGTGGAGTCCTCCGAATTCCTCAGCCAATCGCCGCAGGCACGGAAGGCCGAACTCGCGGTAACTGGCCTCCGAGAGGAGCGGCATCAGGTCTTCAGTGAGCGAGAGACCGAGCTCGGCGGGGAAGAACGTGTATGGCCAGATGAAACCGCAGACCTGCCCGTCGGCTCCTTCAAAACAATACCTCACGTAGTCGATCAGAAAATCAGTGATTTGATCGAGGAGCCGATGGACGTTTTCAGGCTCGGTGCGTGTGGCCATGAGCAGCTCAGTCTGGTTCACGACCAGCCCGGCGGTGTTCAAGGGGCCCTGGGTGTCAGGCATCCGCAGCCATAGATTATCGGTATCCAGCCGATCGCAGAGCTGGCGATAAAGCCGCACGCCGCGGGCTGCATCCAGCTGTGGATCATCCACGGGACGTCGTTCCAGCTCCAGCGCTCCCTCCACGCTCTCGGCGGCCGGTTCAATGTAGATGTTTTCCGATTCTTCATCGTAGGACATCTCACCGCCCCAGTATTTCGCCGTGCTTATCGGGCCGAAATCCGCAAAGAATGTCGGCATATTGCATCCCGGCAGCTCGGACTGAGCTTTCAGGTTCTGAGGCGCCAGCTCAAGCACTTCGTCATCGTTTTGATTCTGGCGGTAATGGGCTTCCGTGGAATGAACAGTCACGATGCATTGCCTGTCGCCCTCCCAGAACGCATCGATCTTTTTCCGACGATCTTTCAGCGTCCGTTCGCCAAACCACTCAACGATCTTATCCAACCTTTTTGCTCCCGATAGCGGTGATTTCGACAATCAATACACCTGTGGTTCACCACGGCACATAGCATGGAGTATATACTATTAATATTCTACCAAATGCGAGGGGAGGTTTCAACGCAAATCTTGAAGAGACCTCGTTTCTTACTGAGAGTTGGACGTGCAGATTCCATATATCGATCTCACCCCCTTGCCTGTCTCCTCTTCAGCTCAAGGAACGCCGAGGGGAGGACCACCGTGAAACGCTCTCGACCCAGTCTTTCGATTGTGTCCTCCACCCCCGCCAGCCCCATCGAGTAGCAGTTCACATGAACGGGGATAAAACAGGGAGTCCCCTCAAGCGCCCTGTGTTTCTGGATGTCGCGCACTGTCTGTTCAGGTTCAGCCGCCAGCACTTTCCCGGGGAAATACGGGCGCCCCTCGAACACCCGCTCAAGTTCGTGTGGGATATTGTGCCAGCCCTGGAAGAATCCTCGGCTGGCCGACACGTAAGTGCAATAGTCGCGGATCACACCATCGTCCATGAAATCGACACCGTAGGTGCCCGGTTCTTTGTCGGCGTTGATCGCCCAGACGTCCTCTCCGGCAATCCTCCGCAACATGCGCCCGTCGGGAAGCCAGTCGATAATCCGATTGATAGGCCACATCCCGTGTAGATCCAGTTTTTCCATCAGGTCATTAGTGCGTTCCAGATACTCGATGCGGGATGCGCGGGCATCGTCGACATCGCTCCGCCGCGTCGCCCAGCATGACAGGTAGTTGTAACCAAGCCCCGACGGTCCGCAGAGCAATTCGTCCCGGTCGGTCAGCGTTTCGTAGAAATATTCCAGCATGGCGGGACCGAACGTTAACATCTGCGGCGGGATAGCCCATCCGAAGGGGAAGTTCCCACGCTCTGGTTTTTTCCACTGGCGTTTCTGAAGGTCTACCATCGAGTGTGGCGCGTCACCGTCCGAGAACACGAACGTAAGGTAACACCGGTCCTTCTCCAGCGGCGGCGGATCAGATGCAGCGGTCTGCTGGAAATTGCCCCGCGCCTCCACATGCTGATGGAACGAGAAGTTAAGATTTCGCGTCATGCAGAACGGTACCAGCCCATATTCGGAAGCATACTGCACGATCGATGTCTCACCATCGGCCAGATGCCAGCCGAGGACATGGCTGTACATCGGGCTGTTATCGTAAATCTCCCCCAGCAGTTCACGCTCGCCCGGATCCGAGACGGGATGGGTGGTCAGACGGAAACTGAATCCGCGTTTGGCCACAATCCAGTCCGTTATATCGATGTTGTGGGTCTGGCGGGGCCAGGCGTTGGAGTGCAGCAGATTGGGATTGGTATCGGGGCGCAGGTGACTGAACGCCCAGGCCATGGCCTCGATACGCGTCTGAAATTCAGGGACCGGTAGTGGCTCGACATTGCCGCCGTGCTTTTCGACCAGATCGACCTGTTCCGGCGTGATGATCAAGCGATCATGGAGCCCGGCCAGCGTCACCGCCAGGGGCACCTCCCAATCGATGTTTTGTTGGCCCAGGACGTACGCGCCGTCCGTCTCGGGAAGAAATTCTTCAAGAACATCGTCCAGAGGGCTCTTCTGCGGTTCAAGACCATATTTCTCGTACCAATCGACCCAGTGTCCGTCGGTCTCTTGCTCGCCGAGCAGGTACAGACGCGGTTGTTCACGGTTTACGATACCCTGCAGGGTGACGTAAAGGAGACGTTCCTGGCCCGACGACACATCCGTAACGAGGCGGTATTGTTCGCTCATGTTTCGACCTGTGAAAAAGGATTCACACCCGCCAGATCTTGTGAAGGCGGTGCGATGTTTTCTGACATTGATTCAATGATCCAGCCCTGCATTCTTGAAACGCGGTCCCGGTATTCGGGAGAGTCGATGAGATTATTCAGTTCGTGCGGATCCTCCGCGCGGTGGTAAAGTTCGTTTTTTTCTTGCGAACGATGAATATATTTCCATTCTTCGTCGCAGACCATCTTCCAGGGCCCCATCTCGGAGTAGGCCCACCGTCGGTGGTCGTCGCATTCACCGCGGACGTAATCCCACCACGATCGCCCCGGCGATGTCGGAAGCAGGTCCCCGGGAACATTATCCAGTCCCGTCGCTTCAAGAATCGAACACGGTATATCAATCGATTCAGCGGGCCCCGTCAAAACGTGCCCGGCGGGCACCACGCCCGGGAATCGCACAACAACGGGTGTCCGCGCCGAGGGATCGTAT
This sequence comes from Candidatus Brocadiia bacterium, assembly GCA_046538485.1. Taxonomy (GTDB): domain Bacteria; phylum Planctomycetota; class Brocadiia; order SM23-32; family SM23-32; genus JBKHIT01. The sequence goes on along the minus strand of JBKHIT010000013.1, from coordinate 39,978 downwards.
GGTTCGTGTTTGCCGCGTCGGTCCCGGTACCCCATCATGTCGCCATGATCGGCGCCAAAAATCACGACCGTTTCTTCGGTGATCCCGCGATCATCAAGGACCTGGAGGAGTCGGCCAATTTCTTCATCGTCCTGTTCGATCAGACCGCAGTAGCGGGCCCGAGCCAGTTTATGGGCCTGGATCTTCTCCGGGTCGTCGACGCCGACCGGCGGAGGCATATCCTCGGGTTTATACCGTTCCGCATATTCTGGCACCGGATCGTAAGGAAAATGGGGATTGCAAAACGAGGCATGAAGGAAGAAGGGGTTCTCTAAGTCGTATTCAGACAACCATCGCCGAACGCGCCGTCCGATCACGGCATCCATGCTGTCTTCCTCGTCAAACGGGAGGGGCTCGCAGTGTCCTGCCCCTCTTTCTTCCAAACGGCTCAGATACTCTTTGAGAAGGCCTTTGTCGGCCAGGTATCGGGTGTAATTACAATCGAAGTATTGAACCAGCGATTTCCCGGCCATCTCTGTGATCTCATCGAATCCGCGGCCGAGAGATTCTTCTTTGATATCCGCCAGGTCGATGCTGGGAAGGCCGCTGTGGGAATGAAGTTTCCCTATAAGAGCCGTGTGGTAGCCGGAGTGTTGCAGCACGTGGGCCATGCTGCGCAGGTGCACGGGCCAACGACCGTCAAAATCGCCCCATGCCCCGTTGCCCTGGCTTGCCCGAAGTCCGTAAAGCCATGTGAAACGGGTCGGAACACAGAGCGGGCAGGAACTGAAATAATTCGACAGAGTCGTCCCCTCAGCCCTGAGCCTGGAGATATTGGGCGTTCGCAATCCCGGGATAACACCGCCTTCATAAAAATCAAACCGGTGCTGGTCGTTGGTGATCAGGAGGATATTAGGGGGAGCCATAGCGATTGGTTTTCTTCTCTCAGAAGCATTTCACGCCTCATCGCCTGACCTGGGTCCGGACGATGTGCTGGAAGAGCTGTTCCTGCATTCGGTCCACAATCTCTTTCATCTCAGGGTCGTCGGCGCGGTTGGCAATTTCTTCCGGGTCGTTAATCTGGTCGAAAAGCGCGTATGGTTCGCCGTCCGCGCTGAAAATGAGTTTCCAGCGGCGATCCATGATCATAACCTCGCCGTGAATTTCTGAGACAACAAACTGCCTGTGTTCGCTGGCCGGTGATTCAAGCACGGGATATAGGGATCGGGCAAACTGCTGATGTTCCAGCTCGCCTCCCGCCGCTTCCACCAGCGTCGGACCGATATCAAACCATTCCACCGGCGACTCCGATACGCTCCCCGCCACGTCACCGTTCGCCGTTTCGGGGGTCCGCACAAGCAGCGGCACGCGGAGCGCGCCGTTCAGGAAGTGTCCTTTATAGATCATCCCGTGATCGCCATTCATCTCGCCGTGATCCGAGGAGAAAATTATGACGGTATTTTCCAGCTCGCCGCGATCCTCAACAGCAGTGAGAATTTGACCGATCTGTTCGTCAATCAGCGTAACGTTGGCCGCATAATCGGCCCGCATCGCGGCGATATCTTCGGCCGGTATGTCCGCGGCTCGATTCAGATGGCGGCCGATATTGCCGCCGACATTTTCTTTCTTCAGGATCTCTTCGCGGTCCATCGGTGGCGGCATATCCTCGGGTTCATACATGCTGGCATAGGGTTCGGGGGTGTCCCATGGTTCGTGCGGACCGCCGAAACTCACCCAGCAGAACCACGGTTCATCGCGATCGTAAGACTCAAGATATTTTTTTGCCTGTTGCCCAACATAGACATCCGCATATTCTTCCAGTGGGAGCACCGACGGCCGTACGACCCATGGTTTATTGTCGAACCGCTCGGCGTAATCCTCCTGATATTTTTCCCACAGCCCTTTTTTATCCCATCGTTCCGTCATGTAGCTGCCAACACGCGCGCTGGCCCGGGGACCGCCAATTTCGTCCACTTCGTCCAGACCGTACGCGTGAATCAGATGTTCCCGGTCGCGTAGATCGCCGCTGTGATGGTGCAGATGGGTCTTCCCGAAGACGCTGGTGTGGTACCCCGCCTCGCGGACCGCCTGCATCCAGGTGGGGGTGTCCGGCGGCATGTCAAAATGGACGTTGTTCCAGATGGTGGTATTGTGCGGATACCGACCGGTGGCCAGCGAGACACGGGCGGGAATGCAGACGGGGGAATTCGTGACGGCATTCTCGAACCGAACGCCTTCGGAAGCAATACGGTCGAGATTGGGGGTCTTCACCCAGCCGCCACTGCATCCCATCGCGTCGGCCCGCTGCTGGTCAGTCATCACGTAAAGTATGTTCGGTCGAGGCATGACGTTTCTCCCGCTGTTGGGTGTTCAAATGTTGAGATGTTTTTTGGTGTAGGACCGTCAAAAATGTGATTTGAAGGGACTTAAAGGACAAAAGGGACGTAAGGGACTGCGGGGGGGACAACTCACTCATTGTATTGATATCCATCGGGGAGTGTGGCTTTCCAATCGGCCAGTTGCGGTTTGAGCCGGGCCACAATTTCCGGGTGTTCGTCGGCCACGTTATCGCATTCGGCGGGGTCGATTGCAAGATTATACAGGGCAATTCCCGATTCGTCGGGATTCATGAACAGCTTCCAGTCCCCGTCGCGTATGGCGAGTTCCGGGGGATGGTAGTCGTCGTCTCCGAAAACATTACATTTCCATTCCCAGAAAAGCGGGGTCTGGCGCGGCCGGGAGGTGCCGGAAAGAATATCGCGGATATCTTCGCCGTCGGGTTCAATATCGGGCATCTCCACGCCGGCGGCAGCGCAGACCGTCGGGAACCAGTCGACGGCTCCGATCACCGATTGGTCGTCGATTCTATCGGCCGGTATCTGACCGGGCCAGCGTGTGATGGCGGGCGTACGGACCCCGCCCTCGTAGATGCTTCGTTTCCGCGCGCGCCCCTCCCCCGGCGAGCCGACGCCGGCGTTTGAAGCGTTCCCGACGCAGTAATCCTCGGGACCGTTGTCGCTTGTGAAAAAGATGAACGTATTGTCAGCCAGGCCGGTTTCGTCCAGATAATCGAGCAGCCGACCGATAGCGGTATCCAGGCTCGTCATGGACGCGCAATAGACCTTCATTTTGTCATCAACATTTTCGGCCTCTTCCAGGTACGGACGCATCCACGCCTGGAAATCGTCGGGATGGACAGTCAGATCTTCGTATTCGACGAGTTGTTCGGGAGTGGGATTGAGCCGGGCGTGGGGGATAAGGCTCCAGAGATTGACATAAAACGGACGGTCCTTGTTCTGATCGATGAAATCGATCGTTTCATCGACGAAGAGATCGGTTGATTTCGCCCACCAGTACTCCTCGTCCTTCCAGTCGGGCCAGCCTTCGTATTTCGGGGCGGTGCCGAAGGCACGAAATTCATCGATGCCGTAGTCCGATGGGGGAGGCGCTCCGGGAAGGTTGCCCATGTGCCATTTTCCGAAATGCCCGATCGCGTAACCGTTATCCTGGAGAACACCTGTCAGGGTGGTTGTATCAGGGTCGAGAAACGGCGGTACCCCTTCCTCGCGCATTCGATCGAGGCGGTTTTCGCGCCGGTAGATGTGATGGACGTTATGGCGGGCGGGGTAATGCCCGGTCATAAAGCTCACCCGGCTCGGGGAACAGACCGGCGAGGAGACGTATGATTGCGTGAAAGATGTTCCTTCCTTCGCCAGCCGGTCCAGATGGGGAGTTTTGAGGTAGGGATGGCCAAAACTGCCGAGATCTTCCCATCCCTGATCGTCGGTGAGTATAAAAATGAAGTTCGGTTGAGCCATTAAAAAGGCCTTATCATCCAGAGTCATCGGAAAACAGATAGGTCACGATATCGTGATCGGGCGAGATCCTCAAGTCGGGGAGGGATTTCGGTTTGATCGGACGATTACCTTTGTTCTTCGGCTTTCAGATCGAGTTCGTGCCACATGGGCCCGCGTCCGCTTGAAGGCCAGCTTCTTGACCGCTGTCCGTAGATGTCGGAGAAGAAATTCGATAAGGATAAACGCTCAGCATTTACCACTCATTCGGGTCACTGTTTGCTCCCCACCAGAATGGATTCGAGTGCACTTCACGGATGCCACCGTCGTTTTCTTTCAGGAAATAATCAATCCCCCATGAACGGTAGTATCCGTGATGGATGTAACGCCAGTCAGCTCGGCTGGAATGGGTCGGCCAGGTGGAATTCTCGGCGCCATGGCCTGTGGCGTAAAGAATCCAGTTGGGCACCCATTCAACAGAACCGTCGAACCGGGCCACATGGCCCCCGGTTTGGTGCGCCCATCGACGGTAAGGACCGTGGTTGTGTGGCGCCAGGTACGCATTCGGATCTTCGTGGTCATCGTGAGCGGGAGAAAGATCCGCTTCTGTCCTTGGAGGAGTGACGTAGTAGTTTCGCTTCGCCGATGCTTCGGCAAAAAAAGCCTGCCATCGCCGGTGCTTGCTGATCCGCTGGTATTTTGCCCCGCCCAACCACATCTCATTGCCCGAAGTCGCGTGGATTCGAACGACCTGAGAAACGTTGTAACGGTACGCATAGCTGGTGAATGTAAGAGCGTGACTTCTCGCGGACCAACCGTGGATGAGCGGATAATCTTCGCTGGGGCATCCGAGCACATCCAGATTAAAATACTCTCCATTCAGCAGTTTCATCATGCCGAGCGGATCGCTGGAATATGGATTGATCGTCCGGAAATTCCCGCCTCCTTTGCGCGTGACCGGTAACCCATCGTTATCGCCCGCCCCCATCGTTGCCCCGAGAGCCAGCTGGTGCAGGTTGTTGACACATGCCGCCCGTCGGGCCGATTCCCGCGCCCGTTCCAGCGCCGGCATCAACATCGCCGCCAGGATGGCGATGATGGCGATGACGACAAGGAGTTCTATGAGTGTGAAACCTTTGAAATTCAAACGATTCTCTGATTCAATTCCCCCTGAAGCCATTTTTTGACATCCTCCCCTTCCAGGGCATTTTCGTACTCCATAGACTATATGCTATTATTATTCTACTGGCTCCATTTTTTTCTGTCAAGCCCTTCCTTCGAATTGCCGGGGACCGGTTTTTTGGTAGCGAAGCGCTGTCAACGGTATCCAGCAAACAGACACCTGTCCAATTTGGCAATAGTCGGTTGAATTTATCCATAAATCCCGTCCAGTGGTTTCAACAAACGGCAGGTCCGCATCTTTTGATATTTCCCGGGTTTGTCCACCTCAAGTCCAGTTTCGCCCGCCCAGTGGCGGGCTCAGCTGAACTCGAGTCTCCGTTCCAGATGAGCGGACTGGACTTCAGCGCCGCTCTGCGGGGCTGGAGTTCAGAACGCTGCTCAGCAGCCGACAGGTCTCCCGGCAAAACAGCAGTACGACGATCGCGGGGACTGGCTCGGTCCCCCCAGGGCTGAGACCTGCGTGTCATCAGCATTTCCCGGAGACTCTCAATTCTCCTCTCGGCCTCCCCACGGCCAGTCAAACGTCGGACGGTTCACGAAACGGTCCATCTCAATGCGCACTCGTTCTCCGCAGCCCGGTTTCAGGACGAGAGCAAAGGCCCGGTCCCCCACTTTTTTCCCCCTTTTGCCGGATCGCGCCACTTCAACAATCCTGTGTTCGCCATACGCTCCGCCCTGGACGACGGTTCGCGTTGTTTCATCTGACATATTAACGAATCTGACCCAGACGTTCCGCCGATCCATCTTCTCCACCAGAACCGCCACATCGGGAGGCAGGCCGGCGCATCCTCTTTCCGGGTCGAAATGCCTCAGCCGGCTTACCAGCGGCGAGCCGCGCCAGCTCGGTTCCCGCGCGCCGGTCGTCAGCATTGTGAGCGCGGAGGTCGTCACCGGGTTTTTGTCGCGCAGTTCGGCTTTCCGCTCCCAGTCTTTGCTGTCATCTTTCTTGATTTTGGCGATTCTTTTGCGCGTGCGGGCCAGGCCACGATCGAGCATTTTCTCGGGGAACTCGGGGTACTTGCCCTGCAGATATGCAACCCAGTCCTGCGTCCATCCCATACCGTAGATACCCTCCCCCGACTGCCACCGACCCGGTTTCCAATCATCCATAAACCAGTCATATTTTGGATCCATGGTTATCAGGTAGAGATCCATCGCCATCCAGGGTGTCTGCCAACCGCCTTTTTTGATGACGGGTTTCCCGTTTTTTCTTTCGCCAATTTTGACGCCTTCTCGCAGGTTTTCCATCTGCCGTTCCATAGCCTTAAGGTATTTCGCATCGCCCGTCAGCAGATAGGCGTTTTTCATGCCCATTCGGACCGACGCCGGGACGAAACACCATCCTCCCCATCCGGACCATCCCATGATTCCGCCGGCCCAGGGATAGATATCTGAACCTTTCGGAACGTATCCGGGGAACTGCTCGGCGGGATCGGGCCAGTCTTCGCCCACTTCCCCGTTCAAGCCGACATTCCCGGGGAAATTCCAGTTGTTATGACGGGCTCGTTCGATCCACCCGTCGACGTATTTCACCATCCAGTCGCGGTATTTTGACTCGCCGCTGAGCCCGTAAGCCGTCAGCACCAGGGAAGTTGCTGTCAGGTTGAACGGCGTGTCGCCGCGGACATTTTTCCCCACCCAGTGGGTGAAAAAGTCGCTTCCGCCCCAGTCTTCAATCGTCGCGTCGAGATTGGGACCGGCACTTCCGTTCATTGCGCTGCGGATGATGTTGTGCTCGGGATCGTAGTTAGGCATTCCCAGATATAAGTCCGCAAACCGGCAGGCCCGTCTCACATACGTTTCGTTATCGGGTTCCCCGAAAGCTCTTCGGAAGAACGAACAGTAATGTTCGCCGTTATGCTGCCAGTCGAAACTTTTTATAAAATCGTCTTTCAGCGCGCCCGCTTTCGTGTATTGTTCGTAGTGACCTTCCCCCGCTTCCCGCATAATTTCGCGGGCCTGATCCATTCCACTGAGGGCGTAGAACAGGGACCAGTTCCAGGTATGTTCCATAGCATCATCCGCCCCGGTGCCTCCCCCGAGGCTGATTTTCACTTTCAGGTAACCCCTTTCGTCATAATACTTTCCTTCGAAAAGTTCCAGACCTCGCACGTTCTCCCGCATCAGCTGACGTTCTTTTTTTGCCCACGTGGGTGTTTTCATCGGCTTTGAGACCCGAAGGGTCACCATACCGCTGAGCCGTTTCTCACCGGGCACTTCCGCCGCGCACGCTGTTAACGCAGGCACAACCGCCGCAATCAAACACAGCACCATGTATTCACAGGGTTTTTTCATATCGTCCTCCTCGCCGAGAATTGTTGATCAAAGCGAGACACAGTTTCATAAAATGCACATCCGAACGCCCGCCTTCGCCGCGGTTGTACGAAACCCCGCTTCCGCCCTGGGAATTGCGCTACTTCTGAACCGTCACGGAACATCCTTCCTCTACTGACACCCCGGGGATTTTAAGGACATGCATACCATCGGCTTTCTCCCACTTCGTTTCTTCACCATCACACGTAACGCCGTCGGGTGTAAACTCAATGTGGAATCTCACCGTGATGTTCCGCGCCTCACCGAACGGTTCGCCCTCAACAGGCTGAACCGAAAGGGTGAGTTGGTCCTCCTCATCCCGCAGCTCAAACCGGGTTGTGCAGTACTCACCTTCCTGATACGCCGGAGATCGTCCGTCGTCTTCCCGCAATTCCGCAGTGCCGTCGGCTCCCGCGTAAACATCCAGGATAAGCGGATCAATATGGGAGGCGTGTATATCAGCATCCGGGTCCTGACGGGGTATGATGCCTCCGGCCGGGACGTAGACCGGCACCTCCTCCAGCGGCACGTCGCGTTCTATGACTTCGCCGCCTTTCCGGCAGTTATCGGTCTCGAACTTCCACCATTTTCCCGCAGGCAGATAAATCGAGCGACGGTTTTCATCGCTCAGTACCGGGGCCACAAGCAGATTTGTGCCAAAGTAAAACTGATCAAACCGATAAGCATCTTCCCTGTCGGGTTCCTCCAGGAAGATCCCCCGCACGACGGGGATACCGGTCTCAAAGCAGACGTGGTTGGCCGTATTGATATAAGGCAAAAGGCTGTGGCGCACGCGTAACCACCGACGGCACGCCCCACCGCAATCATCGTCGTAGTCCCAGGGACGTCGACTGCCGGCGTTAGGAGCACAGTGGAACCGCAGAATGGGGTTGAAAACACCGAACTGCAGCCACCGGCAATAGCGTTGCGGATCGATCCGCTCGGTCTCTTTTCCGCCGGTCATGAACCCACCGATATCGTGACTCATGTAATTCAGGCCCGTGTGTCCCGCCCGTACGTTGAACTCGCACTGCAGACGCAGCACTTCGAAACAAGAACCCGTATCACCCGTGAAAAATCCACCGTATCGATGCGATCCGAGCCCCCCGTAGCGCGCCAGAAGCATCCCGCGGGTCGACTCGTCTTCGGTTTCCTGGTAGAATGTCTTGTTTGCCACAAGCTGGCCGCAGGTATGGCTCATTTTCCCGCGCGATCCATCATTCCACCAGTAATCGAGCCCGGCCTCACGAATCGGGCGGTGACAGACTTCCACAAAGGCCTGGTTTTCCTTTTTGTTTGTGATATCCACCGGCACAGCCGGAAGAGTTGACCGCTCATTTTCCCGATCGCCGTAGGTTATATCATGCACCTTTTCCCGCGTGTCCGCCTTCTCCAGATAGGGTTCAAAATGGGAATCATCGCTTCGGACATCCAGTGGATGGTCGTTGAAGACCACGTCCATATCGTGCTCGTGACACCACTCGAAAAACTGCTCGGGGTCGGGCATCAGCTCCTCGTTAAAATCCCAGTGTCCCCAGCCGAACTCGTGCCATTCCATGTCCATGATCAACACCGAGAGCGGATAACCGTTCTTGCGAAATCCTTCGTAGAGTTCCCGGACTTCCCCCTGCGAGAACGCCGGCCAGCGGGAGAACATGATGCCGAGGCTCCGGTGCGGGGGTAGCGGGGCCGGTCCCGCAAGAGTGTGGAAATCTCGCAACGCCTGCTTGTAGTCCCGTCCATAAGCGAAGAAATACCAGTCCTGGCAGCCGGGACGCTCCCGCTCGACCGGGAAATCGTCTTCGTCCATCACCGCGCTACGGGAATCGTTCAGAAAATAGTATCCACTCCGGCTGACGACCCCCGGGCCGAATTTGCGCGCTTCGACGTACCAGTTCCAGAACCGCTCCATGACGCGCCCGTCATTGTGGTCCGCCTCTGCCAATCGCAGCCAGCTTCCTTTATCCAGGTTATCGGGCGGATCCGGGTGAAGTTCCCTGTAAAGCGGCGCTTCCTCGCACTGAATCCATGCCGGCCAGTTGGTCGCCGCGGGGTCGGGTGCTTCCATATCCGCCGTATGCACTCCATCCAGCTCGGCAGCCGCCCCACCGTAACGATCCAGCGAACGCAGAGTCCCGCCCAGATTCTGGTGGTCGCGGTCCCCGGGGCGCCAGCACTGCCGCAACCGATCATCCGTCCAGCGGATCTCCAGATTCGTTCTGTCAAAAGGTTTATCGTTCTGTCGGCTGCGCACTTCCACACTTCCCGTATCCAGCACCGTGCATTCGCCATCTTTTCGAACTTCGGCGAACGAACACGGTTCCTGCTCTTCGTACGCCACAATGCTCCGCCGGTCCTCAAATTCGGCCGAAAGCCCGAATTCGAGACGAATCAGAGTGGGCGATAGACATCGGATTCGGCGTTTTCCCAGTATCACATCTTCCGTCACAGCGTTAACTTCCTTTCGTTTTTGTCGGGTACGACTTTAAAGAACAAAAAAAGTGGCATAGGGGACTGCGGGTCGTTTCTTATGGGTCCTTCAGAACTCTTAAGACCATGAGCCACAGGGGGCTTTCGGCTCGGGAAACTTTTTTATTCCGAACCGGTGAGCACGGTGAACGGATCCGGGCTGTAGACGTGCAATTCACGTCCGCCGTTGACTTCATTCTGGCTGTAGGCTTTCGTGCCTTCGCGCATCATCTTCCAGACCAGCACCTGGTTCTCAACTTCTTCGAATCCCGTTGCATCTTCCAGTTTGATCGGTTCGGGGCCGATGTGGGATATTCGTGTGACGCCGTCGGCCTCGACGTAGAGTTCGCCGGGATTTTTCACCTTCATTTCTTTCAGGGCTTCGCGCGCCATCACGGCCCAATCGCCTTTCCCGCCGGCATAGGGGCCGACGTAATCTTTCAGTATCAGCGCGCTTTCGCGGTGTCTGACTTCGGGGTTAATGACGCCTGTGATAATATCGACGCCTTTGTGTTGCCGCGGGCGTCGTTTGTGGAACATGTGGAGCTGGCTGGTGGCCACATCGACCACGAATTTATCGTTCTCATAGATCGTGTGTCCCCACCAGTGGTTGCGTTTCACATCTGAGCCGCGTTCCTCGTCGATTCTCAGTATTACTTTTTCCAGCGCGGCCGTGTATTCAGGTCCGGCGGGGTATGCCCCATCGAAGAGAACCACACTTTTGACTTCCGGCGGCGCCTTCCAGCGCGCCAGGATAGCTTTCCCAGCTTTCGTCGTGATCAACGGTTTCACCTCGCCTGAAATCGTATTATGCAACCGGCTGACGGGGTCTTTTACCAGTTCTCCATCGGCCTTGCGCAACTCCTTCATTGCCGGCCAGTTCTTGCGGGTGCGTTTGCGTCCACGCCGATCTTTATACGTCTGCTTCACCCGTTTTTGCACGTGGAATGCGATGTCATTCTCCCAGAGGAAGGGGGCATCGATCTCGTCGAGCGTCAGTGACGGAAACAACACTTTATCGCTGGTGCAATCGCCCCCCACAATCAGCAAACCGTCTTTTTTGTTGCGCAGCCATTGATTAATACGTTCCACCAGTTCCGAGGTCACCCCATCGTTGGATGATCGGAGTAAAATCGTATCGTAGTTCGTCAGTTCCGCGTCGCCGATGCAATCATAGTTTGGCACGAGGTCCCAGCCCTGCACGATGGCCTCGGCCGGCATTTTGAAAAATGACCCATCGGCCCACCAGGAGATATCGCGCCCCATGATGAGTAAAGTATCCCGCAGGCTGGTGTCCGGTTTGGGAAGATTCGACAGCGCCCGGGTATTGTCCAGATTGAAGATGTTCATGTAAGAGACGCCCGTCATGAGTTTTTCATAGAGTTTCTCGCGTTTTTCTTTGAGCTTTTTTTCTTTTGGGGTGGGACCTTCCTCCAGCGGGGGGATATCCATCCCCTCGTCCTCATCAGGTGCCATCATTCCCAGCCCATCGTCTTCGCGTTTTTCGTTCATCTTCTCGATATCGAGGCGTCCCTCCACCACTTCCCAGTATTCGTCGTCGTCGAGCATGTATTCGACGGCCTTTTTCGCATGGTCCGACCAGGGTTTCAGGCGGAACGACAGCGTCGACATCCCGTGATACCCTTTTTCATCTTTTTTGGATTCTTTTGCGAATCCGATATGCGGGAAAAATCCGGCCTCCGTGCCACTGGCCCAGAGGGCTAACCCCGATCGCGTCCCGAAATATTCCCGCATCCGCCACGGTTTCAACTTCCAGTTGGAGGAAATGCACAACGGTTTTGGATTGAAGATACGCGGGTTGTACCATCCCATCCATGCAATCATGCACAGAGGTTTACCGGGGTTGATCACGCGGTTCACACCACCGATGGAAGGATCTCTGTAATAATTGCCGTTGTGGTAGATCCAGCTGTAATCCCCGTCCGCCTCGATCATGTTGAACGCATCGTGCGTATGCTTGCGCATGTAGGACAGACTTTGCGGGAAGATCTGGATGTCGGGATATTTGCGCTGGGCCGTCATTCGATACATGTGCGTCACCCAGTTGGATCCTATCCCCCCGAACTTTGCGTTGTACCATTCATAGGCGCGGCGAAGCCGCCCGGGCAGCGCTTCAAGTTTTTTCTTTCGGCCCAACCCTTCGACTTTTTCCAACAGATCCGGCCGTCCCGCCTCCAGCAGCATCGCCCGGAGAGACGCTCGGCCCAGCGAGCATGGTTCATCGAACAGGGCAATATAATAGAGATAGGGCAGTTTATCCTTCCATTTGTTCTCAAGTGGATCGAGAATGGATTCGAGGAGATAGATGTTGCGTGCCCCGGTGGTCCGGTTGTAGGTGTTCAACACCATACCTCCGGGCATGTTCGCCGGGAAGTTTTTGACCCCGAATCGATATCCTTGATCGACCATCTCCCGGGTTTTTTCTTTGTCCTCAGGCATCCTCCCCAGCCACGTTTGGAACCCATAGGGCGTATCTCCGCCGGGGGTATGCTCCGTCTCCCCCAGATTCAGCTCAACCCGCTCGGGCTTCGGCCGCCCCTCGGCCTGACGGAGCGCATCCTCCAGGGCCATGTGGAGCCACTCATCGTTGACCTCTTCCATCAGAGCACTAATCTTTTCGGCGTCATCCTCCTGAGCGATGTCTGCCAGTATATCGGCGGCTTCCAGTCTCAATACCCAGTATGGGCTCTCGACAACATCCATGCACAAATCATGAACGTCCGGAAAACCTTTTTCGTGCATTCTACGCAAGGCGCGGGCGCGAATGTACTCATTGTTATGTTCACGCACCGTATCCGGCAGAAAATCCTGCAATTCTCCATCTTCCATCACTCGTCCCGCCAAACGCATGCTGGCCAGGTTCACCGACATGCTTGGATCGAAGCGCATGGCTCGCGCGAGCGCCACACGATCTTCGACCAGCAAACGGTATGCAGCCGCGCAGATAGCGCTACGGGCCGCTGGGTCAGCGCGTTTGAGCAGTGAGAAAATACTTCTCCGTGCTTTTTCGGTTCCAACATCCGCCATCGCCTGCGCCACCGCTTTCTGAACAACCGTGGCTTCGTCATTTTTCAGCACATCAATGATTTTGGAACTCCGGTCGGGATCCACGGCGGCGAGACATTCCGCAGCTTCGGCCCGCAAACTCGGTTTTTCTGCCCGGAGGAGCGTCGCAACGCGATCGGAGGCGACCCGCACATTTTCCTGACGTATCCACCGAAGTGCGATTAATTTTTCGGTCTCGGAGCCGGCCTTCAGCGCCCGCTCCACAAACGCCTTTGCTTTTGGATCGGTGATGACCAGTTCGGTATGCTTTCGCAGCTGGCGGATTGATGCCGCTCGCACCTCCGCGTCTTCATCTTCAAGCAATTGCATCCATAATTTGCGTTTCTGTTCGGTATCGATGGGAGATTTCGGCAAGACCTCCGCCAGCACCAGCCGCACGGAAGAGGCGGGATCTTCGGCGGCCGTTTTGACCCGATCTTCCTTCAGCTCTTTCTGTTTTGCGAGTCCCCGCAATGCCGCGGCTCGCACTTCGCCGGATTCGTCAGCCTCAAAAACATCTCCCAGGGCATCTCCGGTCTCTTTGTAATGTTCCCCGAGAACCCCGGCCGCTGCAGCGCGAACGCCGGCATCCTCGTCGTTGGCCGCGATGGTCAGGAGGGCTTTGCGGGCGGATTCCGCCCTCAGCGGCCCGATAGCGGTCACAAGGTTACGGCGGAAACGCGGTCCAGTCAGCGTATCCTGCAATTTGCTGAGATCGAGTGTTTTCTTGCCAATTCCAGGTCCCGTCGTCTTGGAACCGACATCGACCTCGAGCTGGGCCGCCAGATCGAGTTCATCGAGTCCGAAAAGCGGTATGACTTTCCGGAGCATGGCCTCATCTTTCAGTTTTTTGCGCAGGAACCTGTTCGCCGAACCGGTGTAGGGTGAATCGAGAAGTTTAAGTGCCTGCGGCAGGTAGAAGATGGTAGCGGGCGCCTCTTCAGCCTTTTTTGGCACCCGCATGAGCATCCGCAATGCCCAGTTGGCGCCTCGATAGAACTGAGGGTCGTCCTTCAGGATCCGTTTCGCCGATCTCTGCGGTCCTTCCCAGGGGGCGTGATGCAACCAGTGCGGCCGATACCCGATCCACTGAGCCCATTCGATGAACAGCTGCGGTGGAGAGGGTTCATCTTTGTGAAGTTGCTCGCGCCACTCTGCGGGCACTTCCGTTCCCGTGGATTCGAACACCAACTCCACCAGAGCAGCGGCGCAGGCCATGGGATGCTGGTAGGGATTCGGAATCACCTTCGACTCAAATTCTTCTCCCTCCGCGTTGCCGGCCTTCCACTGGAGACCCCGTTCATTCATGTCACATTCAACATATACGTCCGCCTCGATCAGCGGACTCCATTTCTCATAAATTGTGTCTCCCTGTGGAAAATACAACCCGTCCTTCATACCTCTGACGACGCCGTTCACATGATATGCCCCCACACGACGAATAGCCGGAGTGCGGTTGTAAAAACTGTTCAATATCCGGTCAATACCAAGCATGAAAGCCGCTTTTTTACTCACATGATTCCACGCCAACCGATTGCTGGGCCGGTGGACCATCACCGCCACCCGTTCGGCTGCCGCGAATCGCGAAGTAATGAGCAGCAAAACGCAAAAGATGCTACAAAGAATCCATCTTCTCATCGCATCATTAGCCCTTTTTAGAAAATGCAAAATAGAACCTCAAACACCTTGAGTATATCACAGAACACATCATTTCTCCCGAAGATACGTCGCATCGACGGCCCTGCGGTCAACAATGTTACCGCCTTCGTCGCGGCGGATATGCAAAAGACAACCGTCGGTGCTGAACTCGTCCCCTTTTTCGCTCCATTCAAACACAGGTTGCGCCAGCCCATCGGTCCACGTGATTGTGTCGCGGCCATCATTTTCCCACCGCAGATTCAGCGTTCCGCCCGTCGCTTCAGGGAAATCCGAGACGATTGAACCGCTGATCTCGGTCTCGAGTTCAGGAACATCTTCCCCGTCAAACGGCGCAAACACCGAGACCATAGATTCGGCAAATCCCTCCATTTTGGGGGCAATGCAGCATATCTGCGGAGCCGGCCCGTAGGTGCGATCTTTCCATTCGGATAAAGGCGGTTCTTCAAAAACACCCGCCTCACGCAGATCGGCCCGGGCTTTCCCGCGGGTCGTAATCCAGCCCCGGAACGGATCCGTCTCACCCTGGTGTTTCTCGACCCGCATGCCGGATGCGAGCGTGGCAAAACGCGCGAGCAGGCTGCATTCGGGGTAGACTGCTGTAAATCCTCTCTTTTCCGGCAGCACATCCACCTCCCCTCCCGGCGTCAGCTGCCAGTTCATCTCCAGAGACGGATTCTGGTGCGCAGGCCCACCGAGTTTGCTGTCGTCACCGCGCAACATCCGATCGATCACCACGGTGAACCGGCCCTTCACCCATACAAGTATCCGTTCGTGCTCGGCGTGAATCCCGGAGCCATACCCTTCCCGGAACCACCAACCGTAGGATCCTGGCCAGTACCCACCGCTGTATTGGCTCACAACCGCGCAGCAACCGTCCGCGTCAAAACTTTTCAAGTAATCGGGGTTCGTCGGGACCTGGTTCCACCTGTTCAGGTTGAGGGTATTGTGGGCCGGAGTGGACTTCCCGTAGGGTCCGATCCGGTTGTCGAACTCGTCACCCTCTTTCGCCTTCTGGTCCATCGCGTAGGTCAGCGTCCCGGTATCGACCAGCAGAGCCCGCCCTTTTTTGAAGAGCTGGACGCCGTTCCGGGCCAGGTGGCTGTGCGCTCCACCCCAGCGGCTGGCATCGAAGACGAGATACTCGGCGTCCCGGTCCCAGCCGTCGCGCATGAAAACCTGTCCCGCATCCGTGCAATGTTCGACCGGCGGGGGAGGCTCTTCTGGAAGTCCCGCCAGACGCCGGACCTGCGACCGTCTGCGGAGAAACGGCGTTATATCGTCGCCACCTACCCACGCGGATGAACTTTCCTGAATGCCGCAACAATGCCCGTTGGGCCGACGGGTAACGACGGCATAGTCAAACACGCGGACGGCGGTTTCGGTAACGTCCGGCAAATCCGCCTCCGGAAACGCCTCCCGCCAGATCATCAAGTTGTAAAATGTTCCCTGATAGACTCCATGGTAATTCGGATCGTGTTCCACATGCGAACCGTCGGATTCAATATCCCGTCGCGCCATATCCCTGTAGACCCACCGCACTCGTTCCAGACAATCCTCCGCCAAATCCAGCATGGGAAGGCAGGTTGCCACCCAGAACATACCGTTGGACTGCAGGATCCGGATGTTCCCCCGATTTTGAATTTTCTGGTTCGCCAGCACAAACTCGATCTGATCATCGATGTTTTCCAGCATGCGCCCCACGAATTGATCATCAAACTGAGGGCTATCAAAGAAATACGGCATGAATCGCGCCCAACGGCTGATGCGGCTCGCCGTATGCATCACCCCGCCCGGTCGTTCATCGCAGGCCCAGAAATCTTCGATCAAAACGCGAGCCGCGCGGGCGTAGCATGCGTTTTCTGTGCTCCTGTAAGCCGCAGCAAGACGCGGGAAGGCCGTGAATTTCATGATCCCCGGACGCGCTCGCCAGAATTCCGTCCCCCGCCCGACGGAGTCGGATCCGTCCCCCTCTCCGAGCAAATCGGATACTTTGGCATCGGCCGACCGCAGGGATTCCCTGTCGCATTTCAAAGCGGTGAGATTCCAGTCCCCAACGTCCTCAAAATCGGAACCCGGCAACCCCAGAGACTCTTTGGCCCCGGCAAGCGCGTGACAGACGTATTCGGCTCGGTTGCCGATCTGATGTTTCAGATCTTCGTTCATGAGCCGTCTCCCTCCAATCTCGACACACGCAGGTCGCGATACTCGGCGGTTGTCCATTTCATCTGGCGGAAAGCCACTTTACCATCGCCGAGCACTGGTCCATATTGCTGGCCGGCGTCATACCAGTCGATCACACACCGATCGTCCACGGCCAGGCGCACCATTCCGCCGTTTTTAAGGAGCGATACGTGGTGCACCTCATGGTCGTCCGGCGGGATGCCGATGGGACCGTTGTCGACCAGATAGAAACCACTGTTTTTGCGCATGTTACTGGTCGTGCGGCCCCCGCCTCCGGGAGCGTTGGCGTAATACGAGATGTGATAGCAGTTAATGTCGCCACCGGTATAGTGGCCAAAAATACCCGTCCGTTCATCCAGTGAGGAATCCAGAACATCTTCTCCGTTCTGCCCTTTGGCGCAGAAGAAAATGATGTTCAGGCCGTGATCGCTCAGTATGCGTACGTCGAACTCGAGCAGGAAATCCGACGGCACATCCTGGTCGCACCAGTGCACGATATGCCCGCCATTGCCCTCCGCGTCGGGCTCACGCGACCACATTTTCATCCAACCATCATCGATCTCGACATCGCCGGGACCTTCCATCTGCCAGTCGGCGATCCGGTCCGGATCATCCAGCGGCACCTCAAAAACCGTATCACCGCGCCACTTTGCCGTGTCCAGTTCACCCAGATCCTGAGATCCCAATGTGTGATCCATCCCGCCGCGATAAATGCTCGGCACCGCCGCGCGGACCTCCTCCTCCGTGATCATACGGTCGAAGGTGGTCAGTCCGGCCAGCGTCCAGCGCGACGCATCGACCACAATTTCCTCGGCAGTCTCGTTCGTCCATGGATCCAGCTGGCTGGACAGTTTCGTGGGCGTGCCGTCGATGTATCCCATGCTGCGCCCCTCATCGGCGTCCCAGGTGTAGCAGACGTGGACCCACTGCGGTCCGGGCACGCCGGGCACCTCCACCGGTTCATTGGGCCCGTTCTCGGTCTCCCAGACAATTCCCCCGTAACCGCTGTACCACCAGAGGTTGAGCGAGGCCAGACCGGGCAGTTCCAGCACTCTCTCGCCGTCCGTCTCGACGTCGGGGCCGTTGACGATCGGCTCGTCCAGACGCAGCCAGGTCATAACGGTGCCCCGATCGCCGATGTCGCTATCGATCGGGACTTCTACCTTCTTATCGCCTGAGAAGGCGTCGATGCCGGCCCAGGGACCCGGTTCATCTTTCAGTTCGGCAGGTTTTATGTGCTCGGCGTGCTCAAACATGATAGTGAAAACCCTTTCAGCGCAGTGCGTTGCAGAAGAGACATAAGGGACTGAAGGGACGTAAGGGACTTACAGTTTTTGGCCTGGTTCTGAATCTCAGGAGTCCCTTCCGTCCTTTGGGTCCCTTCGGGAGCAGAGATTCTCATCTTTGACATGGGACACCATTTTCATTGCTGTCCTTTTCTGTTCGTTTGCTCTGGCATTCGCGCGGCGTTGACCTGCCGGAAATCGGCGATACGACCGCGGAATCCGACGTGGCTGATGTTCTCCCCGGTGTGCAGGGTCGTCATGCGTGCCACCCCAATCCGCGGTCCCGCATGATGATTGGGGATCCGCACGCCCGGGCCCGATCCGACCTTTTTGCCGTCGAGGTAGAGCGACAGTTTGTCGTCTTGAATATCTTCCGTGGCGTCCTTCAGCACCAGCGTCACGCGGTGCCAGCGACCCGCCTGAACGGCGTCAGAGCTCAACCAGTATCGGTAGTTCCCCTCCCGGTCGTTGAACTCCCCCCAATTCTGTTTGTGGCTCAGGCTCCCCGCATACAACGTGCCGTCCTGGATGTAAATGTTGAATCCTTTGCCGCGCCCGCCCTGCACGTAGAGCACCTGCGTGCCCTCAAGCGTCTCCGGTTTAAAACGGATGGAAATCGTCAGGTTGGGATAGCCCCGGTTGCACGTCAGCCGGCTGCGCACGCCCCAGAGTCCGTCGTCATCGTGGGAGAGTTCAAGCACCCGCCGGCCAAGGTCGGCATCCTCGACGAACTCCCCGCCGTGCAGCACGATATCCGGCGCGCGGCCGGGGTTGGGGACCATACGATAGGTCAGAAGTTCCCGTTTATCTTTCCCCACTCCTTTCCAGGGTCCGCGCCAGACCGACGCGTCGCTCAGCGCCAGATCATAGATCACCGGTTCGTCGGGTTTTTCCCCGACGAACACCGCCGCGTCGTCGGAAATCTCCCGTCCGTCCGGTGTGGTGCCGGTGACGCGAATCATGTGCAAGCCGGGGTTTTGCAGTTTCAATTCCTTCGTCACCGGTCCTTCCTCCAGTGATGGGTTGGAGTCGCCAACTGACCACGCATACGATTCAAAGCCTTCCTCGGGGGGCACAGTCGACTTCGCCGTCACCCGAACCGTTCCGCCGGGTTCGACGAACCGCACTTCGGCATCCACGGTAATCTCGGCCGGCCCGCCGCGCACCACGGTTTTCAGCGACTCATCGGCCTCATTGAACAGGAAGAAAGAGCCCGACCATGCCGCGTGGTCCAGCGTAACCTGGCCGTAATCGGGCAGGGTCACTTTCGGGCTTTCAACGGCGCCGAGCGGAGCATGCGCATAAATCAGCCACCGGCGGTTCGGTTTCTCGCCCCGTTTCAACGCCAGCGCCAGCACCCGGAGTTTGACGGGATCGCTTTTTCCGGCCTTGAGGCGCCATATCCTCGGCCACTTTTTTCGTGGCGGATTAACGTCGACTGGCAGAAGCGAATCCACCCGACTGTAAAATCTCAACTCCTCAGCCACCCTTTTATGGGGAGGTCTGAACTTCTCGCTTTTGACCAGCTCGCCGAAACGCCAGAACTCGGCGAGGGTCTCGTTGTCCCAAACCCGGTCGACCGCATTGACCACCGCCATAAACGCGCCTTTATCGTATGCGTCGTGGTCGCTCACCGGCCAGCGGAACTCGCGCATTACGCGGGGCCGCATCGCCCACAATCCGAACTGGATCATACCCTCATACCGGGCGAAATCCCATCGCTGCACCGCGCCCGAACCGTACATTCCCGTGGCCAGACAGTTGATCGCCGACCGGCGTTTCGCTGGCTGACCGCCGTCCCACGCGATGGAGGCAAAATAGTAATCCGGAGCCAGGCTGAAAATAACGTCCTGCGACGACTCGATCCGCAGTCCTTCGGTCTGTGGGCTCCAGTAGTTGTAATCGGTTTTGCCCCGGTAGATCTGCCAGTCGTTCAGGTAGAACTCGGGCATCGCCCCGTCGTAGCGTTTCCACTCGCTGCGGTGGTTCCGTTCCTCGGTGCGCCCCTTCACGCTGCGGGGCCAGGCGTTGTAGGCGACAAACCGAGAGTTAATTTTCCACGCTGGCTTCTCGAGCGTCTTGCGGGTCTCCTCGAAAAGCACCTGGTATTTGTGGTCATATGTTTTGTGGAGGATGCGTTTCTTTTCCTTTTTGCTGAGATCTTTGTCGCCGTACTGGCGCTGAAAACGCAGTGAACGCTTGAGATGCTTCAAGCCGATCTCGCCCGCCTCGTTGTTGTTCAGCCAGACGACCATGGGCGGATCGGGATAGACGTCCTGGATCCACTGGATTGCGGGATTGCCCCCCCACCAGCGGGCAAAGCGGGCCCACGCGTCGTCGGGGGCGAACGGGCTGGCCAGCTTCCACGAGCCGGAGACGATTTCACCGTCCTTTTCGACCATCAGCCGCGCGCTTTCCTCCGGGGTGAACTCGCGGCGGTTGTGTTTGTTGGCATCGCGCTGGTACTGTCTCTCCAGCCCCGGGATCGCCGCCGCCCAGTTGTTGCCCATCATCGCGAATGGCAATTTGTGCTCGGCCAGGTACTCGAACTCGGGGGCGAGTTTGGCCAACCAGCCGAGGTGATGGCTATCCGGCGTCGGCGGGCCGTCATTGTTCTGAAGCAGGTAGTGGTAGATGGCGCCGAACTTGGGATCGCTGATGGTCGGCAGCACGTGGTGGCCGTCCTTGATCATCTGCACCAGCGATTTCATGTCGAACATCCCCCCGGGCACCCACGACGCGGTCAGCGGCAGCGGCCGGCCCTGTGGGCCATCGGCGGGCAGCTCAGCCCAGGCGGCGATTTGCTCGGCAGCGGTTGCTTTGTCGGAGGCAGCGCCTCCAGGCACAAACACCGTCGCCGCAAGAAATATGAACGCGACACAGATTATGTCTTTCAGGTGCATTTTTTGGGTCTCCCGTTCTCGGCGCAGAAGGGACAAGGGACACAAGGGACTTACAACTTCTGGCCAGGGTCTGAATCTCAGGAGTCCCTTGGGACCCTTACGTCCTTTAGGTCCCTTCGGGGGCAAAGTCTCACCTCAGATTCCCTTTCTTATCGGCATTGATCACCAGCCGGAAACCCACGGCCGTCCAGTTGTCCACCTGTGGCGGTTGCAGAAATCGTGCGGCCGAGCGGTTGAAACGCCAATCATACAGACTGCATCCACCACGCAGCACCTTGTTCGCGCCGCTCTGCGGACCCTGTGGATTCTTCTCGGGACATTCCCGGTAGTATTCGTACCTGTACCAGTCTCCGGTCCATTCCCAGACGTTACCGGCCATATCCATCACGCCATACGGGCTCGCTCCGTCGGGGTGACTTCCCACCGAACGGAACCCTTCATTGAACTCATAGAGCGTATTCTCCATGCTCACGCATTTGTCCGGGTCGTACTCATCGCCCCACGGGTAGGCGCGTCCGTCGGTCCCGCGGGCCGCTTTCTCCCACTGCGCTTCGGTTGGAAGACTCGCCCGGGCCCAGCGCCCGTAATCCCGCGCTTCAAACCAGTTCGCGATCACCGCGTATTTGTCGGCGTCGCCCTTCGGGCTCGCCTTCTGGTGCTGCGGCCACGGCGGTTTGAACTCCTCGCCGGTTTCCTCGCAGTGTTTTTTGTACTGACCGACCGTCACCGGATACTTGTAGATCCAGTAACCGTCCAGGTAGACCTCTTTCTGCGGTCCTTCGTCCCCGCCGGCCAGCTCCGTCTCGCTGCCGCGGGTGAACGTGCCGGCCGGGATCCAGACCAGTTCGGCCCCGTCGATCTGGTTGATGGCGGTGCCTTCGCCGGTGATCTTGATCTTCGGCTCGGCCTTCTTTTGCTCGGTCACCGCCTTGCCGGGTTCCATCGTTTTCGCGCGGAGCGCCTGGGCCGGCAGTTTCAGGTCGCTGACTTTCTTTTCTTCGATTTTATCTCCGATCAGGGTCAGCTCCACGTATTTCTTGCCGACCACCGGTTTGACCTCCACCTGGCTCCAGCCTGCGACGGGCGTGGAGACCACCGCCGCGACGCTGTCCCCGTGGTCGAGCAGAACCTCCAGTTTGCCGTCGTCATTTTTGACCTTAAACTCCACCACCTGGGCGTCGCTGACGGCTTTGACGGCATCCCATTTTTCATTCATCGCATCCAGGCCCTCGTAGCCGGGGGGGCGCTGTCCGGCTTTGACGGTCCGGATACCGCCCGGTTCGGCGTAGCGCAGGTCCATCAGTTCTTTGATACCTCCGCCGCTGACCGTCAGGCGGGATTTGTCCGGCTGCGGCATCGCAAGACGCCAGCGGGTGGTGAAACGGCCCGACTTCGGCGTCGACCCGCTGTAGGCGCGTTCAATCCGGAGTCTATCCTTCTCCACCGTGACCGTGCGGCGCAGATAGTTCTCGTCGCTGAACTTTTTGCCCGACAGGATCGTCTCGGTGGAGAGTGTCGATGAGTCGGGATTGCTGTAATCACTCCAGAGAGTCGCCCATTCCTCGGCCGATCGGTCCAGGTCCGCACGTCCGTTGCCGGCCGGCAGCCAGAGCTGCGTGTGGACTTTCTCCGAAACGTCGCCGTAGCCAGCCCGTTTGCCGCGGGCATCCAGCAGCTCTTTCCCGCTGGACTTATCCACCGCACTTATGACCTGTCCGGCAAGATCCGGGCAGACGGCCGCTTCCATGGCGGGGCCTTCCAGGTCGAGGACCGGTCCACCGTTGCCCTGCCCGATGCGGGAGATAGCCCGGAAGTTATCGCCGCGGCTCTGTTTTTTGCGCTCAATAATATCGGGCACGTGTTTATTAGCACCGGGAACGTACCATTGTTCGCCGTCATAGGGCACCATTCCCCAGTCGCCGATACGTCGCGCGGCTTCCATGACCACTTTATCGAGGGATTCCGCCCGGGCTTTCTGCAGTTCTTCGAGCTGCTCTTTTGTGGCGTGTTTTTCCGCCGCCGCCAGGGCCTTATCCATCAGGGACACCATCTTTGCGCGCACGGATTCGGCGAAGATCTTATCCATAGTGATGCGCGTCCACCCGGACCATCGGACGGCGCTCGGCACGTGAAGAGTATCTTCGTAGGCTTCTTTTCCCGTCTGGAGATACTCGTAGAGATAGGGGGCCGCTGCTTCACTGTAGACGTCTTCGATGTATTGTCGGACCAGTTTATCGCCGTCGAGGGTGGGATCCCAGCTGAGTTTCATGTAGAGCCAGTTCAGCATCTGGTCCCACGGACCGCCGCAGGTCTGAGGATTTATGGCGTAGACCTTGCTGTCCGCCATATATTTGACATTCTCATCAACGTAGAACATGGACGGCCATTCGGGGCGATAGGTATCCCAGTGCCAGACAGTGACCCGGTTGGGGGCAATCTGCGGCCATTCTTTCAGTGCTCGGGCGTAGTCGGCATTACCGGGATTGTTCTGGATCGGGCCCATCTGGTCGCCGGCGGCGTTCTTGCTGCGCGCGCTGGAGACAACATTGATCCAGAGATTGTCATGAACTTCCATGTGCTTGGGGGCTTCGAGGGAATTGAAATAGCAAAACGTCATAATTTCCGCGTTGGGATACTTCTCGTTCACAATATCCAGGGTTTCGTTGAACATGTGGATCAGCGGGGCGGCTTCGGATCCCTGCTCGTGCACTAGCTTGCGGCATTCCGGGCAATGACAGCCCTGAAAACCATCACCCTGGCCGATTTTGAACATCGCTGAAGCGTCTTCGGGCTTGCCTTTCATCCGTCCCAGAATTTTCTGTGCGAGATATTCTGGCAATCCTTCGGCGGTGCCGCAGATTCCCTGGTTCCACATGCTGGGTTCCCGTTCCTCTTCTTTGTTCATCGGGAAGAATTCCGGATGTTCATCAAAAAGTCCCTCCTTGATGACTTTCCCCCGGCGCTTTTTATCTTTTGGAGGGATCCAGCTGTACATCGTATGGCCGCAGCCCATTGCGCTGCTCGTGCGACCACCTCTGGGGCTTACGGCACGGTTTTTCAGGATCCAGGGGTATTGTCCCATTTTGAAGATCAGACCGCGGTTCGGAATTGCGGGTTCCTGCAAATCGTCGATTTTGCCGAGCGTGAGAGTCTTCTGTTTGGGAACCGTTTCAAATCCCGGTCCTTCGTAGCGGCTCACGCCGTGCCCGTGATAGCTGGTACGGATGGAATAGAAATGACAGCCGAGATGGTCTTCGAGGAAACCGAAAACCGCGTGGTGCAATCCCAGCTCTTCCGCCGCCGTCAGATAGATCCGGTTACCTTTTGTCGTGATCCCGTAGGCCTGACGGGCCGTTGCCCGGCGATCGCTGGCACCGGGCACTCTGTCGACAAGACGAAGCACGATGGCCGGTTTATCGCCGGCATCTTCCACCGTTTTCACCATCGGTAACTTTGCGCCGGTGATTTTTTCGAGGTAGTTTTGCAGTGCTTCCGTCGGGGGTTTGATATAGCCTTTTTTCCGTGCGTTCGCCCCCTTTGGAATTTGGGAAGCAATTGTGGTATGTCCGTTATGGACGATGACGGCCTTCGCTTTGCCATTTTCGGTCAGTTTCACCTCCTGCGCCAAACAGGCCGTTGACATAAGACTCACCACGGCACAAGATACAATCACCAGCATGCGGAACTGTTGTCTGAATCGACCCATAATTCTCTCCCTGTTAAAACATCACTCAGCAGAATTTTTCAGTAGAAATTGATCCATGCGGCCCCGGAAAGATGCCGCTTTTTTCTCTCCGTCGTGGAAACGCGTCATCCAGCGTCCCCGCATCTTCGCCCCGCCGATTCGCGGGACCGCAAAATGTCGCGGCACGCGAACCCCGGGACCTGTGTCGACAAGTTCTCCATCGAGATAAAGGTAAAGTTTCTCGTCCTGAACTTCGGTGCTCGCATCTTTCAGTGAAAACGCTACCTGATACCATTTGCCGCCTTCGAGCGAAGGCGTCATCAACCAGTGTCCCGCCCAGTCTCGCTCCTTTGCAGCCCAGTTCCCGGCGTAAAGTTTCCCTCGGTCGAGGTAGATATTGAATCCGTACGCCCCGTGGCCTTCTGCGTAAAGTATCTGGCGTTTTTCCACGGTTTCGGCTTTGAACCAGAAACCGATCGTTTTATTGGGATGACCCTGCGGATGGAGCACCGTCTGCCGGCGCGGCGCCAGCCAGATCGCGTCGCGATCCCTGGCAAATTCAAGCACCGAACCGCGCTCGGGATCGTCTACAAATTCTGCGCCGACCAGGACGGGCGACGGCAACCGACCCGCCGACGGCAGGTGGCGGTAGTTCAGAAGTTCATCGCTCTTCGCGGTCACCGCGTCCCAGGGACCTTGCCAGGCAAAAGGTTCATCCAGAGAAAGATCGTAGACGACCGTTTTATTCGGTGTCTTGTCCACAAAAACCACCGTCTGCCCGACGACTTTCCCGCCGTCTTTCAGGTGACCGGATACTGTCACGATATTCTCGCCCGGTTTCTGGAAAGTCTCGTTTCGGTGCCCGAGTTTCTCGGCCCGGATTTCCTCTTTTTTCCCGAACTGCCATGTGAAATGCGTGAACGGTTCTTCCGCCGGGCACGTCACTTCGGCGTCGAATTCGACAGCCTGCCCCGGGTTCACAAACCGCTTTGAAGCTCGGACGGCAATTTCGGGCGGGCCGCCCTGAATCAGCGTTTCCAGCTCCCCGTTCTCTTCTTCGATGAGGTAGAAGGAGCCGCTCACCGCGACATGATCGAGATTGATTTGGCCGAGCCCCGGCAGTTTGACCGAAGCGCCTGCAACCGCTCCGAGGGGAGCATGGGCATAAATAAGCCAGCGACGTTCTGGTTTTTCTCCCAGCGCCAGAGCCAGTGAGAAAACGCGAAGATGCGTGCGTCCCGTCCATTCATCTCGCGGCGGATTGGCATCGCAGGTCAGCAAATACCACCGATCGAGATCCCGCACCCATTGCGGGTCGTCTTTTTCGAGTGTAAACCAGTGTTTTTCAGCCCGGTTTGGGACGAGCCGGCCGAACCTCCAGAACTCGCGCAGAACAGGATTATCCCAGGGGCGGTCCACGGATCGGACCAGCGCCATCCATATCGCGTTCAGATAGGCGTTGCGGTGGGCGCCGCCGCGAAACTCACGGAACGAGCGGGGACGCATCGCCCAGAGTCCAAACTGGATCATGCCTCGGTACCGGTTGAAATCGTATTTCTGTCCGGCTGTGGCGTAGCGGTAGGGTTTTCCCACGAGACGCCGTTCGCCGCGCCAGGTACCATGCACCCGCCCGCCGTCCCAGGCGATTGAAGACCAGTAGAAATCGGGGTCGCGCTCGAAAATGCGGGCCTGGGCCGAATAATAATTCATCGCTTCCGTCTGCGGGCTCCAGGGTGTGTGGTCGGTCTTGCCGGGCTGCCAGTCGTTATCGTAAAATTCCGGCATCCCGCCGTCATAGTGCCGCCACTCGAGCCATCCTTTCTCCGGATCGAAACCGATTCCTGGCTCGGGACGGTTCCCTTTTCCGATGTAACCGGTGCCCCACAGATTGTTGTAACCGACCATATACGTGTTTTTCTTCCAGGCCGGTTCCGTCAGGGAATCCCGGGCCGCTTTGAACATCGCCTGAAGCCGTTTTTTGTATCCTTCGCGGATCGCGACGGCTTTCTCCATTTCCGAAAGCCCTTTGCCGTATTTCGCCACAAATCGGGTGTGGTCGTCGGTCAGTTGACGGGCCCAGTGGACCTTGACTTCGTTGTTGTCCAGAAAGACAACCATGGGCGGGTCAGGATAGATTTCCTGGATCCGTTTCATGATCGGATTCCCGAACCAGAACTCGCCCCATTCCGTCCAGCGTTCAATGGGCCCGAACGGGCTGACCAGCCGGCCGGGTTTCCCGTTCTCGATCAGCGCGCTTGTCTCTTCGACGGAAAATTTTGCATCTGCCCACCGTTCGCGCCACTGTTCGTATTTTTTGATACGTGCGATCCAGTTCCAGTCCCGGAAGGCGATCGGCAGATTGTGCTCGCGGCAGAACTCGAGGGGTTTACGGTAATAATGTTCCATCATCGTATCGATCCGTTTCTGGCGACGTTCGTCGGGCTTATCGCCAATATAATGTTTTCCGAGAAACTGCGGATCGACGAAAGACGGCAGGACGTGGTGGCCGTTTTTGATCATCTCCACGAAATAATTCGGTCCCCATTCCCGGCGGGGATTTTCTTTGTTATGCCAGTGACGTTCCTGAAAGGCCAATCGGCCGATATTCCACGATCCTGCGAGCGGAAGAGGACGTCCTTCGGGACCGTCGGCGGGGAGGCTGGCCCAATGGGCGATTTCATGTGCGACGCCGACATCGTCGGCCGGGAAAGAGGCGGGGATCATAGCACAAAGAAAGATCAGGAGTAAAGGAAGAAAGCAAAGGGAAGGCTTTCCGCATTTTGAAGACTCGTTATTTTTTTGCATTGCCGGAGGGGCTTTTCTCAGAATTAGTTAATGAGAACCATCTCTGCAACTTAGTCTTTTTTTACAAAACGGCTCAGGTTCCCCTGTTGCCACTTCCCCAAAAAGACCGGCCGTTGTTCTGTAGAGGGGCCGTCGAATTTTTGTGATGGTATTCCAGGCACCGTGCGCAGGGGAAATTGCGCCTCCATTCCCTCCCATCAGACTTTTTTGCGCGCAACAATACTTCCAGCAGTATTCGATCATACTATTAATATTCTATCACCGGCCGGGAAAACTGTCAACCCTGTTTCCGGGGACGGGGTAGAAGGTGCGTGGGGCCCAAGAGGGTCTCGAGACGAACCGGCTTTCCACCAAAATACTGGTATCGTTGGCCCCGCATCCCGTCCCCGATTGCATGGCACGTGAGCGGACTGGACTTCAGAACCGCTCCCGCGGGGCTGGAGTTCAGAACGCGGGCAATCTTGTCGTTATTTGGCCCGACACCGATCCGCCTTCGCGCGAGGCTACGGCGCACTTCCGGATTGCCGCGGCGGCTACGCCATCTCGCAATGACCCGTGAGCCTGAATGACTGAAGGGAGATATGCTAAACTCGCAGTTCGGCCTTAGTGGTCAGCTGCATAAATACGGTGACGTTTGAAGCCTCCTGGACGTTCGAGCTCAAGGCGCAACAACGACGCATACTGGAGCAGAAGTATGTGGAGGCGTTGCAACGCAGAGATCGGGCGTCCAGGGGTTTCCCTGCGGGCCGGGCGGCTTTGACACGGATACTGTGTCACTCCTCGTCACCGTATTTATCCTCCAATACGCTTCCTCGCCGTTCCTTGTCCCGCGCAAATCCGCTTCGGCAAACGTTAGCGTATTTATGCAACTGACCACTTAGAAAGCGATCTGGCACTTGACACGACGGCCCGTTTTTGTAATAGTAATACTGGTAAGTGTATTACTAGTCGCGGGGAATATGAATGAAAATCACGTCCAAAGGTCAGGTAACGATACCCATCGACATCCGGGAGAAGGCCGGGCTGCTCCCGGAGACCGAGGTAGAGTTCCGGATGGAAGACGGAAAAGTAATTCTCACGAAGAGGGACGGTAACAGCCGGGGGCGGAAACTTGTTGAGAGGCTCAAAGGAAAAGGCAGCGTCAGTATGACCACCGATGAGATCATGGCACTCACACGGGGTGAAGAATGAGTCGGGTGCTCGTCGATTCAAATGTTTTTCTCGACATTATGACCGAAGATGAGCGCTGGTATGAGTGGTCCGCCGCCACGTTGGAACGGGCCGCCTCCGATGGAATCATCTGCATTAATCCCATTATCTACGGCGAAGTCTCCGTCCGATTCGATGGAATCGAAGAACTCGAGGATGCCCTGCCCGGAGATTTTATTGAAAGACTACCGGTCCCCTACGAAGCCGCATTTCTCGCCGGAAAATGCTACCTGAAAGACCGTCGAAGGGGCGGCAAAAGTCAGTCGCCTCTGCCTGATTTCTTGATCGGCGCTCACGCCGCCGTCCTCGGTATTCCCCTCGCCACGCGCGACGATTCCCGTTACCGCACGTATTTTCCCCAGCTGGAGCTTCTTGCACCGGATAGGTAGTCCGTGACAAAAAGCTTCAGCTTGAGAGAGAAAGTTATCGGTCCCGAAAACCACCATAGTGGGCTGAAGGCCCGCCATAGATTCGACCCCCAAAACACCTGATCAGGAGCGGACTGGACTTCAGCCGGAGCCTGGAGTTCAGAACGCGGCTCATCGGCCGACAGATCTCCCAGAATCCACCGGGGCTCCACGTATCCGCGATGCCACGCACATACAGGCCTTGATCGCCGAGCGCGCCCTGCCGTTCATTGCCCTGAAAGGGCAGTATATGACAGCCCAGGGTGCGGAGGGCTGAAGGCCCTCGGAGCCCTGGGGTGCAGGTGTGCATTGAGAAAAAAGTGGGCTGAAGGCCCACCACAAAACGACGAAAGACAACGGCATAGCGGCGAAAAATCGCCGCACTCCAAAGATGGCGCTCCGCGCCATCGGGTTTCACACAGCAGATGATTGTTGTTGCGTCCTGCGGCAGCGAACATCTTCCGCAACCCCGGGATGTCGGCGGCGCCCGCCCCCGGAGTGTCTCGCGCGCCAGCGGCGCGCTGTGGATTGCGGTGTGTTAAAGCGGACCGACGGGACGTTTTACTCACCGCTGTGCCGTTGGGCCTTGCGT
This sequence comes from Candidatus Brocadiia bacterium, assembly GCA_046538485.1. Taxonomy (GTDB): domain Bacteria; phylum Planctomycetota; class Brocadiia; order SM23-32; family SM23-32; genus JBKHIT01. The sequence goes on along the minus strand of JBKHIT010000013.1, from coordinate 10,448 downwards.
TCGATATCGTGACATCTCCTCCTGAACGGGCCGGAATCCGCGAGCGGACTGGACTTCAGCCAGCGGCTGGAGTTCAGAACGCGGCTCATCGGCCGACAGGTCTCCCGGTAAAACAGCAGAGCGACCAACGGCAACTCCCCCCCGGCAATGCGGACCGACAGCTACCTCGCATTTCCCGGTATTTGTCCGCCTCAAGTCCAGTTTCGCCCGCTCAGTGGCGGACTCAGCTGAACTCGAGTCTCAATCAGCGCACGCTGCAGAGCCCGGACGACAGATACAGGCGAGACTTTTCGTCATTCCCGGAACTTTATCGGGCAGAAATCGGCCCGGCTCGCGTTGCGTTTGCCGCTCTCGAAATTCAGACGCTGGTTCTCCCCGGGACCATCTTTGCCGCGCCCGTGCCGATGACGCGTGATCTGGCCGGTCCACTCCGTCGTTCCCAGCCGGTCCACGTTCTTGATCGCCGACAGCGGGATGAACACTTCGAGACTCCAGAAATCTTTCCCGACGTGTTTCGCGACCTTCACGCCCTCGGCATCCCACGTCTGATCGCTCCCCCGGGCATCGTAGATTTTCAACCCGGCGCTGATAATCCACTGGTAGAACTCCGGCATATCATCATTGGGCGGATCGAGGAAGATCTCCACGCAGTCGTTGTGCCACAGGACGCCGGTATCCGGCGATCCCTTGCCCGTCGCCAGCTTGTCCGACTGCGGTTCTTCCATGTGGATTCCAAACGTAATTCCGTCGAGCGTGAAGACACCTTTTACCTTCGTGGCGTATTCCGGCTCGACTTCCTGGTCGTTCCGGCGGGTCACAAGTTCAGCCGCCGGAGCCTTCGCCCAGGTCTTCTCATCAAGTTTGCCATCCACCTGAGGGTTTTCCGCAACTTTTTGCACGATCAGAGGCTGTTTTCCTTTGCCTTCGATCACCATGGCGTATTCTTCGAACATGACCGCATAAGGAGCAGCGAAGTATTCAAGCCGCTCTGAAGCCTGTTGATCGCCATCCACCTGCTTCCGGGCTTTTGCCAGTAGTTTTTTGATTCGGTTCAGTGTCTTTTTCGGGTAGCTCTGGCGATACATACCTTTCGGGGAGAACGAAGTGCCGGGCCAGTTCGTATCCTCCCAGCCTTCGGTCATAATCCGGACGATTTCGCGCACGGTTCCCGAAGCGTCTCCATACATCCGTCGGCAGTATTCATCAACGGCCGCATCGACGTCAAAATCGGGATCCCACAGCGATTTCATCCAGCAGTAGAGCGTGACGTGGAACCGCGGCCAGTGGTTGGCATTCCCGTTGATGAACGACCCGACGGTTTTGTCCCGGTTCCGGCGGTAGTAGTTGTTGACGGTATGATAATACTGGTAGGGAGCCCGCGTACGATCCGCTGGCCAGCAGCTGTAATGCCAGTCCTGGATCTTGTGCCCGGTCAGTTTGACCCAGCCGTCGATATACCCCTGCCAGCGCTGGCGCAGATCCGGCTCCTTATACAGCGCCAGACCCGGCATGTGGCAGATCTGCACGTAGACGTTGTCGGGGAAATCCACACCCTTCGGAGGCAGGGTGTAGTTCTGGTAGGGCAGAAACAGGAGAGTTTTGTCCGGGAATTCTTTCTGCATACGGCGACCCAGCCGCGCCACGAACCGGCTCATGATCTCCGAGGCGGTGCCATACTGCCCGGTGTCATCGTCCCACAATTCCTGGCACTTCTCACAGCGACAGCTGATACCCACGTCCGACGGCGAGACGGTGACCGTATCACCGCGAATGCCCAGCCGCGCCTTTTTACCCTCTTCATAGTGGCGGCGTACCTCGTTCATAAACGCGTCGACGGCGGCCTCGCTGCTGTAGCAGGGATGGGTGTACTCGCGGTCGCCTGTTTTGGTCATCTGCCACATCTCGTCGTTCTTGCGATATTCCTCGACTTTGCTGATGCGGCTGTCGCCATGAACCACCAGACGCTGTGGCCAGGAATTACCGGCCCGGAGTTTCGTCTGGAAACGGGTCAGGTGTTGTCGTTTTTCATGATAGGGAGAATCCCCGAACGGTGGCCACATCATCCGCATCCGGAACACGGGGGAATCGGTGATCCAGGTGGGACCAATTGTCAGGTTTTTTGTTTCGGGTATGGACCGTCCGCCGCGGTTTTTCGGCCAGTACCAGCGCACACCGACGAACCGTTCCAGAAACTCAAAGACGCCCCAGGCGGTGCCGCTGGCACCGTTGCCGACGATGAAAACCCGGTTTTCGGCCGTCTTGATCTGGAATCCTTCCGGCTTCAGTCCGTTCGTTTTCACCCCGTGAGCGGCCGCCCGGTCGCAGGCCCCGATGACAATCGCCGGCCCATCCGGGATCGTCCCCTGTTTGATCGGCAACTCAGCCCCGGTGGCCACCCTGATGCATTCCTGGAGTTCATTGACCGCAATTTTCAGGGCCTTGTTTCTCCCTGTCATCACACTGATCGCAGCTTTCGGTTCACCTTTTTCGGCCAGCCGAACCGGGGTGTGTCCCGGAATCTTTTTTGATGTGACCGGACTGAGATCGTCGGCCTCAGCGAAATTGGTCCCCAGTAACACAATCGCAAGCAGCAAAAAAACGATCTTCATCAGACATTCAGTTTTCATCAGGCTGTTCTCCGTTTTCTATTTCTGATCGCTGTAGTCCACACCGGGATGGGCATAGAGAACCCAGAACTTGAGGTTATCACTATCGTATTTTTTCCCCGGAGTTAAGCACCAGGTGCAGGTGCCCGGCGGCACTTCGTCAGGAAACCACATTTGAACATGTGTATCTCCGTGAAGCCCAGGTGCCCGGCCTCCGTGCCGTGGATTGTAGTAGGGTTCCTGTTTATCATTCATACCGTGTTTTCGGTGTCCTTCGGCAAAGAAAAGGGCCTTGCTCGCCGCCGGGATCTGATGCATGTAGCGCACGTCGGGTCGCCAATGTTTAGGATATCGACCTTCCGGATCGTCCCCATGTCCTTTGAAAAACGAGTTGGTCTCGTAGGAATAAAGATGTTTTGGTCTCATGCTGGGCGGTTCTTTCCCGTAAAGCAACAGCCCGGGAGCGTGCCCGAAGAAATCAAGTCGTTGGGAATAGGCGGGACAATATGCAATCGCGTTGGAGAAATCATCGCGTTCCGTCCTGTGAGGAGCCGGGTCACAGGCGAGGTATTCTCCCAGCACCCCGCTGCCGCGATCACCCCCCGGGCTGGTCCCGAACGCATCGCCTATTGTGGCAAGGTAACCGTTATGATCGTGCGCATAGAAATAAGTAGCTTGTCCAATTTGCCTCAGCTGTCCCTGACACCGGGACGTCAACGCCGCATCTCGCGCGCTTTCCAGCGCCGGCATGAGCATGGCCGCCAGTATGGCGATGATGGCAATGACGACGAGGAGTTCTATCAGGGTAAAGGCCCTCGGCCACCGAAATTGACACGCTGGAACCCGGCCCTTCCCCCGCCCGTTAAGTCCAACCATTTTAGCTTTTCTCCTCGGGATAACGGTCAGGGATCTTTTCTGAAAGATTGGAAGCTCATCGCGCCGACAACAGAAAATGACGCCAGTGTTCCTACCATTGGTAGCTCAGAGGATCCGGATAATATCTGAGCAGATACCAGCCCCAGAAGTCGACACTCTCTTCGCTTTGGGAAGCCATTTCTGCAGGACTGTTGATACACCAGCTGCAGGTGCTGCCCGGAACCTCCTCTTTATACGTGAGCTGGACACGTCCGTCAGCATAGAGCAGAGGCGTCCGGTCACCGTGGCCCGGGTTGTAGTAAAACGCCCGGCCGCTGGTATATCCCCAGTTCCCCCACGCTTCTCCCATCAGTACAGTTTTTGATTTCACCTGACCGAGGGAGGCGTGAGGACCGGGGAGCTGGTAATTCCGATTGTTGTGTGTCGACACGCCATAAAGGCTCAACCAGCCGTTCATTCGGTAGGACCCCACCCCCCAGTAACTCACCCACGTCGCCACGTTTGGCGCGCCCCAGACCGAGTTTGGAACCCGACTGTTAACATCCGGTACACGTTTGTACGACGGGCAATAAAACTTAAGTTTATGAAGGTTCTCAGCGACCTCCCAACCCATTGACTGCGGATGAGGTTTCAGGGTGCGACGATTTTTGAATACACTTACGTAATGGGCTTCCAGATAGGGAGCGAGGGCAAAATCCCATCCCTCCAAGGCATCGGAACTCTGCGGATTACCATGGGCCCGTCGGGGCAGAAAATTGTTATTATCAAGGGCGTACATCTGGTGCGCCTGTCCCATCTGTTCAAACTTGGCGATACAGGTTACGGTCCTTGCGGCCTGGCGCGCTTTTTCCAGCGCCGGCATCAGCATCGCGGCCAGGATGGCGATAATAGCAATAACGACCAGGAGTTCGATAAGCGTGAAAGCCCGTATCCAGCAGCTTTCCCCCACTACCGATACTTTCGTTGATTCCGATTCAAACACAATCCGCCTCCTTGTGCTCGATCCGCATAGACTTCAAGATTAAATACTATAAATATTCTACAGCGTTGTGGTGAGTCTGTCAAATATTTTTTGCGGGAGAGCCCGATGGGTCCCGACGGTGGAGCCGGCAGATCACCTTATTTGGCCGGATGCAAGGTCATCGCGGCTGCATCGCTTTCACTGGAATTTCGCCGCCGACCCCCTCGTGGCCGACACCCAGCCATTTGCATTGATCAGAAATATTGGTGCAGTCGAAACTCAGCGAGAGTCCGAAAGAGTTTTACGCCAGAATCCGGCTCTGAGAGCCCTTGAGAAGCTGGTTCAGCGTGTAGAAACGGTTTTTCACCCCACTGAATTTAGTGTGTTCGGCCATCTCAAGTACGCCCGAGGTGCACAAATCGCGCCTGAGGCGGACAAGTCCAGTTTCCAGCTCCCACGAGCGGACTGGACTTCAGCCAGCGGCTGGAGTTCAGAACGCGGCTCATCGGCCGACAGGTCTCACGGCAAAACAGCAAAACAACCAACGCCAGGTCCGCCCCGGCGATGCGGACCTGCAGTTAACTGGCATTTTCTTTGTCCGCCTCAAGTCCAGTTTCGCCCGCCCATGGCGGGCTCAGCTGAAATCGAGTCTCAATCCCCGCGAGCGAAAAATACCCCGCCCTACCTTCTTGACATATGTCAAGATCTTGTGGCGGAGAGGTCTCACGCTTATGGAGTGCCTCCCGGAGACGCAACGGGAGCGGACTGGAGTTCAGAACGCGGTCAGACAAATCCAGATCTAACGACCCGGTCCACAGGCTGGACCCTACTCCGCATGAGGCTATGGAGCCCAAGGGGCCCGCGCTACAGAGGGCTCTGCAATTTCCGCGGACGCTAGAGGTTGCTCTCCGGGGATGAGATACGGGGTGCAAAGCTTCCGAGATGCGTTGGACGAAAGCAGGCATCCAAACACAGTTTCAGCATCATTGGCCCCCGGTCCCGTCTCCTGGTCATACAATCACCACAAAGTGCCACGACGGTCGCCCGTTTGACACCTCTGTTCGGTTTCCTCTATCTGGAATGCGGCTCATCAGTATGATTTTTTGTAATCCGGGTGGAGGTAATTGCCGAAGGCTTCGACGGTATATGTGCTCTTTACCCCGTGGTTTGGCTGCCAGGGATATCCCGCGATACCGAGGCCCGTCCTGTAAGCATACAATCTGCTGCTTCCGTCAGCGAGGGCCAGGGGACATCGCCCCGCGTGATTGGGATTGTAATAGAGTCCTCCCCAATTGATGACCAGGTTTTTGTTGTATCCTTCCAGGGCTAAAATCATATTCCCCGGCGTACGGAGCTGCGAATACGTTGCCAGAGGTTTCGGCACCACCAGATCCGTCCAATTATGGGTCGGTTGAATGTACATCAGCCAATCATTTTGCCGGTAGCTTCGCATCCAAGTGGAATTGTTGTTGACAGTTGTGGGCTTGTCATTTGCACCCGTCATAGGTATGTGACCGAGTTCGTCCCGATTAAACTCATAAGCCGAGCAATGGATCATAGCATCAAGCCCACTGATCTGGTTCTGTCTCGCAACAAGTGGGATCTCACCGAGATACGGGCGAATATGGCCGAGCCCCTGCCAGGCAAGGCCGTACCCGTGCCGGTTGGGACTCCAGTTTGTGAGCCGGGTGTCGTACGCGATGTAGCCGCCATGGTCGTATGCATACATACGAAAAGCCGAACCGATCTGTCGCATATTCCCCTGACACTCCGACGTACGGGCAGCTTCCCGCGCCTTCTCCAGCGCCGGCATCAACATCGCCGCCAGGATTGCGATGATGGCGATGACGACCAGCAATTCTATGAGGGTGAAGGCTGCGTCTTTACGCTTCCTCACTGCCCTGAGCCTGTCGAAGGACAGTTCGAGGAGACTAAAGACCTGTTTGGATTCATACTGCGACCTTACACGTACTTTCTCAAACCCCACTGTTGAACCTTTCCTGTGGAAAATATGAGTTTCTTTTGGAATGTGAGCTAGCTCGTCTTATGGAAGCAGAGCTGCATACTCATGGTATTTCAAAAGTTCAGCAGAGCTATCGGGATAAAGGGCGTTTGAGCCGCCAAGATGATAGACTGCGCAACCAGAGGCTCCCCTGTAATCATCGTAATTCGGCCAGCACCCATAATTGCTGTTAATCACGTTACAGTCTTTGTGGGTATCGTCAACTGCAGCCGGGTGGGTATTGCAGTACGAGTTTGTACCCTCGTAGTATTTTCGTTCAATGAGCAATGGGCGTCGACGAGGCAGTCTATCCAGCTGATCGATTTTGTAATCGCCGCACGATGGGCCACTGGTTGGGCCTGAATAGCGAACCAACAGATAATCCCACAAATTGTGGCCCGAATAGTAGGGAGCCGATCGGCCTTTAGCCGCGGAGACGGGACAATTGAAAACCGGCACTTTGGCCAGGAGGGCGGCAGGATTCACGCCTCCCCCATTCCAAAAATTTACTTCTTCTTCCACCCCAAGGTATTTGTACAGTTTCCCGTACCAGAGCGTCGCCTGGCATTCGCCGTTAGTTTCCCAAGCTGCATGTTCTGTCGTTTCGGGTCCGTCACAGGCCGGACACCAGTGCGGGGTAAACCCATTGTAATCATTCGCGCACATGACGAAACCAAGTCCCATCTGCCTCATATTGCCCATGCACACTGTTTGTCTGGCCGCTTCCCGCGCCCGTTCCAGCGCCGGCATCAACATCGCCGCCAGGATGGCAATGATGGCGATGACGACCAGAAGTTCGATGAGGGTGAAGGCTCGACGTATATCAAAGGTCTGCTTCTTCATTTGTGGCGTCCTTTCAGCATTTTCTTTGTGATCCCTTTCAGGGAGTTACCCGGATCGGTTTTTGATTGCCGCATTGGCGGGCAGGCCGGCTCTTTATTTCCCGGCCCTTCCGACTACTGGATGGATACCATTTGTCAGGGTGGTCGGGGTGAGCCACCAGATGATCTTCGGGCGCGAGTTTGCCGGACCTAATCAGCGTTTCCAGAGGCACACCTATGGCGTTTTCTCGCACTGACTTTCCCTCAGAAGTAAACTTTTCCAGGTAACCAACAAATGTCTCGGCGTCTTTGCTACCACAAGCATAAACGTGCGCCCGAACTCCAATGCCGTCCTTTATTGGAGGAACCCGATCCTTAGGCACCTCAAACAGCGACTTCTCTTCAAGATTAAAAAAGTAAACTTCAGGATTGGTTACTTGAGGTGGTCGGAACTGTCGCCAGAATAGAAACCCCGCCGCTGCAAGCAAAACGACAATGGCACTAATCTTGATATACTTTCCTTGCATGATCAGAGGCTCCCTGGACTCTGCATTCTTGTGCCAAGCTTACCGAGCGAGCCCGCACGCCGGTCTGAAGCGAAATTCGCTAAGTCGATACCCACCATGTAATTCTCAGCTCCTTAAAAGTTGTAGCTATCCATATCATTTCCCCCATCACCGCCCTTGGGGTCTGCATGGCGCACGTCCCACAGTTTAAAGCGAAATTCAGACCGGAGAACCATACCCGGTTCGAACGACGCCCACCAGTCTCCGTTATTTATATCTTCATAAACGTATTCGGTTTCAGACAAAAGTTCGACATGGGCGTCCAGGAACCCGAAAAGTTTTGATCCGTACTGGTCAGGGCTGTGAACGCCCAGTATCGTTCGCGGTTTTCGGCGGAACGGAAAGCCAGCAGCCCCGTCCCACATGTGTACACCGGCATACGAGTAACCAGCATGCGCATTGTCTCCAATCCATGCGCCTTTAGAAGGGTGCGCGAACTGCGACAAATTCATCGCATTGTAACCGTCGCCCGGGCTACCATCCCCCGGATCCCACAAAGGATTTAGGTCGGTTTGCTCTATATGGCCTGAAAGAGAGGAACAACTGAAAAAGAAATTATACCCGTAATCCAGTGCATACTGATGGTCCTGCAAGGTAAGTTCTTCCGTTCCCCAGTCCCCGGCAACCTGTGTAATTCCGGCATCGCTGAAGATACCGGGGCTTAACATTTCAGCATCGAGCAGTTCATCGGCCCACAGTCTCTTGCCCGGCAGACTCCAGAAACGAGACGGATCGCCGCCGTAAGTGCCGCCAAGCCCTTCAGTGGTCCCCCCCTCAGGGTATGGAATGTGCCCAAAATCATTGGCGAACATGTGGGTACCCGTCAGGATTTGCTTCTGATTACTCCTCCCCACTGCCGTACGAGCCTGACGTCTGGCCGAGGCCAACGCCGGCATCAACATCGCCGCCAGGATGGCTATGATGGCGATCACGACGAGCAACTCAATGAGAGTAAATGCCGTCCGTTGGCCTGCGTGAACATCTTGCCGGGATAATGGGCTCCGGACTGGCCCTTCCAAATTGTCAGTTCCAGCCTTTTTAATTCTCTTTACCAGATTCATCTCATATCCTCCCCCTTTAGAGTAGAACTAAAGTTTCGATTCGGTCTCCGCTGTCACCGTCTCCCGCGTGTTGCCGCGGGGCGGACGGAACTTGTGGATTTCATAGTCTCCGGGTGGCGGGCTCGTCTCGCCCGACTCCCGTTCCAGACGGTCCAGCTGTTGCTCGATCACCACGCCCCAATCCAGCTCGATCTTGGGGCATTCCGCCGGCAGCGGCAGGCTCGAGCCTTTGTTCACCATCACCACGGTCCGGGAATAATCCAGCGGGTAATTCCGGTCACGAGCCTCCTCGATCAAACCATACGCCAGCATATCGTCCTGCACAATCATACCGTCCGGGGTGTCTCCCCCCCGGCCATACACCTTATCAAAAATCTTACGGCCATCCTCGATGGAACTGCCGGGGTTCGGGAAGAGATGTTCATCGGGAACGGTCAGTTGAAAATCGGAGCAGGCCTCGCGCAGCCGATCCTCGAATTTCTGCCCTCCTTCTCCACCGTGCCTGACGGTGCCGACGGTCTCGCAACCTTCCCGCCACAACCATCGGGCCGCATCCTCCAGCGGATGGTCGACTTCCGGAGGATTCCCCTCCAGGAGAATAACCGGCACCGAATCCGAAGGGAGTGCTCTCTCAACCCGGGACGGCGTGATGGCCCCGACCAGAAGCACGTCGATCTTCTCGGCTCTTACATCCGCCACCACGCTCTGCGGGATGTGGGGACTGCCTTTTGACGGCCGGACCGTGATATATTCCCGGTGGTCGAAATCTCGTTGGCCGGCGATACGGATGAACTCCTGCAACATCAGGTAGCCAAAATTGGCCTGGAGCGGCAACCATTCCGCCACCGCTGCGAGAAGACCGATGGATTTACCAAAAGGACGTTCCAGAACCATCGTGCCCAGACGCGGTTTGCGTCGCACGCGCCGGCGATCGGCCAGCGCCCTGAGGGCATCCTGAGTTACCTGTCGGCTGATCCCGAGAAGTTCGGCCAGCTCGCCCGTGGGCGGCAACTTCTGCCCCGGTTCCAGCTGACCCACCTGGATCATCTCATCCAGTTTATCAGCCACACGTTGCGCCAGAGGCAGACCGTTCTCCTCGTCCAGCTCAACCGACCGTATGACCTCCCGCACCGTCGCGTCTGCCATCGCTCCCTCCGTGGGCGAATATTCTACTGTGGACTCTTTATACTATAATTATTCTACCACGTGCGTGTTGGGCTGTCAAGGGGTTTTTTGCCGGGCGGGGGATTGGGTGAGCGGACTGGACTTCAGCGCCGCTCTGTGGGGCTGGGGTTCAGAACGCGGACCAAAAACCGACAGGTCTCGGAGCAAAACAGCAGAACGACCAACGAAAGGTCCCCCCGGCGATGGGTTGCGGGGAGAAGGGACGGAAGAGACCAAAGGGACTCGTTGTTTTCTGTCGCGTTCCGTGACTTGACACATAAGCGGGCTGGAGTTCAGAACGCGGCTCATCAGCCGAGAGATCTCCCAGAACCCACCAGTGGTCCGTTCCACTTGATTTTGTGCGTTCAGCCGTTCGTCGGCGGTTCAGATG
>JBKHIT010000067.1:0-24270 GCA_046538485.1 Candidatus Brocadiia bacterium | reverse complement strand
GATTTCCGATTTCGTTGATTGTCTCTGATTAACTCCCCCTTTAAAATGGCTGCAACGCGGGCGCCTCAGACGTAGCCCCGGCCGACCCCGCGGAGCGGGGGAGTCCGGGGTTGAGGATGAGGGTCTGGTAATGGAGCGGATCGCACGAACTGTTCGTGGCCGTAACCTTCGAGGGCCGGGGCCATCGAAGGTTGCGGCCCTCGCCTCCGGCGAGGCGATCCGCGGATGATGGGCTTGCTCTGCCCCCGGGGTTCGCTCCCACTCACCCCGGGCTAACTCTGAAACGCCCGCCTCCGGCGGGCTAACCGGGCTCATGATGCTCTATCGAAGAAGATGCGACTATTCGGTGAACGTGGTTCACTGAATATTTACTTGGAGCGCGCGCGCCAGCGCCGCTTTCAATTGTCAGCCTGGTGCTGAAGTCCAATCCGCTCATGTCCCAGTGCCAGGGGACGGGATAAGCGCCCCCGACAGCAGTTCTGTCCTTGAAAGCCCTTTCCGTCCAAACAATCTTTGGGGTTCCAACCCCCGAATCCCGTCTCCGGAAGTCCTGCGGTGTTGCCACGCTAAACAGGCGCGCTATAATGGGTGCCTGTCCCGGCAGCTGGAAAAACAGTCGTCAATGCAAATGGAGGTCTTTTTACATTATGCAAGCGCAGCTCGCAAAAAAACTTTTGGAGGTCGGTGGACTCCTTCTCGATCAAGAGAAAGCTGAGGTTCTCATCGAGCCGAGAGCTCGCGAGGAAGGGTTCTGGTTCGGGGGCGGAAACATCGCGCAGGCCGCGGATGGCACGTTCTGGCTTGTGGGACGTTACCGTAACGGCGGAGACTCGCGCGTCGGGATCGAAGCCGGTCCGCGCGGTGCGGAACTTTCTCTCTGGAAATCCGAGGACGGAGGCGAGAGCTTCGAAGAAGCATTTTCGTTCCTCAAAGATGATCTTGCGCCGGAGGGGGAAGAAGTTCTTTCGATTGAAGGAGCGTCACTCTGTGCCGACGAAAGCGGCGTGGAACTCTACGTCTCCTCCGAGAAGAAACGCGACTACCCGGCCCGCGTGAAAGAGTTTCAGAAGTCCGGAACAGGGGTGTGGAGCATCGATGTGATACAGGCTTCGGAGGTGGAAGAACTTTCGGACGCAGAAGTAAAATGCGTTTTGCGTAGCGAACCCCCGAGCTGGCTGCATCTAAAAGACCCGGTTGTCTTCGACCGGGATGGCGTGCGTACAATGCTGGTCTGTTCGCATCCGTATTCCTGGGCGAGCACCAACACCGGTTTCGCCCTCAGAGATGATGAGACGGGCGAGTGGAAGATCAAAAAATGGTCCATCGAATCGCGGGGGCCATCCTGGGATGTGGCCGTTTTCCGTGTGACCGAGCGGTTCGTTTTGCCGGAGTCCGGCTCGATCGACGAAAAACGGTGTCTTTATTTCTATGACGGCGCGGAGTGTATTCACGATCACGGTGGTGACCGGCCGAAAGGCTATTCCTGCGAGGAAATTGGCGGTCTCGCGGCGGGACCGGATGGTAAGTTCCCTGACCTGACCAGGCTGTCGGTGGAACGTCCGGCGTTTGTCTCACCTCATGGCACCGGCTGCAGTCGGTATTGTTCCGTTTGCGATACCGGGGAACAGTATCTGGTCACCTGGCAGCAATCCCAGCCGGATTTTTCCCAACCGCTGGTTGTGAATCGAGTTGAGAAAGCGGAGGTTGTGGGCATTTTGGAAGGTTGAACGTGTTGCGATTCTGAAAGCGTTTTTTCGGGCCGCCTGGTTGACTGGAGACTCAAGTTCAGCTGAGTCCGCTCAGGTGGATGATGGGGCATTTGTGCGCCTCGGGGGTACTTGAGGCGGGGGCAGAACGTAGGGGTTCGAAGCATATTGAGCGATCCGAAACCTACCGCATTCTGAATTCCAGCCCCGCCGGTGCGGCGCTGAAGTCCAGTCTGCTCATGTGCAGATAGATATGACGCGAAAGGGCAGCCCTTTTCGCTGAAGCCGTATCAGGGTCAGGGGACCGAACCGCGTCGAATCCCGTTCACTCCCCCGAGCTCGTCATTATCCCCCTGGCGTGCCAGCGGAAGAAGTTGAGGGCGAAAAACAGCGCGACGCCGACAACTCCCACGGCCGCATATAGGAACGCCTTTTCTGCCCATTGAGGCGCTTTGTCGGCGGAGAGTAAAACAAGATAAAACAGGCCTGCCGCCAATAGTATTGTCTGAAGCACGAATTTGGTTTTGCCCATCCAATTGGCCCCGATGACATCGCCCTGGGCGGCTTTCAGACGGCGAATCCCAGAAACCATCATTTCCCGGAACAACAGCACCAGTGCGAGCCAGAGCGGAATTATATCGAGGTCCGCGAAGACAAAAAACAGCCCGAGCACGAGCATTTTGTCCGTCAGTGGATCCATCAACGTTCCGAAGGGCGTGATCTGGTCCCACCGACGCGCCAGAAAACCGTCGAGCCAGTCGGTAAAGACCGCAAACAGGAACACGCACAGAGCCCCAATCCGCAGGCTGGTACCGGGTCCGTACGTAAGAACCAGCACAACCGGAACGAGCAGCAATCTCAGCATTGTGAGAAGATTCGGCAGCATGGCATAGATCTCCTGCCCCACAACATTATCCGCACCAGTGGAACGGACCAATGTGCTCCGTGACAAGTGAATTTATGGGTTCCGGCAAACGACGAGATTGCTTCGCTCCGCTCGCAATGACCAAGAACACGTTTAGAACGTCATTGCGAGGAGCCCGCTGTTTGGGCGACGCGGCAATCTCTGCATTGTACCCCCAAATCAAGTGTCATGGACCACCAGGTCCTTTTTGAAAACTCGGTCGTCGGACCGCTCGAATCCAGATCCGGGTTTTCAAACAGAGCCTAATTTCAGGGGACCGGTACGGCCGACAGGATGCGGCGGATCAGGGTGTCGCTATCGACGCCTTCGGCTTCGGCCTCGAAAGTCCGTATAATGCGGTGTCGCAGCACGTCGGGCGCGACCGCTTTGACGTCATCGGGTGTTACGTAATGTCGTCCTTCGATGAGAGCGTGGGCACGGGCGGCCATTATGAGGTAGATTGTGGCTCGGGGAGACGCGCCCCACTCGATCAGATGGTCAATTTCGAGTTCAGCCGCGCCGGAAGGGCGTGTCATCTGGATGATCTGCAGCACGTAGTCTTTGAGACGGTCCGTAACGACCAGTTGGTCGGTGATTTTGCGGAGTCTGAGCACCTCGGCAGGCCCAATGATTGGCTCGACGTCGAGCGCAGGTTCGGAGACCGCCATCCGGTCGACGATCTGAAGTTCTTCGGAGGTCTCGGGATAATCGACTTTGAGCTTGAGCAGAAACCGGTCGACCTGCGCTTCGGGCAGAGGATAGGTGCCTTCCTGTTCGATCGGATTTTCGGTGGCGATAACCAGGAACGGGGCGTCGAGCGGGAAACTCTCGCCGCCGATCGTGACCTGCCGTTCCTGCATGGCTTCCAGGAGCGCGCTCTGGACTTTTGCGGGCGCTCGGTTGATTTCGTCGGCGAGCAGGACATTCGTAAAGATGGGCCCCTGGCGCGTGTAAAATTCACCGGTTTGAGGGTTAAAAACTTCCGCCCCAATCAGGTCGCCGGGAAGAAGATCCGGAGTGAACTGGATTCGCTGGAAGTCGGCGTCGAGCACACCCGCCAGTGTGGTGGCGCAGAGGGTCTTTGCCAGACCGGGTACTCCTTCCACCAGCACGTGTCCGCCGCAGAGGAGAGCGCTCAGCATCCCGTCCAGCAAAGCTTCTTGTCCGACGATAACCCGATGGATTTCGTTTTTCAGCGCGCTGAGCGCTTCGCCGGCCTCCTTTACGTCTTCTTTGAGTTCTGGATCTACATTCTCTTCGGTTGTTTCCGAATCCAGTTTTCCACCCTCCTTGTTTGATCGGCGCGCAAATTGTCTCTAAGTATAGAGTTCCGGAGGAATTTTTCAAAGTGTTGGCAGGTGCGGGACATTTACGCTATGGGTCGTTTCGCAGTTTGACGGCTCAGAATTTGACTTGAATTAGCATCGTTTTTCGAATAGGGCCTCGGACAAATCTTTGAATTGCTTAAATCAGCCGACATCCGACAATCCATCCGCTAAAACTGTTAGCTCAAACGGTGCCAGCCGCATCTCATCCGTGGCGGAATCCTGCTTTTCCACCTTCCATACCGGGAGGTGGTTCTCCCGGGGGAGCGGTTCGGGGTGGATGCGGTGGCGTGTGGGGGGCACCGGCAGAGCGCTGTCGATGGCGACCTCCACGGGCTCCCGTTTTCTGTTCAAAAGCCCAATCACCGCCTCCTCGTCCCGCTGGCCCGCAAGAACTTGCACATCGTCACTGTCCCGATCGCACTGAACAAACTGCGTTCCAGGTCGAAATGCGCGGCACAGCAGGGCAAAATAATGGTAACAGGGGCGGGGCTGCCAGTCCTCCCATTTGTAACGCCATAACCCGAACCGCATTGGATTGCCCTTCTTGTTGCCGAGGTAAATCATGTCGTGCGAGCACCAGAGACACAGCCCATCGATACCCGCTCCGGCGGCCGATAGGATGATGTCGCTGGTCTGGACGGCGCTCCGCAGTGAGCCGAGAAGGTCCGATCCGCCCGGCCCAAGGCCCGGAAAATGGCTTCCAAAACCGGGACCGGAGTTGTTGAATTCCCAGAGCATCAAAGGTGAGTTCTGGCCGACAATCTCCCGAAGAAGTTCGGCTTCACGCACGATCCCCGGGTAAGCCCATTCCTCTTTGTCGCCGTGGAGAGTCGAATCTTCGGGGCTGTAATTATGGTAACCGTAGACGACGTCCAGATCACTGAATGCTTCAGCGGCAAGGTTCATGCGTTCCAGACGAAAAGGGTGTCCCCAGACGGTATCGGCAACGATGAGTTTTAACGGGCCGTCGAGTTTCTGTTCCCGGAGCATCTGCGCCGCGTGGCGGTTCAGTTGAACGTAATCGTCCCATCTCAGTTCGGTCGATTCAAAACGTTCCTGCAGCACTTTCCGGGCGAGGGAGGTATCCTGCGGATAAAAAGTGTCGGGTTCGTTGTAGAGCGTGAGCCAGCGGATTGTTTTGAGCCCTCTTTCGTGGAGGTGCCGTATCAGGACCAGCATGGCTTCAACCAGTTTCAGGGTTTCTTCGTGTTCGCCCGGAAACGGCCGGAACAGCACCAGATTTATCCTGGTGCCGAGCGAATCCAGAAGCCGGAGCTGCCGCAGAAGATTTTTGAGTTCAGCGGTTTCCCAGTCGAAGGTTTTTCCGTCGAGGGATGGATTGAACCATTCCACCGCGACGAATATCCGGGCGATGGCGGGGCGGATGGCGCGGATTCGTTCTTCGATCAGCTTAAAATCGCTTTCTTCAACGCCCGCCTGGCAATTCGTTTCATCGTACACGAACGGATCGGCCTGGAAACCCAGACCGTGGAAACGGCGGTCGGAAATTGGCTGCTTGGATATGGTGAGTTTCATTTTGAAACCGGAGTTTCAGACGGAACGGAATGTTCGGGGCATTTACAGTTTGGTGCGAAAGGCCCCGGTTTGCAAGCATGACAGGAATGAATTGAGCGGGTACACATAAGTCGAACTGCGTTCTGAACTCCAGCCTTCGGCTGAAGTCCAGTCCGCTCCTGCTACGGTATTTGGGGAACGGATTTATGGTGGGCCTTCAGCCCACTATATTTTCCTCCGCATCCTTGACCCAGGGCTCCGAGGACCTTCGGCCCTCGTCACCCCGGGCTGTTATATGCAGCCCTTTCAGGGCTCTGCAACGGCAGGGCTCCGAGGACTTTCAGGCCTCTGTACCCCGGGCCGCCATCTGCCGGGCCGTTGGCCCCGGGAAGCGCTTTTCCGGCAGTCCTGTCTACAAACGCATGTAGCACGGCTCTCTCAGATGCTACGACAATCAAACAAGCTTAAGATCAAGAAAAAACGTTCCCATAATTTTTTCGCCGGGGATTTTCCCGAACCTCCTATCCCGGCGTTCATTTCGCCGCAAAGCGGCCTCACTTCACACCGGGATACTTCTGAATCGCCCGCTTCGCGGGCTCTCCCAGGAGAAGAGTCGTTTGTGCTGCGAGGGGGGCTGTTTTCTGCACCGCGCTCGCGGGGATTGAGACTCGAGTTCAGCTGGGTCCGCCATGGCGGAGGAAGCGGGACATTGAGGCGGACGAAATTTGGAGAATGGCAACTCGGACAAAACTGCCCGCGTTCTGAACTCCAGCCCCGCACGAGCGGTTCTGAAGTTCAGTCCGCTCCGGAGACCGTATTTTGGGAGTGGATTTGCCCCGCATATGGCCCGCAATCCGCATCACCGGTCGGACACAAGTTTCCCCTTAATTTTTTCGTAGCCGGATGCAGGCAGAGCGATTCGGAAACCGATGAATATGTAGCCGGGGTAATTGGGACTGTTGAATTCGCGGTCGTCGCACCGCTGGCTGTAGCCGTAATACCCCCACGATCCGCCACGCAATACCCGGCTATGACTTTCTTGCGTCTCGACGGGATTCTTGGCGGACTCTCCGGAGTACATCTGATACCAGTCGGTGCACCACTCGGTGACGTTGCCGGCCAGATCCATCACTCCGTCACGGCTTGCACCTTTTCGGAAGTTACCGACGGTGACAACCCCCTGGGCATGCTGGGCTCTCATGATAGAAGGCACTCCGAGCGATTTCTCAAGCTGAAAATTGCCGTGGACCATCGGTTCCGGATCCTCATTGCCCCAGGGATACTTTCGATTCTGGCCGCGCCCCGAGGCGACGTATTCCCATTCGGCCTCGGTGGGAAGCCGGAATCCGTCGGCTTTCATGTCGGCTTTCCAGGTTTTTTCATCGTAAACCTCCGTCAGGCCGGCTTGTTTGCTCAACCAGTTGCAATACCGGGCGCCGTCTTTCCAGCCGACGTAAATGACGGGTTCGTCATTGCGCCACGAATAGCCGTCGCGCCATTTTCCGTGTTCCGGCCAGAATTTTTCAAACTGTTCGTTGGTCACTTCATATTTCCCGATGTAGAAATCGGAGACGGTGACTTCATGGGCCGGTTTTTCGTCCTTTTCGCTGCTTGTGTCGTTTCCCATCTGGAACGTGCCGCCCGGGATTTTTACCAGTTCGGGGAAGATCGACTGTTTGACGGGTTCGAACGAATGCGGCCGGACACGGACGAGATCGACCCGGTCAATCAGCACATCGGCGGTATCGTTCCAGCCCGGCGTGCGAATCTTTTCGCCCTCCGGTTTGCGATCGCACTCGATTCGCAGGAATGTGGTGTCTTCGTAGAGCGTCCACATCAGTGTTGCGGTCTTCCATTTGCCTTTCCCCGTCGGCGGAAGCCAGAGCGGGATCCGGTATTTTTCATTCGGATCGACTCGTTTCACGCCGTCAGCGTAGAGCGTGAGACGACGGTCATAGGAGTGGGGATTTGAATAACGGAAGCGGAGGTTGTACATCCCCGTTCTTAAACCTTTTACGCCCAGGGAAACGCCGGCATCTGGTTTTGCTGGCAGATGAACCGCCTTCTCTTGAGCCTCAGCTCCGTTATCGAGTTCCCCGGATTCAGCTTCGATTGAGATTGCTTTCCCCGCCACCGCTTCTCCTGCCCAGATGCGACTCGGCCGGTGGCTGCCGAAATAGCGGCTGTTCTCTTTGGTTTCTTTCTCGATGATTGTGCGGCGCCCGACGACGTCGAAGAGCTCTTTGCCCTGCCTCTGGAGGACAAAATGCGGCACACCGGGTTTCATGGGGATCGAGCGGTGTTTCACGCCGGCCGGCATTTCGAACGTTTTTTCGGTTCCGGCGATACTGACGCTCAACCGTGCCGGTTTTGTGAGGAAAGTCGAGAAATATACCCGATCCAGCACATCGTCGTGGATCTGGGTGAACGGCCATTTGCCCATCGTATGAGTTTTCCACTCTTTCTTTTTTGCGTGCCATGCTTTGACGAGCCATTTTGACCGGTCGCGATAGGCGAAAAACAGTTTGTCCTGCTGGATTTCCGGTGCTTTCCCCCGTTTATACCAGCTGATGTAGTAGGCCGTGGCGTCGAGCAGGGAACCGTCCCGATTGTAGAGCTGTTTGTGCCAGTTACGTTTCCACTTGTAATGCATTAGATTGGTGTCTTCGTTGTAGTCATTCCACGTTACGATTTCGACCCAATCGGCGTCATCACGGATAATACCTTTCCAGACGGCCCCGTAGCCGTGTATGCCCTGCATGTCGCGGACGTTGGCGCTGTTGTAATAGGGAGAGACGCCGGCCATGTAGAGTTTGTCGGCGAAGAGGGCGGCCCGTCTCATATTAGCGTTCGTGCGGATGCATCCCCGGGGAGAGTCGTCGGTCACAAAACGCCAGACCCCTGTGACATGCGGCTTGCGAAGCATGGTGAGTGTGTGTTCCACGCTTTCCGACATCTCATGTCGGCCGACGCCGAAAAACGGTATGAAGGCGATTTCGTATCCTTCTTTTTGAAGCTGGTCGAGCAGCCCGCCGATACGCTGAGGAGACACACCGTAGGAAGACAGCGCCATCTTGCCCTGATAGCGCATGGTATTGGGATGGTCGTAGTAGCGTTTCACCATGTGAGGTATTGCTTTCTCCATGGGATTCACGCTGTATTCCGGCGTGAGAAGAAGTTTGAAATCGGTACCGAGTTCTTTGGCCGCCTGGAACATCCGATCGATATTTTCCACGTAACGAGTCGGTTTGATTTTGTCTTCCTTTTTGTCGTAAGAAATCCAGGCTCCAAAATCCATGGCAAAACCGTCCAGCCCGTGCGACTGCGCGATGCGGATCTCCTGCTTGTGGAAGGGGACGGAGAGCGCAAAACACGTCATGTAATGTGCGAAAACCATGTGGCGGGGTTTAGTTTCCGCATTTTTGGGTTCAGCAGATCGGGCTGGCGTCGTCGCGAGGGCTGAGAAAACCAGCAGAACAGCGACAATGGACAGAACTCTATGATTTCGGTTTTGCATGACTGAGCCTTTCTGTTTTTCCGTGGTGCCAGGGAATGGGTTTATTGGGTTTCACTTCCAGCTGCGGGGAACATCCGGGTCTCGCGACCTGGCCCACAGCCTGGAGCCTCCTCCGTGCAAGGCTAAGGAGCCCGAGGAGGCTGTGCCACATCAGTTTTATGGATTTCGCCGGGGGAATAATCCCAGGTACGCCTGTAGCACAGGCTCTCCAGCCTGTGGTTGTTGCTTTCTACACGCTTCACAATGCCCATAAAACTCCTATTCATTCTGCCAGTTCATCGAGAAGATTCATCGTTTCGTCGCCTTCGTCGGAACCTTTTTCGAAATCGTCCGGGTTCGTACTGACGGGGCCGACGGTGGGGTCCGACTGTTGACGGTATTCCTCGATGTTCGTTTTCCCGTCCCGGTCCGGGTCGGCTTTGGGGCGGGCTTTTGTGATCGTTGACCAGTCGCCAACGGTGCCGAACCAGCGCATTTCGAACCAGTTTGGCAGCCCGTCGTCGTCCTCGTCGCCATACAGACTTTGCAGGATCGGTTCCGGGTCGGTATCTCCGAAATCGGCTTTCCAGTGGCGGTAGAACTCCGTGGAGTAGGCATTGATCCCGCCGTTGAATGTGCAGGGTTTGTCGGTGATGGGATCGGGGTGTTCGAGCCGTTTGGCGACTTTTCCGTCGCGGAGCAATTCGACGATGACCGGTCCGGGCGTGACGGGAAACTGCCGGGCGTGCATCCCCGACGGGGCTTCCCACGTGACGTCTTCGCCGTCCTCGCCTCTGCCTTTCAGGCGGACGGTCGCGGGTTGGGGAAGTATTGTCATAATTTCCAGGGCCCCCTTCGCACAGCCCATACTGCTGCCGGGGTAGACGCGCGCTTTGTGGGGGTAATCGCGGGAGAATATGTAGATCTTGTCGTGATCGCTGGTGGGAGGTTCTCCGGTTTTCCACCATCGGATCATCTCCCCGGTGAAATCGAAGTAGGCGTAGCGGAGTTTCAGCCCGGGTGCGAGGATTGTGTTCTCGTTGTAATCGTTCCAGGTGGTGTATTGGATGAGCGTGCTGGGGAGATTCCGGGCGAATGACCATTTTCCCCGGATGGCTTTGGTGCCCGGTCCGCCGTAGGAACGGCCCATCATTTTGTTTTCGTATTGGAGTAGCATGGGCACGGAGAACTCTTTGCCTTCGGCCAGCACCGCTTCGGCCATACCTTTGACATTTCCTCCCCAGGTGAACTGTCCGACGGCGTCCAGCTTTTCGGCGATAACCCCCGCGGCTTTCCTGGTCGAGAGGGACTGATTTTTCTTCCGGCTCACACCGTGGAAGAATGCGCCCATGCCGAAATGCCAGTAGATGGGTTGTCCGACCTGCTTTTCAATCCACCGGTACCCACCGGCGATATGCCGCCAGCCTTCCGGAGTGCGCCGCATTCGGCCGACGGCTGCCGCGATCTTGCCCCGTTTATCCCAGCCGATTTTCGGCCCCAGCACGTCCCACAGATGCTGCACCCCCGGCCAGATCGACTGGTATCCAAAAACCAGCACCTTTCCGTCGCGGCGGGCCAGCTTCAGACTGTCCCCGTGCACGTCCAGCAGATACCGCACGGCGTCCACGGTGCCGGGTTTGGGCGACATGGACAGACAGCTGGCGTCAATACAAATGGTAATTTCGACGGGATAATCTTTTTTCTCGGCCACCCAGAAAAGGGCGTCGAGGGTGTTCTTGGCCTCAATCCCGCCCGCCCACGTGTCGATGGCGAATCCGTCGAGCCCGATGCGAGCCGCGCGACGCAGTTCGAGGTCGGCGCTTTCCAGTCGGGAGAGGTTCGCATCGAAGGGGACGAGGTTGTATTGGCGGAGTTCGCCGCCGAAGCGTTTCGCTTCGCGGCGGTGGTACTGGCTCGCCCCGCGCCCGACGGGGAAACAGCCCATGTAGTGGGCGAAAAACTTGCGTTCTCTTTTTTCTCCCGCGGCACATCTGGAAATCTGCGTCTCCGGAGAAACGAACAGAATCAGCAGCGTTATTGTAAATGCCAGCAGTTGATTTTTGTGTTTCATGATGGTCTATCGGGCTTTTGAGTGAGGCGCGCCGTTTCGATCCGCAATCTCGTGGTTTTGTCGGGCGAAATGCATCAGTGTAATGTTAGGAAAAGCTATTGGTGCCTCGAGAGAAAAATACTTACGATTGACGGCAACTGTCGGCAAAGTGAAAGCGGTGCTCCGTTCCGCGATGCGGAACTCCTCACCGCACTCCGAAAGCGCTCCGCGCAGGAGTGTTTTGGATTTCACGATTGCTGAAACTGAGCTTTGCATTTCGGCTCCTCGGGCATCGGCATATTTGTGTTGCCCTGCCAGCGCTCCGCGCTGGCTTTGGAGTGCGCGCGCGCCAGCGCCGCTTTCAATTGGTATGAAAATCTCAGATGCCACGATAATCAAACAAGCTTAAGATCAAGAAAAAAACGTTCCCATAATTGTTTCGCCGGACATTATATCGCTATGAACGAAAGCGAAAGCGGTGCTGGGCCCGCCGGATGGCGGCCTACTCACCGCAATCCGAAAGCGCTCCGTGGAGGGGTTTTTGCAGTTCACAGTGGTCAAACGCTCTCTTCATGATTCTATATTCTATAGTTGTGTAGCAGCGACGACTATTCCTCCATCAGATTGTCGAGCATCCCGCTGTCGTCCGGTGGGTTGGCGTCAAGATCTTTGCCCATCTTTGAAGGATCGTGGATGCCTTTTCCTTTTTTCTTCGGATCGGTGCGCGCCAGGTACTCTTCTCGATTCGTTTTGCCATCTTTGTCGGGATCGGCTTCTGGATCGGCGCGCTTTTTCGATTTCGCATCATTCCATTTTCCGAAGTAATACATCTCGAACCAATTCGGCAGTCCGTCGCTGTCGGCGTCGCCATACTCGGAATAGAAAATGGGTTTCTGATTTTTGCGATCCAGTGGCGGCGTCTCCCAATCCGCCTGCCAATGTTTCATGTATTCGGTTGAATACGCCACAAGGGCGTTGTCCTGGCGGAAAGGTCTGTCGGTTATCCGTTCGGGGCAGCTCAGGGACTTTTCTTTCTTGCCGTTACGGAGTAACTCCACTTCCACCGGGCCGGGTTCCAGGGGGAACTGCCGGAACGAAAGCCCGGCGGGTGCGTCCCAGGCGAGATCCTCTCCGTTCTCTCCACGGTCTTTCAAGACCACTCGGCCGGACTCTTTCAGAATCGTCAGCACTTCAAGAGCCCCGTGCTCGGGCTCGGGATAGTATTTATTGAACGGAGCGATGCGCGTCCCGGGAGGGTAGCGGCGGTAGAGACAGTAGATCCTGTCGTCTTTTGTCTCCGGGAGATCGCCTTCTTTCCACCATCGGGCAAAATAGCCCGTCAGATCGAGCGGCACGTAGTTGTGGGAGAACGTAGGCGAAATGTGGCTCAGCACACGGTAATCGTTCCAGCTGTGGAGCAGGATCAGGGATGTGTCACTTTCTCGGATTTTCCTCCACTGTTCGCGGAACCGATCACCGCCGACACTGAATGCGTGGGCTCGGATCCGGTAATCGAGGTTTTCATATTGATAGCAGAGTGGGTAGCACCACTCGGCCCCGGTTTTCTCAACCGCTTTCCCAGGGGCAACCCAATCGGGTTCGTCATTGGGCTGGAAAATCGTCACGGCCTTCATTTTTTTCGCGGCCTCACGGGCGAGTCGGGAGGTCACTTTCGGACTGAGCACCCCTTTGCTCTGTCTCGGGTAGACTCCGGCAACGTCGACCACGAGGTAGATGGGTTGTCCGACGCGTTTCTGGATTGCTTCGCAGGCCAGCTTCAACGCGGAGATGGTGCTGCTGGTGTTGTCATGACTTTCGCGGTAACAGTGGGCGAGGAGCCTGCCGTTGTGGATAAAAAGGAGCGGTTTGCCGTTCCGCCGGGCGAGTTTCGGATGTTCACCGAATTTGGTGACCACATATTCGGCTGCGTGGAGGACCTTTTCGACGGTCCGGCCGGGCGGATTGCTGGGATTTGCACTGGGATTGGTGAAAATGTCGTAAACTTCATACGGATCGAGGGCAGCGGTGAGTTCAAACGGGTAGTCTTTATTTTTTGCAACTCTCATCAGCACGTGGAGCATTCGTCGGCCTTCCCCACCGCCGCACCATGCGTTGACCGCGAACCCGTCGAGGCCTGCTCGGAGCGCGCGGCGAATGGCGATGTCCGCGCTTTCGTCGGGCGAAAGTTCCCAGTGCGCCACCAGCCGGCGGTTGTGAAGGGGCATGGCGCGCAGCGGATTGCCATCTTTGTTCTCATCGCCGGGCGACATGCTATGGTAGTTGTGCCGGACGTACAGAGCCATCGCACGCCGCGCGAACGGAAACGCCCCGTAATAATGAGCGTAGATTTTGCGCCTGGTTTTTCTCTCCCCGCCGAGCAATGGGGCGGTGCCGAAAAGGGAAAATACCGCGAGGAGGACGATAGCTGGCGATAGGTAGCGGTAGAGAAATCGTTTAACCATTATCCTGATATTCTTGTGTGCATTCGTTTATCGAAAGAAACTACAAAATGCTACAACTGGCGTCCGGCGTTCTGAGTCCTGATGGCGCGAGCGCCATCTCTGGAGTGCGGTGAGCAGTCCGCCTTCCGGCGGACGGAACACCGTTTTGAATTGTTCCTCAAGTTCGCCTTTTGCCGGCAATTCATTCCTCCAGCTCATCAAGCAGGTCGAAATCCTGGTCCTTCTCTTTGTCAATTTCCTTTTCAAGTTCGGCTGGATCTGCCGAGACATGTCCCAGAGTCGGGTCGGTTCGCGCCAGGTATTCTTCCCGGTTGGTCTTGCCGTCTTCGTCCGGATCTGCGTCCGGTTCGGCGTCGGTCATGGTGGAAAAATCAAGCCATTTGCCGAACCAGTACATCTCGAACCAGTTCGGCAACCCGTCGTCGTCGGCATCGCCGTATTCGCTGTAATGCCAGATCGGGGTATCCCCGAAATCGGCGCGCCAGTGGCGTTCGAATTCCGTTGAGATACATGTCAGACCGTTATCTCCCCGGAACGGACGATCAGTGACCGGTTCCGGACTTTCCAGCCGGCGCACGACTTTTCCGTCACGCACAATTTCTGCGACGATTGGACCCGGGGTGAGGGGGAACTGGCGGCGGAGTTTGCCGGCAGGAGCTTCATATTCCACGTCGCGGCCCGGAAGACGGACCAGAGCCGGTTTTTTCAGAAAGGTCAGCACTTCAATGGCGCCTTTGCGATGGAATTTCACGTCGAACGGCCAGACTTTCGAACCTTCGGGGTATTTCTGCCACGATAGATACATGCGATCGCGATCGAGCCGGGGTTTCGCGCCCGTTTTCCACCACTGCAGGTAGTATCGCGTCAGATCGTAGAACGTGTATCGTGTGTTCCAGGCCGGTGCCATCATGGTGTTCTCACCGTAGTCGTTCCAGGTGACCAGCTGGAGCAGTGTGGAGTTTTGTTTCCTGGCGTCATTCCAGCACCTATCGATCCATTCCGTGCCTTTTGGACCGAACATTTCGTAGGGGATGTTTTCTTTCTGATACATTCCAATCGGACATTCCCATTCGGCTCCGGATTCCCTGACGGCTCTGGCCATTTTGGGCAGCAGGGACCCGAAGGAGCCGTAACCTGTGTGTGAGAATGCCCCAATCGCGCCGACTTCCGGGAAAGATGCGAAGGCCCGCACGGCGCTGAGGGTGCGTTCCCGACTGCGCAGGTGAGCGGGAACCTGATGAAAGAAATACTGCATTCCGATGTGGTAGTAACACCGTTCGCCGGCCGCTCTGTCGAATTCCTGCAGCAACTCACGGAGTGCTTTCCAGCCCTCAGGTTTGGCGAGAAGGGAGAGGCGTTGTTTGTCGCTTAAGTCTGGATATTTCCCTCGCAGCCGGCCGCGGACATGGAAACCCGTGAGGTAACCAAAAATGAGAGGTCTCCCGTCCCGTCGCGCGAGTTTAGGGCTGTCGCCGTGACGTTCCATGAGATATTTGACGGCGCTTGACCACCCTCCGCAGGCCGGGTCGAGGCAGATGGTGATTTCAAAGGGATAATCTTTTTCTTCCGCGACCTTGAACATCGCATTAAGGGTATTTTTGGCGTCGTTGCTTCCGGCCCAGGCATCGATCGCGAAACCGTCCAGTCCCATACGCAACGCCCGCCGTATTTCCAGGTCGACGCTTTCCTCGAGGCTGAGTGACATATCCGGCGGGACGAGTGGGAAATTCCGCACGTGCCCGCCGTAGCGGCCCTTCTCGCCGGAGTTCTGATGGCTGAAATTATTGTGGATGTTTTTGAGCTGCCACAGAATCGGGCCCGTCGCCACCGGCCAGCACCCCATGTAATGGGCGAAAGCCTTCTTTGGCAGGTCAGGCGGATCTTGCTTTGAGGGCAGAATCGCGAGAAGAGAGGTTTTTGTCTGGGGGCGGAGTTCGCTTTTTTCGAGCGTGGCCGTGAGTTCGCAAAACTGGCGCACGCCTCCCAGGTTCAGCGTCTTGTCCACTTTCCATTTCCGCTTTTCCTCTGGTTTTAGCGTGACCTCGGTTGAAAGCAACTCGCCCGTCGGTTCGTCATCTTCCGCATCGCGGAAACCCACGCTCAAGGTAGTGGTGGCGGGGTCGGTCGAGAGATTGCGAAGGGTTACAACTGGCTGCGCTGTCTGCTGTGGCTGAAGGATCTGGGGTTGCGTTGTGACGCCGATGAGCTGCACGGGGTTAAGTCGCTCGATGACCAGACCGCCCAGCATGAGTCTATACTCGGGCAGTTTGGAATCCTCTACGGAGCGTTTTCGGAGCTTTTGGGGCTCATCTTCGATGGAAAGGTCTTCGGTGAGACCATCATCGCCGCCATGTCCAACCATGGCGTCGATGGACTGGCCTTTTTGTCGTCGTTTGATAATTGCGTTTTCCCGGCGGGCCCGATAGATGCGTCGCGCTTCCCATTTCTTTTTCCCGCCGACTTCGAGCATAGTATCGCCCACAAACCAGTCGGCTTTGATCCTGGCTTTTTGTTCTTTTTCGAGTTGAAAATCCACGGCCACGTGTCCGAGCTTGCCGGGCTTCGGGAAATGGCGCTTGCGATTGAAACTTGCCCGGGCGCCGTTCGCCTGCAAGCGCAATTCGACGGCGTCGACAATGATGGTCCCGTGGGGGTGGCTCGCCACCAGGGCATGGAGCCGGTAACGTCCCGGCGGCAGCGGTTTCTCACTTTGCGCCCGGAGTATCTGGCCTTTCTGGGCGCGGGACAGATCCGCGGCGTATATTTCGGGAGACGTCCGGGCCTTTTTAAGGAATTCCCGCGCGGACCTGAGGGTGCTGCAGACCGGGACGGAGTCGTCAGCCGGTTTCCGTGCAGTTGGGGTTTTCTGTGCTGGCGCGATGCCGATGACCAGCACCAGCAGTACTGTGTAGACGATTGCTGATGGGATACTTTTGTATTTCATGTTTTCCTGCACCTTGCGATATAGCCGTTCCTTCTCAGCGACGATCTTTCAACGTTTTTTTCATCTTGTTCCAGCCTTTTTGCGGCAGCACGACCCGCAGGCCGATATAGACGTATCCCGGGTATTTGGGGTTGTTGTATTCCCGGTCATGGACCTCGGCCGGGTAGCCGTAGTAACCCCAGGAACTGCCGCGTATGGCACGGTAGTTGCCGGGTTTGTCGCCGCAGGGATCTTTCGCGGAGTCTTTTGTGTACGGCTGGAGCCAGTTGCTGCACCACTCACAGACATTACCGGTCAGGTCCATCACGCCGTCGCGGCTCGCTCCGGCGGGGTAGGATCCCACCACCATCGTGCCGGCTTCGTACTGGGCCGGAAGCCTGACATCGGTGTCGAGGGCGTCTTCACCGACGAAGCGGCCGTGGTGGCCGGGGCGAGGAGCTTCGGGACCCCACGGATATTGTCGCTCCTCTCCCCGACCGCTGGCCACGTATTCCCATTCGGCTTCGGTCGGCATGCGGAAACCGTCGGCGTTCATATCGACCACCCACTGTTTCTTCTCGCCTTCCTGACGGTAGGCGGGGGGCAGGCTTGCCTGTTTGCTGAGCCAGTTGCAGTATTTTGCTCCGTCGACCCACGAGACGTAGATAACCGGCTCGCGGTCGCGCCAGGAATAGCCGTCCCGGTGGCGGGCGTGTTTGGGGTTGTATTTTTCGTAGAGTTCGTTGGTAATTTCGTATTTGCTCATGGCGAAGGGGGAGACCGTTACCTTATGTTCCGGTTTCTCATCGGGACGTCCCCCGGCGTCGCCCATCTGGAAACTTCCGCCCGGGATGCGGACCATCTTTGGGAAGATCGAGTCCTGTGGTTCGGGCATTTCGGTCGGTTCGACCTTCACCAGTTCGATGGAGTCGATGATGGGTCGGCCCATGTCGTTCTGGAGGGGATTGCCCCGATGCCGGCCATGTGCGTCGTTTTCCATCCATTCCACGCCCATCCAGGTGGTATTTTCGTAGAGGGACCAGAAGAAACTGATGGTTTTGAATTCGCCGTCTTCGGTCCGGGGCATAAACAGTGGGATGAAGTACGGATACGCGTTCTCTTGCCGCGGCGGTCCGCCCGCCATGAGCGTCAGGCGGGCCTCCGCATCGCCGGGATTTGAGTATCGTACCCGGACGTTGTAGGTGCAGGTCTCGAGCCCTTTGACCGGGATGCGAAAACCGCTTCCATGGTTTTCTTCATTTTGGACGCCTTTGTTGCCGTTGACTTTTACGGTTTTGGCACCTTCAGACAGTTTGCCTTTTTCCACCTGGAGTCGTCGCACGACCTTGCCCACGGCGCCTGCGCCGGTCCATGTGCGGTTCAGGAGGTGATAGCCCTTGGGACTGTTGAGTTTCGTCTGGGTCTCCCGGTTGATGATGCGTTTCCGGCCCGCGAAATCCAGCAGTTGTTTGCCGTTTCGGGACAACGAGAACCGGGGCAGACCCGCTTTGAGGGGAACGCGGGCATGTCCTGCGCCGGCCGGCATTTCGCAGGTGTGTTTTTTACCGGCGATCTCCACTGTGAGGGTCGCGGGATCGGTCAGAAATGAGGTGACAAACAATTCGTCCGTTGCGTCGTCGTGAATCTGATCGAACGGCCAATCGGTCATCGTCAGATCGACCCACTTCTCGTTCTTCCAGTCCCAGGCCCGACGCAGCCAGAGGGAACGGTTGCGGTAGGCGTAGTAGACCTTGTCCTGCGTGATTTGGGGCTGGCGGCCGCTTTTGTGCCATTTTGCGTAATATTCGGTCGCGTCGAGGTAGGTTTCGTCGTGGTCGATGTATTGTTTTTCCCAGCCTCTTTGCCAGCGCCAGGGCATGAGATTGGAATCTTCGTTGTAGTCGTTCCAGGTGACGATTTCGACCCAATCGGCGCCGTCGCGGATGATTCCTTCCCAGACGTCCCCATAACCTTCGATGCCGAGGTGTTGTCGGAGGTTGGGGCTGTTATAGGATGGGGCGACCCCGGCCATGTAGATTTTATCGGCAAGGAGCGTGGCGCGTCGGAGGCTGGCGTTTGTGCGAAGAGCTTCGGCCACGGTGGCGTCGGCAGCAAACCAGAACATACCGCTGACGTGTTCCGGTTTGATCAGGCGGAGGCTCGATTCGAGGCTGCGGTTGGCCGAGAAACGTTGTTGGGACAGGTTGGGCACAAAGCAGACTTTGAAACCGTCTTTATTCAGGTCTGCGATTATCTTCTTGTACCGTCCTGCACTCCCGCCGTAGGTGCTGAGCACGGGGGCGGCGTTGTGGCGCATCTGATTCGGGTGCTCGTAGAAGCGTTTGATCATGTCCTTGACGTTTTTTGCGGTTTGGGCGGACCAATCGGCGGAGATGAAGAGTTTGAAATCGGTGTCGAGTTCCCTGGCGGCCTGATACATTCGTTCCGTCGCTTTGACATATTTCATGTCGTTCAGCCATGCCCCGCAGTTCATCGCGAAACCATCGATCCCGTGCCGTTGCGCGAGTTCGATTTCCTGTTTGTAGAACTGTGTGGAGCCGAAATAGCAGGTCATATAATGTGCGAAGACGTAGCGTTGATCGGCCTGCATTGCCGACTTCCGTTCGGCGGCAATGACGTCGGCAGCGGAGCCTGCCATCAGAAAAACGACACAAAGCAACCAGACGATCGATTTCTTGCGAGAAATGTTCACTGCGGATCTCCTTCTAAAGTATTGCTGGCAGAATTTGGTTCAGATTCTTTTTGTCAGAAAAACGATCACGTGTCGCAGCCGCTTCAATCGGGTCGCAAGGTGGCACATTTTTTGGCCCACATTTGCAGGTTGTCCCGACACTCGGCCCCCCAGGTGTCGTTATTGAGAAAAAACTCGGCGTCGAGCGGGCCCGATGGCGAACAGACCTGGACTCCATCGGCTTTGACCTCTTCGAGTGAAATCCAACGTGCCGATCCATCGTAGAAGACTCCGTTCACGCCCTCGCGTTTGTGAGCGTGGTTATGATAAGTGTCTTGCTTGCCCAAAAATATCCGATTCGTACTGTGCGCAGGACAGAATCACCGGCGACATTTGTTCGCCCGGCTGGTTCCACAATCGCCCAATATCAATGACCCTGTCGAAGGGTAGTTCAATCAGGGCGAATCCCAGCTTTTTGTCTTTATGGAAAAACCGTTTCGTTGGGAATCGTCGTTCTCTCCGGTTAATATTTGAGGTTCCAGCCAGGTCACTCCGTCCGGTTCGGAGGGATCGCGGAGTTGTCGGACCATTTTCTGCGCTCCCAGTCGCGCCATTTCCTCGATGTTTACGTAGAAACGGGTGACCGGAATGGGGAAGGCGAGCGGGACTTCGCGGTTGGCCTGCACGGCGATTCGGGGACGATAGTCTTCGGTTTTGCTCAGCTCAACGGTCAGCCCCATCGCGATCCGGTCGTCGACGACAATCAGGCCGTCGGGTCTTTCGGAGGCAGGACGTTCGAGGATTTTGCGGGCCACTTCCGTGCCCGATTCCGGTCCGTTGCCTTCATGGAGCGATTCTCCGTCGCTTTGGTGTTCGGGGGACTCGTCAAGCGCTTCCTGGAATCCGCGCCAGAACCCGATCTCGCCCGATCCTTCTCCGAAATTGCTCACGACCGCCAGCTGCCGGCAGCCGCCGCTGATAAAGAGGTCAGCTGCCTTTTTCACCATGGCACGCTGATCGATGCAGACCGCATTCTCCGATTTTTCGCCGGGGCCCACGTGGACGAGGACAATATCGTTATCGGTGATGCTGCGGGTAGCATTCCGCTGAAGTTGCACTGTGGCCATCACGCCGTCCAGACGTTCCGCGGCCACCTCTTCGGGCAGCCCCGGGAAATGTTCAAGGCGGTCCGAGCCGCTGCCATCGATGTTCGGGTACATGTGAACGCGACATCCCATCCGGATGAGCTGGCTCTGGAGGAGATTTGAAAGAAACGCAAAAAAGGGCACCTCCAGGACTTCCTGAGGTTGAGTTATCAGCCCGACCGTCCAGACGCCTTTCAGGACGGCTTCGGGATTCTGGACGATGGTGCCGACCTTTGGCTTGCGGCTTACCACGCCGGCGTCGGTCAACATTCCCATGGCTTTGCTGAGGGTGTGATGGCTGTAACCGAGTTCATTGCGCAGCTCTTCCTGCGGGGGGAGATGGTCGCCCGGCGTCAGTTTGTGCACGTGGATGTAGCGGAGGAGTTTCTTGTAGGCTTCGGCCACCCGCGAGGAGGGACCGAGTTCCGCGAAAGTGGTGCCGGTTTCGTTTTGGGTTACGTCCATTGATTTACCATCCCGTAAATGTGACTGTGCTTACGAATCGGAGTAATTAATGGTTGTGAGCCCAACCCCAGAAGAACTCTTTGGAACTGGTATTGTCCGTGTTGGCGAAAGCAGGTTTTCGCGTGATTACTGAACCACTGGCACGGAGCAGATTGAAATGTGTGTTTTTGTGGGGGAGCCAACTGATATTGCAGTATTTGTCCATATCCCGCCACCCGCTGTCATACTTCCAATCGCTGCGGCAACTCGCCATCACGTAGGAGGCGGGGATGTTGGGCATTGTTTTCCACGTGCGGATGCCCACACGATTGCCGCCTTTCCCGATATCATACACATATCCGCTGTATCCGAATCCCCACCCGTAAGAAGGGGCTTTTGCAGCCGACACCTCGTACCACTCGTAAGCTCCGGGTACAGAGTCGTAAGGACTATTCCACACCTGGTAGGAGCGGCCCGGGCAGATAACTACCGATGGGCTTTCGAGATAAGTTTTGAGGTAACTCATAAATTTGTAAGTGTCGCTGTGGATATAATCCACCCAGCGTGGCGGAACATAACCATCGTAACTGTTGGCGTAGAGATGCAAAGCCAGCCCGATCTGTCTTTCGCGGCCTGCGCACCCGGCACGCTTGGCTTGCGCTTGAGCTTTTTCCAGGGCCGGCATCAGCATGGCCGCCAGGATGGCAATAATCGCAATGACCACAAGCAACTCGATCAGAGTGAATGCATCTCGGCCATCATCTGAAAACATCTGTCCTTTCCTCTCGCCAAACACATAACCCGCGCATTTATATATATCGCTACACCGATATTATAACTCGCCCCGCCAGAATGTCAAGCTGGACTTTTGTACGGGGTTGCTCAGCGCAGGGGATATTCTCATTGTTGGGCTATTCAGTTCGAGAAAAAGACCATGGATTTTGTCCCTCCAGTAAACCCGGTTTCCAGCCGGTGTGAGTTCAGGATGTATTATGTAGTCGGAAAAGAGGCGGGTTTTGTGGCGTTCCTGGAACCAACGGTTGCGGCTTGCCGCCGGGCGAACATTCGATTAGATTTGTGTCCGGATGAGGATTGCGTAATGGGCAAAGAGGACCAGCGAAAGGAGTCGCGCATGGCAAACGATACACCCAAATCTCACGACGAAAAACTCAAACGGTATAAGACCGCCTTGCACAACGGGAAACCCGATTGCGTGCCGATCCGGCCATTTGTTGCTGAATTCGTCGCAAAGTACGCCGGTTATACCTGCCAGGAAGTGACCCATGACTACAACAAGGCCATCGATGCCACCATCCAGTGCGCGGCGGATTTTGATTGGGA
Source organism: Candidatus Brocadiia bacterium (assembly GCA_046538485.1). Classification (GTDB taxonomy): domain Bacteria; phylum Planctomycetota; class Brocadiia; order SM23-32; family SM23-32; genus JBKHIT01. The sequence continues at coordinate 2,264 of JBKHIT010000067.1, read as the reverse complement.
TGCGACCGTGCCAAACATGGTCTATGTCTGGACAGGGTTAACCGAAGCTGTCGGGCTGAAATACTACGGCGTCCCGGGCATCGACATCGAAGAGGACGTCGGATTCCAATACCGGGAACCGGCCGAGGAAGACGCGTTTATGCGGGCCGATGAATACGACCGGTTGATTGATGATCCGACCGCTTTCCTCTACGAAGTCTGGTTCCCGCGCGTGGCCGAGGATATTTGCGCGACGGGAGACCCCACGACCTACCGCCACAGCACGGCCCTGGTGCGGAGCGCGATGGCCATGCTGCAGTATTTCATGGATCTGGGGGCCGGTGCGCAACGCATGCAGGACGAGACCGGTACAGTTCCGGCGATCGGGGGAATCCTGAAGGCTCCGTTTGATATTCTTGCGGACAAATTCCGTGGTTACTACGGGTTGACCATGGACATGCATACTCAGCCCGAAAAAGTTCTGGCGGCCGCCGAAGCCCTCGCTCCGCACCTGTTGCGCGTGGCCATCGACAGCGCCGATCCGACGGGAACGGTGCCGGTCGCCATCTGGATGCATCGCGGCTGCGTGCCGTTCGTCACGCCGGCCCAGTTCGATTCCCACTACTGGCCCACGCTCAAACCGATTATTCAAGAACTCTGGAAGCGTGACCTGCAGACCCTCTTCTATGCGGAAGGTGATTGGAACGCGCATCTGGACAGTTTCACGGAACTGCCCGACAGAAGCATTGTCTTTCACGTCGATCGCGCGGACATTTTTGAGGTGTATGAGAAACTCGGCGATAAATTCTGTATCAGCGGCGGGATTCCGAACTTTCTGCTTTCCTACGGTTCACCCGACGAAGTCCGGGACTGCTGCCGGAAAATCATCGATGGAGTGGCCGCCGATGGCGGCTACATTGCGGACGCCGGCGCGATCATGCAGGATGATACCTGCGAGGAGAACCTGCGGGTGATGACGGAGTTTGTCCGGGATTACGGGACGTATTCTTCGGGAGGTGGGGGAAATACGAAAGATTCCGGAGAATCCGATGGGGGAGATGAGGAGACCGATTCGATGCCCCTTTTTCCCGATGACAATTCCGGTTCCCCGCCGGGCACTTGCGTGCCGTGGGAAAAAAAACGATCCGAACGCGGGCCGATTACCGGTAGCGAAGAGCTGGTGGAACGGATCTGGCAACAGGTTGATGCCAATGCCTACACCTTCATCTGGCACTGGGTGGTTTCGTTTTGAGATCGCTCGGGCAGTCCACCGGGCAGGCGCTTTCTCCACTCGCGAGCCCAGGGAGTTGAAAAAGAACGGCCAATATCCCGGGAGGGAAGAAATTCACTAACGATAGAAAATAGTTGAGATTTTTCAATGAAACGGCGACCTGACCTGCTCGACGAAAACTGTCCGACCGGACTGGAGATCTTTCAGATTACCGAGGAAGATATACCTTCCAGCCACGTCTATATGGAAGCGCAGATTTTCACCCCCGATTCGGAACGGTTCATCCTCCATCGTTCCGCCACCCCTCACGGTTCGGACCGTGATGATCCCCGTCATCGTTATCTGCTCTGTGACCTGTCCAATGACGGAGAGTTAATCCCCCTGACCGATGAAAAAGGGACCACCGGACCCGCGATCTCGCCCGACGGCCAACACCTCTATTATTTCATAGACCAAACGAAACCGGGAAGCGGGCGGATAATGCTTCGTCGCGTGGCTCTTGACGGCACGGGCCGGGAAACGATTTTGGAGCTCGAAGACGCCCTGACCGGGTCCGACCTGTTTCTGAGTCGTCTTTACCCGCTCTCCACGATTTCTTCGGACGGGCGCCGGATCATCATAAGCGGATTCCTGGGGGACGGACAGACCGAAGGCGCACCGTGGGGGTTTATCCGTGTCGACCTTGACAGTGCCGAAGTCGAGGTTGTGCCGCTGGGGGAAGACTGGTTCAATCTCCATCCCCAGTACTGTCGCTCCCGGAATCCCGGAGAAAACCGTGACCTGCTCGTTCAGCATAATCACGACGGCCTGAGGGATGCAGCGGGGGAGGGCGTCAGGGCTACGGCGGGGGCGGGATGTGATGTCCACGTGATTCGTGACGATGGCAGCGACCTGCGTGATATGCCCTGGGGACGCGACGGCAACGAGTTCTGCCAGGGCCACCAGTGTTGGATCGGTCGCACTGTCCGGGGTATCACAAGCACGGGAACACGCGAGCCGGCTATGGAGTGCGGCGATTCTTCGCCGCTTTGCCGTTTTCCGTTGTCGTTGAACC
>JBKHIT010000126.1:0-5548 GCA_046538485.1 Candidatus Brocadiia bacterium | reverse complement strand
GCTAGACGAGTGTCACCCGCTGCGCGGGTTCAAGGGCGAACGGATCAGAGGTCAGGAACGGACAGATGTCAGAAGTCAGAGGTCAGAGGTCAGGAACGGCGGAACGGCAGAACGGCAGAACGACGATACGGCAACGGCGGGACGGCCAGATGTCAGAGATCAGTAACGGCAAACGGCGAGGAAGCTGGGAAGCTATGAAGTTTAGAAACTACGAAACGGCAAAGACGACGAACGGCGGAACGGCGGAACGGCGTTACGGCAACGGCCGGTGATCGGTGGTCGGGAGTGAACGGAGAAACAGACTGGACTGAGTGAACCAGAAACCAGTGAACCAGCACCAGTTCGTTATCCGTTCACCAGAAACCAGTGAACCAGAAACCAGTAACCAGTAACCAGCTCCAGTTCGTTATCCGTTCACCAAATAACCAATGAATTGCCGGCGATTTTAGTTGACTTTTGTCTTCTTAACCTTTATAGTGAGAAAGCTAACAAAACAACAACGATTTTTGCGGAAGCGACGCTATCCCGGGAATTTCGTGGATGCACCTGAAAGGGGATTTGCTATGCGCGGGTTAAAGCCCTCATCTGAAACGAAAGTTCGACTGTTTGGTCTGGCACTGATCCTCGTTTTTACTCTTACTGCCGCTGCCACCCCACGCAAAGAATCGCAAGAGACCCCGGAGAAAACGCCCACCGAACAGCAGTCTCAGTCCCAACGCATACAGTTGCCCGCCGGATCGCTGCCCGTCCAGGCAATCTACCCCGATCAAAAACCCGTCCGGTCCGCGTCCATCAAGATGTGGCATCAGGAAAGCGGGAAATTCGTCTGGACCGATAAAGCCGACGAAGAGGGCAATTTCGAAATTCCAGAACTTGACGCAGGCCAATATCTCCTGATCGTCGCCGAACGTGTCGCAATCCCCGTCGAGACCGGCATTGAATCAGCCGACGGCGAAGGACCGTTCTTCGTCCTCGTGCCGCACGGCAAAAGTCAGTTCGCCGAACTTTCGGCCAGGGCCCAGGCCCGGGCTCTCACTCAGTTTGAAGGCGGAGGGGCTGAAGAGGAAGAGGGGACTGAAGACGGGCTGTACTGGGATGCGGAAGAGGGAAGTGCCGAAGAAGAGGATGAGGACGACGATGACGACGAAGAAGGAATGTACTGGACGGAGGGTGGGGAAGAATCCCCGGGCTTTTTCGGGGGGCTTGTACGTTCGCCCTATTTCTGGGGTGGCGTCGGAGCCGTCGTTCTTGGTCTCGCTTTGTCCGGAGGCGGAGGCGGTGGCGGCGGTGGTGGCACCTCGAGTCCAACCAATTAATGGCTCATCTCCCACCGTTTGGGATCATGCGTACCATTGTGAGTATTTCCATGGAACATAAAAGGTTTTCCACCCTTGTCTCCGTGTCCCTGTTGATCCTGCTGGGTCTGGCCACCGGTTGCACGCGCTTCGCGCTCAGCATAAAAGGCAACGCCCCCAAATGGTCGAAAGACCAGGCCGGCAAACAAAAAACCGAGATGCAGGAGCGCAAAAAACGGCTCTCCCAAAACCTCGCTGCCTGGAAACAACAATACGAAGGTCAAAGCGGACCCTACCGTCTGGGACCTGAAGACGAACTGGAAGTGACCATCTTCGGGATGGAGAAACCCGGACAGCCGGCGCTGATCAACTGTGCGGTTCGGGACAACGGGACGATCAACCTGCCATGGGCGGGAGAAGTAAGCGTCGGGGGACTCACGGTCGAACAAGCCGAAAAACAGATCGCCGGCGTCTATGACGGCGAATACCTGAACGATCCCCAGATCAGCCTGCGGGTAACCAAACGTCTCAGCAGCATGGTGTTCGTGCTGGGAGCGGTTAAAACCCCCGGATTCTACCCGCTCAAAGAACGCAGCTCAACGTTGCTGTCGGTCCTCTCGGCAGCCGGAGGGATCGCCGACAATGCAAGCAGTGTCGTGACCGTTGTCGCCCCGGGCGATGCCACGAAATCGGGCCAGCAAAAAGATTCCGGCCGACAGGTAACTGTTGACCTGAAAAGTCTGCTGGAAGAAGGGGACCTGTCGGGAAACGTCAAGGTGGGACCCGGCTACATCGTCTCCGTCCCCCCGACCAGTATGGGGTACTACGTTCTCGGATATGTGCGACGCCCCGGACGTTACGAGCTGGGACGGCAGAGCCGAATCAGCGCCCTCCAGGCCGTGGCTAATGCCGGGGGACTTTCCGCCGACGGCCGACCGAAAAACGCGTACATCGTTCGCCACATGAAAGGCGTTGAGAAAGTTGTTCCGTTGAATCTGGCGAAGGTTGCTTCGGGCAAGTTGCCGGAACCTTATCTCGAACCCGGTGACGGGCTGGTGATGGGAACCGATTGGCTCGCGCAACTCGCCCATTTCATCCGCGGCGGAGCCAGCGTGAGCGCGAGCGCTTCGGTAAGTCCGTAAGAAATAACATAAGCTGAATATCATGACTTCAACCGACAAACCAGCTGAGGATCCGAGGATGCCAGCGGGGAATCAACGACACGCCGGGATGATGAATGCGATGCACAATGATCCCGGACAGGATGCACCTGAACTCCGGTACTACCTCGGTCTTCTGCAACGCCGCATCTGGATGGTCGTCACGTGTTTTGTGATTGTAGTGACCCTCGGGGCCATCCACACCTACAAAAAACCGCCCGTTTACCGCGCCAGCGGCCGCGTGCTCGTGCAACACCAGCTCCCGCAGATCGTCGAACTCAGTCGCACGGCTCAATACAGCAGACGCCGCGAGGGCGACTCCCAGCAGACTCAGATGGAACTCATTAAAAGTCCCGCCATTCTGGAAAAGGCCGCGCGCGATGAACGCATCGCTGAAGCGCTCAATCCCGACAGATCCGGCTCCAGAGAAGGGGGGGGTTGGTCGGGAGGGCTCTGGACGGATATAAAAAGAACGGTGGCTGCGGTGCTCGGCACCCGAGCCGCCACTCCCAACCGTCCCCCGAAACCGTGGGAAATACTCCGCGACAAAATAAATGTCAGCCCTGTCCCCGAGACCGACATGCTCACGATTACTGCGGAGAGCGCAAGACCCAAACTCGCCGCCCGTCTCGCCAACGCGGTCGTCGATGCCTACTGCGGATACCATCGTGAGCAGCAGAAAAAAGAAGTGAGCCAGGCGTTTCGCCTGCTGGGTGAACAGAAGGATAAACAGGAGAACAAACTCGACGAAGCGGAGAAACAGCTCCAGGAATACCGGGAGAAAGTGAACGCTATCTCTCTGGAAGAAGAAAACGGAGGGGAGGGCGGGTTGTTCGGGGAACTGCGCGGAAAACTCACCGATATACAGATGCAAAGGGTCAACCTGGCGGCGCGAATCGATTTTCTGAAAGGGAAACGATCGGCCAACCCCGCCACCCGTCTCCACACCTATATGCTATCGGTTCCCGGCAAGGACGTCGGTCCCGAACTGGCCTCACTCAGGGAACAGTTCCGCCAGGCGCGCGAACAGGCGCGTCGCCCGGCGCAAAACCTGAACAAAGACGTATCACAACATCTCCAGACTCTCCGCAACACGCTTGAAAACGTGCGGATTCAGCAGTCGGATATTGCCGGGAAACTGGCCTTCTTGAAAAAAGAAGCGTCCGGCAATCCCGGCCACGATCTGCCCGAACATATGCTGGCGCTCGGGCAGACCGGCGAGGAATCGGCGTTGAGAACCCTGTGGCAGGAGTTACTGGCCGCGCGGAAAGAGGTGGAGATGCTTTCGAAAAACTACGGGCCGCAAGCGCCGCAACGTCAGGCCGGTGAATCACGGCTCGAGGTGCTTCAGAAACAAATTGAGGTCGTCGCGAAAGAACGGCTGGCGGGTCTTAAAACGCGCCTCCATCGACTGAAACAGAAAGAAGAAGAGCTGGAACGCGAGTACGAAAGACGCCGCGAGAAGGGCATCGAAGAGACCAAAAAAACGGGGCTTGCCCGGACCAACGCGTTGCAGGAACAACTGGATGAGGCCCTGGCCGAACACTTGAAAGCACTTCAGGTCCGCATGCGAATGCTGCGGGAAGAGGAAAATCAACTCGAACAGAGATACCTGGCGCAGAAACAGGAGGCCGTGGAACGCGCCAAACAATCGGTTAAATACTCACGGCTTAAAAGTCGCGTCGACCGCAATCGTCAGCTTTTCAACGTCCTTGTGCAACGACTGCGCGAAGTCGATCTGACCTCCAACTATCCGTCTGCTCACGTGGAAGTGATGGAAGCGGCATCGATCCCGCCCATCCCGGCCGGACCCAGGAAGATGCGGCTGATATTGCTTTACTGTTTCCTCGGGCTCGCGCTGGGCGGTGGACTGGCCTTCTTTGCGGATTACCTGGACGATGCAATCAAAACCCCGGAGGATGTGAAACGGTACGGCGGAACGAACGTGCTTGGATTTGTCCCCACGATGGATGCCGCACCGGATAGCCGAGAAGATTTTCAGTATCACGGCTTGATAAGCCACTACGAACCGTCGTCTTCGCCCAGCGAAGCCTACCGGGAAATCCGTACGAATCTGTTCTTCTCGGGCCAGGGCGGCGACAACAAAACGACGGTGATAACTTCGGCGGGGGCCCGCGAGGGAAAAACCACAACGGCGGCTAACCTGGCATGTGTGATCGCCCAGAGCGGCCATAAAGTACTGCTGGTTGACGCCGACCTCCGGCGGCCGATGATCCATAAGGTCACCGGCAATTCGTCGAGACCGGGACTGACCAATATTCTGACCGGACAGGCGACACTGGAGGAGTCTGTGAAACCGGTCTTTGCGGACGATGAAGAGGGGAATGGAGCGGACGGACCGGACATGTTGGCCAGCGGACCAATCCCGCCCAATCCCGCCGAAATGCTTGAATCTGAGGCCATGGAGACGTTCCTCGAGGAAGCTGCCGAAAAATACGATCGTGTCATACTCGACTCACCGCCGGTGCTGGTGGCCACCGACCCGAGTGTGCTGGCGGTGCGATGCGATTCGGTGATTTTGGTGGTGGAAGCCGAACAGTCCGCGCGCTCGGCCGTGCGTCACGCCGCCGACCAGCTGCGCGGGGTCAATGCCAATCTGGTCGGGGGAATCCTCAATAACGTCCAGGTGTCACGTCTGAATTACTATTACTCGGATTACTACTATCACGGATACTCCCGCTATTACCGCGATTACGGGAAAGATTACTACAGCAACTCGGACAAAGAACAAAAATCGGCCGTCGAGGGTTGAGGGAACGGACAGAGGACAGGAAACGGACAGAGGTCAGAGATCAGAAGTCAGAGGTCAGGAACGGCGGAACGGCAGAACGACGATACGGCAATGGCTTAACGGACAGAGATCAGAAGTCAGTAACAACAACGGCAAAGCGCGCAGTGCCGTGAGCCCTCGCAGAGGGCGCCGCCTTTTTAGCCCCGGGTGTGAACCCGGGGTTTTGGGGCCACAAGCCCCAAAAATGAACCCCCGCAGGGCGGTGACACGTGCCGACGCATCGGAACAGGTGCCACCCGCTGCGCGGGTTCGGGGTTGTTTTTTCCCGCACCTGTCCCACG
>JBKHIT010000125.1:0-5569 GCA_046538485.1 Candidatus Brocadiia bacterium | reverse complement strand
CGTTTTTCTACTTAAATCGAAGAGGCAACTGTCCAATTCACGCTGAACCAGTACACTTTCACCTGACTGTATCCATTTAGTGAAATATTGGCCCTCAAAAGTCGTAAATTAGCTGGCACGGGCTCCACCGCCAGCACGGCGCCATTTTCGCCAACCAGGCGCGCGAGCATGCATGTGACGTGTCCGATATTGGCTCCAATTTCGAGGACATTCATCCCCTCACCTATCTCGGCCGCAACAAGACGGGTAAATTGTGGTTCGCGCACTCCAAATCGCAAAAGGGTATCCGAAACAGTTTCTCCCGGTTTAAGGCAAAGAGTGCTCCCACATACTTCACGCAATGCATATCCAGTCCCGCGCGTCAACAGTTTCGTGAAAAGCAATCTGACTTCTCCAACAACCCCCCGCAAACAAAGGTTTACGAACCGATAGGTCCCTCTGAGTAGCCCCTCTTGCTCTCTACGCATAAATCGGTATGCCTTTGCCGCACTTCGGAGTTTGGAGATCATTGCTCGGCAGCCCTTCTTAATGGTTAATGCGCTTGCCTCTAGACGAGGTCTGGTCCTAACGACATACTATGTGTACTGTTAGTGTTGACGGGGGAACCTCTGTGTAGGTTCTCCCCGACTTAAGCCCGCGCGCGCTGTTCATGTCTTCCCCCGCTCCTCCAGCCACCCGGCCACGATACGCCGTATCGCCCGCCGGTAGTTCTCCGTCCCGAACCCCTCCCCCCGGCGGGGTGCCCTACTGCCGACCGGCCCCTGTGGCAGTGCGGCCATTTCTAGTTGACGTCCTCCGAAGACATTAAGTCTCGGACGGTGGTGACATGGCGCTCTGCTTTGAAGGATGTCCCGCCCATAACTCTCCGATAGGTCCACAGCAGTCTCATAGCCTGCGCCGTCAGGTGCACCGTTGCCCGCGCGCCAATAATCCTGGCAATCATGCCAGCCGGGTGGCCGATCCGCAATCTGAGGATACGTCGGAAGCACTCCATAGCCGCTTTACGATCGCTCTCTGCTGCGGACCGGGCGATTCTGAAGTAGTGGCAAGCCAGAGCCCTGCGCATGTTCCGTGTCAACATATCCCTGCGGCCGAGCATATTCTGAAGACGTTTTGCCGCACGAAGTCGGGCGCGGGCCGCAGCGGAGGTCCGCTCGGAGCTTATATGGTCGGCCCCTTCCCTTCTGTAATAGACACACCCTCGGGGACAAAACTCAAATCTCCCCCCGAGTATCATAAACCGGCACGCGTATTCCCCGTCGTCATTTCGAAAGCTGGTTTCGTGCCATGGCCCCAACTGTCTGACCGTTTCACGGCGCCAAAGGATAGCATGAGGCGGGATAAATGAACCCTTGATCCACTGCGACAAAACGCATGACCCATCGATACCCCGTGAGGCCGCAGATATCGCGTATTTTGCATCCTCCGTCGCCCTGAAAAGTTTCCACGGGCTGTATGCCGCCTTAGAAATACCCCCCTTCACAAGGGCGGCTACGTTGGCTGCAATTTTCGCGCGGCCCAGAATGTCATCGGAATCCAAATACTGAATATACTCACCCCGGGATGCGATCAGCCCCAGGTTCCGCGCGGCGGGAGGGCCTTTGTTGCTCTGGTGGAGGTGTCGGACCTGAAATTGTTTGTCATCCTTACATATCTGGCACCACTTTTCTACGACTTCAGACGTGTCGTCGGTGCTCCCGTCGTCAACGACAATAAGTTCGATGGGGCGGTAGGTCTGGTTCCAGACGCTGTCCATCGCGTCGGTGATGAAGTGGGCCCGGTTGTAGGTGGGGATGATGACGCTCACCAGCCCCTCCTCACCCCCCGGCTCCATCCACCGCCCGTGGCAGGTGGGAGGCGTTGTTTCTTGGGCTTCGATTTCGCTGTTAGATTTTCTTCTCAAGGTTGGAAAACGGGGTCAGGGGGAGTTTTCGGGGCCGGTGGGTGCAAAGTATTTCGAAATCGGTCAGGGTCAGGGACGGAGAAAGTCCGGGAAATCCGTGGCGCTAACATATCCCAAGCAGCTCCTCGTATAATTGCTGATGTCTCTGAACCATCCGCGGTACCGAGAACATTTTTTCTGCCCGTTCTCGACCATTCCGCTTAAGCTTTTCCCGCAACGACGGATCATTGATGATTCTGAGCGTTTTTTTAGCCATGTCTTCCGGGTCTTGCGGCTCGGCCAGAAGACCGGCATTGCCGTAATCGCAGACGTAGCGGGGGCCGATTACGTTGCTGGCCACCACGGGGCATCCCGCCGCCATTGCTTCCGCCGCCACGCGACCGAAAGATTCACCATGCGTTGGGAAAAGCAGCGCGTCTGCAGCATTCATAAACTCAGGGATATCGTTTCGGTGACCCAAAAAGCGCACGCTCCGTTCAAGTTCTAAATCTTCGGCAAAAGATCTTACTTTTGCTGCATCTCGTCCCGCTCCAAGCACCAGAAGCTTTGCTTTGTCGCAGGATTGTCGTATGCGCTCAAAAGCGGAAAATAACGTTTCGAAATCTTTCGAACTGGCATCCAACCTTCCAACACACAGTAACAAGGTTGAGTCTCCGATCCTAAAGCTGCTCCGCACAGTTTCTCTGGAAACACGGGGATTTTGGAAACGAGGTACGTCAATGCCGTTGGGTATGACCCGTATTACATCTTTTTGGTCCGGGAGCAACGGTCGCATAATCTCAGCATGATCTGGAGTAAGGAAAATCCAGAAATCCGGGACGTTCCTTAAGAGTTGCCGACCGCCCGAGATAGAGCAAGCATCGGCGTAGACACGAACCGTATTGACCACGGGTATGTTAAGACATTTGGCGCAGACAGCGGCGACCCAACGGGAGAGAAACGAGTCACTGTGAATGTGCAGTATATCCACCCCGGCGCGCGCTAGCTTCCATACTTCCATAATCTGAGTACAGGCATAAACTGGCGATATACGTTTGCAATGGTTAATTATCGCACGTCTGTGGGGTTCCATTTGCTTCGGGAAAACCTTTATGCCCTGGAGATTAAATTCCTCTTCGACCGAAACCCGCCTAGTAAGGAATAGATAGGGATCGAACTTATCTTGATTCAAACCCCGCAGAATTGACAAGATCGATCTCTCGGCTCCGCCACCTTGAGAGCACATCCAGTCGTAAACATGGGCGACCCTAATGCGTTCGGCCATGGTTCCCCTCATCGGTATAGTCAATTCGATGATAGACCTGGCTTCCCCCGCTGTCCATCGCGTCGGTGATGAAGTGGGCCCGGTTGTAGGTGGGGATGATGACGCTCACCAGCCCCTCCTCACACCCCGGATCCATCCACCGGCCGTGACACGTCTCCGGCCAGAAGTGTTCTGGGGGGTTACTTGCCATCGTCCCTCCTCAGTCTGAAAAAACGGTGCTCGGCCATGTGCCAGGGCCGATACGTTGTCTCAATCTTGAAACCTCTTTTCTGAATCTCGGCCTTGATTTTGTCCAGGGGGTAGCCCTTTTTGTTGATTTCCCAGTAATGCTCGCCGTCGAACTCATGCTCTTCACGGCGCCAGATTGGCCTTTCCACAAGGTATTTTCTGCGGCCCACTCCGGGGACGCGAAGCCGAATACAGCGGCGGCCATCGGGCAGGCTGATGATTGCCGGGCCCTTAGTGACGCGGCGGATTTCCTCAAGGCCCCTCAGGCTCTTTTCGAATGGAACGTGCTCCAGGACCTCGAAGGCGGTGACTACATCGAAAGTGGTCTTTTCGAAGGGCAAATCATCCACGGAAGCGACCACGTCCGGCTCCAGGGCAGGGTCTATATCGACGGTTGTCAGGTCAACTCCCGATTTCTGCAGCATATATGCCAGTATTCCGGGGCCGCCCCCTATTTCGAGCACCGTATCGGGGTCGGACGCCATCACTTCCCGGTACTGCACCGCATAGGCCGCCATACGCCCCTCGCTGAGGTAGCCGGGACGGAAGTAATGGTCGGGGGGAACCTGGGACGGCATCCGTTCGTCCACCTCCTCGCTGAAGTGTGCTGCGGCAGTTATTTTTCGCTCGCCGGTGCAATCCGGCCGAGGCGGATGGTTTCCAGCGCTTTTCTAAAGTAAACGAAAGGCCCGGTTTTGAGCAAAACCCCGAGCAGCCATGCGCAGAGCAGGAATGCCCCGCCGACCGAGGCCGTCGTCGCCACAAGCGACCATACCGGGCCGGGCAAGTCGAGTGCGAGTCCGAAAAGGGCAGCCCCGGCCGTCGGCACGGCCAGGGCCAGGCCCGGCAGCAGCCGCCCGGCCACCATCTTCAAAGAGGTCCGTGTGATCGAAAGAGCCCTCATGCCGGCCAGGCAGGTTGCCATCAGCGCCAGGACCACTGAGAGGGAGGCACCAGCGAGCCCCCACAGGGCGGTCAGGGGATAGATGGTAGCCGCAAGGACGAACATGCGGACGAGATTCATTCGGAAATCGTTTCGCGGGGTGCCGGTGCCCACGAAGAGGGGCCCGAAGGTCGCCGCAAAGGCCCTGAACAGCCCCGCGAACGCCAGTATCTGCAGCGGCACGATCGCCCCCTGCCATCCGGAGCCGAGCAGACCCTCCACCACCACGGGGGCGGCTATCACCAGGAAGGCCGTCAGGGGGAGACAGAACGACATTGTGAACTCCAGCACGGACAGAAATCCCCGCCGCAGCCGGGCGGTCTGGTCCTGGACCCTGGCGTAGGCGGGCATCATGACGGCGTTTGTTACGTGCGTTATCTCGGTGGCGGGTGTGTTGGAGAGGCGGAAGGCCATCTGGTAGAGCCCGAGCGCGCCCGCGCCGAGCATCTTTCCCACCAGGGCATCGTCCAGTTTCGTGGCGATGAAGACCACGATGGAGGTGCCAAGCATCCAGACTCCGAAGCTGAAAAGCCCCCTGGCCCGCCCCGGCTCCAGCGAAAGCCGTGGTCGGAAGGGGTGTATGAGATACGACAGGAGCACTCCGGAGGCGCTCCCGGCAAGCCCGGCCCAGATGAGCGCCCAGACGGAATGCAGGCGGTATGCGAGGACGATCGCGACGATGAGCGATATGAGGGCGGTGCCGCAGTTGTAGAGGACCTGCTTGTGGAACTTAAGCTCTTTGCGGAAGTAGATGATTCCGACATTCTTCAGTCCGCCCAGCATCACCGATATGCACATGACGCGCAGCAGGGCCGGGGCCCGCGGCTCGTCGAAAAACGCCGCAACCCCCGGCGCCGCCACGTAAAGCAGCACGCCCAAAACGACGCCCCGCACGGCCTGGACGGTCCAGGCAGTATCGAGAAATGCCTCGGTGTCGTCGCGCCGCTGGATGAGGGCGGCGTGGAAACCCGTCTTGCTGAAGGTCTGGAGGGTGCCGATCGCCAGCATCACGATGCCGAACAGGCCGAAATCCTTCGGCGCCAGCAGCCTCGCCAGGATCACGTACTGGAGCAGCTTGAGGACCCGGCCGAACGCCTTGCCGGCGAACACCCACCCCACGCTCTTCACCACGCGCGAGGTGAGGGACCGCTGAGATTCGCCGTCGGGTGATGATTCCTGTGATTGTGACCCGTTATCGGTCATGAGTGGTTCTGAGTCAAACGGCAAACGA
>JBKHIT010000124.1:0-5609 GCA_046538485.1 Candidatus Brocadiia bacterium | reverse complement strand
TCGATTTCCGATTTCGTTGATTGTCTCTGATTAACTCCCCCTTTAAAATGGCTGCCATGTGGGGGACAAACGGCCGAGCCCCTGAAAGGACTCACTACGAGCCTGACAATGATCTCGCGGCTTTTACAATCACTCTGGAACGTGCAATTGACCGAGAAGTGCTTGTAGTGGATCGCTTCAGCGGTCCGTAGCGTGGGGGAACACGCAAAGCACTGGCCTTTTTCGGGTTTGCCGTTTGAGCCTTTCAAGTGCGGCGACCGCGAGTCGCGGTAGACGACATTAAGGTTGTTGCAGGGTAGTTGTGAGTTCTCCTGGCGAAACTGGCATTCCCGGAAATTGAATCCCCCCACGGGGGGCGCCGCTTTTAATTTGTCAGTGCCACCGTTTCGGGACGCGTTCTATTTTTCGTCCCGGAACCCCGAACTCCGGCAGCTGACGCCGCCTCCGCACGGGGCTCCTCTCTCACGCGCCCCCTCGGGCCGCGGCCGTTCGTCGTATTTGCCGCTTCGCAGTTTTGTAGTTTCTAAACTTCGCAGCTTCTCAGCTTCCTCGCCGCCAACGCCGTCGCTGTTCAGCCGATCAGCGGTAACCGATCACTGATCACAGCTCGTCGCCGTTTGTCGCAGCCGTCTGACTTAGAACTTAGAACTCGACAACTCCAGCCCCTTATCACCTCACCAGAAACCAGCAACCAGCAACCAGCAACCAGCAACCAGTAACCAGCCCCCCCCTTACTCCTCCAGCGGCTCCACCTCCAGCGTCTTCCCCGCATCGGATTTGTTGATGGTGATCTTGCCGATCACTTTTTGCTCCGTTCCGTAAAACACGAAATATTCGCCAGGGGGAGCATTCATCGGAAGCCTCGCCGGAGGCTTCTTCTTACCTCGATGCCAGCCCTCAATGTTGGCAAACTCCATTCCGCCTACCTGCAGTTTCGAGTCCGCATGCATTAATAGCCCAAGGCCCATGCTATCATAGGGCACTTTTTTGGGCGGCACCCTCACGTAAAAAGTTACGATATCCTCCGGATTCACAGCAACATCGGCGTCTTCTGGCAACCTGACCTTCTGGCTTCTGACGCGCCTTTTGTAATAAAGTAAATGGCCATCCTTCTCCCCTCCCACTCCGATCACCAGCTCGCCCCCGAGTTTCTGCACTCCTGCCCGTCCAGATCCGTCCCCCGTCATGTGAATCGGTACCCGTCTGCCGCTTCCGGGGTCATATAATGATCCGGATACCGGCCTCCTGGAAACCGATTTTGGCATCAAAACATTAACCGTCTTTCTTCGAGTTTGAGTGTAATAACTCGGCCATCTCCAATTTCTGTTCTTTTTGGTGACGTCGACAGTGAAAACCGCTACCTTACCCTGTGGCACCTCTTCGGGCATCTCAATAACGGCAGTGCCCGAATCCTCCGGAATTCTTACCCCTTCACTTCCTCGATGGTAGAACACCATAAAATATTTTTGGCCAAAAAGGTAGACATCGTAGGGGAACTTGTTCAGACTGTCTGAAAGCAGAAACCGGGCCGCATATGCGAAATCGTAAGGGGTCCCGGGTCCCCGGCAATCCAGATCGATGGCCTCTCCTTTGCGTGGCGTATGTGGTGCACCATCCCAGATCGGGAAAGATCGCACCCGCACAATCGGAAACGGCACAAGTTCTCCCTGCTCATCCTCTTTACGAAATCGTATCTCCACCTTTGGGGTGTCAAGGGACATTTTTGGAGTCCCTTGAATATAAGTTTTTGTCTTCCGGTCATAAATGTCGAGATAAGGGCACTTCCCGTCCTTTATCCAACGCAAAGTTGTATCACCGATTTTGCCTCGGCTATCTGTTAACCCAAAGTATCGTTGCTCCAGTTCCGACTTGGTAAACTGTTCAACCTTTATTGAGAGGCGGTCTTCCAGCTCAAATCCCTGATAACCCAAATCGGCATCCTGTGATATTGTGGGGCTAACACTCCTGTCCCGTTCGATCGCGGCATTTTTTTCTCCTCCGGCTTCCTTTTCACCTTGTCCTCCAGACCCAAACCACAATATAGCCGCAACTATGAACGCGCAAAGAATTGATAGGGCAATTATGAATTTTGTTTTCTCCACTTTTGGACTCTCTGTTAAAGCAAAATCTACCGAAAAAATCCCTTGGCACTCCTCCTACGGTTTTGGCTCGAAAACGTTCACCTCAATCTGCCCGGGGTTGGGGGTCGTATAATTGGCGTTGGCCCCACAGTGATGGACGGCAAAACCGAACGCCGCATTGGTATCTGCAGCAATGAGTTGTGAATGGCTGGTAATATCTATCCACATTGTTAGCTGTTTCCCCACCTCGATATCCATTCCATCACCTTTTTGCCAGGATATGAGTTCATTTTCTCTGGGGCTGTTGTTATTAATTGCTGCATCACTATCGATCTTCCAAGCAGTCTTGCCGTCCAGCTCCGGCTGCTCATCCACATCATGCCACATGTAGTAGCAGGCCACTTTGGCTTTGGAAGAGGCATTTCGTTTCCCTCCGTTGTATTGAGCCTGATTCGCCATTGCTGCGTTCACGCCCACATGGGTCGCACCGACCAGCGCTACTGCCCAGTATTGCTGCGTGAGACCAAGCGCTGCTTCGGCCAAAGCAAACCCCATATTAACGACCACTACCGTGCCGGTGATCACATCGTCCTTATTGTTAAATGTCTCCAAAAGATACGATCCGTGCCCGACGGTCATTTTGATTTTTCCCACCCTTTTATCAAGGTCCATCGCACGTTCCTTGACATTCTGCTTGCCTTTTCCTGCCCACGGAGCCGGAACAAGATCGCTGTCTTCAAAACATGGCGGATTCTTGCCCCCGTAGGATGCGATCGCATATCCCCCTAACCGCGTGCCACAATTCTTGCTGACATATTCTCCTTTGTATGTATTATTTCCCGTCTGTTTCATTCTGGTCGTAGCAGTAAAGTTATTTCCCGATCTTTGCGCCGTGAATTGACAGTATTTGAAACATGGACGAGGATCGCCCAAAATTTCGATAATTTCGTTGGCATCCTCGTCCAGTTTGACTCTGCGCACGTGAGGTTCGGTGGCGAATTCCGTGCCCGTTTTGCCTTTTGAACCAACCTTCCAATAGGGCATTTTATAAGTAAACGTATCAGTGAATTCTGTTACACCCCATACATCTCTAAGCACCCGACTGTCTTTCGTGTTCCTTTCTTCGGTTCCCTCGTTTTCTTTAGTGCAGCACCAATCCATTTTCCACTTCATCAGCGCCCCCATGTCATCATATCCTTTGTAGTTTTCCCAATGCGCCAACTCTGTGCACATAGGATTGGGCCAGATTTCTTCGTTTGCTTGCCCGGGGATAGCTATGCTTGCGCCCTTAGACGTACGGAACATATATGGATCTGGAGCAAAATTATGATCACGCATATCCCAGGCCGCAATTTTTTTGTCTCCGAACAGCGCAGTTCTCCCCCCTGCGTTCCCAGCCTGATTTGACTCGCTCGTTAGGAGCACTGATTGGTTTCCCCCTGCCTGCAGATCCACAATCACCTCAAAATGCGCCGATTTTGTCGTGTGTTTATCGTCATCCTCTACGGCAATCTCTCCTATATCCCGAAACCTCCTGCTGCGGACGTAGACTTCATAGCAGTTCGCATCACTATCGCTGGTTTCGTCGGATTGGAGCAGTTCCAACGTTTCCTCATCGCCCTCGCCCGGATTGATCACCCGGCAGATGCGGCCCGTCGGATCATCGCTGGTCGGGGCCAGATTGTTCGTCGTGAACCGGTGTTTTTCTTTTTTGCTCCCGTCACCGTCGGCGGCGTAGAAACGCACTTTCACCGAACCGTTCTGGATTAGCGGCTCTATCTCCTCAAACGTCACCGTGTCCGAACCCGCTCCTATCTCAAAGCGCACCGGCGTGGCGTAGCGGGCGTTGGCGAACAGGTAATCCGGTGCCCGGGTTATCTCCACCTTCACCACCGTCACCTGGACTTTGTCCTGAAATGAAAGACCGGTGTCCTTGTATTTGAGGACTATCTCTCCCGCTCGGCCGAGCCGGCGGCCCTCCACGTAGAGGTCAGAAGCCGCGAGCGTCCTGAACGCTTCCCGCTCGGAGCTTAAATCCCACTCCCGCGCCGTCAGCTCTTCGCTCTTTCTATCGTCTTTCCACACCTTGATCCCCTCCGGCACCTCCAGGGTCACCGTGCCCGCATCCGGCACGGCTTCCAGGGCGAGCCGTAGCGGCAAGCAACCCGACGGTCTATTTTTTCTTTTTTTTCGGGGGAAATTCCGGAATGTCGGCCGGGTTCAGCCCACCCTTTCTGGCGGGACGTTTCGTTGATGGATCGATCTTCACAGTCGAAAGCTCTCCGGCTTGTATACGAACCGGTTTGCTGTAGTAGATGACCGCTCCTTCAAACCTGTCGGAGAGCTCTTGGTTCTCTTCGGTCTTCGCGCCGGGAACGGCAACGCAAACCCAATATCGGCCCTCCGACGGAACGAATAGATTCGCATCGCCTCTCTGGCCCAACTCGCAGCGTCCCGCAACGTAAGGTATTCCCCTCCATTCAGCTACCGCTGAGACGATAGCATCGGCATTTTGCGGGGAATCGGGCAGATTCCGAATACTCAAAGTCGTTTTGATACCTTTGCTTTCACGTATACGTTCCTGGTTTTTACCCGCCTTGACTTCTATTTCCTTAACCGTAAACCGCAGTCCATCGGGCGCAAACGCATCGAGGCTCGCCCCCTCTGGCAAAGAGTGCATAACAACGAGATATCGGTCCGGTTTCAGGTTCTTCTCTTTTGCCATCCCCTTACGGGGCACCGCTGACCTTGTGAGGGGGTTCTTTTCGTCATCTCTGTAGAGGGCTATCCGCGCATTCAAATGCAGCGGTTTTCCGTCTCGGTCCGTAGCGTGCAAAACCAGCGCGCCCCGGGTCGGCTCTCGCCTGCCTTCAGCCCTCATCACAACGCGTTTGGTGGCCGGAATCTCCACATCTTTGTGCCCGAACTTCAGTTTCGGATGCTCCACCGTAATTCTATATGTGCCTTTCTGCAGAAGCTGTGCTTCGGCTTTTCCCTTCTCATCGGTTCGCCCAAGACCAAGCCGTTTTTTCCCCTCCGCGGCAGTTCTCTTGGCAAATACTATCGCATTCTCCAGTGGAACCCCATCCTGATTCTGGACTTCGACCTTGAACTGATACGTGTTTATGGCCGCGAGAACTGTCCCCTTAAATTTGCCGGATTTACCTACCGTAAATGTTCTTCTGCCACCCTTTACAAGGTGGTAAATGTGCATATCTCGTCCGACTAAGTGCAATTTATCGCCCAGAAGGTAGGTTTTCCCCTTTTCAAGGCTCCGATACACCATCGTGCTCTTTTCGGCATGAAACCTGCCTCTTTCCACGAGGGCCGGCCAATAGCCAACAGTGTCTTTCACTTTCCTTTTGTATTTGCCTGATCCTCGATAGTGGACAGGTTGCCATATATAGACAGTTGCGCGGATCTTTTCCGCCTCCGGCCACAGCTTCTCTTTGAGCTTTTCGCCGAATCCCGTTGAGGTATTGTCAAATGTTGTGGATGAGGAAAAAAGAGCGTATCCTATTTTGAAAT
>JBKHIT010000123.1:0-5729 GCA_046538485.1 Candidatus Brocadiia bacterium | reverse complement strand
AGCATCGCCCTGCTCGAAGAACTTTTTCTGCCAACCATAGAACTGTGATGGATTCAGGTCGCATTCTTCGCACACATCGGAAACTGGTTCGCCCTCCAGCAAATGGCGCCGTAGGATCTCACCTTTCTTCTTTCCAGAAAATCTTCTTCGCTTCGCCATAGGACACTCCTTTCGGGTAAACTACATACTAATTCCCGAAGAGGAAGATGTCCAATTCCGTCTGAAGCGCAACATAAGGGCTTCCGTTTTTTCAAGGAAGAAGGCATGGCATACACCGTTTTTGCAAAAGGATAAGCCATATTAGTAGTTGGTTTTCCCAGGTGGATGTTCACTTTTTTTGTGGGTAATATCATCATCACCTGACGATTGTTATGGGTGAGGAACCGCAGGGGACAGACGAACAATCGGTTGAAGAGGAGCCCCTTAATCGCCGTATGGCGCCGGAGACGCGGCTGTATGTGTGGTGTCACCACCTATGTCCTCCATAAACCAAAACGTATAACTCCGAATGTGCCTGAGGCACACAAGCTTAGAACCTATAACTTAGAACTCAGAACTTTACTCACCGATTACCGAAACCCGGCCACCATCCTTCAGCTTCCCGCTCGTC
The DNA here is from genome assembly GCA_046538485.1 of Candidatus Brocadiia bacterium. Lineage (GTDB taxonomy): Bacteria > Planctomycetota > Brocadiia > SM23-32 > SM23-32 > JBKHIT01. The sequence continues at coordinate 5,119 of JBKHIT010000123.1, read as the reverse complement.
ACGACGACCTGTTCCCCGGCCTTGATACCTTTTAGAATCTGGACGCGCTGTTTTTGCTTGATACCCACATCGACCGTACGTTGAACGGCTTTTCCGTTTTTGACGACAAAGGCGGTCCAGCTCCCGCCCGGTGTCTCGCGCAGGGCTTCGGCGGGGACGATGACGGCGCCCGTGGCGGACTCAAATTCCAGCGTGATGCGGGCAAACTGATGGGGCATGAGGGGCTGCGATTCCTCAAGTCTTGCCTCCACCGTCCGCGTACGCATACTGGCATCGAGCTGGGGAAAGACGCGCACCACTTCTCCCCGGAACGTTTCTTCCGGAACAGCATCCAGCCGGGCTTCAACTGTCAGACCAGGGTGAACGGCCCCCGCATAGGCCTCCGGCACGCTGAAACGGACGACCAGCGAATTGTGGTCGAACAACTCGATGAGCGGACTCCGGGGCGTGGCCAGATCGCCGGGACGCACGTGGACCTGAGTGATCGTTCCATCGAAAGGCGCTGTGATGAGACATTCTTCCAGATGAGCTCGAGCCAGGTCCAGTTTGGCCCGGGCTTCCTTCACGTTGGCCTCCTGTACCGCGATTTCCGTCCGAGTGGGACCGGCTTCGAGCATACGCAGTCTCTCCTTCGCGTTGGCCAGTTCGGCCTTTGCCACCTCCATCTTCTCGCGGGCCTGGTCCACGCTCTGTTCAGAGGTGAACTCTTTTGCCTGGAGATTCTGCTGCCTCTCATACGCCGTCCGTGCTTCTTCCAGCGTTGCCTCCCATCTCCGCACGTTGGTCCTGGCCTGATCGATTTCTTCGGGACGGGGGCCGGCCTTGAGGTCTGCCAGTTTTGCCCGGGCCACTTTCAGAGCGGATTCCGCCTGCCGGACCTCCGCCCGATGCACCTGGCGGTCGATCTCGACGAGTTTCTTTCCCGCCTCCACCTGGTCACCCTCGCGCCACGGGCAATAGCTGATGGGACCTTCTTTGGTGGCGGCTATAACCACCGTATTGGTCGCCACCACTTCACCGGTCACCTTCAGTGTCCGCGCGATGTCCCCTTCCCGTGCGACTTCCACCTCGACGTGTTGGGGCCCACCTCCCTTCTTTTTCTGCGATTTGTCCTCCTCGGAGTCGCCTCGGGCGCCGGACCATACAACGGTTCCTCCTATCAGGGCGAGCGTAACGACAAAGATAAGACCGACTTTTTCCGCATTCATTTTCATTGTATTTTCTCCATTGGTTCGGATTCATCGGTTTTGAAGCAATCCATTGCATCAATATTGTTGTCTATTTCATTTTTCATTTTTCTTTCTCCTTTTCCATGCCCGAATTAGTCTCGATCAAACGGGCAACCACCTGGTCGAGATCCTCCAGTTTCCCGCCTCGGGAGGCTTGTTGAACCAAGTTTTCCGTTCCGTTCCGTCCGGGTTCTTGACGGTGAAGCGGGCGTCCCCGTTCACCAGGATGGTGAGGCAGTCTAAGCCGCGCGCCTTCATAGCCCTCAATCCTTCCGGCCGGCTGAAATCGGTGTAAACCACCTTAACTCTGTCTGGGTACCTTTTTTCGAGCGCATGGAGGTGCTCGACTATCGGTCCCATACAGCCGGATCCCAATGGGAGGAAGGCCTCGACGAGAATCGGTTCGGTTTCTGCCGATTCCGATATAGCGGATTCCGCCTTAGCCGGCTGCGGCGCTCCCGGGGGTGGAGGATTGTTGAAATAGACCTGATGCAGCGCGACAAGAATGCCGAAAACAGCAAGTAAAGCGACCAGCAGAAAAAGGGGTTTTCTCCGAAATCTTGATCTCATGGCATCTTCTCCTCTCCAGCAAGGGAATTCTTTTCTATCCGGCTGATTTTCCCGTCCTCCAAGTGGACCAGTTTGGCGGCCTGCCGGGCCAGGCCAGGGTCGTGGGTCGCCAGGACGATGATCGTTCCCTCGGAATTGAGCTTTTTGAGAAGCTCCATGATAATCGCCGCGGTCTGGGTGTCGAGTTCTCCTGTCGGTTCATCGGCCAGTATCATATCAGGACCGTTTATCAATGCGCGGGCAATCGCCACCCGCTGTTGTTCACCGCCGGAAAGCTCGGCTGGCAGGTGCTCGGCACGCTCCTTCAGTTCGAACTGCCTTAACAATTCAACCGCGAAGGCGTGTTTTTCCTGACACCGTTTCTTTTCCGGCACCACCGGGACCAGAATGTTCTCCAGCACCGTCAGTGTGGGGAACAGGTTGAATGCCTGGAAGATGAATCCCACGTGTCGGCGGCGGTAGAGGGCGAGATCATCCCGCGACAGGGCGGCCAGGTCTTGTTCTTCGGGAAACTCGACCCGGACGTGGCCGCCGGTGGGCCGATCCAGTCCGCCGATCATTTGGAGCAGTGTGGACTTTCCCGACCCGGAGCGGCCCACTATGCTGTAAAAGGAACCGGCGGGGATGTCCAGGGACACCTCGTGCAAGGCCGAAACAGTCTGGGTTCCCTTTTGGTAGGTCTTGGAAATGTTCTCGATACTAATCATAACTGCCTCAACGCTTCGCTGGGGGCAAGGAAAGATGCTTTTTTTGCCGCGACCATGGCGGCGACGAGCGAGATCACTACCGACAAAGCCAAACCGGCCAGTAACAGGTCGGGCTCGAAGGCGAGTCTAACATTGACGATGCTGAGCGGCGCCGTGGTCTCGGCGCAGGCCGGGTATTTGTTCAAGCTCTCCGGCAGCTCGATCACCGCGGTCCGGGCGTAGATCCACGCCACCGCGGTTCCCAGGAGGAAGCCACCGATCCCCGCGATAAGCCCCTGCAGGAAATGCTCGGTAAGGAGCAGTCGGCGGACCTCGCCGTCCTTCCAGCCCACCGTCTTGAGGATGCCGATCTCCCGGGTGCGCTCGTGCACTGCCGCAGCGGAGGACTTGGCTACCAGGAGCAGTACCGTCAGCACTACCACCAGACCGAAAGCTTGGGTAACCGACTTCTGCAGCACCTCGAATCCTGCCGCCTGGGTCAGGAGGTGGCTGCTGGTGGTGATGGTGAGGTCCGCGCCCAATTTTTCCTTCAGCAGCGATTCGATGCGCCGGGGATCCGCCTCGGGCCGGAGTTTCAGATAGAGAGTGTCCATGACCGGGCCGTGGCCGTAGAGTTCTTGAGCCTGGGGAAGGGATACATACACCTCGGCCCCGGCAATCCGGGCAAGCTTGCCGGGCTCGATCAGGCCGGTCACTGTGAAGTCATACTTCCATAGACGGACTGCGTCCCCGACTTTCAGCCCGTTGATTCGGGCGAATTCGCGGGTGATCAGCGCCTCTCGTTTGGAGGTGTCGTTGGAAAGCAGGTCGCCTTCAAATACCTCGCAACAGGCACCCTTGTCCTTGTTGGGCTTGACGGGGCCGATGCGCAGCTCATCAAGATCGATCCCTGTGACGACCACCGGCTTGCGGGACTGGTCCGGCTTATCGCTCTCGCCCTCGGAGAAGACCCAGAGTTGGAGCGACCCGGAGGCAGCGCTCACGTCCCGGTCATGCCGCAATCCGGCCAAGACCTTGGTTTCCAGTGGAGACAGGTTGCGGGCCAGCTTCACGGGCTGCCAGGCGCACGGTGGACCGGGCTTCTGCACCACCAAGTCGGCCCCGGCCTGGGACATAGGAGCTTCGAAGGCGCGCTCAACAGCACGGGAAATAGTCAGAATACTGACCAGCAAAGTCACGCACAGCCCCATCCCGAAAATGGACAGGAGCGCTCGGGTCTTGCGGCGAGAAAGTTCCCGCCAGGCGAGGTTGATATAGCTTACTTTCAACTTAGTCTCCATTTCCGAATTTCCTCGATACTCTCCATTCAATCATGGGCGCACATCACTTTCGGACGGCGAGACTGGAGCCTCCAGCAGAACCGCCTCGCCTTCGTTCAATCCCTGGGCGACTTTCACCTCAACGTGTTGAGGCCCGCCACCCTTCTTTTCCTGCGGTTTGTCTTGACCAGAATCATCTCCACAGCCAGAGCCGACGATGGCGCCGACCAGGACGGATAGTAGAACAGCAAGGGCCAGAAATGTGTTTTTCACGTTGAGTTTCATTTTATTTTCTCCATTAAATTCACAGTGATCAGTCATCGGTGATCGGTCATCAGTTAAGCCTTTCTCATATTTCAGATTCTTTTTTCAATTGCATGATCACCTGAAGAATTAAAACTCCTACCAGGGATATTACCAGTCCCGCTACCAGATAAATAACCTGATAACCCCAGGCATTAAGTAAAAATCTATTGACAGCCACACCGATACCTCCTCCCACAAACATATTAAATGAGGCCAGGGACATTACAGTTCCCCGTTGTCTAGGCAGCTGTTTTTGAGCTGTTATTAGAGTCGTTGACTGTAAAATAACAAAAGCCAGACCAAAACCTATCAAGGCTGGTATTGCAAAAACAAATCCCGGCCAAAATCCCAGAGGACCCCAGGACAGAAGTCCTACCAAACCAGCAACTAAGAAAAGTTTCGGGCCCAGTAACTGGCGTAAATTGCCAACGTTGCGACCGCCAAAAAAAGCAGCCAGTCCAAACAACGTAAGAATCAATCCTACCTGAAGAATGTTAAATCCTGTCATTTCCACAAAAAAATCTCCGAGATAAGTAAAACTTCCAAATACGGCAAAACCTATCAGGAATAGCAGAGATACCGTTTTGAGTAACATGGGTTTGGCCGCAGCATTGGCATATGCCTCACGTAAACTGAGCTCTTTGGCTGTTCCTTTATCAAATGACAGGGCTTTTATCATAACTATGACGATTACCAATTCTGCCACTCCATAAGTCAAATACACCAGTCGCCATGAACCTATAAAGGAAAGCCCACCTCCGATAGCGGTGGCGGCAGCGGCTCCCAGAAAAAATGATCCCATCATCTGACCGATAGCGTTCATTTCCTTTTCAGGGGTCTCAAATATATCTCCTATGTAAGAGACCGACACGGGCAGGATAGCAGCAGCAAAGCCCCCATTTATCGCTCTCAATGCCAAAAGGGAAGGCATGTTAAAAGCAAATGCTCCTAAAGCACTAAAAAGGGCCGTTCCCAGAGAGGCAATGGTGATAATGTTATGCTTCAGACGGAATTGGACATTTGCTCTTCGGGAATTAGTATGTAGTTT
>JBKHIT010000012.1:0-90414 GCA_046538485.1 Candidatus Brocadiia bacterium | reverse complement strand
GCACATGCCATGAAAGGAAACAATATGCCGAGTATTTGGCGAAAGGGAAGTCATTTTGGCGTTTGGATGATCGTCGTGACCCTTATTGTGGGCTGCGGTGGAGGAAGCAGCGGGCCGGAAACGAAAAGCATTGATGACCTGCTCAAACATTTCGAGGCTAATAACGTCGGTGTGGGGATGGGGGCTGACAAAAAATATGGCCCGGCCTGGCGAGGTGTAAAGGGGAAGGCTGTGAGTTTGGATTTCTCGAAAGTTATTATTTACAAGTTCAATCTCGCCAAAGAGAAACACAAGAAAGAACTTCAGAGGCTCGAAGAAGCGGGAGAGATTGCGATGAGCCGACACGCGCCCGGGCTTAAAGAACCCGTGCGGGTGAACGGTCCTTTTTTGATCCATCCGATTACAGGAAGTTCCGTTTCCAACGAACTCTCGCGTATTTTTATGGATTTTGATCCGTATCCCGAGGAAGTGCCCGAATAATCCTGCCGTTTTTCTTTTTGGGATCGGATTTCAGATATCGCTGGGCCACCGGCCGAAATAATCGTGGAACGCGCGGCTGAAATAAAGAGGATCTTCGTAGCCGACTTTCCGCGCGACCTGTTTGATCAGCAGTTCACCTTCCCGCAGGAGTTGCATCGCGGTTTCCATCCGGCGACGGACCTTATACTGGTGGATTGGTTGTCCCGCCCAATCTTTGAATAGTCGGTTGAGGTAGTTGGGGCTGAGGCGAGCCATTTCGCCGAGTTCCTGCAGACTTATTTTTTTGTCCAGATTATTGTTGATGTAAGTCCGGATATAATTCAGCACGGGGAGATGATGCTCGATCAGTCCGGACTGCGGTTCCTCATTGCTCAATTCCTGCCGTGCGGCTTGCTGGTAAACTCGATTGGCGAGTGTCAGCAGATTCGCGCGAATGAGATTCAGGGGAATCTGATTTTGGTCTGCCGTCAGCTCGCTGAGTATTTCGGAGGATTGCCTGACGTCCTGTCCCTCAAGACTGATTCTACGCGAAGCTGCCCAGCCACGTTCAGGTTCGTAGAGACTGGTCACCACCAGCATCGCGTCCTGTGAAAAAGCCAGCCAGACAAGAGCATGCCAGGCACTGTCCATCCTATGAGCCTGGCAATGCGGCGTTTTGGGAAGGGCGAAAAAGATCGATGGCGGATACAGCGCGTATACATCGTCCGAGACTTCCATGAGAGCTCGCCCGCCGACGGAGACACAGAGTTCCGTGTAGTCGTGCGAGTGGAGAGATGACGTGTGGCGTTGCGCTGCAGAAACGGTATTTTTTACAGGTTCCGCGAACCGCTCTTTTCGACGGGGCCAGATGACTCTATCGGGGCTAAAAGTCGCCAGAGACGCAATCATGGCCCTCAACCAATCGGACAGGCAAAACTGGGATTCACCGCGCCGGCGCTTTTTTTGTGTTATAAATTCCATATGTCGCGTTATTATACCTATGTTCAGGGCATTTTGCAGCCTGTATAATGCGATTGGTTCGTGGAGAAAGAGTTTTCAGGAGACTGTTTTATGGTTACCAGCACGAGCAAACTCGCCATCAATGGCGGGAAACCGATCAGCGAAACCCCGTTGAAGCCGGAAAGCTGGCCCCCGGTCAGTGAGGAAACGGCCGAGCGGATGAAGAAACTTTATCTGTCGCGAGAGTGGTCGTTCCATAGCCCGGCCGAGCAGGAATTTGCCAGGGCATACGCGGATTATCATGGTGCCAAACACGGGATCTTTATGGTCAACGGCACCGTTACCATCCGGTGCGCTTTGGCAGCGCTCGGAGTGGGAGAGGGCGATGAGGTAATCGTGCCGGCGTTGACGTGGATGGCCACCGCTATGGCTGCGTATTACCTCGGGGCGACGCCTGTTTTTGTGGATCTTGAACCTTCTACACTTTGTCTTGACCCCGATCAGCTGGAAGATGCTATTACACCGAAAACCGGGGCAGTGGTCCCGGTCCATCTGTATAGCTCGATGGCGGATCTGGAGAAAATACTCCAGATTTGTGAGAGCAAAGGCGTACCAGTGGTGGAAGATTGTGCGCATATGCAGGGGGGGAAATGGGATGGACGCGGTGTCGGGAGCTGGGGACATGTCGGCAGTTTCAGTTTTCAGCAATCCAAGACCCTCAGTTGCGGCGAAGGGGGGATTTGTTTGACCGATGATGACGAACTGGCTGACCGCATTTTCCGCCTGAAACACATAGGCTATGCGCCAGGGAATGAACAGGGACGTCCTTCCGGAAGTCCACCGGAAGATTTGGTTTGCCATAATTTCCGGGCTACCGCTTTTCAAGCCCTGATATTGCGGGAGCAGCTGCGGAACCTTTCGGAACGAATCAAGCTCTACGATAAAAACGCATCAAAAATCCGGGAACATCTCGAGAACGTGCCCGGCGTGCGGGTGCAATCCCGGGGGCGTCTGGCAAGCCCGCAGGGCTACTATGCCATCGTTTTTATCTTTGACGAGGAACCATGTCGAGATGTCCCACGAGCCTCGCTTGTGGAAGCTCTGAAAGCCGAGGGCCTCAATGTCGGGGGGACTTACGGTCCCGTGTACGATCACGTGCTTTTCAATCCGCCCGAAGACCGGTATCGTATTCACGGCGGTCGTTGCGAAGTGGCGGAGTATGTCGCAACCGAGCGCGCCATATCGCTTTCTCACCCGTGGCTCGGTGCGGATGAGGAAACGATCGACGCCGTAGGAAAAATTTTCACAAAGGTCGCCACGCAAGCTGATGACATCAAAAGCCTGGATACGGAAGGGAAATAACGGTGGAGCTTGGATTTGCGAAGACAGATATAACGCCACGGGTCGGCGTTGAGCTTTGTGGTTTTGGTGCGTTCATTAATCGCCATTCCGTGGGAGTCCGCGATCGGTTATGGGCGCGGGCAATGGCCGTGCAGGTTGACGAAAAAGCGGTCGTGATCGTTGCCTGTGACCTTATCGGGGTGAAGCTTTCGATAACTCAAAAGGTTCGCGTTTTGCTCGCGGATCGTACAGGTCTTGAGCCGGATCGATTGATGATTTGCTGTTCTCATACCCACAGCGGCCCGTCAGTAGGCACTTACATCGGGTGGGGCGAGAGCGATCCTCCGTACGAGGAAGTTTTGCCCTACAGGATTGCCGATGCGGTCGGGCGAGCGCTGGATAATCTTCAAGAGGCCCGTCTGTGTCACGCAGAAGTCCCGTGTGAAGGTATTGGGATCAATCGCGAATACGACGATTTCTGGGCCGATTACGGAGGAGCCATGCAAAACGATTGGCGTCCTTCCAAACCGGAGCTCACCGATACCACGTGTCATGTGCTGTCAGGACGGACGGTCGATGGTGAATTGCTTGGTTTCGGAGTGTATTTTGGCTGCCACCCGGTCGTCTGCTGCAGTCAATCCCGCGTTATACACGGGGATTATCCGGGGGTGGCCCTGAACAATGTGGAACGCGACCATCCCGGGGCTGTCGGTCTGTTTTTCCAGGGAGCCCACGGCGACGTGAATACTGCTATCGGCGGGCGTTCCCAACAAGAGAGTTTGCTCGCTCTTGATGAAATCGCGGGGCGGTTCGCACGATCTGTGCGAGAAGGGATTGCGCAGGGACAGGAGATCGACGTTCATTGTCTGCAGGCCGCACGCCATGAAGTAACTTTCATCCGCAAAACCTGGGATGCCGATGAGTTGAAAAAACGTCTCGCGGAGGCGGAGCAAGAAATTGCGGAATCGGAAGATGGGAAGCTGCCCGATGACGCGGACCGTTCGACCCGGATGAACACAGTTAACGCAATCGCGCTGCGAGGACTGCTGAAAAGACTCGAAGATGGCGATTCTTTGTCTCCTCCCACTGAGCTGCACGGCATACGTCTGGGGCCGATCGCGATACTCGGTTCGCCTTTCGAAACGTTTCAGGCGATCAAACGGGATGTTGCTGAAGAGTCCAGCGCTCCCATTCCTTTTGTAACAAGCCTCGTGAACGATTCAATTGGTTACGCGCCGGATGAGACGAAAGCGCAGGAAGGCGGCTATGCTGCCGATACGGTGCCTATGATTTGTGGCCAGTTGCCGTTCGCTGATGTGCACCAAGAACTGGTGGAAAAACTTCTCGAGCTGGATAAAGCTCTCGAAACCCCGGAGTAAAGCATTCGGTCTTACCTGTCTTAGAGGGGCCTGGAAAGCTCAAATCAAGTAGAATGTGCAAGCCATGAGCAAAAAACAGAGGCCAAACGTTCTTGTTTTCATCCCGCATGATCTCGGCGATTACCTTGGCTGCTACGGCCACACAAGCGTCAGAAGTCCCAACCTGGATGCTCTCGCTAACCGAGGCGTGTATTTTAGTGAGTATTTTACGCCCGCTCCTGAATGTACCCCGAGTCGCAGCAGCATGATGACCGGTCTTTACACCCATCAGAACGGGTTAATGGGGCTTTCCAATTTTGGCTGGAGCCTTAAGCCAAACGCTACCCATCTGGCCGAATATCTCACGCAGTCTGGGTACGCCAGCCATCTGTTTGGGTTTCAGCACGAAACGCACGAGTCACCTCATGGCCTGGGCTACCAGCACCTCCACGTTCAGGATGACTATCGCGTGCAGAACGTCTGCCAGACTCTGAAAGAATTTCTGGAGTCGAAAGAGGCGAAAGATGGACCATGGTTTGCCAATGCCGGCTTCTCTCATGTGCATCGTGTCTGGCCGGAGAATACAGATTTTTCAGAAGATGATGTCGAGGTTCCCCCGTTTATGCCTGACCGACCGATCGTTCGGCGAGATGTGGCACGGTTCCACCAGAGTATTTTTGATATGGATTGTGCTGTTGGGGAAGTGCTGGAGACCCTTCGCAAAACGGGGCTTGAGGAGGATACGCTTGTCATCTTTACTACTGACCACGGGCCGGCATTCCCCCACGCGAAAGCAACTTTCTACGATCCAGGTATCCGCATTCCCCTGATCATGCACTGGCCAGGACATCTTGATGGCGGGGTATGTTACGACGAACTTCTCAGCAATATCGACTTTACACCGACATTACTTGAACTATGCGATTGCCCGGTTCCAGATGTGGTGGGCCGGAGTTTTTCCACATTGCTATCGGGCGACACGTATGAAGAACGCGAGGCTGTTTACGGAGCGCTCTTCTACGATGTTTCCTATGATCCCATGCACTATGTCCGGACACAAACGCACAAATACATTCGTTCCTTCGCCACCACGGAAGCCGACGCCGCCGGCGCCGATGAGCGGGTGTTGGCTACACATGAAGCTGGCAAATGGATTCGGGTGGACGATCTGGACGTGATGACGGCGCCTACCTGGCAGGTGATGAAGACAAAATGTGAAGTGCCGCCCGCGGAAGAACTGTATGATCTGAAGGCAGATCCGCTGGAGATGAATGATATCGCCTCGAATTCGGGGGTGGGTGAACTGCTTGACGAGTTGCGTGATATGCTTCATTCGATGATGGAGCGTACCGATTCGCCACTTCTTGGGGGACATGTTTCGCCTCCCCCTGAACAGGTGGAAGCTGCTCAGAGTTGCCGTCCCGGGTCCGAAAGGCACCGGGAAAATGTATCGAGAAGGTGGGAGAATATCACATGATAGCCGGCACGGCGACTGTGGATATTACGCCTCCCGAGGGCGCTCGGATTGCATGCTTTCCTATCATACACGGGGAGAAAGCGCGCCGTGCGGAGGGGGTTCATATGCCACTGCTCGCTAACATTTTATTTCTTTCCGATGGAGGGACATCGGTTGCTCTTTGCTCCTGTGATCTGGCGCTGATCCGGTTAATGGACGTTCGTCGGATTCGGCGTGAAGTTGGAGAAACCGTTCCGGAATTGGATGGCCCGCAAACGATTGTTGCGGCGACTCACACGCATTCCGGTCCAGAGAATACGTATCTGTTCGGCACCCGTCCCGGGGACGATGAGGTACAGGTATTGAATTCAAGAATCGCTTCTGCGGTGGTAGAAGCGACTCGATCGACCGAACTATGTTCGTTGTCTCTGGGAGCAGGACAACTGGAACTTTCTCATAACCGCCGTGTCACCGACGAGGATGGTCGCTCGCGGATGGTTCTGGAACACGTGCCCGGCGAGACTGAAGGGCCGGTGGATCCCACTTTGCTGGCGCTTTCATGTAATTCGTCCGACGAGATCCCGATCGGGATTTTGTTCAACTGGACGGCCCATGCTCTGACGCTCGGTCCCGAGTGCCGGTGGTTCAGTCCGGATTACCCCGGAGTGGCCCGGTCTCGCATCCAGGAAAACTATGATGCTGTGCCGGTGCTGTTTTTCAATGGGGCAGCGGGCAACGTCCACCCGCAGGTATGCATGCGGGCGGATACGAGTGCTGCGGAAGATGTAGGCAGCCGTCTGGGTTCTGAAGTGCTAAATCTGCTCGAGTTTTCGGAACAGCTTGACGCGAACGCGTTGAGTTTTCGCAGCCGAGTGTTGACTTTTCCCAGCCGCGTTCAGCCGGATATTAAGGTGGAGGTGGAGATATCAGTCCTCGAATTGGGATCGGTTTTGTTTGCGTTTGTGCCCGGCGAGGTATTCGTTGAATTTCAGCTGGAGTTCAGGCGTGGGGTTGATTTCGAGCACGTATTTTTCGTTGGTTATGCCAACGGCTGGCCGGGTTATATCCCGACCCGTGAGGCGTACAAAACTGGGGGATACGGCGTCGAACTGCGTGAAAACGATCCGCCGGAATTCTGCCGCACGGCTCTTCCACCCGGGGCGGGCGAAGAGATTCTTGAAGCCCTCTCCGAGCTGGTCTGACGCATATCGAAAAAGAATCGGCGCGAAATGGGATGGACAGCTTATCTGAAGCTGGTATAAATAGGGGACTGGTTTCCCAAATAAGCATTTCTCAAGGCCTGGCTCGATATGTCAAGCCCTGCACATCCACGTGGCGCGCATGAAAATAAGGTGCTATCCGCCGCCGAACGGTTCCGCAGCTACCCCGGCACGTTTGAAGCCCGATGGCGCGGAGCGGCATCTCTGGAGTGCGGCGATTTGTCGCCGCTATGTCGTTTGTTGTTTAAGCTATGCCCCAATACATTTGACTACCGTTTAACGACTGTGTTTGTGGCTCGTATTCATGTTTGCAGACAACCGGAAGACCTAAAATGAGTGAAAAGCGGTCAAGAGCCCGCTTCGCGGGCTCTTTCCGGCGACGGGCGCCCGGTATGTTTGGGTGCATGAACGGCGATTTTTTCTGCAAATGTGAATAGGAGCTGTGTTTGTCACGGAGAAGTGTTGATATGGGCCCGAAAAACATCGTTTTCCTGCAGGCTGATCAGCTTGCTGCCAGGCAACTTCATTGCTACGGCGGAGAAATTGAATCCTCTTCGACGCTGGATCGACTTGCCGGGGAGGGGTTGAGGTTCGACCGTTGTTATACGACGTTCCCCATCTGTCTGCCCAATCGGGCGACGATGCTGACGAGCCGGACGCCGGGCGTCCATGGTTTGATCGCCGGCGGCTGCGAGTTGCACGCGGATAACCCAACCTACGCCCACGTGCTGAAACGGGAGGGTTACCATATTGGAGGATTCGGAAAGTTCCACCGAGAAGGGACAAGTTCCCCTCACCCGCGTGTTCTCGACGATTTGGGGTTCGACGAGTTTACAATCGTTGAGGATGACAAACGGGGCCCGTACCTGCAGTGGATCCGCGATGAACATCCGGAATATTACGAACTGGCGCTCGGGCGACTCGGAAAACATAAGGGTCACCTGACGGAGGAACAGCTGCGCCTGCGTGAGAAGGCCCGCGAACGCGTATTCCGGCCGCTGATGAAGGAAACGCAATATGCCCACATGTTTCCGTCCCCATTCCCGGCGGAAGTTCATGACACCAAATACATCACCGATCTCGGTCTGAAATTTATGGAAGAACATCTGGAGAACCGGCCGGACGAACCGTTTTTCTGCCAGATTTCGTACGTCGATCCGCACGATCCTTACGATCCGCCCGAACCCTACAGCAAGATGTACAATGCCGAAGATATGCCCGAGCCGCTTCCTCAGGAATGGAGAGAGCAGGGACCGGAATGTCTGGACGACCACAACGCGCTGAATTGCAAAGTGATCCGGGAGAAGAATCCACCCATCTTCCGGGAAGCGGCGGCCCTCTACCACGGCTCGATCCGGTTTATGGACGATCAGATCGCACGAATTATAAAGTTCCTCGAAGAACGGGACCTCGTTGAAGATACCGTGGTGGTCTTTACCACGGATCACGGAGATATGATGGGTGATCATGGATTTATGGCCAAAGGGTTCGTGCATTACGATGGTTGCATCCGGTGTCCGCTTATCGTATGGGGCGGTGGGACCGAACAGAGGACAACGGATCGCATGGTGTGTGCGCTTGATTTTTTCCCCACGTTTTGTGAAATAGCCGAGGCGAGCCGTGACGTCTGGCCACCGATCGAAGGCAAATCTTTTGCGGGCACCTGTTTTGGCGAAGAGGATGAGGAACAGTGGAATGAAATAGCCGTGAATTACCGGGGAGTGCAGTCGGTGGTTACCGACGATTGGTGGCGTCTGACGCGTTACCACGAATCAAACGAAGGGCAGATGTTCAATTTGCTGGAAGACCCGAAAGAACAGAACAATCTGTACAAGGATCCGGCCTGCACGGATAAAAAGCTGGAACTGCTCGAACGGATGATAGCAGTGAGCATGAGACCCTACAGGATTCCCGGTTACCGAAACGTGGTTCCCAGACGTCGGAAAGTGGAGTATCTGGGGGATTGATATACACCAGGATTCAGGCCGGAGTACCGGGAACGGTTCTTTCTTTCTGGAGAATTTTTTCGCAGTTTAAGAAAAAAGCGTTGCTTTAATTCTGGCAATGATTTGTTGTGTGCCGCATTCTGAACTCCAGCCCCACCGGGTGGGTCTGAAGTCCAGTCTGCTCAATTTAATGGAGAAGATGATGACAGAGAAGTTGCATGTCGGATATATCGGATGGTTGATGCATGACGAAACCGATTTCTGCACGACGCGGGCGGTCTGTGACATAAATGAAGAAAAAGTCGACGGGTACGTGGCCAAACACCCCGATGTGAAAGGCTATACGGATTATCGCGAAATGGCATCTGACCCGGACCTTGATGCTGTTGTGATCTCCACCCCTAACTGGCTTCACTGTGAGATGGCGTGTTGTTTCCTTGAGGAAAACAAACACGTGTTCTGCGAGAAACCAATGGGGATAAACCGGGAAGAGATGAATCGGATGCTTCTCGCTGACCGGAACGCGGACGGGCAACTGGCGATCGATTTTGAAATGCGAGCTTCTTCCGGGCCCCGGCGCGTGAAAGAAATCGTTGATTCCGGCGAGATCGGCGCGCCCGTGGGAATCGAATTCGTGCATCATCGCGGATGCTGGTTGCCCGAAGGTTCCGGGAAATGGCGGCTCAATCCCGACAGGAGCGGCGGACTGTATTTCATGGAGGTCTGCCACGAGGTCGATTTCATGCGCTGGATTCTGGGAGAAGTCACTCACGTTCAGAGTTTTAAAACGCCAAACGTTCTGCCTCAATATCAGAAAGGTATGCCGGACAATGTATTCACGCATTTGTTTTTCGAGGACGGCGCGATGAGCCATATCGCTACCGGTCATGCTTTGAGTTCGCAGGGCCACGAGTCGGAAGAGTATGAATACCCCATGGGACACGGCATGTATTTTGTTTTCACCGGTGAGGAAGGTGCCATTCGGCTCGACGCAATCCGGAACGAGATATTTGTCGTTAAGTTGAAGGATTATCCGGCATCCGGGGAGGGTAAGCGGCCCGAACACGAGCGGACGGAAGAACTGTCGGACCCTGCCGCCTGTCACGATATCGGCGCCAACCGCCGGGCTTTCCTGAAAGCCTGCGCCGAAGGACGGCCCCATCTGCAGGATGCCGAAGATGCCTGGCGAAGCCACGCGGTATGCCTGGCCGCTGAAAAGTCGGCGCGCGAGGATTTCCAGAAGATTGAAGTCGAATACACCATTCCAGACGAGGATGCAGAACAATGAATTGTATCAATGAACCGGCCCGCGAGACGCCGGTCATGGGTTCGTTTGATGTGGCCGTTTGTGGGGGAGGCCCGGCCGGGGTGGCCGCGGCGTTGAAAGCTGGCCGCGATGGTGCAGAGACCATCCTGGTCGAGCAGCACGGATGTCTGGGCGGTATCTGGACGGCCGGCCTGCTTGCCGTCTTCCTCGATAGCCAGAATAAGGATGGTATGATGCGCGAGCTTATTGAACGTCTCAACGGTATGAACGCCCGTACCGACGAGGTGGATCTGCGGCGGCCCGCTTTCGATCCGGAGAAAGTCAAGCTGTTGCTGGACGAGTTATGCGCCGAGGCTTCTGTGAACGTGCGACTTTACACTCGCGTCGCCGATGCCCGCGTCGATAATGATAGACTAACACATGCGGTGCTGGAATCGGCATCGGGACGTGAGGCCATTGGGGCGGATTGTTTTATCGACTGCACCGGTGATGGTCATCTGGGTTGGCTCGCTGGATGCGATTTTGAGATGGGTCATCCGAATACGGGCCAGGTGCAGCCGATGAGCCTTATATTGTTGCTGTCAGGTGTGCGGGCGGACGAGGTGTCCGAATTTTACAGGTCGAGCGATGATATGGATTGGAGCGCTCCTAAAAGGCATCTCCGGGAAGCGATGGAACAGGGCGGGTGTTCTCCGTCCTACAGCCGTCCGACGTTGATCCATATTCGCGATGATCTTTTTGCGCTTATGGCCAACCACGAATACGGATATCATGGTACCGATGCGGATGATTTGACGGAGGCCACGGTGGAAGCACGACGGGAAGTGCATAATTTAATCGATGGATTGCGCTCCCCGGGAGGCCCCTGGAAGAACGTGCATATTGTCGCGACGGCCGACCAGATCGGCGTGCGGGAAGGACGGCGATTGAAGGGGATTTACACGGTTTCGCAAGATGACATGGTGGAAGGAAGTCGGCATCCTGACGCGGTGTGCCGGACCACGTTTCCGGTCGACGTGCATTCGCTCGACCCGGCAAAGCAAAAAGGCATCGAACCTTCTGAAATCGACGTTCAGCCTTATGATATACCGTTGAGAGCGCTTGTATCCGCTGATGTGGAGGGATTGATGATGGCGGGTCGGTGCATCAGCGGCGATTTCCTGGCGCATTCCAGTTATCGGGTTGCCGGCAACGCTGTTGCGATGGGAGAAGCCACCGGGAAAACGGCGGCCGAAGCGTCACGGAGCGGAACCACACCGCGTGAAATCGCGCTGAGCTACCACTGACCTTGGTACGCGCATAGCCTGCGTTACATCAGCCGTCCAGGTTTTCAAATGTCATTGCGAGGCGTTCCGCACAACGGAGCGCCGCGGCAATCTCGCTGTTGGGCCAACAAAACGACGAGATTGCTTCGCCCACCTTGCGATGGGCTCGCAATGACCCAGGAAGCGGTATTTCTGACCTTGCGTCGGTGGAGCCGTGCTTCGGGTTCAGAGCACGGCAAGCTGCGGCATTTGCCAGAAGGAGCATTAGCTGATAAAAGCCCGGCCTGCAGAGGGCTGAAAGCCTTCGGAGGCCGGGGGAACAGGTAAGGAAGAACGGAGATTTTCTATGAGCGATCCAGACCTCGACAGCAGTTCGCGTCCCACTTTTGGCTGGCCCAACGTTTTTTCGCCGGAAGATTCCGGAATGGTCATCGAAGACGTCTGGCCGAGTCTTTATATCGGTGCCGATCGCGCCGGAGAAATCGCACGGAAAGCGGAAAACCTGGACTGGGCCCGCCGGGCTGTCGAGGTTTGCAAGGAAGAAGCCGAACGGATTCTGAAGGAGGATCCCGTATTTATTGAAGGGAAACCGGGAGGTCGGTGTGGAATGTATCGGACGGGGAAAGGTCAGCACGTGATCTTCGATCCCCACTCGGACGCTCCTCCCCGGGACCCCCGATTGTGTCGTCGGGCCGAATGGAACGATTTGCGGCGTGCGGCCCGCGTGACACTTTGCCACGAGCGAATCCGCCGACTGATGACGAGCCTGGGGTTCCTCCACAGCCTGACGGGCGACGAACGGTACAGCCGGTGGGTGTGGCGGGGATTGGAAAACCTGGTCGAACTATACCGGAGCCCTCCCGGCGGCGAGGAAAGCGGCAACGGCATAGTCTACGGGGGCCTCTACGAAGCCCAGTGTATGCTTCAGGTGCTTCAGGCTCTGCAACTCGTGGATGATGCACCGGGAAGCAGTGAGGAATGCCGTCGAGCCGTCGAGCAAGATGTTCTTGAAAAAGTGGGAGAGAAACTGTCCGACTGGCTCAGCGTAATGATGGTCCATAATATGTCCTGCTGGGGGATGTCGGCGCTGGCGCTTCTCGGTCAACATCTGAACCGTCCGGAATGGGTGGAGAAAGCTTTATTTTACGAGCAGTGCGGTCTTCAGACGTTGCTCCGCGGCGGCATTCCGCGGGCCGAAGATACGGGCGAGCCGGACGGGCACTGGGTTGAGACGGCGCCGTTCTATAGCTTTTTTTATTCCCTCACAGCTTTAATTCCCCTCTATCGGATTGGAGAACAGGAAGAGGCGATCGATGACGATTTGCGCGAGAGATTTGAGGCCTTTTTTGAAGCTCCGCTTAAACTCGTCGATTCCAACCTGGATTTCCTTACCATCAGCGACCGTGTGGCTCCGGGGAGACTTTCTTTGACGCAGCTGCGGCACGTCTACGAATATGCGACCGGGCAGGTGGATCCGGAACGCTGGGGGCCGGTGCTTGCCATGCTGTACAGAAAGTGCGGGGCGCCGCGGATGAGCCTGGCCGCTCTCGGCTGGGGCCTGGATGAGCTGCCCGCGCCGTGCGAACCTTCCGCCAGCAGTTCCATCCTGCCACGAACGCGCATGGTGACGTTCCGGGCGGATACGGAACGCGGTCCCGCGACGCTATGGTTTTACGGCGGAGGCGGTCAATTTGCGGGGCATCACCATCACGATAAACTTTCCGTTTCGCTTCATGCTTTCGGTCGCATTATTGCCTCCGATCTCGGCCTTCCCAGCGGGCAGGTTCGCGATACCTATGATAGTTTCCTGACCGGGACGTTTTCCCATAACACGCTGCTTGTGAACGAGGCCGATCAGGGTAAGATGCGTTCGGAGTTGTTTGAGGTGGACCTGGACGCCGAGCCGCCGAGAGCCCACGCGGCGGTTGTGGGGGAGGAGGGGAATGAAGATCTTTTCGAACGGTTGAATCAGCGGGCCGAACCGGGCGTTTATCAGGATGTCCGGTTGGAACGGTCTGTTTTCTTTGATTTTCCCATCGTCGCTTTGATTGACCGTTGTGTTGCGCCTGTGGAACGCCGTTTCGGTTTTGTTTTTCATTCTCTGGGGGAGATGGTTGCGGAAACAGTGGAAGAGGAAGGCGGGGAACCACTGGATCTGGTTCCTCTGCCGGCTGAGGGTTACTGGACGCTGTTTGAGGTCGGCGAGCGAGCCGATTCCATCGACCGGTTTCGCGCCGACTGGCGGCTTGCCAATTACCTGTACTTGCGTTTGATAACGACATCGGATTGTCCGCTGGAGCTTACTTGCGGACGGACGCCGGGCAATCCGTCGGAAAAACACCGTGGAACGGTCCTGGCACGCTGCCGGGATCGCGAGTGCGTTTACGGCAGCATTTTGGAAGTCCATCCGGGTTCGCCGCGGGTGCAGGACGTGCGATTGGAGGATGGTGTCCTGAGCGTCTCCTTATACGATGGTGAGCAGAGGGTATACAGCGAATAAACAAAATGAACCCGGGGAAGACTTTTTGTCGCAGAAGAAAAGGTAATCGTTTATTTTGAACGCTCACACAGGATAAATACTTCTACCTGAAAAGACAGAAGGTGAGAAAAATGATGCATTTCTTTGTCGTGGTCTTTGTGGCAGTCGTCGTCTGCGCAATTCTTTCCGCCGGCGAACTTGAGCCGGGAAACGTTGTCGAGGAGAAAGCACCGGGATACCGCGGCATCTGGTACTGGAATCAGAAGACGGGGAATGAGTACGTTTATAAATATAGCGGAGGACTGGGCACGTATTGTGCCAAGCATATCCCGCTCGCGTTCTACTCAGCCGAAGTCGACAAAACCTTCTTCACATACGGTGGTGCGTCCGAAGAAGGTAGCCTCCTGGAAATGGTATCGTACTACGATCATAAAACCGGCACCGTGCCGCGTCCGACACTGCTCATGGATAAGGGAACCTCCGACGCCCATGACAATGTGACGATCATGCTCGACGAGGAGGGATATGTGTGGTGTTTTGCCTCGGCCCATGGCACGGCGAGGCCGGCGTACATTTTCAAAAGTGTCCGACCCCATTCAATTGAGAAATTTGAATTGGCGGCCAGGTTCAACTTTTCATATCCCCAGGCGTGGTTCATGGGCGATAGAGGATGGTTGTTCACTCACACGAAATACGAATCCTGGCAGGGACAGGGCGGGCGAACACTGTGGTGGATGACCGGGCAGGACGGACGCCGCTGGAGGGAACGACAGCGGCTTTCAAGGGTCGCAGAAGGACATTACCAGGTGAGCTGGCGTTGGAAAGATAAAGTGGGGACCGCATTCAATTACCATCCGCCGCGTCGCGACGACGGGCAGGCGGGGTTGAACTGGCGAACCAACCTGTATTATCTCGAAACTTCGGATATGGGCGAAACCTGGCGGACGGTCTCCGGTGAGAAAGTTGAGCCACCGCTGCGTGACGTGGATAATCCGGCGCTCGTGCGAAATTATGAGAAGAAAAGGCGCAACGTCTACATGAAGGATATCAATTTTGATAGCGCGGGCAACCCGGTCGTCCTTTACGTGACCAGCGGCGGCTGGGAACCGGGTCCCGCAAGCGCTCCGTTTATATGGAGAGTGGCTCATTGGAATGGGGATGAGTGGAAGTTCAATACGATCACAGAATCCGACAGTAATTACGATACCGGTTGCCTCCACGTGGAGGGAGACAGCAGCTGGCGCGTGATCGGACCGACCGAAACCGGCCCACAGCCCTATAATCCGGGTGGGGAGATGGCCTTGTGGACCAGTAAAGATGAAGGAGAACGCTGGGAAAAGGTTCGCCAGATCACCCAAGGAAGCGAATACAATCACACCTACGCCCGCCGACCGGCCAACGCTTCCCCCGGTTTTTACGCTCTCTGGGCCGATGGGCATGGGAGAAAACCTTCGAAATCACGCATTTATTTTTGTGACAGGGAAGGTAACGCATACCGGCTTCCTTACTCGATGGATGGGGAGAGAGCTGAACCTGAACCGATCAATGAGTAGCGCGAGGTCCTTGTAGCACAAACTCTCCTGGTTTGCGGGAAATGTCTCGTGCCGCAAGACGCAACAGTTTTGTGGTGGGCCTTCAGCCCACTACCCTTTTTCCTCCACTGTTACCCCAGGGCTCCGACGACTTTCAGCCGTCTGCACCCTGGGCTCTTATATGCTGCCATTTCCGGGCAGTGAACGGCAGGGCGCGCTCGGCGATCACGCCCTACAGGTGCGCGGCGTCCCGGATACGTGAGGGCCACCGCTTTTTGAACTCCAGCCCGCTCGCGGGGATTGAGACTCGAGTTCAGCTGAGCCCGCCATCGGCGGGCGAAACTGGACTTGAGGCGGGCAACCGCCGGGAAATGCCGGCGCGCATTTAACGGCCAATAAATTCATCCGCGTTCTGAACTCCAGCCCCGCCGAGCGGTTCTGAAGTCCAGTCCGCTCATGCCTCGGCCACCACGGCACGGGATCTGCGGCCGCCGGTAGCAGCACCGTGTTTGAAAGCCGGTCGGCTCCAGCGCGTTCTGGAGCTTTTGCGTCCCCGTATTCCATCCCCGGGAATGATTTGACGCAAATCGGAAAGCCTTTGGCGCGAATGACTCTTGAAAAACAAACTCCGCGGTGTGATACTTATACGGATTGTCCGGTGTGGTCATGAAATAAGGGAGGAAGAATCGTGAAATTATGGATGGGTTTTCTGGGACTGTTTGCGGTCGGCATTGCACTGGCGGGGGCAGCAACAAAACCGCTTGACCAGGTCGTTGAATCGTATATGAAAGGCGATCTGGAGACGGCCATTATCCCCACGCCGAAACGGGCGAATCTGGAGGACCGCTGCGTTGAGGTTCAAGGGGAAACAGTCTGCGTCGTCCCCAAAGCGATAAAGAAAGCGGCTGATATCCTGGATGAGACCGGGCTCGGGGAAAAACACCGTGCCTTCACCAACAAGGTTTTTGAATCGTCCCGTGAGCGAAAGAAAGCGGCCCGGCACCTTTATAAAGGCCCGTGGAGACAGGCCGCGGCGAAGGTCAACCGTCCCGAGTGGCCGGACATGCTCACCTACGTGCTCGAAATCAAGAGAGTGTTCCCGGATGCGCAGTTCGTTACAGCTGTGCCGGAGGACACCAAAAGTCCTGTGGTCGTGCTCGTTGTCGATGGGATGAATGACGCGAAAATTAAGACGGCCGGAGTAAACCTGCCTTCTCTCCCCGAGGTGGAAGACAAAATATGCGCCGAGGAACGTTACAGTGTCCTGTCCAGGGTTCAAAAAGGGCGCCCTTTTATCATCACCCGTGGGGCAACGATCTGGGCAACATTATGGGGCGTCGCGACTTTGCGGCAGATGGTTTTTGGGCACGAAGGACGTCGCTACGTGCGATTGGGTGAGGTGCAGGACTGGCCGACGCTCTGGTTCCGCGGCGGAAAACGATGTAAAGACTGGTGGGTCCTCTACAAAGGCAACGGACGGTTCGAAAACTGGAGCTTCCGGTTCGGGATGCGCCACGTGCCCCGAAGCCATTCTCACTGGGTTTCTGCGAAACCCAAACGGCTGGAGAAGCACAAAGAACAGCTCCGAAAAGCCGTCAGGCAAAAGGCCGACTGGATGCTGCTGGATTTCAACGACGGACGGTTCTGGACAGCCAACAAGGAAGATGAACCGTTCCCGGGGGATCCCGCCAGGACCGTGAAATATTTGTTTGAAGAACTTCAAAAGGAACGTGATCGGCTTGGCAGCGACATAAAACTGGGGTATATGCCCGTTGGTTACGCGATCAATCGGGGCTCGGACCGGGAAGCCAAACAACTCCGCGCCGTCAACGCCCTGGAAGGAGTCGATTTCTTGATGATGAACGGTCTTGAAGTTTTTTCGTATTATTTTCCTCATGAAGGGGCGGCGGCGTACCGGAAAGCTTTCGGCGTGGACTGTAAACTGCTGATGTACGACTGTCAGAGTCTGCGCCGCAGATTGCGAACACCGAATTTCCACGATGATCAGGTCTACAAACACCTCCACGGTATTTCGGCGCAGGGCGCTTCCCCGGTTTTCTTCATTGGCCTGGCCGATTATACGTGGAACCCGGAGGCCTACGATCCTGAAAGGGCTCTGCGGCTGGCCGCACGGGAACTGGCGGACCGCGATCCCGAGATGTATCGGCGGCTCTTTGATTATCTCCAGTATTACGTCCAGCACAGTTATATCGATAAACTTATGCCCCGAGAGAAAACTCTGGAGCTCTATAAAACCTACACCGATGGTATGGTGTCGCGGCTGGAGAAGTTAAAACCCCTTTTGGAAAAGGGGCATGCGGCGCGAGCGACGAATCTTGCGAGCTATATCGCCCCGCCGGTGCGGAACCGCGCCAGAGCGTGGCCCGGGATGAAGAAGAACGGATTCAAGATCTACCGGGTCGGACGCGCCGAGAAAATCACAATAGATGGGAAACTGGATGAACCGGCCTGGCGCAAAGCTGCGACAATGGATACGTTCTTCCCGGCCCCCCAGGTCAAGGGGCTGGATGACAGGAGATTGCCTGCCGAAGGACGAGCAATCGTTGCCCGTGCGCTCCGCGGGGACAGTGCGCTTTACATGGCCTATACTGCTGAGGGGGTGAGCGAAAAAATGATGGAATACGTGCGCGGTTCGGTCGAGGGTGACCTGGTGGAGGAAAATCCAAAGAAAAAGCCGGTTTTCGAGATTTTCATTAAGCCGGATCTGAGTCGCGTTGTGCGCTGGCAGCTCATGCATTTTGTGCCAAAAGGGCACGCCACTCATGTTCTTCATTATTTTGATCCGGAGAACCCCTTCGCTGGCAACCACATGAGCCATAACCATGAAATAAAATGCTCGGTGACCGGGGAAAATAGCTACGTGGCGGAAATCCGTATCCCGTTCTGGGAGGGCATTGAACCGCCGAAACCGGGCGATGTCTGGGGTGTGCAGCTTCAAATGAACCGCGTGCTCGCCCACCGCGGCACACCGTACTGGCTTTATCACTGGACCTACGCCCACGACCGGCGAGGCCTGTGGGCTTTTGAATATCCTTACGGCCGATGGGAATTCAAATAAAATTGCCAGTCGGCATAACGCGTAAATTCCCTTCAAAGGAACGGAATCGGAACGATCGATTACTATTTCGATAGCGTATGCGGCGATAATTCCCGGGACGGCACTTCGCCCGAACAGGCATGGGAAGATTTTACGCCGATCAACAACACCGAGCTTTCACCCGGGGACCGGCTGTTGCTCCGGCGCGGATCTCATTTTGTCCAGCAACTGAGAGTGGTTGCGACAGGAAACCGCGACAACTGGATCGAACTGACGGCTTACGGCCACGGCCCACGACCGGTTGTGGAAAGCCCTTACGAAGGACCGTGTGAAGAAATCAATTACACCGGATCACTGGACGAAGCCGCTGTCTGCATCTACGTGGAAGAAGCGGGCTATTTTAAAGCCTCCCACATCACCGTCTACAACTCCTATTATGGGCTCCTCGTCAATAATTATCGGGCAAACCATTCCAACGTGGTCATCGAGGATGTTCTGGCCGTCGATATCCAGAACTTTGGCCAACAGGCCCCGCGTGTCAATTCCTCCGGGATTGAGGTTGTCGTTGGACGCGGACACGAATGTTCTGACATTGTCCTCAGCGATGTCACGATACGTGACTGCGAATGCTACCGGACCGGCACCGGCGTGAGCGTGCGAGCCTACGGCGAGGGGGGCGCGGTGAAAGACGTCCGGCTGAAAAAAATGACCTCCCACGATCACGCCAACACGCCCTGGTCATACGTGGGCCTTTTCCTGAATGGGGTTGTCAATGCCGATTGCAACGGGATTTGCCTGGATCGCTGCGCCCCGCACTGGAAACATACCGGCACGGCGACCGTTCATTACGTTCGCTCCGATTTTGTAAAGTTCCGCAACAGTTATATCGGCCACACCCAGGATACGGACAGTCACGATATGGGCGGATGGGATTTCGAAGGCGGGGGGCACGATTGCATCATTGAGAACTGCACGTTCGACAGCAACGCCGGCCCCGCTATCGAATATCTTCGTTGTGAAAACACCGCGCAGCAGGTGGAAGTGCGCAACTGCACCTTTTTGAACAATGACTGGACGCTGTGGGGTGGGGCGAAGGTCCTGCATGTCGGCCGAAGCGGCCCCGATCCGACGGGAAGCGTCCGTGATAACGCCTATGTGCTCGCCGCTGGCACAGAGTTCGGTGGAGAGCCATTTTTCACGATGCGGGACAATCGGGAGTATGAAGATCCAGCCGACCTGCCACCCTGCGTGAGACCGCCGGTGGTCAATGCGGGTGCGGACCGCACTCTGACCGACCTTAAAACCCAGCTCTCAGCCGATGTTTCTAACGCGACACGCTGGCGTTGGGAAACGGTTTTAGCGCCTGGTGAGGTTGTGTTCGAGGATGAGGAAAATCTGGAGACGGAAGTGCGTTTTTCGGAGCGCGGCACGTACATTCTGAGACTCTTTGCCGAGAACGAACATCTTGTGTACGGCGATTACGTGACGATTCGCTGCGTGGAGGATGAGAAACAGGAAATTCTGATGAAGTGGGACGAAGGCGATCAACGGCCCGGCGAGATTGAGCTCACCCGAACTTTTACACTTACCTGCAGATTTCGCCAGAACGGCCCGGGTTGTGAAAAGCAGCTCCTGATTTCCCGGGCATCGGGATATGATCCTATCGACGGGTTTCGTTTGTGTCTGGACGGCCGAGCACAAAAAGAAAGAACGATTTTATTTGAGACGGGCGATGGCGAGGATCGAGACACCGCCTGCAGCCGGAAAGGTGTTCTGCTGGCTAATGACAATGCTTGGCATCAGCTGACCGTCAGTTGCAATTGCTCCAGCCGCGATGGGCGCGGCGAAGCGCGCATTATTTTTGATGGCGAAGACGTGACATTATTTGCCGGCGCGCAATCGAGCATGGGACGTGAAGGCTACCTGCGGATTGCCGAACCCTCCGCGGGGAAAAATAAGCAAAAAAAACTGAGAGACGAAATAACAGGCGGCATGGAGGGACCGGCTGCCCAATTGAGCGTTCCGCCTGAGTTCCAGCTTGCATTCGAGGACGATTTTGCTGGCGGCCTGCGGGACAACTGGCGAATCCTGTCGGGAGATTGGCGGGTGGAAGGCGGCCGGCTTATTGTCGAAGGGAAAGGGGAGATACTCTGCACGCAAAAGTTCCCGGGTGACGTGCTGCTGGTCTATGAGGCGGGAACGGATAATTCCGAGCCGGGAGATCTTTCGGCGACGTTGAATGCGTTGCCCGAAAGCGGAACGATGCACGGGTATTTTTTTGGCTTTGGTACGGAAGGCAATGAGGGCGGGAAACTGCTGCGTCGGACCGGCCCGATAGCTGAATACGATGCCCGGATCTGTCCGGGAAAACGGCACCGGATCGCATGTATGCGTGCTGGCAAACACTTCACGCATATCGTTGACGGGGAAGAGGTGTTTTCGTACGAAGACCCGCGCCCGCTTTCATCCGGACGACAACCTTACATCGCGCTTTATAGCCACGCGGGTGGTTGGTTCGAGAACGTCTGGGTTTACCGGTGTCTTCCCGTGCGACCGGGACCTTTCACCGGAGATATTGCGGATGTGCGGATTTACAATCGTCTGCTGGGCCCGGATGAAATCAGGCGGAAAAATATGTGACGCAAAACGAAAAGAAGCTGACGCAAAGCCGTCTTGACACGGGCAATGAATGAGGTAAGCTGGATAGATGCATTGCGGCCGTATGTTCGGGGGGATTGGGAGGTGGTCGGTGTTTCTCTATACGGTTCAGGGTATTGTTTGGCTCGGATATATTTTTCAAGGAGACGGGAGAAATTACATGTGGATGCGAAAAATGTTTGTTGCGATGGTGCTCGTGGGATTGTGGGGTTTTAACGCGATGGGACAGGAGAAGGACACCAGGATAGCCATTCTGGAGCCAACGGATGCGGCGCGGCGGACGGCCCCGGTGATCCGACGGGAAGCGCTTCTGCCCCCCAATGGGCCAAAAGGACGTCCTTTACCGCTTGCCAGCCACTGGAACGTTGGGGCCATAAAAGGCAGTTTCGAGCCCGAACATCAGATCGAGCTCATCCAGGAAGGCCACCATATACTTCCGTGGTCGGCCTGGTTGCGGCGTGATCCGCAGAGCCGGCGTTTTCAGGAATATCGGGTGCCACTGTTTGGCCTCTGCCGAAAGCTCAAACTCCCGCTTTCGTTCCGCGGCACACAGTGGGAATCGATACTGGTGAAAAAGAAATACCGGGAAGGCCCGGAGCAACAGTGGACCGGTGTGATTACTCCCGACGGCAAACGCAAACCTCAACTCAGTCCATTCGGGCCGATCGAACCGTGGAAGGATCCAGCCGAGGTTTACGTTGATAATGCAGCCATGAAATGGGCCCAGGAATTTTATCCCGATACACCGCTGATCTTGTGGTACGGTAACAACGAAGCCCCGCATCTGCGCTGGAAGAAACACGGTCCGCTGGAAAAACAGTCCGCCCGCTACCTTGAAAAATACGGCGAAGGACGTTCCGACGAGTTCAAGCGGAAAGTGGTGGGAGACGGCTGGATGGAACGTTACGAGGTGTTGCTCGACGCCATGCGCAACGCACTGGTGAATAAGAACTGGCGGGAGAACGTCCGTATAATCGGCTACGGGGCTTTCGGACCGTCCCATTTTGGCCGATGGGGTGGCTGGCAGGTCTATTCATCGATTACGAGCGAGCGTGTCGCGTGGGATTGGTTCGTCTGGGACGGCGGGAGCCCTTCTTACTACACGCACAACTGGAACGACAATCGTGACCACTGGGTATTTTCGACACAGGTGCAGGCGATGAACTGGGTTTTCATGCTCGATCGGGCGTGGAAGTCCAATCCCAATTTCTGGTTCGAGATGTCCACCTGGGACGGCAATAACGTGAAGATGTGGATGAAAGGCCTGGGTGTGGAGGAACCGGAGAATCTGGTTGCCGAATCCAGTGAACCCCTGACCGCCGAAGAGAAAAAACAGATGGACAAAAAGTGCATCCGGAAGTCCAAAACAATCCAGTATATGATGGACGGTCAGACGTATCCGCCCGAGCGGGTGCTGGGTTGGGTGCAGTACGGCATGTGGCTCTTGCGTCCCCGGGTCGTGCGGGAATTCCGTGGGCACACAACTCCTTTGAGACCCGTGAAAACATACTGGATGCAGACCGTTAAAGCCGTTGATCGCGTTTATGAGAATGAGACACTGAAGGAGTTCTGGCGGCACGGGGAGCTGGTTCATAACCGCGAACGGCGTCATCCCTACCAGTCTGCTATTCCCGAGGCATACAAAGATATCCACCGCTGGTTCCTGCTCGATACGGATCTTGATCCCGAGCGTCCATGGAAATTGAAAACGAACGTCCCGGTTTTCAGCCTCGCGTTGGTGCTGGGTGAGAAAGAACAACGCCGGTGGCTGGTTTACGCGCACTCACCGTTGGATGATCGGGATGATGTAGGAATCAAAGTGCCGGATTTCGGGCAGATAAAGGTCGATGTCCCGCGAGCCGGTGCGTTCTTCGTCGTGGAGGAAAAAAGCGGCAAAGTCTCGCGGATAAATGATTGATGTGTTGTTTTCAGCTTGTTGCGATCGCTCAAGATTTAACCCCATAAGTGGGACTGCTTTTAAAGAAGCATATGTCAATTCCAAAAGGAGGATTAACGTGGGATTTGATGCCTTGAAGGTCTGTTTTGTGTCCGTTCTTCTGTATCTTGCGGTCATTTTGCCGACACAGGCGCAGGAAATCTCCAGCACGGTTTCGAGGATGGAGAGCCGCGGCGATGCGGAGTTCAAAAAAGGATCTCCCCGGGTCGTCCGCGGCCCCGATGGCGGCAAAACGCTGCGCTTTGATAAACCCATGAAATGCCGCATTGATCTCAGGGCGCAGGGCGTTGATCCCCATAAATGTGATCTCATCAAATTGCAGGTGAAGGCCGATCGTGGAGCCGTAATGAAACTGGCCCTCGAAAACTACCCGAAGGTGGGCGATATATCCTACTGGTGGGTGCTCGATTCCATGCGCGGGGCGTTCGACTGGAAGACGATCTGGGTCGATCTCAAGATTCCCGAGGAAATCAAGAAGGGCGGTCAGAGGAAAAATCGGTGGCGGAAAGGTATGGGCAAGGGGACCGAAAAACATCGCGGTTTGCAGATCTCTGCCAGCATAAAAGACCTCGGGACTGACAGACAGGGCCCGCACAAGCGGATCTGGCTCGGCGACGTGCGGTTCGTCAAAGAAGCGGTCCACCTCGACTGGGACCAGACCAAAGCGCCCCACCAGTGGGGTGAAGGTGAACCGCTCGTTTTTACCTATCCTCTGACGCTGACCAACAGGTTGAACAAAACCGTTACCGCAGAGCTCAGGTTGGAACCATTTGAAGTGACGCATGCGAAAGCCGTTCCTGAACAGAAATCAGTGAAACTGGCCGGCGGCCAGACCCGTACAATCCCGGTTAAGATCAGTCTGCCGCCAGCGGTTGCGGCCCGGAAGGAACCGCTCTACTGCGAGCGTTTTCTCCCTCTGGCAAGCGTCCAGGGGATCGCAGATTCGACGGTGACCGTGCTCCGCAGCTCGGATCCAATTCATCTCGCGGTCACGGTCCCAATTGAACAGAAGAAGCTGGGTTTTCCGTTTTTCCCGCGTCCGAGCGAATTGCCGAATTCGGTCACGCGATTTTCTAAGTCTATGGCGGAGAAAAACGCTGCCAGGGATCCAAAAGAGTTGATTCGGAATGCTCTTCAGCATGGTCTGTATCAGTATGGAAAAGATAGGCATAACGTCACTCAGTTCCGTAAGACGTTTATCGCGTCCGCGTGGCTCTACGATCTGACCGGGGATCAGAAGTATCTCAGTACGGCGACCAGCCTGGCCAAAGCGTTGCCGGATATTTGGGAAAAGTGGTATGAACAATATCAGTCAAAATCCGTGCGAGTCATCTCGAACGGCGTGGTCACCCGGTGGAACGACGGGAATCACTATACGTTGAGCCTCGGCTGGCTGGTGATGGGGACGCAACGGTCGCCCTATTATTACGGCACGAGTGGCAACGGTGCGGGAGGGAGCATGAGCGCGCTGGCCTACGCATTCGACATAATCAGCCCGAAACTCAAGCGGGACCAACGTCAAGAAATTATAGAGGGATTTTTCCTGCCGGCCGGTATCCAGGCCCGGAATCATTACATCGGAGATGGAAACCAGCAGGCGACGGCCAACGTCATGGCTCTGTATGCCGGCCTGGCGGCGCGGAACTGGCCGCTGGTGAGTTTCGCGGTCTCCTCGGAGCACGGCTACCACGGGATATTAAAATGGTGTTTTGACGATGATGGCGTGCAGATTCGCAAAAATTACCAGACCTATACCATGCGTCCTATGCTCTGGGCGAGCGAGTTGCTTTACGGGTGCGGTTTAAACTTCTACGAAAAGCACCGAAAACGCTATCATCAGATCGTGCATGCCGATACCCGCGCCAAAGGCAAGGGGGGACCTTTTCAGGACGGATATTTCTGGGAATTCGTCAGGAAAAAGCGGATCGAGTGAACCGCGCCCGTTTGTCGTTGTTCTGTGATCGGTTGGTTGGAGTTCCCGTACGAAGCCTGCTTTTGACTCTGGAGGTGAAGATTGTTGCATGGCTGGATCGACCTGAAGCCAACAACGACCTTGCGTCGGGAAACACACAAAGCACACGAAAAGCGGCAAAGCCCAAATCCCTGATAGAAGCATGGAGCACAGGCTCTCCAGCCTGTGGACCGGGTCGTAAGACCCGGATTCGTTGTGGTTTGTTGCGGAACAGAATATGTTGCGTGCCGGACAATCGTATCAATATCGGTTCGTGCCTGAACCCCGCCGGCAAAGCCGGCTATGGAGTGCGGTGGCTCGCCACCGCTTTGCCGTTTTCGCCGTTTGACGTTGCGCCTTTCGAGTGCGGTGACCGCGAGTCGCGTGGACTATCTGGAATGGGGTATGCCACTGCCAATGATATTTAAAACGGCAGGAAAGTCTGCCCCATCGAATCCCCCAGGGAGGCGCCGCTGTGCCGTCAGTCGTTCCTGGTTACTCGTTCGCTGTTTGCCCTTGCTGTAACGCCGTTCTGCCGTTTGCCTGTGCGCCATTACTGACCTCTGTCCTCTGCCGCTCTGTCCTCTGTCCGTTTCGTCGTTTTGTGGTGGACCTTCAGCCCACTATCATTTCATGCATATCTCTACCCCAGGGCTCCGAGGGGCCTTCAGCCCTCTGTACCCCGGGCTATTATATGCTGCCCTTTCAGGGTAGTGAACGGCAGGGCGCGCTCGGCGATCACGCCCTACATCTGCGTGGCATCCCGGATACGGGGAGACCAGGAGGGTTCTGGGAAATTCTCCGGGGCGGTGAACTTTTGCTGTCCGGGAAAACGCTCGAGAGCTGTAGATCCGCATCGCCGAGGCGGAGGTGCCGTTGGTTGTTGGTCTTTGTGCAGCGAGGCCTGCGGGCTTCTGCACCGCGTTCTGAACTCCAGCCTCCGGCTGAAGTCCAGTCCGCTCATAGAAGTTGCGTGAAGGGCAAGGTTCCTGGCTTGCCGATTGGAAAAGCAGAAAGCTTCTATGTTAAAACAGAAAGAAGCTTTCTGAGGAGATGAAACATGCATACGAGAAGACTTGGCCGGACGGAACTGTGGGTGTCGGAGATCGGACTGGGCGGGATAAAATTTCCCGGCGTCGATCAAAAAAACGTTACACGTCTTGTTAATGAGGCCATCGATAGCGGGATCAACATTATCGATACAGCTCGGGCCTACGGCGATAGCGAGGAGAAAATCGGGCGCGCCCTCGAGGGGCGGCGCGGTGAAGTCATTCTTTCGACAAAAAGCCAGGCGCGGGATGCCGATGGTATGCGACGCGACATCGAGACGTCTTTGCGCAACCTGCGGACCGACTATATCGACATATACCTGACGCATAACCTGCGACTTCCTGAGGTATACGAAAAAGCAACGTCGAGCGGCGGAGCTCTGGAAGCGTTGGAACAGGCGCGGGAGGAAGGACTGATCGGGCACCCGGCGATCAGTTGTCACCGCTACCACGACACGTTCAAAAAAGCGATTTCTTCGGGACGTTTCGACGTTATTATGGTCGCTTATAATATTCTGAATGACGAGTTGATGGATGAAGAAGTTATGCCGATGGCGAAAGAGCACGATCTTGGAACCCTTGTGATGAAACCTCTGGGCGGTGGCGTTCTGGCGGAGGTGGGAGATAAATTGAAGTTGGAAGGCCAGGGTTTGCCGGAACGACCCATTGGACCGGCGGGGGCCATTCGTTTCGTGCTTGAGAATCCTTACGCCGATTGTGCAATGGTCGGGATGAAGGCGGTTGAAGAACTGCGTGAAGATATCCGCGCCGCCAGCCCGGAACACCGGTACACGAGAGAGGAAGTGGCGGCCCTGCAGGATGCAGTCAGAGGATTGGGACGCGAGATGTGCCGGGGTTGCGGCTACTGCCAGCCCTGCCCGAACGGTATTCTAATCCCCATAATTCTTCGGCATCTGTTCTACGGGCGGGAAATGGGTCTGGAAGAGTGGGCCCGTGGGCGGTACAGCATGGTCGAGATCAAAGCCGACGAATGCGAGCGTTGCGGGGAATGCGAAGAAAAATGTCCTTACGATCTGCCCGTGGTGGATTTGCTGGAAGAAGCACATCGGCTTTTCGGGTGAAGGTTCCCGCAACCCCTGGGTGCAGGTGCGAGACGGGACACGGGGCTGAAAAATTATGGTGTGCAGAAGTTTCATCCCACCCTGGCCGAAACGGCCGATTCTACGCCTCCTTATTCAGCACCCGAAGCCCCGCTGTCACCTTGCGTGACAGGAGGCAGAGATTGAGTGGGCTGGCCGTCGCAGCGTGACCTCGCGCCCGGCCTCTGTCGGTTTGGCCGGGTATGCGTTTAACCTGCGTTAAATCAGCCGTCCAAGTTCACAAATGTCATTGCGAGGCGTTCCGCTCAGCGGGGCGCCGCGGCAATCTCGCTGTTGGGGCAACAAAAAGACGAAATTGCTTCGCCCATCTTGCGATGGGCTCGCAATGAGCTACGAAGCGGGATTTTGGGGATGTTTTCTGAGTGTGCGACAAACACATGTGGCACAGGCTCTCCAGCCTGTGGACCGGGCCTGACGGCCCGGAGTCGTTGTCGTTCGTTCCGGAATGGAACATGTTGCGTGCCGGACAATCTTAACAGTACCGTTTCATGCATGAACCCCGCCGGCGGAGCCGGCTCTGGAGTGCGGCGATTTTTCGCCGCTGTGCCGTTTGTCTGTGCCGTTGCCGTATCGCCGTTTTGTCGTTCCTCTGTGTCGTTGTCGGGGGAAAATCACATGGGATCGAGCATATTCGGGAACGACACAGCGGTGAGTAAAACGCGCCCGAGGCCCGTTTTAACACACCGCACTCCTATGAAGGCGCGTCTCTTGTAGGCCCGGCTGCAAGTCGTAAAACCGAAGGCTGCAATATTCTGGAAGTATTGTCCACGTTCTGAACTCCAGCCTCCGCCTGAACTCCGATCTACCCGTGTATCGGCAACGAGAGACTTGTCGCAAATCGAAAAGGACCTGACGCAAAAGAATATTGCTTTTTTTTTGCGTAGGAGTATACTAAAAATATGAGGGATATTTGTGTTTGAACAAGAGAATGAAACTGAAAAAGGCTTTCACACTCATTGAGTTGTTGGTAGTCATTGCGATTATCTCGATTCTGGCTGCGATGCTTGGTTTACGAACGGAGGAACTGATATCTGGCGCCACCCCGGCGGGAGAGTAGGATTGTGGTTCACTGACGGGCGAGTGGAACGGCTCTGCCTCGATCCTCTCCTGGACTACGAATGGGAAGAAGGCTTGAGTCCCGGCGGAGACTATGACCCTTGATCAGGCAACTTGCATTGGGTGAGATTCAATATACTCTCGATTATGAAGGATGGTTTACACGCCCCCAGGAACTTAGTGCAGGGAATTGGAGTCAATGTTCGGGGTGGATGTTGAGACTGTGGCCATATATCAACGGTAAGGAGCCCAATTCCTCGGGCTGGTGTGTCTGTACTCTGATGTTTCACGACCACCCCGATCCTTTTTTATGTCCTTCGGTGGACAAATTAGTCAAAGGGAGTTGCCATGGTGTGAGCAGTCACAATGCCCTTTACGGCCTAAATCCTGCAATCGGCCAGAAGGGTACCGGGAGCTGGGAAGATACATATTATTCCCAGTATTACAAGCCGCTGCGAGTCTTTAATACGATCAATGAAGTGCCCGTGGGAAGCGGCACGCATCTTATCAGTGATAATGGTCGCACCGAGGACACTGGCCAGGCGTTGCACCGTTTTGGTCGGAAGGCACCCACAAGCTATAACAAACCAGGTCCGCGACGTCACAAGAACCGGAAGGGCGGAAACATAGCTTTTATCGATGGGCACGTGATATATATGAAAAAGGAGCTTGTTTACTGGACGACGGACGTTACTTCGGATGAGGTCGATGCTCAAAAGAGGCTTTTCAGCCCGGATCTGGCTCCGTAAATCTCGCTTTTTCGCCAAAGAAGCCGTTTGGTGGCCACAATCGTGGGGAGCGACGGCCAAGGAAGAGCAGGCTCAAAAAGATTTGTTTCATCCCCGCCGCGCGCCATAGTTTTTTGAAAGTTATAGTTATTATTGACCTTCAAGTTTTATGAATTGGGAGGGACGTTATGGATGCTTCACAGCGCAGAGGGTTTACTTTGATCGAGTTGCTGGTTGTCATAGCCATCATCGCCATTCTGGCCGCTATGCTCATGCCGGCGCTGGAGCGGGCGCGGGAAGCAGCAAGGCGCACGGTGTGTTTAAACAATTTGAAACAAATCTCTCTCGCATACCAGATGTATGGCAACGACAGCAACGAATGGTTGCCCGCTCAACGAATATATAACAGTTCCCGTGATTATTGTTCCTGGCAGTGGTATACGCTTTACGCCCCCTATATCGTTCCAGATAAGGTCGATCCATCTCAATCAATGAGAGCCTGGATTAACCGGTGTCCGTGGCAGATAGCCAACCACGCACCACTCTTTGACTGTCCCAGCACGACGTTTAAGGTTAACTGCCATCTCGACGGCGGCGCATGTTACAAATACGACGCAGAGGGGGCCCTGATCAAGAGGATGGATTACTATATCAACGCGCTTAATGCGGTAACCCAATCCTCGGCAGGAGACGGAAGGTACCGGCTCGGGGACTTCCATCCGGACGGGTTTCTGCTGATTGACGGTTTCGAATACGATGGATGGCATGGCAATCATCACACGAACGGCAATGCTGATGGTTCGCTTTTCGTTGATGATCACTGCAGCCACGTTGATGCTGGATCTGTGACACTCGAAAGAGGATATAATCTTCACGGTTTACGGGCTCCGGGTGTACATCACAACCACGGTGCCAATTTGCTGTATCCAGATGGCGGAGCTGGATATGCGGATGCTAAGGAATACATGCCTGATTACTATCATCCCTGGGGTTCGCCCACAACTTTTGCTATGAGAAACCTTGTGCCCCGGTAAGTTATCTCATTTGTAACTCTGCCCCATTGACGGGAATACGGAAAATGGAAAAAGTGTTTTTTATCGCCGTAATCGGTGCTGTCGCCTTTGCGTGTTTCCCTGTGCTTTCTGCCCATCCTGAGACGACGGGGGAAATCCGGACGGAATCCCTCCGGCCCAATTTCGATCCGGAAGGACGCCCTTTGCCTCTGGCCGGACACTGGCATGCCAATCATTTTTCGCTCGCGTTTCAGGTGGGGTTGATCCGGCGGGGACACCATATTCTTCCTTTCATTGAATGGCCCCGAGCTGGTGCGCGCGAATTCAAAGGGCTTGAACAGGTCAAAAAATGGCGGTTGCCGCTGACCATCATCCACGGCAATCAATGGGTCTCCCGGTTCTGGCGACGCGAAAAGTTCAAGAAACTCTCCCCGGAAGAAAGTCCGCTCATGCTGACCGCCGACGGCCAGACAAAACGCAAGATCAGCCCGTTCGGTCCGGTCCAACCATGGGAAGATCTCGGAGTCATGCTCGTTACCTCGCCCGGCATCAGCAAGCTCCAGGAGGATTATCCCCGTCCACCGCTGGTTCTGTTTGTCAGCAATAACGAACCGCCTGATTTGCGATGGCATCAGGCCGAAAAATCCCGGCGATATCTCGATCTCTACGGAAAAGGCCGAAGCGATATGTTCAAACGCCGGGTCGTTGCCAACGGCTGGATTCGGCGTTATCGAGCGATGTTCCGAGGCATGCGGGCGGGACTCAAAAAGAAAGCCTGGAAAGCCAACAGCATCATCCTGCCCTACGGCGGAGCGGGCCCCGATCATTACGGGCGGCCGGACATCGGCGACGGAGGCTGGCTGCGGTGGTCAAACGCCTCGCCCGATCGCGTTGCCTGGGGTTGGTACGCCTGGGAAGGCGCAATGGGGTCATACTACGATAACGATTGGGAACCGAAAAAGAATATGTTCAACCTCTGGAGTTGCCAGATGTCGTTTATGAATAATGTATTCATGAAAAAGGAAGCTTTATCGGTCAACCCGGACTTCTGGTTTGAACTGATTTACTGGGATGGGGGGCAGGACAAGGCCGCTCAGTACAAGAAAAACGGTTACGATGCGACGAGTCCCGCGCGCTATCGCGGATGGGTCCAGTACGGAATGTGGTTGTTGCTGCCGCGTGCGGCCCGGGAATGGGAGAGTTCCACCAGCCCGCACGAAAGCTACTGGCACAATATGAAAGAGATCATCCGGGCCGTCGACCTGGTCCACGTGGATCCGGTTCTCAAGCGGTTCTGGCGACATGGGCATCTGGTTCCAAACACGGAACAGCATCACCCGTTCAACACCGATTTGCTTGAAAAATATGAAGAGGAGAATCGCTGGTTCCGGCTCGAGACAAGTCTCGACCCCGAACGTCCATGGAAGCTCACCACACCCATGCCGATCTGGGCACTCGCCCGCCGGATCGGGCAGAAACCGAGTCGCGAGTGGCTGATTTATGCTCACGCACCGCTCGGTGACAAGAAGGGGGTCGAGGTTACGGTGCCGGAGTACAAAAAGATTACAATGGATGTCGAAATGGGAGGATCGTTTGTCCTTGTGAGCGAGAAAACAGAATCCGTCCGTCCCGTCGGCGATCTTGCGCAGGTGGAAGTGGCGCCTGTCAATCTGCCGGAGTAGAGGTGAGTGAAGGGGACCGAAGATGGGAGGTCTTTGGCAGCCGAATACCGTATAAGATGGAGAGGATTGTCAGAGAACTGTAGGTCCGCATCGCCGAGGCGGACCTGTCGTTCGTCGTTTTGCTGCGAGACCAGTATTGTCGATGAGCCGCGTTCTGAACCCCAGACCCCGCAGAGCGGGGCTGAAGTCCAGTCCGCTCATGTGTCCGGTGAGGGAACGCGACAGGAAATACGGAGTCCCTTTCGTCTCTTGGCTTCTTGTGTCCCTTCTCCGTGCAACCTGTAGACTGGAGTTCACGCGATCCATTCACATCCTGGTACTCCCGTTTTGCCCGGGCTCTAACGCTACGCGCGTTCGCAGCCGGGGCTAAGTCTGCATCGGCCCTGACGGGCCTCTTTTGGACCGGACCGGAACACACTGAACTTACCTTCAAAGGATTATTTGTTATGCCGGAAGTCAGGTCCCATCGTTTCGTTCCCCTGTTCTGCCTCGCATTTGTTCTGGTGTTCTGTCCGGCTTTGTTGAGTGCGGAAAAGCTGACGCAACAGAGACTGGAAGAGCTGAAATTCAGCGCGTTGACCGAACCGCCGGAGAAAGTGGTGCGTCAGCTCCGTCCGTATCTGGAAAAACCGGATCCGCGGCTCGCACCTGTCATGGCGAACCTGCTTGTGCGGGCAGAAAATCTTCCAGGAGATGCGGAAGAGGATCTTTTTGAAGCCCTTAGAAAAGTAGCCGACCGAAGCATCTTCCCCCAGGCCAAAAAAATGCTCCAGGGGCAGAGTCCCACTCGCCAGCGCGATGCGATTGCCCTTCTCGGGCTGACCCAACATCCGGACGCTCCGAAGACACTGATTCGGTTTTATGAGAAAACCGAAAATTCCCGCCTCAAGCTAAAAGTGATCGAGGCTCTGGGGAACCTCGGAGACGGCGAAACCACGGATTTCCTTACAAAAGTCGCCGCTGAAACGGAGAACAAAAATGTGCGTGATGAAGCATACATCGCTGCCGCGCGCTGCGGGGAATTGGTCTCCGCTGAATTGCTGCTCGAAATCAATGCCCATCTGCGTGATACGACCGGGAATCTCAGCAGAAACCTGAGTTATCTGAAACGGGAACATCCCGAAGAATATGCCGCGAACCGGCGCCGGCTCGATGAACTTGCGGAACGGATGGATCGTCTCGGAAAAGTCTGGAAAACCGTCTGCCAGAAACGACCCGACGAAATTGTCCGGGCACTGATTGCTGAGAAAAATGCTGCGCTTGCCGGACAGTTCACCCCGTACGCGAA
The DNA here is from genome assembly GCA_046538485.1 of Candidatus Brocadiia bacterium. Lineage (GTDB taxonomy): Bacteria > Planctomycetota > Brocadiia > SM23-32 > SM23-32 > JBKHIT01. The sequence goes on along the minus strand of JBKHIT010000012.1, from coordinate 57,570 downwards.
ATTCCTCGTCGAATCGGCCCCGGTCAAGACGGTTCTCCCTCTCTTGCAACAGTGTCCTCTGCCTCTTGCGCGGAAGGTCGCCCGGCAGTTGCGCAAGGAAAGTCCGCAGACGGCCAAAGCCCTGGACAAAAAGCTGGGAGAATGGAAAGAGTCAGACGACGTCGCTCTGGCGAGGCGGGCTGCGGTCCTGGCCGGGAAGGCTTCAAGCACGGTCAAACTGAACATACCCTCGGATCTTGAACCGGACAAAGAACGCCCGCGCCCGGCCATGCCGTATATTCTGTGGGATGGCCACCGGTTCGGGAAGGCCAGACGCGACGCGCGATATTACCGGGATCTTGGTTTCACGCATTCCCATATCGGCGCCTCAATTTATGCCAATCCGGACGGAGAGAAAGCAAAACGGCTGCGTCATTTGTTCGACATTTTCGACCGTTGTGACATGCTCGTTGCGCTCCGTTTTGGCTGGGATTTCAGCGGACTCAAACAGTCGTGGCAGGAACTGGTTCAAAAAGGAATCGCGCTGCGTAAGAAACGCAAAGGCAACCAGGGCGATTACAATCCCGTGCATCCCGAGCTGATCCGTTACTATGGGCGTGGTCTCGTCGAAACGGTGGATGCCTATCGCCAACTGGACGAACACGACCGGATTAAACTTCTACTGGTCGGGTCGGAGAGGACGTGGGGATTGCCGAAACGCGAGAAAGTTCCGCCGGCTGCGGTGCGAACCATCATGTCGGCCGCCCGGGAAGACGGCATCCTGGTGGGCGGCGAAGACGATTGGTCAAAACTCGGCGCGTGGTGGTCGCGCCCTCATCGGAAAGGCCGGGATTACCGGCTTCGAAAGGCCTATGAGGACGCTGTTCTGGAGCGGATCCCCGATGCGCGATTCTGGGTCGACCCCATCTGGGCCATCAAAATCGTCCACGGGTTCGGGGGGACATGGACTTACATCGGAAAAGAACCCAAAAGGATTGCCGTTGCCACCGCGCGCCTTCAGGCCATGTGCCGTCCGGCTCCCTGCGCCCACAGCACTCAGCTCATCCGCGGGGCTCACCACGACACGTTGATGGAAGCCAATCTGCTGTCGATCTGCATGGGGGCGGATATGCTCTACCACTGGGGCGTGAACACGTTCGAACCGGGACGCGAGAAGAATCCGGCCTACGGAGATAAAGAGTGGGAACCGACGCCGGAAGGGTTCCCGTGGTTCCGCTCTGACCATTTTGAAAAGGGGCAGTGGGAAAGTTTCGTGAAACGGCTGCACGGACGCCGGAAAAAGATGCCCGTCAAACGTCTGTGGGACGCTCTGCCCGGCAAAATCCGCAGCAAGATCGAGGACGAGATGCTCTTTGCTGGAGGGGGTGGCGGCGGTTTGCTGGAAGAGGAAGATACGGGCCCGGATCTCGGCGATCTCAAGAAACCGCTCATCGGTGCTCTCAACGAGGTGTTGAAAAAGGGAGGTTTCTGCGACACCCGGCTTTTGAAGATCGTGAAAGTGTCCCCCCGGATTCGGGAGCTCCTTGAAAGACGGAAAGAGCAGGGGCAGCTGGGAAAGACGGATCTGGCGGAGTTGAACCGCCTTGTCCTCGAGCAGATGTTCGACGCGCTTTCCGGGGGACCGGGCAAACCCGGCGAACCGCCGGCTCTCCCTCCGACTCCCGAACCCAACCTGCGCATGCTGCGCGAACGCGTGCGTCGCAAACGCCGCATGAAAGAACCGGCTATCCGGAGCACCGGACGTTTGCTACGCGAAAGGGGCGAGCTTTTCCGGGACTGGAAACCGATGCAGCCGCGCGTTGCGCTTCTGTCCGGGATCTACGGAGGTGAGAACGCTGTGATGGGGTTGATCGTGGGGAACATTCCATTTGATATCTTGCGCAACCGACAGGATCGGCTCGCGCGGATAAATGATTACAGATTTGTCGCGCTTACAGGAAACCACGTGGAGCGGGATATCTATGCGGAAATACAGAAAGTGGATCGAAAGGGTGGGGGGGTTCTTGTACCGGATGACTTCGAGTCGCCTCCGAACGCCGAACCGTTGCAGAACGCAGCGACCTGGAATCCAAAGCCGTTGAAGGACGAAAAAGGATCGAAACGAATACAGCGGATTGCCAGCAGGTTTCAGAAGACCTTCCAGAAAGCCGGATTCCGCCCGTATTTCAGCACTCGTAGTTACGATTTGATCATGCGGCCTTACACATACCGAGGACATGCCATAATTTTCGTTGTGAATGATCGACGTGAACCTTATAGCCAGGGTAAAGCTAACGAGATCGACATTTTGATTCGGGATAAGCGAAAGGGTTTGCGGGTGCGGGAGCTGGCGAGCGGAGAGACTGTGGAACTGGTGAGAGAGGGCGACGGCTACCACATCCGCGATACACTGGAGGCGGCGTGGTACAAAATCTATGCCGTCATCGGATCCGATCAGAAATGGGAAGGTCCCGGGCCGCTGCCGGACGGTCCGCGGGTCCTGAATTTGAGATCCGAGAGAGTCGAAGCAGGTGTGCGCCTGGCGTGGGAAATGCCGTTCGATGACTGGATGGGTTGCGACGTAGCTCGTTATCGGATTTTTCGTGTCCAGGATGGGGAGGACAAGCAGATTGGCGACATGTCGGGGCGGATTTTCACAGGCGGGGGCGGCGTGGTGGCGGAATATGTGGACAAAACAGCCCGGAAGGGGCAGAGATACACTTACCGTGTGCAAACGGTGAGTCCACTGCGCCGCAGTGGGCCGAAATCGAAGTCGGCTACCGTCACGCGCTGAGAATAGTGAGGTATTCTGCGGACGACATGAAAACGCATGTAGCAAGGAATTTGCGCTGTAGGTCTTTTCTCTGCCCGAGAACCGGGCATTCCACGAAAATCCCGGCTGATTCTGCCCTTGAACGGGGCGCAAATTCCTTAATTGTCCTTCGGAAAACGGAGAAAACACTTTACAGGCGAATCAGCTCCGGAACAGAATGCTGGATTCAGAACGCGGCTCATCAGCCCACAGATCTCCCGGCATCCCTGGGTTGCGGGAAGTGTCTCGTGCCGCAGTACGCAACAAAAATCAACGTATGTATGGTGGTACCCTGCCAGCGCGTCGCGCTGGCTTTCGAGTGCGCGCGCGATAGCGCCGCTTTTAATTTGTCAGTGCCACCGTTTCGGGACGCGTTCTATTTTCGCCCCAGAACCCCGAACTCCGGCGGCTGACGGCGCCTTAGCACGGGGCTACACTCTGAGGCACTCTTTCGGAGTGCGCAATAGCCCCTGAAGAGACTCACTACGAACCTGACGCTGGTTCCGGGGCTTGCGTTAACTCCGGGAACGTACAAATCACTGAAACGTCCTCGTAGTGGACCGCTTCAGCGGTTCGTTGCGTGGGGAAACACACAAAGCACTGTGCCTTTTTCGGGTTTGCCGTTGAGCCTTTCGAGTGCGGCGACCGCGACTCGCGGTAGACTACATCGGGGGTGCTGCAGGGTCCTTAGTAAGCTCTGCCGGTGAAACTGATATTTCCGGAAATTGAATCCCCCACGGGGGGCGCGAGTCGCGGTGGATTACCTGAAAGGGGTATGCCAGTGCAAGTGATATTTAAAATGGCAGGCACCTCTGTCCCATCGAATCCCCCACGGGGGGGCGCCCCTGAGAGCACGTTTTTGGGGAAATAGTTTTTTGCCCTCTTCCCAACTGCTGCACAGCTAATAGTTCCAATCAACCCAAATGGCTCTAGCACAAGCCACCTTGGGCTCCATAGTTAATATGAAGGCCGTCCCTCCTGTAAGATTTGTGGTGATGTTGAGAGTCATTTTTCTCACAAGGAGAAACGGCCCAATGGTTGAGTCTAATGTGTTGCGCAGAAATGGCAAGCGTATCGTAATCGGTTTAGGCGATCGGGTATACGTCGGATTGGACGTGCACAAGAAAAATATCAATGTCGTTGTGTGGAGAGACAGGCGAAAGGTAGCCGAGTGGCTGAGTCCAAGTTCGCCGCGGGCTCTGGTTGCCAGCCTCAAGCCGCTGGGTGCGGCTGCCGAAAAAGCCGTCTACGAAGCGGGACCGTGCGGATTCGAACTGTATCAGCCGGAGCGTTTCGAGGTGCACAGGCAAGTATCGACTATGGTCGGTCTTGTGCCGCGCTTTGCCAGCAGCGGGGAAAGGCACACAGACGAGGGTCTTATCAAAGCCGGCAGGGAAAGCTTGCGCTCGATGCTTGTGGATGCGGCCTGGCGGTGGGTAGGTTTAGAGAACGCTGCAAGCAAAACGTTCGCAAGGCTGGTGGGTAATACTGGCTGCAAGCAAAAAGTGATCGTAGGGATGGCCCGAAAGCTTTGCGTGAATCTCTGGTGCATGCGCACGCGGGGTGAGCGATATCGTCCGGGAGGATAACACAGAGACTCCCGGCTGATAAGAACAGTAATCACAATTCAGATAGTAAACGAGAAAGGACAAACACAAGATGGAATGGATTTTGGTCTTGACAAACGGCCTCATAGGAGCCTCGTGCGGAGGAGACTCCACCCTGTGGAAGCGGCCGCCGCCCGCTACTCCGGGTTCCCGTTTCCTGCCGTGAAAGGTGCTTCATGCAAGCCCCGTCGGTGCTAAAAGGGGAGTTGGAAACACCGTTATGTATCACCGGCACAACTCTGTTACTGCGTGGCCCCATCGGCGCAGGGCCGATGGAGAGCACCTGGTGAGTTGAACGCCCGTAGTGAGCTAATCGCCGCGCCGCTGGCAGGGGGCCGGCAGAGGCCAGAACTTTTTCTATCGCGTCGCCGCTCGCATGGCGGTCGAGTTTGTTGGAACTTCCAGACGTGTTTGCATTTGCCGGCATTTGCCCGCCTCAAGTCCAGTTTCGCCCGCCGCTGGCGCGCTCCGCTGAACTCGAGTCTCAATCCCTGCGAGCGGACTGGACTTCAGCCGGAGGCTGGAGTTCAGAACGCGGCTCATAAACCGAGGGGTCTCACGGCAAAACACCAGAACGACCAACGGCGGCTCCCCCCGGCGATGGGTTGCGGAGAGAAGGGACGGAAGAGACCAAAGGGACCAAAGGGACTCGTTGTTTTCTGTCGCGTTCCGTGATTTGACACATAAGCAGGCGGGAGTTCAGAACGCGCACTATCAGTCGACAGATCTCCCGAACCCACCGGGGCTCCACCTATCCGGGATGCCATCCAGATGCAAGGGGTTATCGCCGAGCCCGCCCTGCCGTTCATTGCCCTGAAAGGGCAGCATATAATAGCCCGGGGTGCAGACGGCTGAAAGTCGTCGGAGCCCTGGGGTACAGGTGTGCATTGAGAAAAAAGTGGGCTGAAGGCCCACCACAAAACTGCTGCCTCTTGCAGCACGAGACATTTCCCGCAACCCCGGGATGTTGACGGCACCGGACCGTGCGACGTCCCACGCGGCAACGGCGCGCGAGGGATTCGGAGTGCCGGTAGGGCCTCCGCACTCTGCTGCGGTTAAGACGGCTACTATGGTCAGCCCCCGGGCTCCGATCCCTCGCAGAGTGTCGTTCAGAAGGAGCCCGTCCGCTCAATACCGCATTCGATTTGTTAAGAAACCCAGTGGCACCTGGAGGCGCAGATTGCGCCCATAAGACCGGTCACCTGGGGACGGGACAGCGGTATGGTGGCTCTGGGACGCTCTGAACGGGGGGGCTTTCAAACGTGAGGCCGGTTTCGAGACCACAAATCCCGCCTGCTGGTAGTCGAGAACGCTGTCGCAAATCGGGTAAGATTCTGCGCAAAACGATATTGATCCTGAAGCTGCTTCCGGTATGATGCAGGTCTTATTCTGGCGTTTCCCTTACGTCGAGCCTAATTGATTATTTGGCTCCTATTCATGTTTGCAGACAACCGGAAGACCTGAAATGAGTGAAAAGCGGTCAAGAGCACGCTTCGCGGGCTCTTTCCGGCGAAGGGCGCCCGGTCTGTTTGGGTGCTCGAACGGCGATTTTTCTGCAGATGTGATTAAGAGCCGATTATTTCCCCGGCACAGGACCACGGAGTTCAGTTTTCAAATTGTTTCGAGAATCTATGTAGAACCGGTTGGATGTCTTTGTGAGGAGTTCAGAAAACATGATCGAGTACAATCGGACCGATGAATCTCTGGAGGAACCGGCGCGGACACTTTCGGTCGCCGACCGGTACGATGTGATTGTAGCGGGCGGGGGCATGGCGGGTGTGGGAGCCGGTATTGCGGCCGCGCGGCAGGGATGTGAGACGTTGATCATCGAGCAGACGTCCGCCCTGGGCGGACTGGCAACGGTTGGACTCGTGACGCCACTGCACGATTACCTGTCGGGGATCGGTCAGGAGTTGATGCGAAACCTGAAAGATGCCGACGCCATTTTCCGCCGTGCATCCGACCCGCAGAGAGCAAAACTGGTCCTGGACCGCATGGTCGATGGCGCGGGTTGCGACCTGCTTCTGGTGACCTATGTGGTGGAGGCCATCGTGGAAAACGGGGAAATTCGCGGCGTGGTGGTCGAAAGCAAATCCGGCCGGGAAGCGATTCTCGCGAAACGCGTCATTGACTGCTCCGGGGACGCCGATGTGGCGGCCCGCGCAGGGTGTGAGTGTATGGTCGGACGGTCTTCGGACGGATTGACCCAGGCGTGTTCGATGGATTTCCGGGTCGGCGGTGTGAACTGGGAAAAATACAGCGATTGGGATGTCAAAGCCGAGGACCCGCGCTGGACCGATTTTATCAAAAAGGCCGTCGCTGATGGCCGACTTCCCTACGAAATCGACAACCATTTGAACTGGATGACGCGTCTGCCGGATCGACCCGAAAAGTGCGGTCAGGACGAAGTCTGCATCTGTTTCGCGCATTCCCGCGACTGTCATCCTCTTAATAACAAAGACCTGACGAGGATGTACATGGAAGGACGGCAACAGTGTGAAATTCTGCTGAAATTCCTCCGCAACAATGTGCCGGGATTCGAGCAGTCTTTCCTGACCGAAACCGCAATGTTGCTCGGCGTGCGGGATAGCCGGCGGGTTGTCGGGCAGTATGTATTGACCGGATGGGATGTGGCATCTTTCGAGCACTTTGACGATGTGATTGCCGTCAGCCAGCATGCGTTCGATATACATAACCCGGACGGTCCGGGGAACATAAAGTGGATCGAGGCGGAGATTGACGGAGAAAAACGGTATGTAATCGGGAGCCGTGCGGGATTCGGCACGACCTGGGAACCGCCCGGCGGCAAGGATGTCCTCTCCAACTGGAAAGGCCAGACGGGGAAGGAAATGGAATTCCCCAAACCGATCGTCGAAGAAATTCCGTATCGCTCGCTCGTCCCCCGTGATGTGGACAATATGCTCGTGGCGGGACGTTGTCTATCGGCCGATTTTGAAGCCCAATCGTGCATGCGCCTGATCATGTGCTGTATGGCGATGGGGGAGGCCGCGGGGACCGCGAGCGCATTGTCCCTGAAAAACAATGTGTCTCCGCGTGAAGTTGATGTCACCGAGCTGCAGAAAATTCTGGTGGAGAACGGAGGCAATATCGGGCAGGATTTTCGGGAGATACCCGGTCTTGACCGGTGAGGTGAAAAAAGCAACAATGGCTGACAAAAAATACGTTGTGACAAAAGGGTGTACTTTTTGCTACACATGCATTCCGTTGTGTCCTGTTGAAGCCATCGAGATGACGGAAGAGGGCGCCAAAATCGATCAGGACGAGTGCATTGGATGTGGTGTCTGTTACGAAAACTGTAGTTCGGAAGCCGTCGAAGAGAAGGAAGAACAGAAACGATGACATTGAAAACGGCCGTCGTAGGTTGTGGGCAGATCGCACGGGCCACCCATCTGCCGAATATCGTCCGGTGCGAGCAACTGGTTCTGGAGACGGTTTGTGACATCAAACCCGAGGCTGCCGAGAAAGCCGCGCAAGATTTCGAAGCTGAGACGTGGTGCACGGACTGGCGTGAGGTGATCGGGTCAGGGGAGATCGAACTCGTGGTTTTGTGCACCCATACGGAACTGCGCTGTGAGTTGATCGTGGCGGCAATGGAGGCCGGTATCCCTGTTTATACGGAAAAACCCATGGCCAGTTCTGAGGAAGAGCTTGCCAGGATTCTCGAATGCGCTCGTGCGACGAAAGTGCCGTGTTGTGTGGGACATAACCGGAGGAGCGGGCCGGCTGTGCTTGAGTTTAAACGTCTATTCGATAAAGCCTGCGAGGTGGGGGCGAGCCAACCGGCGAGTATGGATCGAACCGGTGGCAAACATCCCCGCGTGGACGAGGAACGGCAGGCCCAATTGTTCCTGCGGGTCAACGACGATTCGAGAAGCTGGAAAGATTGGGTCTTCGAGGATGAGATGGGCATAATTTTCGTGGAAATGGTGCATTTTGCGGACCTGGCTTTGTGGCTAATGCAAAGCGAGCCCGTCGAGGTTACGGTTTCGGGTTCTCATATCGGTAACGCGACGACTGTGATTCGCTTTCAGGACGGTTCTATGACGACTCTTTTCCACACTATGGTGGGAAATTTTGAGTATCCCAAGGAACTCTACGAGGGGACTGTCGGAAACGTGACGGTCGTGATGGACCATCACCTGGAGGTGCGTCAGTGCGGCATGACCGACGAGCCGTTCCGCACGTGTTTCCCGGCAAAGGGAGGGCAAACGGCGGAAAATAAGCAGGGAATCGAGGCCTATTACGCGGCGCTTAAAAGATTCTCTCAGTCGGAGGAGAATCTGTCAAAACCGACCGTGGACAAGGGCCACTTCAATCATTTGTGCCGGTTCGCGGAGCATATTGAAGGCAAAGGTGAGAATCCCTGTCCGGTGGAGGAAGCAGTGCTCTCGACGCGCGTTGCAATGAGGATGCGGGAGGCCGTGGTGAGCGGCGGAACGGTACGGTTGTAAGACTACCGCGATCTCGGCACCGGTTTAGCGTGTGTTGTGCTCAGCCATTCAACGTTACGTCTCATTGCAAGCTGCGAAACCGTCGTCAGATTCGCAGTGCGCCCTTTCAGGGGCTCGGTCGTTCTGCTGTTTTGCGCCGAGACCCGTCGATTTATGTACCGCGTTCTGAACTCCAGTCTCCGGCTGAAGTCCAGTCCGCTCGTGGCACTGCGAGACTCGAGTTCAGCTGAGTCCGCTCAGGCGGACGAAGGGGGACTTGAGGCGGACAAATGCCGGAAAATGCCAGGTAGCTGTAGGTCCGGATCGCCGAGGCGGAGCTGCCGTAGGTCGTTCTGCTGTTTTGGTGAGTTTGCCGGGCTACGGTGTTCGGAATTTTTTCCGATATTCTGTGGGTGTCATGCCGGTTATTTTTTTGAACCAGCTGCTGAGCTTTGCGGCATCGCTGAACCCGGATTTTGCGGCCACTTCCCGCATCAGCCAGTTGGTGTCGGCAAGATGTCGTTTCGCGATTTCTACTCGCACCCGCGTTATGATTTGATGCGGTGAGTGACCGAAGGTATCCTGGAAGTGACGTTCCAGGCTTCGCCGCGAAACAGGGATTTGGTCGGCCAACTCGCTGACATCCAGCTTGTCGGTGGCGTGCTGACGAATGAACTTGAGTGCCTGTTCCAGAAGGGGGTCATCCACGGCCAGACTGTCGGAGGACCCGCGTGTTACCACATCCAGAGGTGAGAAGAGCTGATTTTGAGTGCCGGGCGGACGTCCTTTCATAAGTTTGTCGAGGAGTGAGGCGGCTTCATAGCCGATTTTCTGGAAGGGGAGAGCAACACTTGAGAGCGGAGGCGAAACGGTTTCACAGTACGCTTCGTCATTGTCAACTCCGACCACCGCTACGTGTTCGGGAACGTGCAGATCAGTGCGAGCAAGCCGTACCATAATTTCACGTCCGGCCGTATCGTGCGATGCCATAATCCCCAGTGGCCTGGGTTGCGATTCGAGCCATTCGACGAGACCGCTGAGATCGGCTTCCACAGTGCCTTTTTCTCGGGCGGATTCGAGGTCGGGGTAGGTTTTTTCCGAATATCCGTGCTGGCGAACTACTTGAGCGAAGCCTTCGAATCTGAGGCGTGAAAATTCAGCGTTTGGGTTGGATGTTACGTATGCAAGATTGCGGTATCCACGTTCTATCAAATAATTGGCAACGAGTTTGCCCACTTCTCGATCATTTGGTTTGAGCACCGGGTTGGGGGTGTACTCCGGGCAGGATAGAACCCAGACCAGGGGCATATCGTATGAGGAAACCACGTTTGCCTGGCCCTGGTTGAACGCCTGCACGATAGCCCCATCGCATTTTTCCAGTTCGTCAAAATCCGGGTAGGCCGGATGAGTAGCGAATCGCACGTCGCCGGCTTCCCGCGCGTAAGTGAGGGCTCCCTGAAACATCTTGCGCGAGTATGAACGCGCCATGTCGACTATAATGCCGATTCTTTTTACATGCGGCATTTTATATTCCTGTGAGGGCAGAAAACAGCATCCTACTATATCGGTTTGAATGTTTTACTGAAAGCGGGGATGTTTTGAGACGGTTGTTAAAAGCCCTCAGAATGCAAAATAAAAGCTATTTCGCTTTTTTGGCCATCTTCCGCCACTTAGATCCAGAAGACGCTGTGTCCGACTGTTCCGGTGAACATGTCGAAGACGGCCCAGATCCCGGCGGCAGAGAACTGTCCCAGTATGATGCCCAGGAAAAAGTTTCTGGCAATACGCAGCACGCGGTTGCCGCCAATTTTCGTTATAAGAGCTTTGATGATCCAGGCCAGAAAAACTGTGAACCAGAGGTGGTCGGTCCAGGTTACTGAGGAGATGATAAATCCAACCGGATGGAGAGGCCACCAGAAGAACATCCGATGAGCAATGGTGAGTGCTATCATCATGATACCACCGCTGACGGTCCATACATGTCCCGCAATATTCGCACCTTCTGCCTGGGTCATTTTTGAAATGCCCCAGTTAAAGGTCGCTTTGGGACCGCCGATGAAGAACCAGGGATAAAGGTTGGCGGCTCCATGCCGATACCCCAACCATATCGTAAAGAGCGTGGCCACAAGAAATGTGATTAATGCCGCACCAAGTAGCGACCACAGGAGCCCGCGCGCTTTATCACGGGCGAGGTACATTCCGTGAACGGATGAACTCATCACCGATGTGCGGATGTCACTACACCACGACCAGGAATGGGTGAGCGTTGTGACACCGGTGGTGGATATATTGGCACCGCCGAACGTACTCGTCATGAATGATGGAGCGATCATAGGGGCAATAGTGACCGACACCCCGCATTGGGCGACGACTCGAGCCAGACCATAGAAAATGAAAATTGCCGCGAGCAGAAAGACGATGGCATAGAAAAAGGACAAGCCTGCTTGCACAAGCCAGATTGTCATAACGATTAGGCTCACAGCCAGAACGATGAACGAGGTACGATAAGAAGAGGGTTCTCCGCGACCGTAGTCTTTTGCCCCCTTACCAAAAGCATTTTTGAAAGCTTTGAAGAGGTGGCGTCTGGCGAAATAAAAACTGGACGCCACAAAGACAAGCATAGCACCCATACCGATATGTGCCATGATTGGATACCGTGATGCACCGTAAATGCCAAGATTTTCGTTCATGCTGAGACCGCGGCTGATAATGAAAGAACGCGCGGCAAAAGAGAGAAGATTCAAAGCCCAGATGCTGAACGCCACGCGGTTAGGAATCAGAAAAGTGAATCCCAGCACCGCCCAGCTGAGTCGAATCTGTAAGTCTATCGGGCCAATATCACGGATCTTTGTCGATATGGGCACTTTCGGCACAAAGCCGTAGAATTTGTGTAAAGCGGTCATGCTACAGATAATCAACGGGATTGCCAGCCCCATCCAGAAGATTTTCTGACGAAACAGGGAAGTTTTGGCCCAGGGATCTCCCGCGGATATACAGAGTTCCTGGGGGACCTGGGCAATAGGGAACGTCAGACGTTCATTCTCGATCCACTGTTTCCGGATAAGGGCCATCAGAGAAATCATGCATGCATAAAGTGCCATGAGGAAAATGCCCCAGAAAAGCAGCGGATGGAACCAGACTTTCCAGGGCATAGCACGAGTCGCTCGAACAAAGTTTTGTCCCGTTTCCCATAAACCAGCCGGTGTCCATGATCCGGACCAGATATCGGGCTGATCCCTCAGTCCATCGTAGAACATCATTATTGATTCAATTCCGCCGTCTTTTTCAACCGGGACCATCCAGGATGGGAAATGGGGCCAGAGTTTATCGGCCCATTCGTTGGAGGAATTTGCGAGATAATATGGAGCTGTCAAATTGGGGACCAGATAACCCACGAGCCCCATGGTTGTAATTGCGCCCGCCACAAGCATCATAGCCGTGATGACGACGAATTCGCCCGGCTTGAACGCTATTTTCGGCCATATTAAGCCGATAAAGCCGTTGCACAAAAGCACCAGAACAAAGAGCATGAACATTACTCCTCCAACGCTGTAATCGAGGAATAATGTCGAACTGTGGAGATAAAAAGTCCAGTAGGGACCTGCCAGCCCAACGATCACGCACATGAAAGCACCGAAAAGAATACTGCGCAGAGTAAACATACCCTCCGCCGACCCCGATGTTTCATGGCCTCCTTCCAGAGAGTCAGGGCCAATATCATCAACCTCATCCGGCATGAGATTCTTCCCTTTCCCGTTTTTCAGAATCCTCAGCTTAACCGTCTGGAATCTTACGACAGTACTCCATTTTTCCCTAACTTGAGCATACAATAGCAGAAGAGCGCCATTCTTGCCAGCTATCTGGTGGCTGGTTACGGAATTATTCCCTCGGTATATCCATTACGTTTGGGCAATAAGAGTGGCGTGAGCAGATCGCAGCACGCACGCCATTGCAATCGGGACCGTTTTTTGTCAGGCTGGTAGTAGTAATTTGTTCAACTTCATCTGAGCCGCATTTTCATGCCAGTTCTCCGACCAGTTATTTAACATGGATGTCGACAATTTAATCAAAAGGCTGTCGAAGCAGAGTTTCTACTCTTCCCAGGTGGTTCACGTGGAAGAGATCGCCGCGCGTCCGGCCCGTTATGCCGAGGTGGAGGGTGGTCTGGCCGAACCGGTCCGGAACGCGCTCGAAAAACAGGGAATCGATCGCCTCTTTACACACCAGACCGAAGCCATCGAAATTCTCCGTGGAGATGACAATCTCGTTGTGGTGACCGGAACCGCCAGTGGGAAGACCGTTTGCTACACGGTACCAGTAGTGGAAGAGTTACTTGAAGACAACCTGAGCACGATGCTGTTTATCTACCCTACCAAAGCTCTGGCTCAGGACCAGCTCCGGGCTCTTGGAGAGTTTCAATCGGAAAGCGAAGGGATTGAGTTTTTGTCCGGAACTTACGACGGAGATACCCCGGGTCAGCTACGGCGCCGTTTGCGCGATGGAGCCAGTGTGATACTGACAAATCCCGATATGCTTCACCAGGGAATTCTGCCGCATCACGGCCGTTGGAATCGTTTTTTTGCGCATTTGAAGTACGTGGTCGTGGACGAGATCCATGCTTACCGTGGTGTTTTCGGCTCGCATCTGGCTAACGTCATTCGCCGGCTCAGAAGGGTGTGCAAACACTACGGTTCTGATCCCCAGTTCGTCAGTTGCTCGGCAACAATCAGCAATCCCAGGGAACATGCTGAGACGATTTGTGGGTGCGAAATGGAGCTGGTTGACGAGGATGGGTCCCCCCAGGGGAGCAAGAAATTCGTCTTATGGAATCCGCCGCCTCTCAATACCGCTGCTCGTGGCAAGCCTGATGAGTGGCGCGTGGGAGGCGATCGGAAGAGTCCCCTGTGGGAGGCCGTCCATCTGATGGCGGGCCTGGTTCGAGAAGGTATCCAGACGATTGCATTTGTGCGAACCCGGCGCTCAGCCGAACTGGTCTTCAAACGCTGTCGAGATCTGCTTCGCCAGGAGTCACGGAAACTTGCTGATTCGGTTCATGCTTACCGCGGCGGATATCTGCCTGAGGAGAGACGCGAGATCGAGCGGAAGCTGGCAGAGAAAGAACTCCTCGGTGTGGCCAGTACCAATGCTCTGGAACTTGGGATCGATATTGGGACTCTCGATGCCTGCATTATCTGCGGTTATCCCGGCACAATCGCCAGCCTCTGGCAACAGGGCGGCAGGCCGGGACGCGGAACGGAAGAATCAGTCGTTTTTCTCGTCGGCCAGAATTCGCCGATCGATCAATACCTCATGATTCATTCCGATTATCTGTTCGCTCAAAACCCCGAACAGGCTGTGGTCGATCCCGATAACCCCCATGTGAGCGTAGGACATATCCGTTGCGCAACCCATGAACTGCCACTTCCGGAAGAGGATGCGGACATTTTTGGACCCTGCGGCCGAACAATTCTCGAGCTGTTGGAGGAGGAACAGGCCGTCCGAAATATCGAAGGCATCTGGTATTGGGCTCGAGCCAATGCGCCTGCGCCCGAAGTCAATCTTCGGAATATCGCCGGCCCTGTCTATACCATTCAGGATGAGATCTCAAAACGGGTTATCGGGACGATGGATGAGGTGAGCGTTTTTACCCAGCTCCACGATCACGCCGTTTACCTGCATGGAGCGGAGACGTATTTTGTGAATGAGTTGGACCTTGAGCAAAAAATCGCGCGGGTGGAACAGCGCGATCTCGAATACTACACTCAGGCCGTGACCAGTTCCGAAATTGGTATCGACGGGACCGAGGAAGAACGCGAGTGGCGCCTATCTCAGCTGGGGTACGGAGACGTGACCGTCACAACGACCGTGCCGATGTTCAAAAAAATCCGGTTCAATTCGCGGGATAGTCTTGGATTCGAGAAGCTCGAGTTGCCTCCCCAACATCTGGAAACGGTGGGCATGTGGTTCACGCCGCCGGAGGAGTTGGTGGAGAAGATAAAGCACCGGGAAATGGTGGTCGGGGAGGCGCTGACGGGTATAGCAAACGCGCTGGTAGAGGTCGCTCCGCTTTTTGTTATGTGCGACCCGCGGGATATCGGGACCGTCGTCAACTCCAGTTGCCTGGGACGTGATGCCTTATTCCTTTACGATCGATATCCGGGAGGTATGGGCTACGCGCGGCGGTGTCTGGCTCGAACCGAGGAAATTATGACGACTGTCCACCGCGTGATCGAAGATTGTGGCTGCGAAGACGGGTGCCCATCGTGCGTTGGGGCGGCGGTCCCGGCCTTTGCCATGACTGATATCGACAGTGCAGTGCGCGGGCGGATCCCGGACAAAGCGGCCGCACATTTCTTGCTGGAAGAGATGATCGATTAGCCTGCATCTTACGTCTGCAGACAGCTCACTCATCCTGGCCGGCGCGCATGCGTTTGGCCGTTTCTTCTCCGCCGTTCAGAAGGTGGAGCAGCGGTTGCGGCCGATCCACGCCTTCTACCCAGTCCGGACGGGCATTCCACGGCGTGCAGGAAAGCACGTTTGTAAGGTCCATCCAGTGCTGGAGCCGGGATGGTGCAAGATCCCAGGTCATGTGGAAATGGTTCGCTGGCGCATACTGTTTATACTCGACCATGCTGGCGTATTTCGGGGTGACAAACGTATGAGGCCAGGTATCGGTCGAAGTTTCGCAGACCGCTTGCGCCAGCCCGTCTGGCAGGTCAACGCTCCGGGCTTCGTCCCAAATCAGGCTGAACATCCCCGAAAGTTGGCTGAATGCCAGCCGGCCTGCAATTCCTTCGATCCCGCCGGGGGAGACGTAGAAGACCGAGTTCCCGCCGCCGGGAAAGTAGAACTCGTCGGCCAGCGGCATGCTTACTTTGCGCATGCACGTGGAAATGGCGTGACCGGGTTTGGACGCCCAGTTGAAACTCGCCGAACCGCTGTTATCACCATCGACGAATCCTCGTTCCGCCCAGATTTCCTCGCCTGTGTATTCAATGTCCATTTTGTCCGCCAGTTTCTGGATCTCCCACGGTTCCCAGACTTTACGGAAATCCATGAATAGAGGTGGGTTGCCGCCTGAAAGCCAGGTCATAAACAACATGGTGAGCAGCCCCTGCACATCGGCTTCCGTGGCGTAGGGGATCGGCGCTTTCTGCCCGTTGTGATCGAAGGTGGAATTGAAGAGACTTTCCATGACATCGGCTACCGGCAGCGGAATACCGCGACGGTCTGAACCCCATTCCAGCTGGCTCATGAATCCGCCTCCGACGGCGTTCAGATCGTCCATCAGGTCGCGGACAATAAGATACATGGCCAGAGACTGGTTGAACCGTTCGCTGTCCTCCTCATCCCGGAGTTCAAGGTCATCGCCGACGAGTTTGTCGATCCAGGCGCGGAGTGCATCACGCTCGTCTTGATCGTAGGATTCTTTTTGGAGCATGTCGGCCAGGAGTTTCATATCGAGGCGGGTTATCTCCAGATTGAACGTATTTCGGGTCGGTATGACATGGGGGAGGGCTGTTTCCATACCCATGGAATCATGACCGAATATCACAACCCTTCTGCCCTGTAATCCGACGTATGTCAGCGCCGCATAGCACCAATCAATCAGATCGTCCGCAGTTTCAGTCGTCATTTTCGGTTTCATACCCTTATCGGGCCAGGTCCCGATATTCAGCGTCGTCAGGCGTCCGCTCTGCGCAAGGGCCCCGTTGACGGCATGGGCGTAGACCACACCCGGTTTGGGCCCGCTGTTGCCGCACGTTACGTTAATCGGCATATCCTCGGGGAAATGGCTCAGCAGACTGATCAGAGTAAGCTGGGGGAACGCCCACGTATCCGGTGCGCAGATGATGGCGTCGACACCGGCCCGCTGGAACTGTTTAGCCACCATATCGGCCTGTTTTTCGCCGTCGATCAACATATCCGAATACACGACGTCGACGGGTTCGCCACCCGGCATTTTCACTTCGTCAGCGACCACGTCAGCGACCATCTTTATGATATTGACGCCCCGTTCTCTCGCCTCTTCATCAACGCGCGGATCGCTTGTCGCGCACACGCCGAACGTAACGCCTTCCGCCGATGTGTCTCGTGGTACCGATAATCTCTCAACTTCTGGCATGATGTCCTCCTTCAGAATCTAAATGGACTCCACAGGACTTTGTCTTATAACGCGCCGATCCCGATATTTCAAGCGTCTCTGGTCGGGGAAAGGAATATGCGCTGTGCCTCCCTGCGAGTTCTGGTAGTCAGGAATTTCGCGAAAATTCCGAGGGCTGTTCCCATTGCATCAAACGCAAATTCCTTAAGTTTCCGTCGGAAAAGTCTTTAGAGGTTGTCGTAATATGAACTTCTCGTTTAGTGTCAGTGATTCTGTAAGCTTACAACCCCGTTTGTCGACCGCGTTCTGAACTCCAGTCTCCGGCTGAAGTCCAGTCCGCTCGCGGGACCGCGAGACTCGAGTTCAGCTGAGTCCGCTCAGGCGGACGAAGGGGGACTTGAGGCGGACAAACGCCGGAAAATACCAGGTAGCTGTCGGTCCGCATCGCCGAGGCGGAGCCGGTGTTTTTCGTCAACCGTTTTTGTGTGCTGGGACAGAACCGCAGGATGTGCTCGGCGACGTTGAATTGGATTCTCTACATCAATCCGGTTACCCTCTTTCTGGAACAAAACTGCGGAGGAAGAACGATGGGAATCAGCGTCGGGATGGTCGGAGTCGGAAGTTTTGGAAGTGCTTTTGTGGAATTGTATCAGAAACACCCTCAGGTGGACCGCGTGGCGCTTTGTGATCTTAACGCCGAACGGCTGGCGCAGAAAGCCAAACAATTTGGTATTGAAGAGACCTATCCCAGTCTTGAGGCGGTGTGTGAGAGCGATCTGGATGCTCTTTCCATCATAACCCAGCACTGGCTGCACGGCCCACAATGCATCCAGGCGATGGAAGCCGGGAAACACGTTTACAGCGCGGTGCCTCCGGTATATTCCCACGACAATCCGGATGAAGCACTGGATCTCTGCGATAAGCTTGTGGAAACGGCTGAACGGACCGGCATGAAATATATGTTTGGGGAGACAACCTTTTTCCGCCCGGAAACAATGTTTTGTCGCCAGAAAGCTGCCGCGGGAGAATTCGGGAATTTTGTGTACGCCGAGGGAGAGTATTTCCACGATCTTTCGCATGGACTTGTTGACGTGGCGAAAAATCGGTGGGGGGACCGATTCGGTCCCGATAAAACCGGGGGTATCCCGATGTTTTATCCCACTCATTCTACCGGTGGTGTTCTCTCAATAATGGGGGCTCATGTCACGCATGTCTCCGCGCAGGGCTATCAAAATCCCGGTGACGATTGGTGGCGAGAAGATACTCTCAGCGGGAATTTATTCTGCGATGAGATAGCTCTTTACCGGTTGAGCAACGGTGCAACAATGCGACATGCCGAGATGCGACGTCTGGCAACACCATGTCAGGAAACGTTCCGCATCTACGGCACGGAAGGTTCGTTTGAGTCAGATTTTGGCGGACAGCGCTGGCTAACGACCGATGGGGTCGAAGAAGTGGATACCACAGCATTTCGGGAACCGATTCCTGACGAATTGGCTGAGGATCTGGGTGGCCATGGCGGTTCTCACGCCTATCTTGTCCACGAGTTCGTCGATTCTATTGTCAACGATCGTTTGCCCCGGATCAACGTCTGGCAGGCGGTGCGCTTTATGGCTCCGGGGTTGATGGCTCACAAAAGTGCACTCGCGGGAGGAGAACTACTGGAGGTGCCGGATTGGGGCGATCCTCCGGAGTGAAACTCAGGTGATTTGCCAGAGTTCCCGCAGGCGTTTCTGTTGCTGTCGGTCTCCGGCCTGCCATTTTATCTCGGCCAGTTCTGCCCCCGCCGGCCCGCATACTGTGCGGAATGGGCAATAGCGGTCGCATTTGCCCTTGCCCTGGAAAATTTCGCGGGGAACGGGGAAAAATTCGCCCGCGCGCACCCCGGCCAGTATTAATTCCACGACTCGGCGCAGATTTTCGATATTATCAGTGAGACTTTCTGCGGTGAACTCGTCCAGGAATTTCAACTCGCGGGTGAAAAAATATTTGGCGCGCCCTTCTTTTTCCTGGAGGGTTTCTAACGTACAAAGCAGGTACAGCGGAAGTTGGAGTTGAGTTCCTCCTTCGAGAGAATTTTTGCGATACCCTCTTTTGCTTCCCGTTTTGTAATCGATTACCTGCAGCCCACCGCCTTTCAACCGATCTATCCGATCGACCCGTCCGTACAACGTGATGGTCTTTTTCCCATCCTGGTCCAGGGCAAAATTAACCTTTTGGAACGCAAATTCGAACCGGCGAGGCAGGGCCTCGACATTGTTTTCGCTTTCGTAGGTGATCACACGTCTGAGTTGTGTGAGGGCTCGGGATCTCGCTGCAGACCATGCGGCCGGGTGGGACCGGGCGTAGACTGCTCCCAGTTTGTCCAGTGTCTCCGATGCCTTCGCAACAATTTTTTCGATTTGTGCGGTATCGAGCGAGCGCAACTGCGTGCCGGCGAGGTGATCGCGATAAACCTCGCAATAGAGATCGTGAAGGAGTGAACCCCATTCCAGAGCGGGAATTTCGGTTTCTTCCTCCGGGACTTCCAGAACTTCGGCGCCGAGCACGTACCTCAAGAAATAGCGGAATGGACACTTTGAGTAGGTTTCAAGACGGGTCGGGCTGATTTGCTGATGAAATAGAGCGTGGCTTTCCATTACCTGATGCAAAGTGTCACCATCAGTTAGAGCCCCGCTCCACCGCCCAAATTGTTCAGGAGACCAACGGTGAGATTCCATACGACTGGCCTGTTCATAATGCTGGGAGATGGCGGAACTGTATGCTGTAGCTTCCTCCTGGTCGGCAAGTTCATATACCTGGCGATCATATTCCCAAACGTCAAGGCCATCTTCCGGCTGGCCGGGCGCTTCCATGCAGACCCGTTTGACAAGTTGTCCCAGGTTTCCTTCAGCAATCCATTCTGATTTCACAGAACGCCCCAGAATAGCCTCGCAACTCTGCCCGATGAATCTTGACTCAATACGGGGGCGGCCGGTGTATGATTCGATACGGGGCCATGAGAGAATGACCCCACGCCGTGCGCATCCAAGTGCAATTCGGAACAGGTACCTTTCTTCTTTTGCTCTTTCCTCGCGCAGAGGCAACGATCCAGCCTCGCACTTACCCGCCAGCCTGTTCATTGTGCGGCGGAGAAAGTCGTCGAGTATGGCATCGGCAGGTATCTGTCGCGGGAAACTTTTCTCCACCATCCGGGGGACGATCACAATATCGTGGATTGTTCCTCGCGATCCCATGATACTTGTAAAAGTTACGGAACTGTGCTGGAAACGGGCGTTACGGCGGTTTTTTTGGGAGAGATTTTGTTGGAGCGCTCTGCGTGCTTTTAGAAGATCCGCGGGCACATCCGTGCTATCGAGACAAGCCAGCTCTCGGACACTTTTTAAGATTTCAAGCCGGGCTTCTGTGTCCGGTGCGACGCAACGCCGTGTAAGATTTGCCAGGTGTTCGGACAACGTATCCCAATCTGAGATATTATTTAACTTCCGTACGTCTTCGAGAAAGGAGTCCAGAAATTCTGCTGCAACAGAAGCAAGTTCGGCTTCTCGCTGCAGCGATTGCTTTTTCTCCTCCTCGATCTCGCTGTTTGCTTTCTGAAGTTGTTTCGCTTGAAATTCTTTGAATCGGTCTGACCAGGTTTCCCAGCCCTGGACGATACCTGCTTTCCGGGATGTTTTATCCAGAGCGGTTGCGTGAAGGCCGGCTGGAAGATCAAGGGCGGCGATCGATAGAAGTTCCAGTACCTGGGAGCGGGTGGCCTCTCCGTTGGCGAGTTCGATTAAACCGAGCACGATACGACCGGCCTTTCCGCCAATGAGGGGCCGGCCCTCGCTCATATAGTAGCTGAGACTGGCCCGGTTAAGGGCCTCTTCGAATTCGACGGCTGTCTCTTTGGAATCTCTTGTGAGTATGCCGACAGTCCAATTTTGCTTCTTCTTGAACATCCGGAGAATGGATCTGGACACTTCTTCAGCTTCGGCTGTTTCGCCGGGACAATGTATGAGTCGGACCGAGCCATCGGCCTCAAAGACAGGGGGCGTTTCGTGATCGACATCAGGCGATTTGTTTTTCGTAATGTCCGGGAAAAGGTTTTTCCTGAGCGTTGAGAGGTCGCATTTGTCGGAATCCTCAGCACAGAAATCAATTTCCCGGGAGCCGAACAGTTTACGAAAGAAGTCCACAGTTGGAGTGGCGTATCGGAAGCCGCGGGGAACATCGCCGTTTCTCTCGCTGTAGAGAAGATAAGCTGTCGTTCGCTGCGCAATTGCTGTCAGCCGACTTGCGAATCTGGCCTGTAGTGGCGTAAGGTCGTAGAAACCGTAAATGTGAAGGACGGGAATGGCTTCATCGGGATCTCGAGTTTGTTGCGGGTGAGCCCCATACCAGAGAAGATCATCCTGATCAAAAAAACCGGCGTCTTCTTTGAAAGACCGGAAAGATTCCCAGAGCTGGGCGAGTTCTTGCAGACGTTGACGCGCGTGCTGATTATTTTCGGGACAAAGCTCGGCGGCTCTGGCGAGGCGTTCCGGCGTCCACAAACAGTTCCGGAGCAGACCAATAGAACGGTGGATCGTCCGTGCGCTGCCGGAGAACTCTTGAAAAGAGCCGAAGTATGAATCGTTTGATAGTTTTCCCAGGCTCTTTTCTATTACCAGTTCAGCAGAGCCGTTTGGAAGTGGAATGCCCCTGGTTTTTATGAGATTTTCGTAAGCCAGCCGGCGAGCAGCATCCCGCAATGTCAGAAACCGCACGCCCATAATCCCGTCTGTGGCTTGAGCGAGCGCACGTTGGAGCTGTTGTTGCAAAAGGTTCGTCGGGCATATTACCCATATCGGTCTGTCTATGCCACCCAGATCGTTCTCTATTTTTCGCAAAAAAGATTCTTGAAGAGCAGGAAACGAGAGCGCTGCAGAGATCTTTCCTTGATGCATTGGGTATCGCAATATTTTGAAGGAATAATTTTTTAGTGATAACGGTCACAGGAGATGGAGGATAACAATTCTTCAGATATCTGGCAAGGGGCGCATTCCACAAGGCTGCGGGCTAAAGGTTGGTGCAGAGTCGATATTTTGCTTCTTCTCGAACGGTTGTCATAAGGCGCGGAGAGAATTCACCAATCGCGACCGGGAAATTTTGGTGTGACAGAGGGGAAATAAGCACTTTTTGTTATCTGTCCGCTTTGTGCATCGGTATTTGCAAAGGATCGGTATCTGTTGCTAAACTTGTGTTACCCTACTCCATTAGTCAGTCGTAAGGGGAACCTTTAATGAAACTGATCATACAGATCCCCTGTTATAACGAGGAGAAAACCCTTCCGGTAACTTTTGCGGACTTGCCAGAGAAAATCCCGGGGATTGATGAAATTGAGACACTGGTGATTAACGATGGGAGTACTGATTCCACCCTCGAGGTTGCCCGGGAGCAGGGGGTTGACCATATTCTTGATCTCGGGATTAACAAAGGGCTTGCCAATGCGTGGGCCATGGGGCTGGAAGCTTGCATTGTGGCAGGTGCTGGCATCATTGTGAACACTGACGGGGATAACCAGTACTGCGGTCAGGATATTCCGAAGCTTGTGCAACCGATTCTTGACAGGGAGGCAGAGATTGTGATCGGTGCGCGGCCGATCGAGGATATTGGCCATTTTCCAGGGATTAAAAAACGATTGCAACGTTTTGGCTCTTGGGTTGTAAGCCGTTGCGCGGGTATATATGTGGAGGATGCTGCAAGCGGATTCCGAGCCTACAGTACTGACGCGGCGCGTGAATTTATTGCGGGCAAAAAAACACAAGCGTCCAGCAAAAATTGAATGGTTGCCTTCTGAAACCCCAATGAAAGTACTCATCGACTTCCAACATCCGGCTCATGTCCACTTTTTCCGCAATGTGATAGAACGATTACGGGGGCAGGGCCACGCCGTGAAACTTACGGGACGTGACAAGGATATACTTGTCATGCTTGCGGAAGAATATGATTTGCAAGTGGAAATTTTCGGACGCGCCAAGCCGGGGTTGTTCAATCTGGGAGGCGAATTATTGTATCGCTGGTGGAAGTTGTGGAAAATTGTGCGCCGCTGGAAACCGGACCGGATGCTGGCTGGAGCAGGGACCTGCGTCAGCCTGATCGGGTTCCTGACCGGTACTCCGACGCACGTTTTTTATGATACCGAACATGCCACGCTTTCGAATATGCTGGCCTATCCTTTTGCGACGTGTATTCACATTCCTGAATGTTATAATAAACCCATTCGCTGGCGGTACAGATGCTATCCCGGCTATCACACTTTGGCCTATTTGCATCCCAATTATTTTACGCCCGATCCCTCTGTGTTGAACGATCTGAATGTCGGGAAGGACGAACAGTACGTTCTTTTGCGGTTTGTGAGCTGGGGAGCTGCCCACGACGCCGGGTATGAGGGCCTTAGAGATTCGCAGAAACGCAGAGCGATCGAGGAGCTTCGTAAGGAAGCCCGGGTGTTTCTATCCATCGAAGGTGAGGTCCCCCCCGATTTCAAACCTCTGCTTTTGCCGACGGCCCTTTCACAGATTCACGATGTAATTGCTTTTTCCAGTCTTGTTTTTGGCGAAAGTGGGACCATGAGTTCTGAGGCGGCAGTACTGGGGGTGCCGGCAGTATATGTCAATCCCCTTCAGATGGGCTATTTGCATGAGCAGGAAGATTCATATGGGCTTGTGTATAATTTTCGTCCTCCTCAGTTTGACGATGCGTTGTATGCGGCGAAGGAGGCTCTCAGGTGTGTGGGCTCTCGGACCTACACGGACCGGCGCGAGAACCTTTTGTCCGAGAAGATTGACGTGACGGCTATGATTGAAAAGGTGGCAACGGGGAAAACTTTAGCAGACAAGATGTCCAGTTGCTGACGGACGATACGGCGGGCAGGTTTTATCGTTTGCGAGCAAAAGATGGGTTTATTTGCTTTTGGAGACACTGAGAAAGAGGACCGACGATGGCCGAACTGATGGGTATAGCCGGCGCTGACTCGCAAACGACCAGGCGGGTTCTTGACACAATGGAGAACCATATTGCTGAAAGTTGCAGCTTTCAATGTGACAGGTCCGAAGAAGCCGGAGTTGGAGTACTGCATTTTCATCACGGGAAACCTGACAATGGCCTCCAGCCAGCTCGAAGCGAAAACGGCGCCTTATGTGTATACCTCGATGGTTATCTGTTGCCCGAAGATCCGGATAAAACTGCGGATTGCCAGGAGAAAAATGATGCCGAACACCTTTTACACCTTTACGAACAGGAAGGGGAGGGCTGTTTTCCGTCGTTGAACGGTTCCTACTCAATAGCCATATACGATTCGGCCGCGCGAAGTTTCTTGCTTGTAACGGATCGGATACTGTCGCGTCCCATGTTTTATGCTGAAACCTCCGCTGGTTTGCTTTTTGGTTCACGGTTTAATGCGCTTGCGGTATCTCCCGCGCTGGAGAATCGGCAATTGGACATGACAGCTCTTGCCCAGTTGTTGACATTCCAGCACGTGCAGTTTCGCCACACCCTTTTGAAAGAAATACGGTGTATGAAGCCGGCGTCTGTCCTGGAGTTCAGGGGCGGGCATCTGAACCTCCGGAAGTACTGGCGAATTCCATACGGGTCTTACGAACAGTCGGAGACAGATCGGGCGGAGAAACTGGCTCATCTCCTTCGCCGCGCGGCTGAAAGGATTACCGCTCGGTGGCGGAACACGGGATTGTTGTTAAGTGGTGGTCTGGATTCCCGATTGGTTGTGGCCGCCTGCCAGACGCCTCTTTCGGCTTACACTGTGGCCGACTGGAACTGCCGCGAAGTCCGACTGGCCCGGCGCGTGGCGGCGGGTGGGGGGGGGGAGCATACGTTTATCCGCCGCCCGGCCGATTACTATTCTTCGATTCTGGATGAAGCGATTGAACTCACGGGCGGGATGGAACGTTTTGACACCTGCCATTTCCCGGGTTTTCTCGACATTATTTCGGAAGATTGCGACCTTGTATTGAACGAAGATGCGATGGACCCGCTTTTTAGGGGCTATTATTGGGGGGCTTTTGTCCGTCCCAGGGGATTGCGGATTCCGTTACCGGCTCGCGCGACATTCAGTCGGCGCAACATTGAAGAGCAGATCCTTCACGGGAGTCTGAAGAGCACCTTCGGTGCCCGGCCGTGGCTTTTATTTCGTGAACCGTTTCGTGGGCGTTATTACGACGCAATTCTGGCAGGCATCGGTGAGCAGATAAAAGATGCCGGCACGGATGATCCCTATCACCTGGTGGAGCATGTGAGTGGATTGGCGGCTTACGGACGGACTCTTTCAGGTTTGCGCAGCGTGCGCAAGGCCGTTGAATACGGGGCCTTGAGCTTTGATAGCGACTTATGGGAGTTTGCGTTTGCACTGCCGTTGAGTCAGAGAATGGATGGTCGTCTGCTGCGACAGGCCCTCCGATTGCTCGACGGACGGTTGTTTGCCATACCCGATTCTAACACGGGGTTTCGACCGGACGTTCCGGCGTTCATAGGTTGGATGTTCAGGGCGGTGGAGGAAGCTTCTTTGAGCCTGCGGAGAAAACTGGGACTGATTCCTGTGACGTGGCGCAATATGGGGTGGCCGGACAGGTCCGAAGAGCTCCGCACCCCTGCGTTTCGGCGATTGTTGACGGAGATGCTGGCGGACGAGGAATCGTTTCCGCCTGACATCATTGATATTGATCGAGCAAAGCAAATGGTGGAAGAACATATGAGCCGGAAAAAGAATCATGTCGCTCCGCTGCGCTGCCTGATCACATTCGGTCGCTGGCATAAGCTCTATGGCCCATCCCGGACCGAGTAGAAGTGGATATTCTGATCCAGTTTCTCTGCTAACCAGAGTGGGTTCAGTTAGAGTGGGGGCCGACTCGATATCTCAATATGTAGATATGTTTCCTGTGAGTGATGCTGAATTATGAGGTATGAATTCAATGAAATCGCCGACTATCTGAAGGTCAATGGACTTCTTGCCTTCATAAAATCTTTTATCTGGCATTTTATCTACCGGCGGGAACGGATGATTCTAATGATGCGCTCTCTGCATGATCCGATTCCAAATCGTCCCCTGCCCGGAGGCTTTGAATTTCGCAAAGGTGTGCCGGAAGATGTTGAGTTTTTGCACCGGATGTTGTCCGCCCATAAGTTTTGGCGCAGCTCTGCCACACTTCACCGGCTAACCGGGGGAGAGGGCATCCCTCTGGTGGCCGTGGGACAGGGTAATATTGTGGCGTTTGCCTGCGTCATCGACCACCTGCCGAAACGGGATCCTGTATTACAAAAAGCCCTGGATGTTGAGTCCACCGATGCCTGGGTGACGGGCGTGTTTGTCCATCCGCAATATCGTGGACGCGGAATTGGTTCGGCGATTGCGGCCGAGGCAATGAAAAGGGCAAAAGACGCTGGTTACGGGAGGATCTGGTCGGTCGTTCTGGCTGATACCCAATCCGCAAGGGCTGCTATGGTGAAGGCGGGCTACGAGAAAACAGCCAAGTTGGTCCTCTGGCGTGTGTTGTGTTTCAAGGGAGTGCGGCGCAAAATGCACGATGAGAAAAAATAAAAAAGGCGGAGATTTTCAATGTTGCGGACATAGATCCAGTGAAGTCAGCTATGGCCTTTACTGGCTGGCACTTTTGGGCTTATTGTCCGGTTCGAAGCGCAGGATTCGGTGTTTACCGCCTGGATTCGGCGGTATGTTGCCCACGATTTTTATTTTGAAATCCAGAGCTCCCGCCAGGGCCTTCCTGACCCGTGTTTCGCTTTTTCTTACTTCGGCCTCGGACGGTTCGCGTAGCGGTTGGATCAACATGGTGGCCGATTTCAGGCTGTGCTGGACGATCTGGTATTTCGCGACCCAATCGGTTTCGTAGAGGATCGGTGAGAGCACGACGTAGGGATGGAGTTTCTGCCCTCCAGGGAGTTTAAGGTAGTCCATCGCCCGCCCTTCCACCTTCCGGAGGGTTCCAAACGGGGCGCCGCAGGAGCATTTGGGGGAACCCTGGGTCACGAGATCACCCAGACGGTAGCGGATGAAGGGCATTGCATAGGAAATCAGGTTCGTCGCGACCAATTCACCCGTTTCACCGGGTTTTGCGGGGCGCCCGTCTTTTAGGATTTCTACAATCAGAGCGTCATCGCAGGTGTGCATCTCGCCGGTCTCGGTGCATTCCCAGGCAATGAGCTTGAATTCATGACTTCCGTAGGCCTGCCGGACCGGTGCGCGGAAGACTTCCCGCAAGCGTTTTTGCACGGAAGGTGTCAGCGTATCACCGCCTGATTGGATGCATTTCGGACGGATCGCCTGCTGATCCTCCCTTGTGGCATGAATGGCCAGTTCGTGAAGCGCGGTTGGCATCCCCGCTAAGATATCGATTTGATGCTTGCGCATAATTCGCAGGATATCTCGGGTCGGTTGGAGGGCGTTGATGCTTTTGTTCCGATACAGATTCAGCCAGTGGGCCAGGCGTTTTGGCAGGCATACATCTGGCACGCACGGAGGTATTGTAATGGAGACAAGAGAATCGGTTGCTCTTAAACCGAAATGGCGACGAACGCGGGTATAGTATCCGAAAAAGAGACGACGCTCCAGATACGTATTGAGAACCGTCAAAGGTTCCCCGCTTGAACCGCTTGTTCTTTCGATAAAGAGTTTTTCAATGTCGACGCCTTCCGCGATCCTGCTGGGCATGTCTGTTTGCTGCAGGTCTTTCCGTGAGATAACAGGCAGACGATGGAGGTCCTCAAGACTTCTGATATTCTTCGGCGAGACACCGTGATTGTCGAACAGCTGGCGGTAGAAGGGCACACGGTGGTAAGCATGCTGGACGAGCTGACGCAGGGCGCGTTCCTGGATCTGACGTATTTTTTCAGGTGATGGGGGCGGCAGGCCCATAAGAGCCCTTGCGGCGAACAAATGTGCTGATTTCATATCAAAGCTCCTGATTTTCTGACATGGGTTTCGCGCGTTGGACCGTTTCTTTCAGGATCGCTTCACCTTCTTTCCTGTCAGTG
Organism: Candidatus Brocadiia bacterium; assembly: GCA_046538485.1. Lineage (GTDB taxonomy): Bacteria > Planctomycetota > Brocadiia > SM23-32 > SM23-32 > JBKHIT01. Next base: position 29,589 of record JBKHIT010000012.1, on the reverse strand, counting down.
GCGCATATAACCGCCCCGAAGTGCCCGTCAAAGAGGGCACCTGTGTTGTAAGGAAAGAGACCGCTCTGGCTATTCGGCCTGTAAAGAACCGTTTCGATACGCTTTCTCAGATCGTTGAAATCTTTGCATCCGGTTGCGATGTGTCCCGAGAAAAAGGTTTTTATGGGGTGGAGACCTTGGTTCTTTCGATGGTGGTTCAGGCGCTCGACGATTGCCAGTGGATACGTTGCTGCGTTGATCCGCGGGTTCAATTCGGCCAGCAAGAACTGTATTTGTCCGGTTTTGGGGTTCTCATATTCCACAAAATCCATCCCCACTAAACCTTTACCGCCCATATTCAGATACCAGTCAGCCATGCGAGCGCCTGCTTTTACCATATCAGGCATAGTGTGCGCTCGGGACGGCCATGCGTTGCCGAGGTGGTTCAGTTTGTCATCGAAACGTTGATCGGTCACGCCCACGCAGGTGGCTTTTCCCGATTTCTGATTGAGGAAGAATTCTATGTTGGGGGAACAGCGAATTTTATAGTGCACGTCGACGAGCCATGCATCAGGGGTCTGTTTGGCTTTTGAGATCACTTTTTGCAGATCGGGGATGTTCTCTTCGAGAAGGAAAGTCGTACTCCCTCCAGCACCGATTGTGCCCCGCAGCAGGACCCTGCCGGTCTGGCGGGCCATTTCATGCACAGCTTCGTTGAGGGGACCAATTTTCTCCGGCGATGTGCGCACTATTGCCCCTGGTGCAAGGGGAACTTGCATATCTCGGGCAGCCTTTCTGACAACGCTTTTGTCGGCGGCAGTGCGCGCAACTTCTGGACGAGCGGCCTGAACTGAGGCCGAAATGCCCCCTGTGTCCCGCAACAATTGAGCGAGTTCGAAGTGGGATTCCGCAGGAAAATACGGGCAGATTTCGGCCTTTGTGGTTCCCTGGAGGCACCTGAAGAGGCGTTCCAGGCATCCGGGGTTGCTGAGAAGTTCTGCGGCAAGATCTTTACCGGTTTTCTGATGCGTCCCCTTGTTGAGCACCAAAATGTTTTCGTTGTCCGGCCCAAAATCGAATTCCTTCAGGTAGTCGAGAAAATGGGGATCGGGATGCGTTCCCAGACAGATAATATCACCTTCACGTGCCAGTAGAAGAGCCCTTTGATCAAAACTTTGCCACCCGGCGGCCGGAGAAGAACCGTGCCGAATACTGGGGAGCGGGTAGAGGTCATGAATGAGGATGGACGGAGGAGGGGAGCGCAGTATCCGCCCGATGAGGGGGAGTCTATGCACTCGCATCGTCTCTTTGGATGTCTCGTCCGTTGCCAGCTTTTTACCACCGGTTTCAAAGGGGGATTTCTTGTTTTTTATGTTGAGCCATCGGTCAACTCCGAGCGAACAAGCCTGTATTTTTCGCCCGGGATTTGCGCAATTTTGTCGACGAGTTTAATTTTGAAACGCAGTTTGTTTTGCAAAGCTTTTCTGACAGCTCTTTCAAGGGTTTCTAATTCGTTTTTTCGTGGTTGTCGCAGTGGCCGAATCAAGATTGACACAGAGTTGAGGCTGTGTTGCACGATTTGGTATTTGGCCACCCACCCTGCCTCGTATACGACCGGTCCGATTATGGTAAAAGGGTGCAGCATCTGCCCTCCGGGCAGCTTGATGTAGTCGACAACCCGGCCTTTCACCTTCTTGATTGTTCCAAAGGGCGCGCCGCAGGGGCATTTGGGGGAACCCTGGGTCACGAGATCACCCTGGCGGTAGCGGATAAACGGCATCGCGTAGGAGATCAGGTTCGTAGCGACTAATTCGCCCGTTTCACCGGGTTTTGCGGGACGCCCGTCTTTGAGGATTTCCACGATTAAGGCATCGTCGCAGGTATGCATCTTGCCCGTCTCGGTGCATTCCCAGGCGATAAGAGATAGTTCATGGCTCCCGTAAGTGAGCCGGACCGGGGCGCCGAAGGTCTTGCTGATACGCTGCCGCATGGGTTTGGTGAGCGTATCACCGCCGAGCTCCACATATTTCGGCCGGATGGCCTGTCGATCTTTTTTCGTGGTACGATCGGCCAGGTGATAGATCATACCCGGCATCCCGACCAGGATGTCGAATTCGGAGCGGCGGAGCTGGGCCATAATTTCTTTTGTGGGCTTGCAGCAATTGATCTGTTCGCTCCGCATTATACCCATCGCCTTTATCAGAGGTTTCAGCAGGTTGCGTTGGTGATGGTGATGGGGCACTGAAATACCTGTACGCCGATCGGTGAGAGATCCGCCGAAATGGTGAAAGGCCCGATTCCAGTAACACCAGAAGAGCCGCTTTTCTATGGACGTTTTGCAGATCGTCAGCGGCTGACCGGTTGAACCACTGGTCTTTACGCGACGGAGACTGGCAGGGTCGATACCATCCGCGATTCGATCAGAGAGGCTTGTGTTTTGGAGTTTTTTCCGTGACGAGATTGGCAGGCGAGGAAGGTCCTCAAGTTTCCTGATATCCTTTGGGGATATACCGTGGTTGTCGAACAGCCGGCGGTAGAAAGGCACACGATGATAGGCATGTTGGACGAGTTGGCGAAGGGCGCGTTCCTGGATCTGATGTATCTTTTCAGGCGATGGTGGTGATAGGCCAATGAGAGCTCTGGCGGCCCATAGATGTGCAGGTTTCATGTCAAGCCACCTGATTAACTGACTCAAATTTGTATGCTCAAAAAAGAGGATAACCTTACACGGTCATTTGTCAACAGGCGTGATGTGTTGAGGCGGTTTTAAAACCCTCCGAATGGCAATATGCCAGCAAACGGTTGGAGGTCCCGGTATCCTGCTGTATAATGAGAGTTTTCTTGCATGTTTCGCTTCATGCGGGAGGTCACGGAGGAAACGGCACGGTAACGGGTCCCGACGAGATTTTCAGAGGATTGATGTGTTGAAGCGCATACTTATGTACGGCCGTTTCGGTTTCGGTCTGGGTCCTTTCCTTCGCAAACGTATAACCGTTTCGCAGGCACAGAAGGCGGTCAGATGGAGACTGGCACACCGAGAGGAACTCTTTCTTCGTCTCGCCAGGAAGGGTATATTCGGCTATTCGCGGAGTCCCTATCTGCCGCTGTTGCGTGCGGCCGGGATTGATTTTTCCAGGTTGCGTTCTTTAGTGCTGAAGCAGGGACTGGAGAATGCGCTGGAGGAGCTCTACGAGAGGGGGGTTTACATCGATTTTGAAGAATTCAAGGGTTACAAACCGATTGTGCGCAACGGGGTGAAGGTCGATGTGACAGCGAACGATTTCGACAACCCATATCTCACTCAATGTTATGCGGCCAGGACGGGGGGATCCACCGGTGCGGGCAAGCGCGTGGCTGTGGACCTGGAACAGATCTATTGGGAATGCGCATGGCGCATACTGGTATGTGAGTCCCATGGAATAATTGATCAGCCCTATGCGGCGTGGCGGCCCACCCTCCCGGCGTCGTCCGGTTTCTTCAACGTGCTCAGGCAAGTGGTGTTGGGCAATCCCGCGCGTGAGTGGTTCGTGCCAATTGATTTAAGCGAGAGCACACTCAAAAGGCGTTGTATTCTCTTTTACGTTCTACTTGTAAGCCGTCTGTTTGGTGGGAAGATACCGGTACCTCGCTTGAGTTCGCTGTCCAGCCCCCGGCCTTTGCTGAAATGGATCAAAAGCACTTTGGAAGATGAGGGTCCTTGTGTGGTAAGTGCTGGTGTAAGTATGGCGGTTCGTGCTTGCCTCGGTGCGGCCGAGCAGGGACTCAGCCTCGAAGGGGTGACTTTTCACGGGGGCGGGGAGCCCCCAACGCCGGAGAAAGTGAGCACGATGCATGAAACAGGCGCCCGATGGATACCGAATTATGCCACCACCGAAGCGGGTGGCATCGGTTCGGGATGCGCAGAGCCGCTGGATGGCAGCGATGTTCATGTGGCGCTCGATTCGTTCGCTCTCGTTCAACGGAAAAGGTCGGTCGAGGGGATCGATGGAACGGTTGATGCGTTATATCTGACGACTTTATCTCCGGCGGCCAGCAAGTTGATGCTCAATACGGGCCTTGATGATTATGCGATAGTCGAACGGCGCGACTGCGGATGTCCGCTTGGGCGAATAGGTTTCGACCTCCATCTTCGGCGGATTCGTAGCTTCGCGAAACTGACAGGGGAGGGAGTCTCGCTTGTGCATACCGATCTCGCCGAGTTGCTTCAGTCTGAACTTCCCGCTCGGTTCGGAGGCTCGGCATTGGACTACCAGCTTATGGAGGAGGAAGATGGGCAGGGGTTGACCAAACTTGTTCTTCTGGTGCATCCACGTGTAGTGATCGAAGATGAAAGAGCGATGCGGCAGGTCCTGCTGGACGGCTTACGAAAAGGGAATTCAGGGGCGGGGTACGCGGCGCAGATATGGGAAAGAGGCAATTCGTTGGAAGTGCGTAGCCAGGAGCCATTGTGGACGTCCGCTGGCAAACTCCTCCCGTTGCGGCGAAAGCCGCTGTAGGTAGGATGCGGTCCAATTCTGTTATGCTAATGGAGAGGAGTCTTTAGATGAGATTTTTTCGAGGGCACAGCGACGCCTGACTGAATAACCGACAAATTGCAGCGTCAAACGATCTGGAAAAGGAAAGCAGGATGAAGATTACCAAAAAAATAGTGCTGGGGATTCTTGTGCTGACCGTAATTTTAGCAGGTTGCAAAAAACCGGAATCTTCAGGTCAAGAAAAAGCCACCTTGAGGGTTGTTGCCTTGCCGTATCTGAGCTTTGCACCCATCCATATCGCTCGCGAAGAGGGTTTTTTTGAGGAAGAAGGTCTTGAGGTGGAATTGGTTCACGTCAAAAGATCCTCACATGCACTTCCCGCCCTGGCTCGGGGCAAACTTGATGTGGCGGCGGGCAGTATCAGTTTGGGAATCTTCAATGCCATTGATAGTAATCTTGAGATCCGTCTGGTCGCTGACAAAGGCAATATGTCTACTGAAGCCCTTCCCTATCTGGCATTGCTTGTGCGGGACGATCTTGCCGGGGGAGACCTGGGGGAAAAACTGAAAAAAATCAAGCCGTTGCGGATTTCCGCACCTCCCGATACGAACGGTATTTGGTTTACCCATCGAAGTCTGAAGAAATTGGGCGTCAACGTGAATGATGTGCGGTTCGTCTACATACATCCTTCCTCCGGCATCGACGCTCTCAAGAGCCGAAAAATTGATGGCCTTATGACGGGTGAGCCCTGGATCGCGCGAGCTCGGAGAGCCGGGGGCTCCATAATTGCCTGCAGAGACTACGAGACTATGCCGGGTTACCAATATGCAACGATTCTTTTCGGGCCGCGATTAGTTCGAGATGAACCGGAACTGGGGCGCCGTTTCATGATTGCATATATGAAAGGCATTCGGCTGTATAACGAAGGTAAAACCAAACGCAACCTGAAGGTCCTGGAACGAGCTACAGGGCTGGACCAAGAACTCTTGAAGGAAGCGGGTTGGCCTTTTATCCGAAACGACGCCAGTATCAATGTCGAGAGCATTCAAAATTTTCAAGCCTGGGCCCATAAGCGGGGACTGCTCACGCGGGTGCTGAAATCTGAAGAATACCTTGATACTCAGTTCGTTGAATATGCCCGGGAAAAATTGGAAAGCCCCGAATTGCAGAAGAGGCGAAAGCACGAGTAAAAGGCGACGGAAAACGCTACCATTTTTGAAAAGAAAATCGAGATGTTTCTTGAAAGCCGACATCTAAGCAAAACATTTGATACGGCGAATGGTCCTGTGCCGGCACTTGATGACGTTACCTTCGATGCCGAGGACTCGGAGTTTCTATGCCTGGTCGGTCCCAGTGGTTGCGGTAAGACAACTCTGCTCAGAATCATAGCCGGGCTGGAATCTCCCAGCTCCGGAACAATTTCGTTCCGGAACCACCAATACGAACAGGATCCCACAACGGCGCTGGTTTTCCAGCAACATGCGCTTTACCCCTGGATGACGGTGGTGGACAACGTTGCGTTTCCTCTGGAATGCCGGGGAGTGGGGAAAAAGGATCGTCGGCGCCGAGCGCGTCAGTACCTCAACCGTTTCGGATTGCAGCGTTGCACTGAAAACCTTCCGCATGAGCTTTCTGTCGGTATGAGACAGAGGGCGAATATTGCCCGTGCTTTTATAGCTGAACCAGATGTATTGCTTATGGATGAACCTTTTGGTTCGCTCGATGCTCAAACCAAAATTATACTGCAAGAGGAACTGCTCCGTATCTGGCAAGAAAACCAAAAACTTGTGTTGTATGTTACCCATGACATACGTGAAGCGGTTCTGCTGGGTGATCGAGTGCTTGTTATGACAGACCACCCGGCCCAAATTCGAGATACAGTTGCCATCCCCCTCGAACGACCGCGGGAACCGGATGTGCTTGAAGCTCCGGAAGCCCTCCGAACGATTCATCATATATGGTCGCAGATAGAAGAGGAAGTGAGGAGGGCATCGTGGACGCGCCAGTAACCACAACGGATAAAGAGACCAAATTTCACTGGAGAGGGGGACTCATAGCGGCGGCCATAATTTTTGTTACGGGCGTTCTGTGGGAATGTGCCGCTCGGCTTGAATTGCTCTCACCGGCTTTTTTCCCTGCACCAACAGTGACCGTCGCGTGTGTCGTGCGACTATTGAGATCGGGGGAGTTACCATTGAACGCTGGTGTTACTTTGGCGCGGCTATTCATCGGGTTTGGGTTGGGCGGAGTCACGGGTTTGTGTTTGGGATTGGGAATGGGTTGGTCCAGGCGGCTGCGGTCCGTGGTTGATCCACTCGTCGGATTGGTTCACCCAATTCCAAAAATTGCTGTTTTGCCGCTTGTCATGGCGTTTTTAGGGATCGGCGACACCTCCAAAGTGGCGGTGATCGCCCTTGCCGCATTTTTCCCTGTTCTGATAAATAGCATGAACGGGGTTAAACAAATCAGCGGAGAACATTTTGAAGTCGCCAGGAACTTCCGAGCCGGCCCCCTCAAAATCTTCCGCCGGGTTGTGTGGCCCGGTAGCCTGCCCATGACATTGACGGGAACGCGGCTGGGTTTTAACAGTGCGCTGGTGGTCACCGTAGCCGTGGAACTGGTGTATGCCCGCCGGGGGCTCGGTGCGATGGTATGGAGAGCCTGGGAGACAATGCGTATGGAGGAACTTTACGCGGGGATACTCGTGACCGGATTGATCGGAATCAGCTTCAACGCTTTGCTATCATCCGTTATGCACCGCCTGGTCCCATGGCTTCCGGATGTCGAAGTGTAATCTGCAGAAGATGCCCGCCGGGGCGCGTCACAGAGGCATAATGCGCCAGTAGCAAAATCGGGTTCAGTCGAGTTGTCCGACACTATCTCTCAGGAATGTCAAAGGGGAAATTTTGGGATAGACTCAGGACTTTTGCCCTGTTTTGTTGTATCATCACAAATGAAAAGAGAGATTTAGCCCGGCGGGTGAGGCGAACCGGCCGCTCGGCGGTGTCTTTTTGATGAATAACAGCAGTTCGAATCGTTCTGGCTGTGGGAAGAGAAGACAGTGAAAATACTGATCGATTTCCAGCATCCCGCTGATGTGCACATATTCCGGAATGCGGTGGCCCATTTGCGCCGGAAAGGGCACAGCGTAAAAATCACGGGGCGCGATAAGGATATACTTGCGAAACTCGCCGAAGAGTATGAGCTGGAAGTGGAGATTTTCGGAAGGGCGCGCGCCGGTCTTTTCCACCTGGGATGTGAGTTGCTTTATCGCTGGTGGCGACTGCTGGGGATTGTGCGGGATTACAAACCCGACAGGATACTGGCTGTTGCGGGGACCTGCGTCAGCCTGATCGGGTTCCTGACCGGTACTCCGACGCACGTTTTTTATGATACCGAACATGCCACGCTTTCGAATATGCTGGCCTATCCTTTCGCGACCTGCGTCCACGTGCCTCGCTGCTACCGAAAACCGATACGGTGGCGCCATCGACGCTACAGCGGGTATCACGAACTCGCGTATCTTCACCCCGAGTATTTCACTCCGGATTCTACCGTGCTGAAGGCGGTCGGTCTCGGCGAAGGGGAGACCTTTTCCGTGGTCCGTTTTGTGGGTTGGGGGGCCGCCCACGATATCGGACGACATGGGTTTTCCGAGGAGGGTAGAATCGAGGCGGTCAAAAGACTCAACAAATTTGGGCCGGTTTTCATCTCCTGCGAGGGACCATTGCCCGAAGGCCTCGAGCAGTACAGACTCGATTTGCCCGTCTCCCGGATTCATGATTTGATGGCTTTTGCATCGCTGATGTTCGGAGAGAGTGCGACGATGTGCTCTGAGGCAGCGGTGCTCGGGGTCCCGGGCGTTTTTGTCGACCCCCTCGGGAGGGGGTATACCGATGAACAGGAGGAGCTGTATGGTTTGGTGAGCAATTTCACCCCGGAACAAGAACAGGCTGCGATCGAGCGGGGGACGGAGATACTGCGTGACTATGACGCCGGCCGATGGCAAACTCGCCGTGATGAACTCCTCTCGGATATGATCGATGTAACAAAAATGATTGAACGGGTGGCGCTGGGCCAAGAACCGGATTTGGAAAGAGTCCTCCCGTACGAAATGTCTCTGTCATAAAACTCAAAGAGAAAGTCAAACTGATGCCACCACTTCAAAAAACCGCCTGCACTGATGTCAGCCGGGTTGTTGACGAAGGCGGTCCCGATGTGTCTGTGATTGTGCCGGCTGTGGGGGAGCAAGCCGGGCTGGTGCGCCGTTGCCTGGAGGGTCTTCGGGACCAGAAGTGCGAGCTGCCGCGGGAGGTTCTGGTTGTGACGGAGCGTCGGGGAGACGTTGCGGGTATAGTTCGCCGTTTCTTCCCGGATGTTCGGCTTGTATATTGCACGTCTGCTCGTGGACCTGGCGGGGCAAGAAATGAGGGTATCATGGCGGCTCGGGGGGACTATCTTGTATTTATTGATGGAGATTGTGTTCCTGGCCGCGATTGGTTGAGGCGCCTCACGGCTCCCTGCTTTGAGGCACAGGAGAATTTGGTGAATGGTTGGACTGTGCCGGGACCGTATGCGCAGGGATGGGCTCGCGCGATGGTCTATGCGGAGATCGGGCGGGCTTTGCCCGGTCGGCAGGTGCAAGCTGCTGGCCCTCTGGGCTCCAACATGTGCGTCTCAAGGCTCCTGACCCGGGAAACAGGAGCTCGGTTCGCTGAGGGTGTATACGGTGCGGAAGAGACGAATCTTATGAACGATTTGCCCCCGGAACGGCGGAACGTTCTGCTGGAACCGGAGGCGAAGGTTACCCACATTGACCTCCCGACTTTCTGTGGTTCTTTTCGGCGCATGTGGAATCTGGGTAAGGGCTCAGGAATGGTGCGCCGCAGCGGGGGAGTCAGAGGCGCTTTTTTGGCCCGGCACCTCTGGGCTGCTCCCCTGATCGTTCCCTGTCGGCTGGTGCTCAGTTGCTGGAGACTGCGCCACGCCGGGTGGAAGAGCCGACTTGACTTTCTTTTGCTCCTGCCGCTGGTGGTGACCTACTGGATTTGTTATACGGCCGGTTTTATCATCGGTGCATTTGTCCGGGGACAACAGGGAGAGATTAAGACTCTATGAAATCAAGTGTTCGCAAGAAATACCTGCTCGATTTTCCCCGTCTGGCGTGGAGCATATTGGTGGAGGGACGATATGATTACACGTTTGATCTCATGCCGATGCACGTGCGGAAAATGTCTTTTCGGAAACGCCTGAATGTGATGGCTTCGGGGCTTAACCTGCTGTGGCGGCGTTCGGATCCATGGAGCTGGCCGTTGCGGATGCAGGTGGAACTGACGAATGTCTGCAACCTCCGGTGTCCGGTCTGCCCGGCGGGAAGGGGGGAATTTGAGCGAGAGCGTGGAATGATGGATTTGACCCTTTTTGAAAATCTTATGCGAGAAGTCGGATCCTATCTTCTTGATGTGTTTCTGTGGGCGTGGGGCGAACCCTTGTTGCACCCTGAATTTGGACGAGCGGTTGAAATAGCCCATCAGTACGGGGTCAATACGGTCATTTCTACCAACGGGATGAAGCTCTATGAGCCGGAGGTGCGGGATCAGTTGCTTGAAAACCCTCCTCTACATTTGATCGTTGCGCTTGACGGATTAACGGATCAGACAAATTCAGTTTACAGGGTTGGCGCGGATGTTGAGAAAATTCTTACCGGGGTGCAAGAATTGGCCGAGGCCCGGCACGAGGCGGGGCAAGAACGGCCCTATCTGCACATGCGCTATATCGTGATGAAACACAACCAGCATGAATTGCCGGAGCTTGAAGCTTTTGCCCGCGAAAACGCTTTTGATTTCCTCGCATTGAGAACACTATCACCGGTAGAGAACGCCGAAAAGGTTCATAAAAATATGGTTCCTGAAGGGACAGATTACGATCCCTTCGGATATGAAGACGGGGGCCAGGAACCTGGCAACGATTTTATCTGCCAGAAACCTTTCATCTTTCCAACAATGCTGGTCGACGGGACGGTTGTCAGTTGCTGCCAGGATGTTAAGGCGAGCGAGCCATACGGTCAGTTCGGTTCCGGAACATCGTTCCGAAAGATATGGAAAGGGGGGCGTGCCCGGCGGGTGAGGCGGACGATTCGAGACCGCGTGGAAGAGGTGTCGTTCTGTCGGAGTTGCCCTTACGCCGGCAGGTCCGAAAACACCTGCAGTGTGAGCATAACCCGTCTGTAAAAGGAAGACAATGGGAGCTGAATCTCTGGAGGGTGATGGGTGACAAAAGAGTGCAGTTCTGCCCGGCGAGTGAATAGCGTGGCTCCCGTCAGGATTTGTGACAACGGCGGATGGACCGATACGTGGTTTGCAGAGCTCCTGGTTGGAAAGTTAACGGCGCGGGAGGCGATGGCGGATCAGTGACCGTTCTCGGCCCGGCCGACAGAACGAAAAAGCGGGAGATGTTGGAAGCAATCGAATCGAAGGATCCCAGCTTCCGGTACATCCGGACCAATATCTGTCCGTTTGGCCTGAGAGTATGGGAATCGTCAGCATGAAGTTCGGCCTCGGACAGCGGCTGAACTGTCAGCACCATTTCGTATTCGCACCCAACACAGGGTCTCAAGACCATGAAAATAGGATTCAACGCGATTGCAATGATGTCTCATCCCACGGGATTGGGAGTCTATACGAGAAATGTTCTGCGCCGGCTGATAGAATTTGGAGTCGATGTCGACGTTTTCGTCTCGAATTGCAGTTCATCCGTGAACGAAAACCTTGTGAAAGTGCCTGTGCCGGAGGGAAAGGGAATTTTCACCAATGTTTTACGAGTAATCGGAAATCACATGCTTTTGCCACACTTTATGCGACAGCGAGGGGTCGATGTTTGCGTGAGCACCTCCCCCATGCATGGACTGGTGCGCCCTCCGGCACCGCAGGTGACGGTTGTGCACGACCTGATTCCTTTGCATTTTTCCAGGATGAAATGGTGGGTTAAACCTTATTATCTGCACGCCTTGCCGCGAATCATTGACGCGAGCGAAACAGTTGTTGCTTTGTCGGAGTTCACTCGACAGGACATCCTGCAGAATTTTGCGGCACAGGGCAACAAGGTGCAGACGGTTTACCTGGGGTATGACCCGGATGTCTTTCATACAGATGTCTCTGCCGGGGATATTGTCGGGAAGTACGGTCTCGAAGATTATTTTCTGTATGTTGGCGATCAGGCACCGCGCAAAAACCTGCACCGGTTGATCGCGGCATTTGCTCAATCTGAAGCCGGGCAGGCGGGTTACAAGCTGGCGATTGCCGGTCGTGAAGATAGCCGGACCTCTCCTCCTCTTCCCGAGTATGCCCGAAAATTGGGGGTGTCGGACCGGGTTGTATTTCTGGGATATGTCCCCGCTTCGGATTTGCCCGGGCTTTATAAGGGGGCAAAAGCATTGACATTCATTTCCTTGCTTGAAGGATTTGGTCTCCCGACTATTGAATCCATGGCATGTGGCACTCCCGTCCTGACGGCCAATACCTCCAGCTTTCCTGAGGTAGTAGGCTCAGCCGGGATTCTTGTAGACCCGCTGGATGTAGACGCGATATCGAATGGCGTCGACAGGCTGGTTCAAGACCGTACAGAATATGAAAAGCTTGCTGAAGAGTCGCCAAAGCGAGCTCGCACGTTCTCGTGGAGGCGATGCGCCCGGAAATTGCTGCGGATTTGTCGGAACATCGCACCCAGCAATGGGACGAAAAGACACTCGGAACTCAAGACGTAGGAGGGGCGCCTCTACCGCCAGAGAAGATCCGACAGCAGCACAGTTGCGAAGGCCCGTTTTGGCGACGCAAGATGGGTCAGGAAGACGTAAAAAAGCAATGCCCCCGCCGACCATCAACAGTTTGCCGACAAGGTTCAGAAAGAAGAAGCTTCGGCGCATGGCCATCATTCCGACCCCTTCGACATCCGTCTCGGGTTGCGCCGGCACATTCGGCATTACCGTTGCCGTGGACTCCGCGTAAAGATGTCTGAGTCGTTTGGTCGAAACTTTCCCCAGAAACTCCGCTCACGGGCAACGCCTCAGGGCTTCCAATTCATTTTCGTTCCACGAAAGATTCCGCCAATTTTAGCTCTGCGCCAAGCGCATGACACAATAATTTTAATTGCAACTATTTTACAGTGGAATTTCGTGGGTTAAGGATCCAGATGGGAGATACGCCGGGAGGTTGAGTTTAGTTTTGCTGAGGAACCAGGAGATAAGTTCCGCTATTTCCGGCCTGGAAATGGTGGTGCATATTTCCCGCTCCTTGATGTGCTTTTTCCACAATTGGTCGCATATCTTCACGATCGTCTGGATATACGACCCAGACACGTTTATTATCCCGCAGATATTTTCTCAATCGTTGCCGGTGGCGGGCGCTTTTCCTGGGGATGATCATTTCTGCCTCAACGCCAAAATTATATACGGTTTCATAGTATCTGAACTGCGGAGAGCAGTAGGGATACAGATAGAGAATATCTTCTCCGGTATCGTTTTGTGAAATGTGCCGGAAAACAGGTCGCAGCATTTCATCCTCTGCGCCATCGATGCCATCGTCAAGCATCGTTCCAATTGCGCCTCCGTAAACCAGACATATAGCTATAATCCCTGCAGCTGTGAGAATCTTATTTTTGCCCCCCGGTAGCATGACTGCCAGCCCTTTCCCTGTGAATATTACAACCGATGGAATGAGAAAGAGAATAAGCCGGCCTTTGAAGGGATAAAGATGCATTGAAGCAGCTATAAGACAGAAGAACCAGGGCAGAAGAAGAGCCGCAGCGCGAGATCTTTTGCTGTCTTTTATCCCCCGGTAAGTCCCGATCAGAAATACGAGCACGCTTGCGAAAGCAAGATCCAGGTCCATTGTTCGTTCAAAAACATCTGTAAGACTTGATCTGATCCACTCCGCCGTCGCAGGGACGGATTTAAAGGCGGGGAATCCTTCGCCCCAGTAATCGAGCAAATCCTGTCTGTGTGTAAACCTTTTGAGGAATAGCCAGTAGTTAAGACCAATAAGTACAATCCAAATCAACCCGATGCCGCACATTTCTGCGCAGGCGCGCCAGTTTTTTCGTTCAGTATGATACAGAAGAGCAGCGAGACCCAACCCGGCCAGCATGAATACCGCCGGGTGTGAAAAGAAAATGGCGGCGCATCCCAGGAGAAGCGGATAAATTCGTGAGGCCCAAAAGGGAGTTTTCTTGATCAGTCTTTCGTACGATAACAGGATGAGTATGCTCACCAAGACGTCCGTCGAATACTGTTTAACTTCCGCTGAATAGTTGATCAGGGATGGTACGATGGCGAACAAAGAAATTGCAAAGAAACTGGCTCGGGGACCGCAGTATTTTATTGCGAGTTTCCCGATCAGGAGCAAGCTTGCAACTCCGGCTAAAAACGGAATCAGACGAAGGGCCAGTTCCGACCCGCCCAATAATTTGACGATAACCTTTTCGGTCCATAGAAAGCCTACGGGCGCGCTCTGATGGTAGGCCAACGGTCCGAGCAAACGCATAAATGGTTGCCAAACAAGATTTAAGGCGAGTTTTGATTCGTCGAGCCACAGGGAACAATTGCGGAGATAATGTATAAGTCGCAGCAAAAGGCCGACGAGAATTGCCAGGGATGATGCGTAGTACCAATACTGATGGCATCCGGGAGTTTGACCATTCTCGGAACGTGGCAAATTCTCTGTGCCAAATACGATCCGCAACCATAGTCTGTACAGCCCTTTGTTCATACCAATCGAAAATTTTTCAGAAGCAGTAAGACGGAATTCGGAAGGAAGAAACTGTTCAGGGAGAATTCGTGAACACCACGCGAAGCAACTTTACCTGTTCTGTACCGCCGACATCGATTTGTCGCAGTATTACCGGGCTGTCGTTGGTGAGAATTTTCTGACCGCCGGTGCTTTCGGGTTGTGTTTGGTCTTCTACCAGAAAGTCAACGCTTCTCAGCCATCGCAAAGCCTGTGCTTCGGTAAAATGTCGGGTGTTGCGTTTCAAGTACCTGCTTTTGACGCGGGTAAAATAGTGGATGATTGTACGTTCGTAACCACCGACGACTGTTTCTTTGCCGGATCCATTTTTTCTCAGCCAGGCAAAGACCGGTTTGTAGCTGGCCAGTTTCCCCTCCTCAATATCCGAGTAGAATTGCCCGCGTTGTTCGATGATTACATCGCCGATACGCACCAGATTCACCGTCACAACCAATCCAATGGTGATATAAGCGAGTCGCCGAGTTCTCGACGGAGTCCAGAAAGCCCATCGTTTTTTCAGGAATTCCCCGATGGCCGTCCCGCCCGAAGCCAGCCAATAATACATAACTGGAATTGCCGGCAGAAGATAGCGTCGCCCCAGGCTCCAACCCCCGGCCCATATAGCTGCCATTAGCAGAAGGGCGAACAAACTGAGTTGTCGTTCACCATTTTTGAATGCTCTGATCAACCCGACCAACATAATCAAAGCCAATATGAGACCGACTATCCGGGCGATGTCCGTTCCCATAAGTGTATCGTTTAGAGCCCTGAGGTTGTTACCAAATTGTCCCAAAAAGTGTCTAAAAAAGCACGCGAATCGACCCACGTTCAACTTTGCGTGGAAATAATGTTTCCAGCCCCCCGGTCTTGCCGAATCGGCCCAGAATATGAAGAGTATGAGGGGAACAGCAGGGAGAACAAATAAAATGACGCTTTTCCCCAGATTTCCTTTCCATTTTCCGAAGGCTTTCCGGTGCAGCCAGAGTCCCCCCAGCACCGCCGGAAGCAGAAGAGGTCCCACAGGGCGTATGTTGCTTGCAATTGCGATCATGAGTGCTGCCCCCGCGCACGCGGCCCAGGATTTCCAGCCTTCCCATCGTAGCATTAGGAGTCCTAATAGAAGTGCCGCAAGGGCAAAAAAGGTGAAAGGTACGTCTGACATAATGTGAACGGAATAATAATAAAGCGTTCGTGAAAAGCATAAGAACAAAAACGCAATTGCCATAACCGGAGGAGGCAAATTGAGTTCGCGCAGGATCAGGTAAAAAAGTGGGATACACCCCAATCCCAGGAGTGTTATGAGCAAATTATACGCAAGAAAACTGTCGGAAAGTTCGTCTGGAATACCAAAAATAGCACCCGTTCCCGCCACCATCACCGGCAGTCCCGGAGGGTACATGGTATGTGGCGCGTAGTTAAAAGTGTAGCCCCTGCCTTCCAGGATCGAACGTCCTAAACCCATGTAAACGGCGCTATCACGCTGAAACCGCCATTTATCGTTTAAGGCGAGCGCGTAGAGGAACGTAACGATCAGCAAAAGGGGCACAAATAGTTTCCGGAGAGGAAACACTTCACCGCTTTCAAGAGTTTTTTGGGTTGAATCTTTTCTTCTCATTGTTGTCATCGTTGTTGTCAGCTTGCCAGAAACCCTCATTATTCTCCACAATTCTGGGAGGGAGCACAAATGGTCTGGGGATGAACAGTTAAATAGTTCCGGAAAAAAGGCGCTATCGTTTTGGCTTTACTATAGCTCCGGGCGTGTTGTATCTTTATTAAATAGCTAACTTTGCGGGCTGAGAAAGATTACAAATGGAACCGGACCGGGCTGACAAGAAAAGGGATACCGAGCTCGTATCGGAAATTATGCCTGAGGAACAGAATGACAACCAGGGATCAATCCTAACCGCGCGCTATGCGCTCTGGGTAATCGTAGCGCTCGCCGCCGGTTTGCGCCTCTACCTTGTGTTCACGGCGCAGGGCATTAACTCGGATGCATGGCGTTACGCGGAAACGGCCAGGAAGATGGCGTCCGATGGGCTCCTGGCCGGTATGCGGGGTGATTTTTTGTGGCCTTACTATCCGCTCAATCCGCACCTGTTTTTTTTCCCTTTCCTCGGAAGCATTTTGCTGCACGTGACCGGGGATGCGGTGCTTTCACTGCGACTTGTCTCAGCGGCCGCCGGAGTAGGGCTCGTCCCGCTCGGCTATGCGATTGCCAGACGACTGCTCGAGAAAGAAGGGATCGGTCTTATGGCGGCATTGTTTTTGGCTGTCCACTCCGAATTCGCGCGGGCCTCTGCGTCGGTGTATCGCGAGGTCTTGGTCGCTTTCTTAATTGCGTTTGCACTGTATCTCGTCTTGCGGGTGATCCAGGAGGAAGACAGAAAATATTTGAGCGTCGCTCTGGCAGGGGCGATTTTGTTCCTGGCTTTCGCCACGAGGGTTGAGGCAATTGTTGCGGCAATCGGATGCGGACTTGTTATCCTTTTTTTGGCCGGTTCAATCAATTGGAAAAAGAGAATAGCCCTCTGTGCGGTCATGAGCACCGTCTTTCTTGCGCTGGAAATCCCCTACATTTTATGGATGAGGAAAGAAAGCGGCCTTTGGCTTGTTAACCAGTGGCAGATCTCCAGAGAAGCGAAGGCGGGCGAGTTCATTGAGAAACGTATCGAGAACAGGGCGGGACCATGAATATTGTGGATAACCTTCTCTGCCATGTCGACCGAATAGTGGACATGCTGAACGTCCCGGGGGTGATAGGGTGCGCGTACTGTTTTTTGCGCTGGCCCCGATGCGTGCGCGGAAAAGGCCGTTTGTTCGCTATTCTGTTTGTGGTGCCCATCGCCTATTTCCTGGTCGTTTCTGGAATGTCTTTGTCAGGGGGGACGGCCATTTCTGAACGCTATTACCAACCGGTCTTCCCGTTGCTTATTGTTGTCTCGGCAACGGGTCTTTATCAACTGTTGAAAGACACGCGGGAATGGCCTTTTATGGGCTTGTTTGTCGTTATTGTGGTTATCATTGGGATGTCTGAATTGGGCGGCTCGGTGATTCCTGAAAGCTGCTACCATCCAGTTCTCCCATGGTTACTCGTTGTCTTGTCAGTGATTCTCTACTTTTCGTTGAAGAACATGCGTAAAGAGCTATTTATGGGTCTGATTCTTTTTATGCTGGTCGGCGGGAATCTCGTCGATATGCTGGACAAGCCGGTTCGTGCTCACCGCATTCACGAAAAACGTGCCGGTCAATGGCTCAAACGCTACGATCCGGACTACGATGGTTTTGTGTTCTCCGACGATTCCCAGCCGGTTTATTACGCAGGTATGGAGTATCTGCCGGTTTTTAGTGCCAGGTGGACGGCGCCGAGAATGTCCTCAGATCTCCGGGAAGTAAAATACGCAATAATGCAAAAAGAGATCATTGACCTGGATAACGGCAGCGGGAAAGGTGAAGCTACGCGTGAAGTGTCTCTGCCCGATATTCTGGTAGAAAGCGGGACGGCGAAAGTGAATCACAGGTGGAGAGCGATACAGTTTCAGGAAGAATTCAGCGACAGCCCCGTTGTGGTGACTTCCGCACCGAGTTTCCATGGGAGGCAACCGGGAGCGCTACGGCTCCGCAACGTTTCGACGTCTGGCTTTGAGGTATGTTTCCTCGAATGCGCACACTTTGACGGAGGGCATACATGGGAAGACGTTCGATGGCTGGCAATTGAACGGGGTCAGCAGACAATCGATGGGAATCTTGTGTTGGCCGCCGACTTGATTGAAATTGACGCGGACGAATTAAATTCGGCTCAACGAGTGGAATTTGGTCGTCAATTTGAGGAAAGACCGATCGTTTTCACCAGTATTCAGGCGTTCGATAAAAAGTCTCTCGTGCTGTCACGGCTTTGTTCAATTGATAAAGAAGGTTTCTCGATATTCCTCCAGCAGGAAGAGGGAGCGTCGGGTGGTGATGGGACGGCGGTGGTCGGATATCTTGCCATCGATCCAGCGGTGAGCCGGTTCGGGAATGTTCGATGTCAGGCGGGATGGTTTGAGGCGAACTTGGGGAAGGGGAGGCTGATAGAAATCGGTGATGTTCAGGTGGGCCTGAGATTTCAGTTGGGGAAGCAGGCAGATCAGCGGTTCGATTGCGAGGAAGAACGAATTGGCCTGATGCGGGTAGGCTCAGATCCCCACATTCTGGCGGAAATGCAGACATGTCGTGAGACAGATTTTACAACGTTCCGACTGCTCGGATCCGGCGTCACCTGGATGGAGAGATACGTGCAAAAAAACAGCTGGACGGTAATTTACCACGATCCCGAGAGGAATGTTTATATTTACAGAAATCCTGCGTACGCGGAATGGGTAGAAGATAGAGGACAGCGATAAGAACACAGATGAAAGCGACGGCGAACACCATATCAGATCTCAGACGTCAGAGGTCAGTGGCAGCGAGGAAAGGAGAAGCGAGCCGGTAGTTGTTCCCTTCGGTCCGTTCTTACGGCGAATGGCCGTCGGAGCGTTACTTACCTCTGATATCTCTCTCGTCTTCCCTTCAACTGCTGACTTTTGTTTGATTTTTGCTATAATAGTGGCCATTTCTCTTCAGGGCGATGTTTTTTCGACGAGAATGGAACAGACGGCATTAATATCCTCGATTGCAGGAGAGTATGATGGACTTAATTGATTACGTGCGCGCTATACGAAAACGCAAGTGGATGGTGGTGCTGGGGATAATTCTTTGCACGGGCGTGGCCATCGTGGTCGCACTGAGGCTGCCGGAAAAATACCAGGCTGAAGCGACACTGCTGATCGAAGGATCGATCATCCCCGGCGATCGAGAAACGCAGGCCCTCAGCCCCAGGACTATTCAGAACCTGGGGACGACGTATCAGCGGATTGTCATGCGTCAGGAAATTCTACGTGAGGCGATAGAAAAACTTGGTGTTGACGATTCACCCCATGAGCTTACATGGCAGGCGTTGAGGGAACGAGTTTCGGCCCAGCCGGTGCGGGGGAGCCAGCTTATCGCCGTCCGCGTGACGTTGCAGGATCCAGAACTGGCCCGGGACCTGGCGAATTTTTTAGCGGAGCGGGCCGTGGAACAGGCGACGGAACTCGGGACCAGAGGGGCAGATAAGCGTCGACAGGTTTTGAAGGAAAAGGTAGACCAGGCACGCCGGCAACTCGAACAGGCCGAGATGGATTTGCTGCGGTTCGAGAAAACCGCTGAGATAGAGCTGGTTCAGCACGAGATTTCTAATCGTCTGGCGCAAATTCGGGTTCTGGGATATATGCAGTTGGCGTCTCGGCATCTTGGCGATGGGGAGGCCTATGGTATTCCCGTCTCGGATCTGATTCCGGAAGCAGCGGCGATCGAGAAGGATGTTGAGAGGTTGCGCGCTGAAGCGGTCCGTTTGCAGCAGGATTTGCACGAGAAAGAGATGAAACAGGGCGAACTTGAGCGCGAGAGGTCGCTGAGAGAACGTCGTTACATACGGTGGTCGGCGAAATACGATGACGTTTCGATTCAGGTGGCCTGCCGGACCCAGGGTTTGAAACTGGGAGACAGAGCTGTGGTACCCGTGAAACCGAGCGAGCCGGACCGGAAAATGATCGTGGCGGGGACCGGTTTTCTATCGTTCTTTTTCTTCATCTTTCTGGCGTCGTTTTTGGAGTTTTTGGCGATGGAGTGGGCGAGAAAAGAAGATGAAACGGCCGAGGAGGCTGCTGGATGAGCATAAACCCCGGCGGGATACGACATTGTTTCCCGCAGAGACGCACAGAAGGACAAACGGCGAACGGCAAAGAAGGATTTCGTGATAATGGCGAGCAACGTAACGGCATGCAGTCAGTATTAGATTGTATTCTACTGTCGTACTGCTGTTTTATAATTAGACTCGCGTCGTTTTTGCCGTTGTTTGTTTGTCGTCTATTGTTGGTCTCTGATCTCTGACCTCTGACATCTGACCTCTGGCCGTCCGCCGTTCCCTGCGTCTTCGCGCCTCCGTGTGATAATTGTCGTGTGCCTGTAACTTAGAACTTAGAACCCAGTCCAGTCCGTTTCTCCGTTCACTTAGAACTTCCAGCATCGAAACCCCCATGAAAACCCCGTCCAAACTCACAGAAATTGCCGAATCCAAAGGCATCCGCACCGACGCCGGTTGGCGGACGATGCCGAGAGATTTTTGGGGGAAGTTGCGCGTGGCTGTTCGCTTGTTGGGCCAATCGCCCTCCTGCGCGGGCAAGAAACCATACATTTTCCTGGATTTTTCCCAAGAATGAATTATATCGGCTGGCTACGGAAGTTTTTACCCGGCAAACTGAAATACAAGCTAGTTCAGATAACTGCGAGTCTTTCTCGTGTCGAAAAACGTTCTTCAATTCGAAATATCTATCACTGTTGCATTTATAAAACGGGCAGCCAATGGATCCGCCGGATGCTTTGCGATCCGCGCACATATCGATACACCGGATTATACCCTTTTTCTTACCAAAAAGAACACTTTTCTGGTGTGGATCCACGGCCGATCAAAGATCGCGTATTTTCTAACCCTTTCCCTGAGCGAACTATAGTCAGTCCTCTCTATATCGGGTACGATATTTTTGAAAAAATTCCGAAGCCTGATGTTTACCGGGCCTTTTTTGTGATGAGGGATCCCCGTGATTTGGTGGTTTCGTCTTATTTCTCTTTGCGCTACAGCCATCCGCCGAATCCTAATGTTCGGGAACGCAGAAAAGAGCTGAGAAATCTTTCCCGGAGTGAAGGGCTTCTATATGTGATCGACCTTTGGGAATCTTTGGGTCGATTTGACGCCTTGCGTTCCTGGGCAGGCCAGGACCAAGATGATACACGAATCCGTATCTTCAGGTTCGAAGATTTAACGGGCTCGCGCGGGGACCATTTTGTAAAAGAGCTTTTCGCGCACTGTGACATCTGCATGCCGGATCGGCTAATGCACAGTGTCATCCACGATCACTCTCTCGTGAGCGTGACGGGCCGGCGCAAAGGGCAAGAAGAGGAAACTGCCAAATATAGAAGAGGGATTTCCGGAGATTGGCGAGAGAAGTTTAACGATAAGGTTAGCGTTTATTTCCAACGAAAAGCCGGTGACCTCCCAGGGATCCTGGGTTATGAATAAAGGATTGAGTTTTGGAAATGCAATACCGGTACGCTTTTTTGGCGTTCGTTATTTACGGCTTTACGTGCGGTCAAGAATCCAGAAGTGCAAAGAGACAACCGGTGTGACGTTTCGCGAAAAGAAAGTAGAAAGTGCTCTATGTTCGGACATCTCTTAAGACGGTTGTTTCCGGTACAGGAAGGCAATGAACTAAAAAAGTTACTCTTGAAGGGAGCTTCCATTGCAGTTGTTTTGCATGGGAGCGGTGTCGGCCTTCGGTACTTGTTTCATTTGTTTTTTGCGCGGTATCTGGGGAAATCCGGTTATGGCGCTGTTTCCTTTTCGCTGGGTCTGGCACAGCTGTTATCCGTCGTGGCAATCCTCGGGCTTTCCGTTGCATCTTTGAGGTTTGTATCCACTTACCTATCGCCGGACAGACTAGCGGAATTGAAAGGCTATATTCGTTTCAGCCGAATTTTAGTGTTCGGTTTAGGTATTGTCCTCGCCGTTTGTTGCACAGTTATTGTTTGGGCAACAAATTTCAAAAAAATTGATCCCGCTACGGTTTTCGTGGGAGTCGGGCTCATTCCGCTGTTCAGTCTTATGTTGCTCCACAAGGATATGCTACGAGCCTTGCGCAAGATCGGTAGGGCCTTAGTAATCCCGAACGTTATTTTGTTTCTCGTCCCATTGCTCTGTACGTCAATACTCGCCCGCTGGCATCAACTTGCCAGTACTCAAGCAATGCTTTTTTTCCTTGCAGGTTTAATTTTTGGAGTGGGATTGCAGTTTTTTTGGATACGGAAAGAGTTGCCAGAGGGAATTTCGCAAGCTAGGGCAAAATTTCATCCGGGTTTGTGGCTAAGCGTTGGTAGTTCTTTGCTTGTTGTTAATGGAGCTGCAATGGCTTTGCAGCGGGTGGATATCATCATGCTGGGAAGCATGTCTGGGGCGGCCGAGACGGGCATTTACTCGGCGGCCACCCGGACTGCAAAACTTTGCCGGGTGCCCTTATTGGCTGCCAATGCAGTTGTGGCGCCGCTTATCGCCACCTTATATGCCAAGGGAGAGCTTGACCGATTACAGCACATGGTGAACAAGGTCGTCCAGTTCGTATTCTGGCCTTCGTTATTCCTTGCTATCTTTCTCATTGTGAAGGGCGAATTTGTTCTTGCCCTATTCGGCGAGGGCTTTGAGGCCGGCATGGGGGCTTTAGCGATACTCGTTTTAGCTCGCCTGTTGGGTGTCACCTGTGGACCGGTCGCCCACCTGTTGCACCTTACGGATTTGCACTACTGGTCAGCAGCAATTTTTTCGCTTGCCGCACTTCTGAATGTGGCACTTAACGCAATTCTGATCCCAAGATTCGGAATAGAAGGAGCGGGCGTTGCCACGGCTGTATCGTGGATTTCGTGTCGTGTGATGCTTGTATTCGTCGCACGCTGGAAGACAGGGATCCATTCATTTATTCTATTTCGATGAAAGCAAAATCAGATTTAGGCTCGCATTGCTTTAATGTACCGGATAAAAAATAAGAATGGAATGATGTCCACGGAACAAAACGATATATTAGGAAACGAAGAAGCTAAAAGGCCCTCCGGCCAGTTTGGAATCGTGCCTTTTTTTGCTATTGCTGGTTTGTTGATAGGATTGCTCGCTAACTTCTCTGAATTAGCTTCGGATCATCGGCGCCTTCAACTTGGGCTGCGGCTAGCCGCCGTGTTGTTACTCCTGTTAGTTGGTATAACGGCAGCTCAACGGAACTCCGGCTCTTATAATCCAATTATCCCGTTGCTGCTGCTATTCTCGCTCGCGGTTTTCAGTGCTTTTCTCAACTGGCCATGTTGTTGGGGGCTGATCCGATGGACTGTGTTGCTGTGCTGTTACTGGGCTATGGCTCGTATATCTTCCCCGTCTCCTCAATTTCGCAATCGAGGCAATTCGTTGTTATTCGGGCTTTGTATGGCGGGAGCTGTTTTCTCGGTATACGCCCTCAAACACGCAGTTGACGTTGGCCGTTACTCAACATTCCGGGCTTCAATTCCCGGCGTGCATCCTAACCACCAGGCCTTCTTGGCTGGTCTAGCGAGCCTTGCAGCAACTGGCCTCTTTATGTCCGTCAGGCAGAACTGGTACAAATTTGTACTGCTAATCTGTGCTCTTCCTACCGGGGCAGCAATGGTTCTGAGTGGCTCGCGAACAATGGCGGTTGCTTTTTTGCTAGGTCTACTTAGCTTTTTAAGCTTGCGTTTCGGCGGCCGTGAACTCATAAAGCAGATTGGATTTTTATTAGTTTTACTCTTCACTACCCTGATTACTCTCATGCTGTCATGGTCTGTGATCTCAGATCCGATTGAAAATTTTATTTTTGCCCGTCCTTTTTCGACTCTCAGCGGCCGCGTTTTTGTGTGGGATTATGTTTTGGATAATATGTTTCGAAAGCCCATAGCTCCTTTTGGGTTGGGTCCCGGTTTGGGCCGCCAGCATTTGCAATCATTTTTCGGAAAGCAGGCCCATAATGGATATTTGCAATTGATCGTCGATTTGGGGCCTCTCTCGATTATTCCTTTGTTCATCTTCTTTGTTTATCCCATAAAACATGTTTTTTGTGGAATGAAAAATAGACCGCGACAGACTGCTCTCTATTTTTCTCTTTTGATCTGTGTCTTAGCTCACGCCGGTGGGGAGTCTGATCTGGACCGTATAGGTAACGGATCGAATTTTATTTTCATTATTTCGTTGACATTTATGTGGCAGTTGAAAACGCTCCAAAAGGATGTGGAAGATAACGAATGCCATTAGCGCCCTTTACGACAGATTGTGAAGTTTGTGTTTTCAATAACTGGAAGGGATTAGGAGTGCTACCTGAATGCCCGAAAGGCAAATATTGGAGGCTCTTTCGGCGAACTGTACGAAATGTCGTCGCAGTTCATCCTAAGATTTACCTTTCCTTCGCTATAATGGCAAAGAAATCCGGTACGGTCTCACGAGATAACGAAATTGTGATAGAAGGATATCCTCGTTGTGCAAATTCATTTGCTGAAGCAGCATTTCGTGTGGCGCAGGATGGCCCCGTCCGGATGGCTCAGCACAGTCACGCACCGGCGCAGGTGCTGGCAGCGGTTCGGTGGCATATACCGACCATTGTAGTTTTTAGAAATCCCGATGATGCTGTCGTTTCGCGGATGTTGCGTTCTCCCTGGCTCCCAGCCACCAGTGCATACTATGAATACGCCTGGTTTTATCAAGGGATTGGGGAGGTGCTGGGAAATTGTGTGTTGAGTAGTTTTCCGTATACCACGGAACGCTTTGGCGACATTATCGAAGCAGTTAATCAAAAATTTGATGTCTCCTACAAAATATTTGACCATAGTAATCCCGCTGCCAATAAACGTGCTTTCGAACTCGTTGATGCGTTGGCCCAGAAAAGGATTGGGCATACCACGCAATATAGCCGTAAAAGAGAATCGCAATATAGAAAGCGAGAAAAAAACGCAAAAAGATGCTGCGGAGGCGCATCAAGAAAAATGACGATATTACAGGGGTCCGGAAACGGGCGCATGAGGTGTTTCATAAGCTGCAGGCCAGAACGGAAGCGCAATTTGAGGGTACCGGAACGTAGATGATGCAAAGGACAGGGAAAGTAGATAAATGATTACAACAAAGTCAGAAGACCCGTTAAACATTGCTTTCGTTCTAAATTACTATGGGGTGGAATGTGGGGGCCCCGTGGAAGTAGCTCTGAATCTGGCCCGGGAGTTTATAGGAAAAGGGCACGAGGTAAGCTACTGGGCTCCTGTTTATGATAAACGTACAAATCAGGAGTCTCCCATTGAAGGTCTTAAATTGCGACTTTTCGATGGGGGGTGGCCGCGGAGCTGGGCACGCAGTTCTGCTCTAACAGATGAGTTTCGAAGATCCGTGGAGAATGTGGATGTGATTCATATGATGGACTTCTGGGGGCATCCGATCTGGGCCTGTTCCCGGATAGCGAGACAGACCGGGACTCCATCTGTACTCCGCCCTGCTGGGGCGTTGAATCCGCGCCGTGTGTCCCGTAAATACTGGAAGAAAAAGCCGTATTTGGAGGTTCTCGGACGTGGAATACTGCGGAGGGCGTCCTGCGTTCAGGCATGTTCGGATCAGGAGAAGAGGCATTTGCGAGCTTCAGGCTATGACGGCAGGATGCAAATGATACCCAACGGGATAAGCGCTCAGCAATTCAGGGATCTTCCGTGCAAATCGATCGCAGACGAAACCTGGCCGGAGCTGCGGAGAAAACGAGTGGTTTTATTTATGGGCCGCATAGCCCCGGAAAAGGGGTTTGATGTCTTGGTGCCAGCATGGGCAGAATATTTGAAGCGGGTTAATCATGGGGGATCTGTTCTGGTCATTGCTGGACCGGATAGGGAAGGATACAAGGGAAAGGTGCTAAAATGGATGAATCAATATGGGGTGAGGGACTCGGTTGTTTTCGTCGGCACCGTGTCGGGTGATGAAAAACTGGCCCTCTATAACCGTGCGGATGTTTTTATATTACCATCATACTCCGAAAATTTTGGGATAGTGGTACCTGAGGCGATGGCCAGCAGGACCCCGGTCATCACGACTACAGGCACCCCCTGGCACGAGCTGGAAGAACTCGAAATCGGACGCTATGTCGCCCCAGAGCCCGAACCGCTGTCTGAGGCGTTACAGGAGTTACTGGGGCTCTCCGATGGAGAACGCAGAGATATGGGCGAACGAGCTCGCGCTTATGTTTTTGAGCATTACGAGTGGGGCCGAATCTCGGAGCGTATTCTTGATTTATACCGGTCTCTGATATGAGGCCAGGAATATACCGGAAAACGATCGTGGGCGCCTTAGTTTCGTGACAGAAAGACAGTTCATTGGTAGGTACAATGCGAGAACTTATCCAAACTGCTCCAGCCAGAAAGGGAATAGCCCTGTTGTTAGAGGTTCCACGATTGTGTCGCTGGCTCGCGGCCGGATCCGATGATTACCCGAAAAACCGCCAGTACTCTGCAATTCGTTCCCCAAAAGCGGCACCCATCTGCTGTCGCAGGTTCTGGAGGCGTTGCCAGGTGTGCGGAATTACCGCCGGTTCCTGGCCACGCGCCCGTCCATTACGTACCGCAGACGCAGTGATGCCAGCATACGTCGCAAAATATCAGGTGCCGCACCGGGGGAGCTCATGAGAGCACATCTGGTTTATAGTAAGCGATACGGGGGCTGGTTGGCGGACAGGAACTTCGCGCACTTTTTCATATACCGTGATCCGCGTGATGTGGTGGTTTCCGAGGCGCATTATCTTACACGTATGAACCGATGGCATCGATTGCATAAGTATTTTAAATCACTGGATACAGTGGAAGACAGGATTTCTTTTTCCATTATGGGACATGAATTTCTGGATGTTCCCTATGATTACCCCAATATAGCCGAGCGATTTCGGCGGTATATGCCCTGGATAGATCACGATGATGTCTGTGCGGTAAAATTTGAAGACCTACTCGCCAAAGCTGAAACCACAGTTGCGAAGATGGTTCGTTATTACGCCCGGAAATCGGGACGTAACTTTGACGCCAGCCATGTAACAGAACAGGCGATTCAAAGCATAAATCCCGAGAATTCTCATACCTATCGCAGAGGCGACAAATGCAGATGGAAGAAGACATTTACCGAAGAACATAAACGACAGTTCAAGGAAATCGCAGGGGATCTTTTGATTGAACTGGGATATGTAAACAATAAGATATGGTGACCGATGCGAAATCGCTTATTTTACACGCCAGGGACAGTTCTTACTGGTGAGGTGCCTGAGTCTTACCAGAATATTGCCCACATTCTTTGGTGAGGGGCGGTGACCTCGCTTGATCGTTTTTGGTGCGATGAATTAAGAGCAAACTATATAAAGGGCAGTGACCTATGATGCGGTGGTGTAAAGAGAAGATAAAGGCCCTGGCGGCGCAATTTAACTATTATATTCCCCGTCAGGAGGATATTTTGCTTTTGTCCTCGCCGAGGAGTGGTTCCACCTGGCTGATGGAATTGATCTACACTCAGCCCCGAGTAAAGTTTATATTCGAACCTTTGGGCAAAGATACCCTTGACTACAATGATTTTTTACCCATTCAGACGCGTTGGGATTATGTTTCCCTTTCCCCCCGCGAAGAGCAAATTATGCAGGATTATTTTGTTACTGACGATCCCATCGGCCATTTTGGACCTCGGAATCCTTTGAATCCCCACTTTAGTTTTCGAAACCATCGAAGGGTGATAAAAGTCATACGGGCGAATGCCCTTATAAAATGGTTTTACCATAATACCGATTTTCGTATTGTATATCTGTTTAGACATCCTATCCCAACTGGCCTTTCTGCGATGAAACGTGGTCATCATACGTGCATTGAGTCTTATCTCAAGCATCTTGATGAAAAGTATCTGCCAGAACAGGGAGTTGAAATAATCCAGCCCTACATTGGGAAGAAAACCTTACTCGCATTTGTGACTGAGTGGTGTCTCGGGAACATTGTCCCCCTTCGGTACATTAAAAATCAGAATCCAGACATCGCAGCTTTATCCTACGAGGAATTGGTGATGTACCCGACAACATGTATAAAAACCCTTGCTCAAAAGCTTGACCTGCCTCGGCCCGACAAGATGTTGCGGCAGCATAGTTCTCCATCGCGAACCACAGATTCTTCGTCTGATAAAACAGTGGATAAAGTGAGAAGTCAGGACCGAAAGTATCTTATTCGGAAATGGAGGGAGGAAGTGTCTTCCGAAACGCGGGGAAAAGCATTTGATATTCTGGACGCTTTTGATATTGATGTATACAAACACGGGCGGTTGATGCCTGCGCGATTTTTGGGCCCCGAATACTGATCATTCAGCCCCAAAAGATCTCTTGTGGTTTATCGGATTTTGAGCTATATGAGAACAATTCTCTACGACCATGCCGGCCATCCTTTCCAGGTGCAACTGAGCCGTGAGCTGGCACGTCGTGGCCATACCGTATTTCACGGTTATACCGCGGGAGTCACCACCCCCCGGGGGAAACTTCTGCCGCAGGATGATGATCCTGAGACCTTCAGCGTGGAGGGAATCTCCATCGGAGACTCGTTCTCACGTTATTCTCTGCTGAAACGTTTCTTCAATGAGCGGGCACTGGGAAAAGGCATCGTCGAACGGGTGGAGGCCTTCAGACCGGACGTGGTGGTTTCCGCCAATACTCCACTGGAAACGCAGCGTATACTTCAGAAGAGCTGTCGGAAACAAGATGTGGGGTTCGTTTTCTGGGTGCAGGATCTGCTCAGCGTGGGTATCGAGAGCGCCCTCCGGCAAAAAATCCCTTTTGTGGGAGGGCTTATTGGTAAGTATTTCCAGCATCTTGAATACTCACTGTTGCGGAGAAGTGATCGGGTGGTGGTGATTACCGAAGATTTCTGCCCGATCATGGACGAGGCCGGGGTGGAGACGGATCGCGTCCATGTGGTACAGAACTGGGCTCCCCTGGAGGATATGCCGGTCCGACCAAAACAAAATGAATGGAGCCGGGAGAGAGGATTGGACGATAAGTTCTGTTTCGTCTACTCCGGCACACTGGGTATGAAACACAATCCGGATCATCTCGTGCGTCTTGCCAGTGAGTTTGAGGGGGCTGACGATGTGCGCGTGGATGTGGTGTCCGAGGGTTTGGGAGCGGATTATCTGAGAGATAAAAAGGAAGAGTTCGACCTGAAAAATCTGATCCTTTCGCGGTTTCAGCCGTTTGAGGATTTGCCGGACGTCCTGGGAACGGCGGATGTGGTGATGGGGGTTCTGGAACCGGAAGCGGGCGTGTTTTCCGTGCCGTCCAAGGTGCTCACCTATCTTTGCACGGGGCGGCCGATACTTCTTGCCATGCCGCCGGAGAATCTCACATCGCGTATAGTGTCCGAGAATGAAGCGGGGCTGGTCGTGCCACCAGATGATTCTGAGGGTTTTGTTGATGCAGCGCGACGATTATACGATGATGGGGAACTGCGTAAGGAAATGGGTGAGAACGCGCGAGACTATGCCGAGACGCATTTCGATATCAGAAAGATCGGCGCCCGCTTTGAGAGGATTGTGGAAGAGGCGGCGGGGGCAGCGTTGGACGGCGGGTGATCGGTGACCGGTGATCAGTCACCAGTAACCAGTGTCCCGTGTCCCGTCCTGCTATAGGTTGACAGTGTAATCAGTGAGTAACTGCAACCGAAAG
>JBKHIT010000122.1:0-5937 GCA_046538485.1 Candidatus Brocadiia bacterium | reverse complement strand
GGAGACACAACAGGATGCGTCCCCGCTTCTCATCCACAACATTTGACAATACCTCTACTTTGAATAACCGGGAGTCCAAAACAAACGATGCGCTCCGGAACTTGCTTAGGTCGTAAGGCCAAAGGAGTTTAAGTCGACTCTCTTCGGTCAGCAACTTTTCAATATAGCCAACCGCTTCGTCACTGCCATCCGCCACAAGCGCTGCGATGTTCTTCTGAAGGACCTCCGCATCCTGGGTCTCCTTGGCCTCTTTGAAAATTGCCTTCGGGTTTCGTGCCTTCTCACCTGCAGTACACGCAGAAAATAGCGCACAAAGCCCAACAATAATAATTAAGTTCTCAAGGCAGAATCGTTGCACTGGATCACTCCTCACTATTTTTTCCATTCTTGTGGATTGGCCGGAACACCTCGCATTCCAGCCGCCTGGAGTAAATCCAGGTCGCCTTTGCGCTTGTCGAATTCGTGCACTTCCGTCTGTCCCGCTTGAGAATAGCCGTGGTGCATCAAGTTCTGAAGGTCGCTGAATCTCCCTCCGCACCCTTTTGGGGACAATAGCAGGCGTCCGTATCCCGGAAGCTGAGGACCATTTTTCACAGACACCCCATCCGCTTCATCCCCGTTTGATTCCCTCCCCCTATGCAGCAGACCAAAACAATGCCCGATTTCGTGGGCCATAACCATGCCGGTCCATTCGGCCCGGGAAAGGTTTGCGCCTAAATTATCCGCTTGAAGTGTCGTACTTCGCGCCAGCACCGCAGCCATGTAACGATGTGTGTTCCCCTGGTTTATCGGTGTTTCAAGCATCCGCATATCCACCTTGTCTTCTGGCATAGGGCCATCGTTTTCGAATCCACCCTCGTCAATTTGGTCCGTAAGAGAGTCCCCTTTGTCATTTTCCGGCCCATATTGCGCCTGCCCCTTAAGAGTTTTCCTATCACTGAAATATTGCACAAAAACAATATTAATTCGTTCAGGAAGTGCATTATACTCGGCAGCTTCATGAGCGGTTCTCTCAAAACCGTCGGTTTTTTCTGAAACGGGTCGCGTTCTCTGCTGAAACTCATTACTCGATGAGTAAAGACGGAAAATGCCCCTTCTCTCCTCCTCGATCGGACTCACGTAGTATCGCTGTATGTTATCATCTCCTCTATTGTCCCCTAAGTTGCCGTTGGGATCACGAAACACCTCCACCCCTACCTGCCTCAGATACATATTCGACCACTTTATTGCATTTCTCAGTATAGGTACTTGAGCATTGGTCCGGTTTATCTCGTCAGGAAGTGGATCGCGGAGCAAGAAAGTGCAGCGCATAGGATAGCGCCGCAATGGACCAGCAACGCAATGGTAGGAGAAAAACGGTTCGTCGGCCCCGCGCAGCTTCACCTTTATCTCTACCGGTTCATCATCAATCTGTCCGCTGGTGTCGCCGTAAAGTCTGGCTTGCACACCGGTATTATCTTTCTGGCCATCGGCCTCAAAGAACGACACGGGCCCCTTGTGTATCGACCACTCGATGCCATTCCAATCCGGCCCGATCTGCTCTCCCTTACCTCCCGATGGAGCCGAAGAAATGAAGGCTTCACGCCATTCATTACCGCCCTCGGACTTTACCACATACGGGTAGGTTAGGAATCTCGCAACTCGTTTGGCTGCCTCTTGCTTGTTGTCGGGCAGTTCCTCGCGCACAATAACTGCTGGATTGGGTGCCTTGTTAAGGGCCTCTGGCGCTCCATGTCCCGTCTGCTTTCTTCCCATCACGTAATCCATCCCCAAACCGAGCACGGTAAACTGGATCTCATCCACTTTGACCATCTTGTCAACGGGATCGCGTGAACAGGAGTATTTCGCCTCCAGCCGCGCTGTCCCCCAAACTTTTTTGGAATCTGTCTTCAATCCTTCCACGTAAATCCACAGATTTTCCAAGAGCTCGCGGTCTTCGGGTAACTTCCACTCAGGCGCTTTCGGCTCGAAATATTCTGGGTCTGTACCGTCGTTACTGGGATCACGCTGTCTCCACACACCGTAATATGCTTTGTTATTGTCCTGATATTTTCTTTTTATTGCCAGCGCAGAGTTGGCTTCTAAACGGAATCTCCCCGAACTGTTAAGGATTTTTTCTGGAACAACAATCCGGACCTTTTTGAGGTCGTTTTCGGCGGCGCAGAGAATAGGCTTTTCATTACCTATTTCATTTCGGTCTCGAAGCGGACGGCCATTATTGTCAACATACTCATGATTCTGCTTATACCGATCATAATCGTCGTTCAAAACTAGCAAAGCGCTACCGGTCTCCTCGAGCCCATCGTCGTCGTAGTCATATCCGTCCGGTCCGTTTTCTCCATCTATTTCTGTATCAATATCAATGGGATCCACGTTAACGCGGACCGCATCTGTCTCCACATAGCCAGCACTTTCGTCCGCATTGGGATCAACATCCATTATTATTTGCAGTCGACCTTTATGGATACCTTCCAGATAGATGCGTCTTTTTCTAATGGCACCATTGACCTTATCAAGACTGTCGAACTCCACCGGCGAATCAGGAGCTAAATAATGCCCTTTGCGGGCCTCGCAACCGTTTCTTCGCCACAATCTCACAGACCCTCCCTCATCCGGAGCATTCAGCAAACTATAGGTATAGCCATCTTTTTCGTTGCCTTTTCGTTTTACGTCTTCCGGTGGCGAACCCGAATATTTGAAGCGGAGTGTTACCTTCGATGGATCCAAGTCTTCCGATATGGAAATCCAAGCCGGGTAGAGCAAAGGTTCCCCGCGAGTTATTCTGTCATCTTGCCTATCGCCCTCCCACCGGTCGAACCCATCCGCAAAATCCGGTATGCCGTCACTGTCAACATCCGCATCGTTGAAGCGTACAATCATGCCAGGTTTCTCGGGGGCGTTTTCTATGCGGTTCTCTTCTACACTGCCCTCAAGACCGTTTGCGTTGTCCGAATCGACGTTGAGATCAGCCATTACCTCAAAAGTTATGCTTCGTTTGATTTCCGGTGTTTGTCCAGTATCGTCAATATCCGCTGCTTTATCCGCTGTTGTCACAAACTGAACTGTTTGTTGACTCCCTAATTGGAAGTTTTGGCCGGAGACAAAATGCACGTCTATCTCTGAGACACCTTCTATTTCATCTTTAGATTTGTTCGCCTGTCCTCCAGGCTTCGTAAGCCCCAGAATTAGATTCGAGTTTTTATTCGTCGTAATAACTTTCCATGTTCCCAAAGGAGATCGACCGTCTTGAGCATCCCCCACAGCGCTCCTGAGCCGATATGAACGGGTCTGTTCTTGCGAAAGCGCCACTGGTACGCAACCTGGCAAGGCTTCCCCATAAATGAGGCTGCGATGCTGGCCTTCTGTCTGAAGATACAAGCTGCAGAAACGGTCTTCTTTCCGAGATCTTTTCCGGCCCCAGTTGTACGCATAATTGTTTGTGAACTTTATACCCCTTTTGTGTCCGTACTCTTTATAGGTATCAAACATATCCCAAGTCGTGCTGACCCAGTTGCCAGCTTCCTTTTGCAGGTGTTTGTCTCTTTTTGTTAGACGCCTACTGTATATCTTCTGATCAGCAGTATACTGGAAAAGAAAAATCTGGTCCGAAATCTCACCTTCACCCTTTAGCAGATAAATTTTCTCGGAGCCACCTCCCGCAACGCTGGCAAAAGTTGGCTCTCCCACCACTACCTGAACATCCATATCAAATCTCTGCTCGTCGTGGCGATAGCGGCAGCGGAGGTTGTAATCGCCGGCTTTCTCGAAGGCGTTAGTGAAAGTATCGCCCGTCTCCCCGAGGGCGAGGCAGAGTTTTTTCTGAGGCTCTGAGAACGTCGGCGCATCGCCGGGATCGCTCTCCCGCTCCCGCACCCACCGGTCCACATACCACTGGCGGGAATCGGGCTGAAGCTCGCCCTCCGCTCCGGCCTCGACCACCAGCCGGAACTCATACTCAACGCCCGGGTAGAAGTCCGTATCGGATAGAACTTGCCAACTCGTCTCGCCACTGATGCGCGCTTCGATGCGGTCCTCGATCACTGTGAATGTGCGCTCGATGGTTTTGTGTATGTTTCCAGCTTCTGAAGCCGATATCGCCTGAGTGCTGCCGAGGGAAGGTGGCTCGTAGTCGGCATCCGGGGAAGAGCCGCAGGTTCCGCAACTGCCGTCTGTGGGGGTGATGTCGGTCCGTACAGCATCCCCGCCCATATCCTCTCCAACCCCGGCCTGTCTCGTGGCAGAAATCATAGGGGCATTTTACCGGCTGGGGGCCGGATTTTAAAGAATTACTGCGGCGGAACGGACAAGATGACACGCGAATGAACTTTTGATGCCACGTCGGCGGAAACGAGTTGGCGAAGTGGGGAGATTACTGTCAGCTGAACTGGCTGCTATCAGAATTGCCGCTCTCTGGAGGCTGGAACATAATTCCAACCGAGTGCAGCGTAGAATGACAGTTTCAAAGCAGACTCATTTGCCCTGATCTTCCTTATTTTGTTTCCCCTCATCCTCTTTTCTCTTTCTCGAATCCGGGTGGCCTCTCGTTTTCTGGGCGTTTCTCTTCCTGTGGCATAGCCGGCGGCCTCTGGGGACGACGCCGATATTCCTCGCTCGGGGTCTTCAGTGTTCCATCCGGATTCCAGCGATACTCAAAATAGCCATCTTCCCCCAGCAACCCAGTGCCAAGCAAATGCCCCGATTTATCTCCCATCAGCCAAAGCTCAAGGTGTCTTCCCAATTTGATCGCTTTCACCTCAATAGAACCGTCCTTCCTGTAATTAATCTCCCTCCACCGATCGACGTATTTCCTGTAACCCTTTTCTTTACTTGCATGCTGTTGGGAAAGCCAGTCATCTTTTTCATCGGTTGAGGGCCATGGGTTGCCTGCACATGCCCCTTTAAGCTTACCAACAAACCGAAAGTGCTCATGGTAATAGTGGCGCAAAGAATGGTACATCACGCCCAGCACGA
Source organism: Candidatus Brocadiia bacterium (assembly GCA_046538485.1). Taxonomy (GTDB): domain Bacteria; phylum Planctomycetota; class Brocadiia; order SM23-32; family SM23-32; genus JBKHIT01. Next base: position 966 of record JBKHIT010000122.1, on the reverse strand, counting down.
CATTCGCTACGAGCGAAAGTATCAAAAGCGTGACTAAGAAGATAGTTTTTTTCTTCATGGGGATCTATATCCTTGTTCTTCAAGTACCTGTTTTAGATCTTCCAAGTCGGGCACGCCATCACCATCCGTATCAGCATCATTTGGATCCAACTTGAAATCATCAGTTGTCCAGGGAATATCAATCGATTTAAACCACCTGTTTTGTTCATCCCAATCGCAAATGCCATCATTGTCGGAGTCATCTTTTGAGTCAGAGCTACCATCATGATCTGAATCTATACCCATGCCGGCGGGATTCATACGAGCGTTCACGGCTGAAACTGATTTGCTCGGTTTAACGGCTCGCATAGCAGTCCCAATAGGGCTTCCGGAGGCGTTCACAAAATCAAACCACCCAAAAGGAGAAGAAAGAGCGCCATAGCAACGTTTCTGGCGCTTTCCGCTTTCGGTAACCCGCGCCCCGGCCACAACGCGAGAATGCCCAACAGTCAGTTCTGCCAACGGATGGTATCTCTGTAGACACCCAACCATTTGGTTCCAGTACTTAACCGCTGTGGTACCATAGGCATTGTAATCAACCCCCTCTGTTCCTGGAAACAGCCAAGCTACATCGTGTGGTTGGAAGATCCACCCTTCTCCTGCTCCAAGCTGATTATTCTTAGGCCACTGATTTGCTGGCCTTCCACGCTTATATGATATGTAATCCTGGCTGAGATTCCCTCCGTAATAATGATTCAACATTTGTAGCGCTGCCCTCGTGCAGTAAGAACTACAGAGGCTGCAACCGCAAACCGGGGCATGGGGTGTATTCCATTTTCCGTCTGGCAACGGTATGGATATCATCTTCGTGTCCTTATGCTGCGGATAGCACTCAAGTCCCATCGGTCCCAGCGTATTTATCACGGACAATCGCACCGTATCTGCGCACACGGGGCTGCCATCAGGCTGTCGCAGCTCCAGAGTGGC
>JBKHIT010000066.1:0-25713 GCA_046538485.1 Candidatus Brocadiia bacterium | reverse complement strand
CCGTAGGGAGCAATTCTGCCGGGCCATTTCTTCGTTGCGGCTTCGCAGGGACCCGTCCGGGTCACCTTTGGCGCCGCGCCTCGAACTGACCTCGGCAGAATTGCTCTGAACCCACAAAATCAAATGGAACGGACCACTAGCCTCAATCTCCTTCCCCCACGGGACAAGCCCGTGGGGGCCGATGCGGAGTGGCCGCGATTTCTAGCCCGTCAATCTTTCTCACCCGCGGCACAAGGCCGCGGGGGTCGAAATCCAGCAGACAGGACGGTCAAAAAAACTTCTCTGCTTGCAGGCAGGCCGTTGACAGGCAGGAGTACGTGGTATGAATGAAAGCCGGGGCAGAAATGAAGTCGATAAGTCCCCCTGCCTCGAAGCAGAGAAATGTGCGAGGCGTTCCGCGAAGCGGGACGCCGCGGCAATCTCGCTGCTGGGCCAACAAAACGACGAGATTGCTTCGTCCATCTAACGATGGACTTGCAATGACCTGTGTGGGCGGGACTTCAGGCAAAACATATACCAGCGCATCGCGCTGGCAAGACACAGCTCACCAGCCAGTCCCTGACCAATCCCACATAGTATGACACGGTTTCAGCATAGATGATCACGGCGGAAGGGACCTCCCCCGGGTTTGAAAACTGGCCTGTGCGGAATTCAGGAGAAAGTTTTTGGCGCCCCACTTCTGTCCCGGAATGTCACGATGCGTGCATATAGTTCTCGCGCCAGGTGCGCGCTATCTCGCGCAGGTCTTCCATGGGGATGGGGCGGGTCGCGGGTTCTTCTTCCCAGTTTTCGATGAATCTCTCGGAATAAAGAATACAGGGTACCCCGAGCCTGTAGCTGTTGCAGGTGTAGCGCAACCACATATCGTAGTTTCGGCTGATCCAGTTGTCGGTGTCGATCGGTTTGCCGGGCAGTGCGGCGCGTGAAAGGTCCGCCCGAGCCCCCATCACATCCATGATATCGCCTTCGAACTTCCCGGTGTCATGCAGCCGGACCATTCCGAAGGTATCGTGAAAGTAGGGATGAACGGTGCTGCTGGTCAGGAGGGCGTCGGGTTTGGCTGCGACGGCCGCCCGGTGGAAATCGGCCTGGTGAAGATGCAGGAGCTCACATCCCCAGCGGTCGCCATGGATTTGCAGGAGATTTTCCTGTTCTTCGTGATAAGCCGGCAGGTGGGCGTATTTTGGCGATTTCGCGGGCCGCTCGGACGGCGGTCGCCCCAATTGATCGATTTTGAACCCGTCGGCGTCGTAACCTTCAGGCGAGAGCAATTCCTCGATCCGTTCCCGGATCAGAGAACGGTATTGGGGGTTGGTGGGATCAACGCATATTTTTCGGTTACCGGCCATAACGCACAATTCAGCGGGGACCCCGCCGCAGACCCAGGTGCCGATCCACAGCAGCACTTTTCGACCGGCGTTGTGCTGGGAGGTGATAAAACCTTTCAGGTCCGGCCATTTTTCGGGATCCGGTTCCCACACGCCGGTGGCCCAGCCCGCGTCCAGAATGACCGTGCCGATCGGCAGTTCCGCCTCTTCAAGCCGTTCGATCCACCGTTCGTAGAGCTTTCGAGTGCAGTACCGCCCACCGCCTCCTGCGCGGGCACCGTTTTCGTACTTTGCTTGCGCGACCTGATCCGCCCATCCGCAGTAAATGGGTCTGAGCCACCAGTCGGGGATCTGTTCCTGTGCACTGGTCCCTTCGGGGTATAATTCGCGCATCGTCCGGGCAAGCAGGCCCATCCTCGGCTCGTCTTCTGGGCTTCTGGCCAGCACGACACGCACATGTTCAGCGACCTCGGCCGGATCGCTGTGTCCTTCCAGATCGATCCGGATTTCAGCGCTTTTTTCGGTGACGGTGAAGTCGATAAAATTCCAGAGGTGCCATCCTGCATCCGCTTCCACCCCGATCAGGACGCGATGGTCATCGCCCTCGACGATGGCGGCGAACGGTGGGGGGGAGAACTTGGCTCCCGTCTCCACGGTGACGCGTAGTCCCTGCCGTAACGTTTTGGGGACGGGGTAGGGGGTCGTGCGATGATGGACTGACGGGCTGGGGCTCCAGACCTGTTCAGGGGAGAAGGACAGATTTTCGCGGGAGATACGCGGAATCAGCGATTCGTCTTGCGGCAGAAGTGGGATTTCATCCAGTTTCACGGTAGATCCCGGATTTTTAATCAGGGCTTATTCGCGGTTCATTTTGGCGCGGAGTAGATCATGCATGGCTTGATCAAACCCCCGAGATGCAGCTCGGAGATGTTGTGATGGTCGATTTTCAGGGCAATTGTATTTTTGCCCTTCTGGAGACGATCGGTCACCTCCATTTCGAAGGGACGGCGTTTTGCACGCGTTTCGCCCACGAGTTTCCCGTTGAGGAAAACCTTCGTCGGGCGTCCGTCGACCTCGCCCACCCAGAGCATCAGGCGTTTGTTCCCCGGCGGTTTGGGGGCCTGAATTTCGGTCCGATACCACATCCAGGTCAGCTGTTCTTCCACATCTTGTTCGGAGAGCGTGGCGGAATACGTGCGAACCTCTTTCCAGCCTTTTTTGTCCGCGCCGGGGGTGTGCCAGCCTTTTTTCTCTCCCTTATCGTCGGGATCGTAGCGGAACAGCCACGTATCCGGCAGGCGAACGAGCAATTTGTTATTCCCGGTCGTGCACTCGTAGCCCTGTTTGACTACTTTCCCGAGGAAGCGAGGGACGTAGCCCCGTCGGTACTCGCCGATGTAATGGATTTTTTTCTTGTTGACAGCGTCCATATGTGCCAGCCATGCGTCGTATATTTCTTTCGCCTTGTGGAAATCGCACCGGTTGGTTGCTTCCCTCAGGTCTCTGAAATATTTGACGTTGTCGAGTCCCATCTGGAACATTTCGACTCTTTTTCTTGTGATATCTCTTTTGGCGACTTTGGCCGCGGCCTTGAGATCGGCCTGGCAGGCCTTGACCAGTTCTGGCGTCCAGATTTCGTGGATTCCGTAGAAGGAGCCCACGTGTGTATCGGTCGTCTGGTAGGCTTTATCGATACGTTCCCAGTAGGCTTTGACGTGGGGAGCGGCGCCCCCGCAGAATTTCGTGTAGAAATCATCCATTATGGCATCGACATCGGCCTCGGCATCCCATAACAGTCGGGGGATGAGGTAGGTATGGGGACCGTAGATATGCCAGAGATAGAGAGATTCGATGTTCACACCGATACAGCCGATCCGGTGGAGATAGGGGATATCTTTAGCCCAGAGGCTGATTTTACTGAAGGGGACGGTTGCTTCGGCGAGGTTGTAATTGTATTCGCGCCAGCCCATTTTTGAGACGACGCTCATCCAGGTGTCCAGTTCTTTGCGGAGGCGCTGGCGGTCCTCGCAGATCGGGCTCAGCAGACTATGGAAACGGCAGTATCGGATAGGAGCCACCCAGACGCAGAGGTTATCCGGCGCGGTTTTGACATGTTTCGAAGGGCGGGAATAGTCGGCGTAGGCGTAAAAATTCAGAATCGCATCGGGGTTGGCTTTACGGACTGGTTTTGCGACGGCATTAAAGAACCGCATATATCGATCGGTTATCACCACATGACCCGAGGAGGGTTCGCGATAATCAGGATCGTCGAGGGCGCGACACTTTTCACACTGGCAATAACCCCGGCCATCCGGTGGGGAGATAGATACACTGGTGGTGCCTTTACCTTTGACGTTTTTGATGATGGAATCGGCGAAAATACGTTGCACGTCTTTGTTGGATGTGCAGAGCCAGTTGCCCGGGCGTCTTTTGCCGCCACGGAGGGTGTAATACTCGGGGTGCTCTTCGGCGTATTTTTTCGGGGGGACGTGACCCCAGTCGTGGCCTGCGGACATGGACAGACCGCCAACGCGGTTGTGGCGGTGCCACGGTTTTGGGCCGTGCCAATTTGGTCCCCAGACTCTTCGGGAGATAAAATCGGGTTTTTCCGCGACGTCGAGTTTTTCAACCGCGATGGTCTTTTTGTTCGGAATGACGGTGCCGAGCGGATTGCCGAAGAACCATCTGCATCCCAGGGATTCAAGAAAATGACTGGTGGCATAGAAAGTAGAACGCGGAGTCTCCCCCGCCATTAAGAGCAGATTGCCGCGGCGCAGCACGCGATAGCCGTCGCCGGAACGGGTTTTGGGTGGGGCGTTCAGGCCGGTTTTCACGGTGAGGGAGCCGACCACGATAGCGGGTGTGTTTTTGGGGATTTCATTTTTATCGGCAGTTTGTTGGATTTGCATTTTATCCCCTGACATCTTCTGGACATTGGCCGCGAGGTCTTTGGCCGCTCTGGGGGCGTCACCGGCGTGGAAAATTTTTGTTTTAGCCTGTCCGTTTTCAACGAGTAGAAGGGGAGCGCCGTATGTTTTCAGCGGAATCATTCCCAGCAGAAAAAATGCTACAAAACACACCATCTTATTCTTCATAATCGCCACCTCCTCCCTTATCTTCGGGAATATACTTTAAACGCATCACTGGTAACCTATAATATCTTTGAACGGTGAGAAATCAAGTCGGATGGTTGTCAACTGCTGAGGAGCTCCACAGTGTCAAGAACGAATTCCAGAGGGAATTATTCCCCGGTTCTGCGAGATTATCTGCTCGCCTTCGAGGATCCGGATGAGCCGTTCCTGATTTGCCATCGTTTTACGCCCGAACGGACGATCGAAACACGGGAACTATCGAGGGGTGATTTATGGTCGCTTGCACGCAGGGCGGCTTCTGTGCTTCGTGAGCGAAACGTGGTTTCCGGCAAGCATTTCACGCATTATTTCACGTCCAACCGGCCGGAGGACCTGGCGTTTAGACTGGGGGCTGTGATGGTGGGGGCGATCCCGGTGACTGTCAACTGGCAGGCTGACACTCCGGAGCGAATTTTTTACAAAATGGAACTGACGGGTAGTCGACTTGTGGTCGTGGATTCCGGGACGCCCGGCGATGTTCTGGAAACTTTGGAGGCGAGAGTGCCCGGCCTGGAGGTTTTTAATGGCCATAATCTTGCCGAATACGAAGATTTGTCCGAGGAGAAAATGACCGAAGGTTGGGAGCTGGGGCCAGAGTCGACGAGGATTGTCATTTTCACTTCGGGCACGTCGGGACAGCCAAAAGGTGTGGAGTTGCCTTACCGGAGTTATCGGGTGAACCGACGGACATTCGAATCGTTTTTGGGCTTCGCGTCGGACGAACGGCTTGTGGTCCTGGTGGTTAATCCTCTTCATCACACGAACTCGACAGCCATCACGGATTGGGCATTGAGGAGACGGGGGGCGCGTTTGCACCTGGTGGAACGCTACTCAACGCTTTATTGGGGGCTGTTGCCGGAGATCGTTTGCGAAGAGGGACGTGTTGTAGCGCCCTTGGTGGCGCGGCATTTTGATTATCTCGAGAATCGTTGTGCTGAGGGAAAATTGCCGGTGGGGAAGGAGAAGTTGAAGGAGGCCATGAGCCAGATCGAGTTCTTGCTTGGTTCAGCGCCCGTTGGCCCGACGACTGTGGAGCGGGTCAGGTCGTGGACAGGCCGTCTTCCCCTGGTGCGGTTTGGGTCGACAGAGACCTGTCTGCAGGTGATGGGCACTTCCCCGGAGCTTGCCGAGGAGCAACGGCTGAAGGCATTTCAGCGGGGTTGGTCGCACAGGTGGGATGGGGAAGAGCAGCCCGGTTATTACATTGGTCGGCCACATCCGCCGCACACGGAAACGCTTGTGGTGCGGAGCCTGGATCGCAGAGCAGAAGACTATTTTGAGCATTGCGAGGCGGGCGAGCCGGGGTATCTTGTTGCCCGGGGTGACAACGTTATGAAAAATTATGTGGGGGATCCTGAAGCGACTCGCGCAGTTTTCCATGAGGATGGGTGGTACGGCGGTTTCGGGGATGTGTGCTTTTGGCTCGGGTCACCCGACGGCAGTAAGGACTATTATTGGCTCAGCCGTGAGTCGACGATTCTTATTCGGGGAGGTGCCAATTATGCTTACGCTTGCATTGAGGGCGAACTGAGGGAGTTTGGTTGTTCACATTACGAGCTGGAAGACGGGGATTTTGATCTTGCCGTCGTGGGTTTGAGAGTCGAGAGTGAGCACGAGGATTCCTGTTGCGTGACGCTGGAGCTGCTTTCCGAGAGGGCGCAGGATAAACAGGACATTATCGGGGAGACGTTTCTCCAGGAGGCCCGGCAAGCTGTGACAAAGCCGGCCCGTCCGGAATATTTTCGTTTTGCCGCAATACCTCGCAACTTCAAGGGGGCCGTCAGGGTACCCAAATTAAAACAGGAATTCCAAAAAGACATCAAGGGCAGGGATCACGACCAGGCAGAAGATGAACGAGTTTGATGAGTGCAAACCCGGAAGAGAATGATTTTTGATGGCGAGAACTATTCAAAAATTTTTTCCAGGAGTTCACGCCAGGCATCATCAATTGCTTTTTGGGGTGCAATTCGCCGTTGGCTAAGCTTTTCCCCGGCGATTGTGCAGCCTGCTGCGCCGGTCCATACCTTGGAGCCGATCCGCGCGTCCCAGATTTCCAGAGAGACTTTTGCGTTGGTTTCTTTGGTTACGATCAGCCTGAGTCCCCAAACGCTGAGCCTGACATCTGAACTCTGGTCCAGTTGCAACAGGGCAGGTTTGACAAAATACCGTATTCCCAATTTTTCATGGAGGATGCGGAGCAGAGCTTTTGGGTACAAATCAGTTATTTGATATATTTCCGTCAACTCAATGTATTCCCCGACAAGTCCTTTGCGGTTGATTTCATTGAGAAATTGGGCATAAGAGACGACGCGGGAAGAATCTTCTGCATCGGCCAAATGTTTCCGCAGGACCGATGTCAGCAGGTCGGAAGCAGTATTTTGATAGCCTTCGCTGCCGGTGGGGACGCGTGCGCCGAGGACGCATATTTTGCCGTCGAGGGTTCCAGGGGCATGTTTATCTGAGACCGGGCCGCCGGTGGAATAGATGTCATACTGTTTCCAGAACCCTCTGCATCCCGAAAGCCATGGCAAAAACAGCAAAAAAGTAGCGAGCAAAAAGGTCAGGCGAGAGGGGATTCGTTTACATTTGTGTTTTGTAATTAAATATTTCAATGGCATGAGGTGTTAATTTAACCTCGCAGAGAACGGAAGATAACTTATTGAATTATCGTAATCAGACGTGGAAGTTGTCAAACAGAAGGTTTTAAAAGAGACATTTAGGATTTTATCTTTACGCGCAAGTAATCGGAACTTACAAGCCATTGATTTAGGGTCTTTTGTATTGCTGCGTTTTTTGCCGGAATGCACGTTCAATTTACGGGTTGCAACGTTGTCAGGACCCGGCTGCCTCTTGAAGGCTCGCACACAAACAGTTGTGGCTCGATATTCGCGGGTTCGTAGTATTTTTCGACAAGTACTTCACGCACGTGTTCTTCTGCTCCCCTTTCCAGCAGGACCATAATACATCCGCCGAGGCCTGCTCCCGCGAGTTGCGCTCCTATGACGCCGGGGGACGTGAGCACAATATCCACCATTTGGTCGATTTCCGATGTGCTGCAGCGGTAACCGCCGGGCTGTTGCCAGAGGGCCGAGTTTGAATCCTGTAGAGGTTGGGCCTTGCTGGCCTTTTTTTCAAGATTGAGCAGACGTTCGTCGGTAGCGGAAAAGCACCACTCTTTTTGATCCTCGCCCCATCGCATCACACGGTCGCCATCGTGCGATATTTTCATGAGTTCGCCGAACGTTTCGAGATCGCCCCGGTCAAGTAAGCTTCCGGCCATCCGCGCCCGACTGCATTCGGCCAGGCCGAACAGAACGACATCTCTTACCGGGAAACTGTTTTCCGCCGGTGCGAGTCCTTCCAGGCATTTCGACACATCCTCGGAGTCAGCTGCGAGCCTTTGGGCATTTTCCCAGCCGACCGACTGGGGCAAGGTTCTCAGGATCTGGTAAAAGGCCGGATACGAGATCCCGAGCAGGGCAGGATCGAGGTCACGCAGGTGTTTTACATGTGGTGCGAGGCTCGGATGCTGCTTTCGGATGAGTTCTCTGCCCATGTGGTAGCACGCAACGCGCGAGTTGAACCGCGAGCGGGCATTTTCAGTTTTTTTTGCGCTGATGCCAGAATAGCAAACCATTACACGTTGGTCACGGGGAAAAGGATGTCGGGCGGCCACCTCGAATGGGAAGAATTTTACGCTGACGACCTCTCTTTCTTTGCCGAACTTGATGGCCGCATGATCTCCACTCCCGCCGCGGGTTCCGACGAACCACTCTCCTTCGCCACAAAGGTCCACGAATTCTTTTGCCTGGACGTTGAGGGCATTCAATTCGCAGAGGGCCTCGGCGGCGGCGACGACCAGCGCGGAAGACGAGCTGAGCCCTGCTCCCACGGGTATATTCCCGCATATGCAGGCGTCCATGCCACGCAGTTTTCTTTCCCGGAATCGGTGCTGCAATCGTAAAGCTGCGCCTTTGATGTAGTTCGACCAGTCCCCGGGATTTTGAGCGGCCATGCGTTGCACGAACTGCGAATTCAGTGTTTTCAACCAGTCTTCCCAGATGATGTCCCTGGTCAATTCTTCGAAGGAAAAGCTCCTCCGGGGGTAAGATGTGCTTTCTGCGTTCCAGAGATTGATGCGATCATCTTCTCTTGGCGATGCTACAAGTGCAATTTCCCTGTTTATGGCCATCAGGTTGCATGTCCCGCCCTGGTGGTCAATATGTCGGCCCATCAGATTGATACGTCCGGGAGAACGCACAACGATGGCTTGCCTGTTGGCATCGATTTTGTCGGCCAGACCTCGCGCAGCTCGGCAAGCAAGACCATCCTGTTCGGGTTTTGAAAATTGTTTTCCCCACTCCTGCAGATCAGGGTACCGTGTTTTTTCGCTGGTTCGCAAAGCATGCACCCGACGCACTGCCTCGAGTTCTTCGGCTGTGTTGAACGCCATTACTTGTTCGGGATCCTGCACCGTGAAGATACGGACTTTCCTACCTGTGGCTACAAGGTTCTCTACAACGTCGGTGAAATAACATTCCCCCTGGACATTTTCCGCGCCGAGTTTCCTGACAGCCTGCCATAAATCTTTGAAAGCGCCGGCGTAAAGGCTGAGGTTTGACAATTCTGAATTAGCCGCCTGCTCGGCAGGGAGTGACCCTCCTGGGAGCTGAAAGTCCCCCGGCACATCTTCCAGGGCGGCTGCTATTTCTGCAGGGGTAATTTGCTCCTGTGGTTCTGCTTCCAATAACCTCTGAAGTTTTGGCCTGCGAGCGGCGAGTTTTCCGGGACGGTCGTGGAAATCTCGCACAAGCTTCCGAAACTCATTTCCGGTGCCAGGTTTTTCCGTATCAGGAAGTGAACGCAAATGGGCGGCAAGCTGCCGGAGTCGAATGTCAGGCCATTCCAGGATTGCACGGGCGAAACCGTTCTCAGCCACAATTCGACCACCCGTCGGATTATGCCGGGCTAAACCACCAACAAGTGCCATGTGACAATCAGACTCGGCATATAGCTCGACCAGACCTCGAAGGACGCGGGGAGCCACCATTTTATCACCTGATGATATGAGAATATGGTCAGGGGAACCCTCCGCGTGAAGCAGTTCGAGCGCCTGGGCAACAGCATCACCGGTTCCTCGCGGCTCAGGCTGATAGGCAAAGAGCACCTGGCGGCCCGTACGGCGGATCTCTTTCATGACTTTGGTAGCGTCACAGCCGACCACGACGACATGTTTGGTTATACCTGCTTCTTCGTAGGATCTCAGAGCGTTTTCAATGATTGTAACGGGGCCGATCCGACAACACGATTTGGGAGGCATGTGGTCAGGCATACGGTTGCCGGAGCCGGCTGCCAATGTAACGCTGTAAACCTTTTCGGGCATCCAAGTTCCCTTCTCGACATTTCTCTTCCCAATGCGATAGGCGTTTGAAGTGGATTATATGTTCAAAACGGGATTTGGACAGGTCAGGAAGAATCCGTACGCCTTCAACATTGGGAATAACGGACTTTCTATCCGCTCACGACATGGATCGGAGTATGCATATTTTTTGTCAGCTGATTACTGTCTGCGGACACGATTTGCAATTTGGGCACTGCTCTTCGGGCTGCCTGATTTCGACTGGTTTTACTTCTTTTTTTCAATAATCGTCACCTCGTCAACCCACGGGTAGGCGTTCTTCTCGATATCGAAGATCCGTGCCTGAAATACGTAGGTGTTTTGTTTTACGCCTTTGTGTTGTTGATCGCGTTCAAGAATATCAGCGATCAGGACGTATTTCGGTGGGCGCGTATTGCCGATTTCGGAAAGTGCGTTTTTAGTGGTTTGCGGCGACTCAGTCATCTCTCTTGCCCGCTTAACCCATTGTTGGGCAATTATATCGGGGCCGGCATAAACTTCTGCATCCTGCCGTTTTGCAATTTCCATTTCGAATTTGGTCGTCAGTAAATGTGGTTGGATTTTTAAGGCAGTATTATTACGCACTTGTCCTACAGCCACCGTATTTGTTTCGCCTTTTCCTTTGTGGAAATCAAAGCTCTTGGACAGGTTTTCAACCAGGCGAGACGATGCTTTACGAAAATCCTGTATATCTATCTCGGGAGTTTCAATCGGGCCATCTGTTGTCTTCGGCCGTCTCTTACGTTGCACGTTCCTTGTTTTGGTCGCGCAGCTTACGTAGAAAAAGCTTGCGATTACGGGCAAAATGATCGCGGACAAGACGCGCTTCTTTTTTGGACCGTTTCCGCGAAACAGGAACATTCTCTATTCTTCTCTCCGTAGCTGTATGGAGAAATCTTTTGCCCTTTGTCCCGGTGCCGTTCCCCGAACGTGGAATGTTTCGCCCGGCAGGATGTAATGCTGGCCCCATGAGGAAAGGAGCGTTTTGATCTGCATTCCATTTTCGTCGAACCACAGGAATTTATAACCAAGCCCGATTCCGGAGCTGGTTTCATTACGTACCCCGACCTGAGCGAATAGTATTCGGCCCTTGCTATGATTCTTGCGAAAGCTCACGAATGTGAGGCCCTTTGCGAGGCCGGGCTCAACAACAATGTGTTTCCTGGCCATTTTGGAAATACCTGCGGAGTCCTTTTTGGTCTCCACTTCCTTTTCAGGGATTTGGCATGCAAAAAGGGCAAGTGTTCCCAGAACCGCGAATGTCCCGATTTTGACAGCATCTACCATCGTCATAATTAATCTCCTTCTAGAGTCGATGATTTTCGGAGAGTACGCTTTTTGCGATTTATTCTCGCTTTTCGCATTGAACAGAGCCGTAATACTTTGTCTCTATTTGATGTTTGAGTAAAATGACAAATGTTGCCGCATTCGATAATTGATATCTATGATGCGAAGGTAGGCGCCCATTAAAGCCCGGATTTTAGGATTAGGTGCCCTCATCTTTGCCTTCCCGTGGTATGTGAGCTGGCATATGAACAAGGTTATCTGCCCGTTCGCATGTAAAAACACAGCTTTAGAGCAGATTTGCTCTGCATCCTTCCTGAGCGGGAAATTATAGGGCCGATTCTAGGGGCTGTCAAGCTATTCAAAAGGGCGCTGTCGGAGGTTTTGTGGTAATGAAAAGTTTCTTCACTTGCCCGGAACGTGGCCTGTTTTGTATTAAGAGTTGTTTCTTATGTGTCGTTTTGTGTTATTATAAATGGAGTGTTTTTGCCGACATCGTTTGCGGAGAGAGCTGCTCGGCGGGTGAGCAAATCTGCGACCGGTCTGGATTTCTGGTTTTTAGCAAAGAGGTTTTGCAATGGGCGGTTTCGAACAAAATCCGATCCTTTCTCGTGTCGCCAGGCTCGGTAGAGCGGCCCTGTGGGTTCCTCGCGAGACCGGTCGCATGGGAATTTTCCTTGCAAAGACTCTCACCGTTTTACTTTTACCCCCTTTGAAAATTGGACGTTTTATCAAACGAATGGAATTCATTGGGTTTCAGTCCCTTCTGGTGATCGTTTTGACCGGTCTTTTTACGGGAATGGTTCTGTCATACCAGAGTTTTCACACGCTTCATAGGGTCGGATCATCGGGTTTTTTGGGTCCGATGGTCGCTTTATCCTTGTTGCGTGAACTCGGTCCTGTTATCGCTGCCCTGATGGTGGTGGCCCGGGCGGGATCGGCCATCACCGCGGAAATTGGGATTATGCGGATCAATGAGGAGATAGATGCCCTGGAACTGATGGGGTTGAACCCGCACCGTTACCTTATGTTGCCGGTTCTGGTCGCGGCGGTGCTTTGTATGCCTTTATTGACAGCTATTTTCAATGCTGTTGGGATTGGCGGAGGATATCTGGTCGGTGTGGGTTTGCTGGGAGTTGGCAAGGGGGTGTATTTCGGAGAAATGGAGGACTATGTGCGCATGAGCGATATTTGGGGTTCCTGTTACAAAGCTCTTGCGTTTGGAGGTTTGATCGCCTGGGTTTCCTGTTACAAAGGCTACAACGCTGGATTCGGTTCGGAAGGCGTAAGCCGTTCGACAACTCAGGCGGTAGTGCTTTCCTCGGTTTTGATTCTTGTCTCGGATTACTTCTTAACATCGTTTTTTTTCTGAGAGCAAAGGATGATTGAAGCCAAAAACCTGCACAAGTCTTTTGGAACGCTGAAGGTTCTCCGGGGGGCTTCTCTGCGGGTCGAAGAAGGCCAAGTGATCGCGCTTATTGGTGGAAGCGGCGACGGTAAAACGGTTTTTTTGAAACACCTGGCTCGCCTGCTCCAGCCGGACGAAGGGCACGTGTTTTTTGAAGGGAAAGACATTTCCCGTTTGCATGGGAAGAAACTTGAGAAACTACGTGGGCGACTCGGATTTTTGTTTCAGGGCGGGGCACTGTTTGAGTCGATGACGGTGTACGACAATATCGCTTTTCCTTTGCGGGAATGCACCCGAATGAGCGAAAATGAAATAAGGGGGCGAGTTCTCGAAGAGTTGGAAAATGTGGGCTTGCTCGGTTCAGAGGAAAAATACCCGGCTCAAATCAGTGGTGGAATGGCAAAGCGAGCCGCATTGGCCCGCTCGCTGGTACAATCTCCGAAAGTAATGTTGTTTGATGAACCGACAACCGGGCTTGATCCGATTATTGTGCATTCTATACATGATCTCATCGCTTCTCTGCAGGAGCGTCTGGGGCTGACTGCGATTATCGTTTCGCATCGAATACCGAACATTTTTGCGATTGTCGACAAAGTTGCTATGTTGCATGAGGGTGTTATGAGGTTTGTAGGAACGCCAGAGGAAGTCCTGGAGTGCGACGATCAGCCGGTCCGGAAATTCATTGAAGGCAGTATGCCCCCTGAACGTTACTGGAGACCGGCGAAGATGTTCAGAAATCTCCCGGGATCGAGTGAGGAAACACAGTGAAAAAATTCTATGTCGAATTGACAGCTGGCTTTTTTGTTCTGGCAGGAGTCCTGTGCCTGGCTTACCTGTCGATCCGTTTCGGCGGGGTGGATGTTTTCAAAAAGGAAGGTTACGAGGTCAAGGCAAAGTTCAGTGAAATTGGTGGCCTTCGCAGCGGAGCACCTGTGTTCATTGCAGGGGTCAATATCGGGCGAGTTACGAAAGTATCGCTCAAAGATTATACGGCGAGAGTAAGTCTTTGGGTCCGCGGTGATATTGATCTTCCAGAAGATACGATAGCGGCGGTGAAAACTCGCGGATTGATTGGCGAGAAGTATATTGCTTTGAGTCCGGGGGGGGCCTTGAAAAATATTCCGCCCGGGGGCCAGATTCGTGAGACACAGTCGGCGGTCGATCTGGAATCTCTCATATCAAAATATGCTTTTGGGGAAGTTGAAGAATAATACCGCGACAAGCCACGAAAGGAGTACGACAATGAGGAGATACACGAAGCATGTGGTGGTTGGGATCCTGGTTATTGTTGCATTTTCCGCTTTTTTGCTGGCTCTGAGAGCGGGAGAAGAAAATAAAGAGAAAGAGAAAAAAAAGGAGATGAAATCCCCGGAGGAGATCGTCAAGGATACCACAGAAGAAGTGCTTAACGTGCTGCGTGATCCCGAGTTGAAAAAGGAAAAGAAAACAGAAGAGCGACGTCAGAAAGTGCGAGAGGCCGTCGAAGACGTCTTCGACTGGCGTGCCATAGCACAGCGTGCACTGGCCCGGCACTGGCGTCCGCGCACGGAGGAAGAACGAAAAGAATTTGTCAGCCTGTTCCAGAGTCTCGTCGAGAAGACATACCTGAGACGAATCGAAGAACACGCCGATGCGGAAATTGTTTACGAAGGACAGGAAGTGGAAGATGGTTATGCTTCGGTGAATGCGGTGGGAAAGGCCAAAGATGGAACGGAAGTGCCTATTGTATACCGGCTTCATCAAGCGACCAAGGACAAAGATGAGGAAGAGGCTGCCGAATGGCTCATATACGATGTAAAAGTGGAAGGAGTAAGCTTGATCAATAATTACCGTTCACAGTTTAACGACATAATTGTTGGAGGTTCGTATAAGAAATTGATTAAACTATTAAAAAAGAAAGTCAAAAAATAGCGCAGAGATTGGTCAGAAAAGCCACAAATTACGGAGGCCGTTATGAAAAAAGCACTTTTGCTGATCGTTTTATTGCTGTTTGCTGCGGGTTGTGCCAATACAAGAAACGCCGGTAATAGTTCACCTGAAGGGGCGAAAGCACAAATGCAGCAGCGGGGGCCTAAACCGATCCCTGATCCCCTGGAACCGGTGAATCGCGTGTTTTTTGTCTTCAATGACAAGTTGTACTTCTGGGTCCTGAAACCTGTGGCTCAGGGTTATTCTGCCATCGTGCCAAAAATCGCCCGCCGGGGTGTCGAAAATTTTTTCTCGAACCTTGGAATGCCTATCAGGGCAGTTAATTGCCTTCTTCAGGGGGATATCTCGGGCACAGGCATAGAGCTGGGACGTTTTGGAGTCAACACAACGGTCGGGGTGCTGGGCTTTGGAGAGGTTGCCACAGGATGGGGATTGAAAATGCAGAAAGAAGATTTTGGCCAGACCCTGGGGTTTTATGGAATGCCTCCGTTGCTCTATTTGGTGTGGCCAGTGCTGGGATCATCCTCAGTTCGAGGCACGATCGGAAAAATCGCCGATGGCTATCTATATCCCCCCAATTACGTAGACTACCTGCCTCTCTACGATAAACTGAACTATATCTCTCTTCATATCGGGGATTACGAGGGTATAAAAGAAGACGCTTTGGATCCCTATGTGGCGATCCGCAACGGTTACCACCAGCACCGGCAACATCTTATCCGGGATGGCAAATAGAGTTTTCCCCGTTCAAAAATATAAGGTCAAAGAGCCAGGTTAGCTGTCAGAAGAAGCCTTGGGGTTCTTGTCCTATTCGCATTCGAGCGGTAGAATTAAAGTGCGTTGATGCTTTGGGGGCCTTCGACGATTTTTATAAGATACTTTTCTCTGTTGCTTTCAACGTAAAGGATTAATACGAATGCAACAGTCGGCCTCTGACGTGCGGGAAACGGGGTTTACATTGATTGAGCTTCTCGTCGTCATTGCGATTATCGCGATTGATTTGTTTGGTGGCGGAACGTAACGCCTTGAATTTTGAGACTGAAAGCATATCGTTTCGCATTATAGCTGCCAAACGGACAGGCGCGAGCGCTGTTATTGCGCAGAGGAGCGGAGGTTCATTTTTGATTTTTTTATTGATCGTGTACAATAAGGATGGCGTAAATTCTTCCGTGTTTTTGGAAAGCATGAACGCGAGATATGAGAAGTTTGCGATCGGCACTGAAAAGACGTGCGGAGTTCATTATTAGGGGCTTTACGCTTATAGAACTTCTCGTTGTCATTGCCATTATAGCTATTCTGGCGGCGATGCTGATGCCAGCGCTTGAACGAGCTCGTGATGCGGCGCGAACAACGGCGTGCGTGGGGCAGATAAGACAATTTGGGTTGGGCTACCAGTTGTACGTCAACGATCACGATGGGTATACGATTCCGAACATTGGCTACGGGGGTATTTCCTGGAGCGAAATAATCTACGGATGGCTTTCGCCCTACGTCAGCATAAAATGGCTTGATCCTGCTTCAAAGAGCAAGACGAACAACAAGGATTGGTGGCATTATGGCTATGGCGGATATGGGAATCCAAGTATCCCGGGATGCAACTGGCCGACCGTGACAAACGGATGGGATAAGCCGTGGCGGCTTTCGGCTCTGCCTCATCCGGCGACAACCTACATGTTTTTCTGCAAATTGCCCATCGGACCGGTTGATAACTGGATGAACGGGGGAAGCACGGATTACGTCGGTTGCCTGTATCAGGCTTACCACAGGGCGTATTTGCCATATCCCCTGCACGGGCAGAAATCCACGACAAACTGTGTTCGGTTCGATACAAGTGTGCGGAACTACCGCTGGAAAGAGGTCGTACCTCATTCGCTTTTCGGTTACCCGGTTCCGGCCGGTTATGGGGGGCTCTACAATTCGAATCCCCGGGAATATCTCTGGACGGGGCGAACACCGGGCTCGAGCCGGGGTGGATGGCTCAAAGAATAGTTGTTCCTCACAGAGAAAGCCTATCAAGTTCCAAAAAAGAGCATGAATCACTTTAAACGTTGACTGTTGAAAGGTCTATTTTTATGTGGAAAACGGAAAGCGCACAACAGGTCTTATTCCTGCTGATGTTGATTTCATTGGCAAAGACGGTGATCTGCCCTGTGTCGCTTGCTGACGAGGAGCAAGATTTGATCTCGCTGGGTGAAGAAGTGAATGCCGGCCCGGAAATCGCTACAGTTACCATCAAGGGGGTGAGCAAAACTGACCGGGCGAGGATTCGAAAAAGTATTCAGTTGGAAGTTGGCGAATCACTCAAACAGCAGGCCCTCCAGGAAGACCGGGAACGTGTCGAGAAGATGGAGCGGTTCGTGGTGGCATCCGTCGACACGAAACCGGCTCCTGTACCCGGCCAGAAGGTTCAGGTCACCTTTCATGTTTACTACCAAACCGTTGATCTGGACCTGTCTGTGAGCGCTTCTGGCGGTTTAAGCATAAAATTAGGGCCGGACCAGCTGTTGGAACCGGCTGAAAAGTATCCGAGGGTCGGGCTTTTCCGAGGGACGTGGAAGAAGGACGAGAAACCCCGGAAAGCTTATGAGTGGGCGCGAAAGGCCGAGACGTCATACGATGCCGACACCCGCACTTTCAGGGCGCAACACGAATGGGGCGGTTACACCGTCGCTTACGTTCCGAAAGACGACCGGTTGGATCTCAACATCAAAGTGCGTAATGCGATGGATTCGCCCATCCAGAACCTGAAAATATACCTGAGCCAGAACTTCACTTTTCCTTCCCGACCCCGGGGATACTGGTGGAAACATAACCGTGTTATGACGCCGAACCCGCAGAAAGCGCCGCCGGTGGTTTTTGGGGATTATGGTCAGGGCGCGGTGGCCGCCTGTCTCACCGGCGAGATCGATGATACCAGATTTGGATTTCGAGATAAGCGACGTCTGGCGGTTGAAATTGGAAATGTGGCAGCCGGAAAGACGCGAGCTGTCCGGGGTTCGCTTCGTTTCGGTTTGGGCAGAGCAGCTCGGGGTGATCCCCACGCGCTGGTTGAAGATGTGTATGAGGCCTTCCGGGAGGAGAACCCCCGGCTCTTCGAGTGGTCCGACCGGCGTCCTATTGCCGCCCTGCACCCGTCATCATCCGCAAAAGGACTGTTCAAAGCGGGCAATCCGAAGAATCCTCGTGGATGGAAACTGGGCGGAGGGAAAGTTGACCTTTCCACGGAAAAAGGCCGGGATCGATTCAAAGAGCAAGCGCTCAGCTGGGCGCGCAATTGCGTGAAGGTATGCAGGGGCATGAACGCTCAGGGCGTGATCGTGTGGTCCATTGAAGGACAGCAGTATCCACATGCCATCAGCTATATCGGTTCACCTGATAAAATTGGGCGTCTTGCTCCAGAAATGGATTCTGTGGCCGACGAGTTCTTTAATGTATTCAGTGACGCCGGGCTTCGAACGGGCGTCTGTATACGTCCTCAGAAACTTATCATTCCCGAAGAAGTGCCGGAAAGTGACGAAGTTAAGCCCCGTCAGAAGCAGCTCTGGGATGGTGACAGGATACCGGTGGAGGATATCATCGAGGTTTTGGATCGCAAGCTCAGCTACGCCAAAAAACGCTGGGGATGCACGATCTATTATGTGGACAGCAATGTCTCGTCGAAGTGGGCCAAAGATGAGAAAACGGGGAAATGGAAACCGACTCGCTGGGAAGTTATGCCGGCCGAGATCTTTGCGCAGCTCGAACGCCGTCATCCGGAGTGCCTGATTGTCCCTGAACACGAGTATTTCATGTATTGGGCCCACTCTGCTCCCATAAGCGGCACGCCGGTGAAGGTCCAGCAGGTCTGGCCTGACGCATTCGCTGTCAACCTTATGCAGCATTTCAAGCCCGACGATCCGAAAAGCGTCCGACAAAAAGGCAAACTCGTGGAGCGGGGCGACATCCTGCTGTTTCGGGGCTGGTATAATGATCCCCGCAACGACGTTATCCGGAAACTGTATGAACGCCATCATAATCCTGAATGGCACGATCCGGAAGTGTTGAACTCAGACTGAAATTTAAGGCTAAACCCGGATTTTGCGGTGTGCCGTGAAGAAAAGGCACAGGCCTACAGCAGGACATTTTCACTTGTCACTCTGTCTGACCCGTTTCCGAAGGAAAATTAAGGAATTTGCGCCCGGTCCGACGGCAGAGTCCGGTAGGATTTCCGGGGAATGTCCGGCTGCCGACCACTGAAGAGACCTACAACGCAAATTCCTTTCGTATCCTGGAAGATTGACAGATTCTCCGGGTCTTTCTATAATGAAATATTCGTTTGAAACGATTGCGCTTAATGTTGCCTTTACCAGAAGAGAGTGCGACAGAAGGTAATGTTGTATTGTAATGGATAACTCTTGCCTATGAGCGGCGACTGGCAGCCGCATCCCAAAGTTTAGATTGTGCAGTTCCTTTGTAAGTTGGAGACGGAAAACTGAAGCTATCGGCAAAGGAGGACAGAACGGAACGATGATTGAGGCCCTTGATTTATACAAGTCCTTCGGACCGATCAAAGCCGTTGACGGCGTCTCTTTCAAGGTAGAAAAGGGAGACGTGCTTGGGTTTCTGGGTCCGAATGGTGCGGGTAAGACCACGACCATGAAGATTTTGAGTTGTTTCTTCCCCCCCGATAGCGGCACGGCGGAGATTGAAGGATACAGTATTCTTGATGATCCTGTTGAGGTGCGACGGCGGGTTGGCTACCTGGCGGAGAATGCCCCGGCCTACGATGAGATGACGGTCGTGGCGTTCCTGCGATTCGTCTGTGATGCCAGGGGTATCAAGGGGAAGGAGCGGCGCAAGAAAATCGCGAAATCAGCCCAATCCTGCGCGATCGGCGACGTAATGCACCAGCCGATCGGGACTCTCTCAAAGGGGTTCCGACGTCGGGTAGGGCTGGCCCAGTCACTTGTTCATGACCCGCCGGTGCTGCTTCTCGATGAACCCACCGATGGGCTTGACCCCAACCAGAAACATGACGTGCGCGAACTGATCACGGATCTGGCGCAAAGAAAGAGCATCGTTGTCTCAACCCATATCCTCGAAGAGGTTAACGCCATCTGCAACCGAATCATCATCATCGACCGCGGGAAACTTCTGGTGGACAGCACTCCGGGGGATCTGCGGGAGCGCGAAGGGGGAAGTCTTGAAGAGGTGTTTCGCAAACTCACTACGAGTCAGAAGGTGAAGGCGGCGAAAGGAGGCGCGGAATGAGAGGTTTCACGAGCGTCCTGAAACGCGAGTTGAGAGGCTATTTTTCAACTCCTCTGGCCTATGTTTTCCTTGTCATATTCTTGTTTTTCAGCAGTTTTTTGACGTTCCAGCAGGGCTTTTTTGAGATGCGTCAGGCTTCTATGCGCTTGTTTTTCTCGAATATCCCTTTGTTGTTTATCTTTCTGGGACCGGCCATTTCGATGCGGTTGTGGGCTGAGGAAAGAGATACAAATTCAATTGAATTGTTATTCACACTTCCGGTAACGGCCGCGCAGGCCGTTTTGGGGAAATTTTTTGCGGCCTGGAGCGTGATCGCGCTGGCGCTTGTTCTTACCGCCCCGATGCTGTTTACGGTTTGCTATCTGGGCAATCCCGATCCCGGCCCGATAATCACCGGCTACGTTGGTTCGTTCCTCCTGGCCGGAGCCTATCTCGGAATCGGAGGGTTTTTCTCAAGCCTGACCCGCAATCAGGTTATTGCTTTTGTTCTTTCGGTTGTCGTCTGTGCGCTGTTTCTCTTCGCGGCGAGTCCTACGGTGCTGAATTACCTGCGCGGCATGCTCTCGATGGGGCTTGTGGAAGCTGTGGAGAGCCTCAGCTTCCGAACCCGATTTGAGTCGATTCAAAGAGGCATAATTCGGGTTCGCGATATTCTGTACTTTGTGTTTCTGACAGCGGGCTGGCTGTGGGCAACCGTTGTGGCGCTTGAGGAAAGGAAGGCTGCAGGATGAAGAAACTGAAAACATACATTGGAGTTGTCTGCATCCTCGTTATCACCCTGTGCGCGATCCTCATCGCACAGAAAGCGTTGCGCCGGACGGGCGTGGACTTAACCGAGAACAAACTCTACACGCTTTCCAAAAGCACGAAGAATATTCTTTCCGATCTGAAGCAGCACGTGAATCTGAAACTCTACTATTCCCGCACTGCGGCGATGAAAGGTCCGGAGCAGATCCGGCAATATAACAACTATTTCGTCTACGTCCGGGATCTGGTCCAGGAATACGTCCAGCGTTCGAGGGGGCGACTCACATATACTGTCGTCGATCCCCGCCCTTTCAGCGAGGAGGAAAAAGAAGCCGTTGATGCCGGGGTGAAACAATTCCCACTTTCCGGGAATGAGAGTTTCTTTTTCGGGCTTGTGGTCGAGACGGAATTGGGGGAAAAGGAGGTCATTGAGTTTTTCGAGCCCGGTCGGCAGCAACTCGTGGAATATGACATCTCGCGGGCCATCGTGAACGTCACTCGTCGTCAGAAGAAAAAAATCGGTGTGCTGTCCTCGCTGGATGTTGCCGGTGCCGATCTGTCGCCCTACATGCGGCAGATGATGATGCAACAGGGGCGCCGCCCTCCCGAACCCTGGACTATTGTCGAGCGGCTGAAAGAAGAATACGAGGTGACAGGCGTCGACGAAGAAACGGATGAAATTGCAGATGATATCGATTTCCTGATGGTCGTCCACCCAAAAGATCTGCCCGAAGAGACGCTTTTTGCGATCGATCAATACGTCATGAAGGGGGGGCGATTGCTGGTCTTTGTCGATCCGTTCTGCTTTAGCGATCGACCCGAGCAAAATCCCAGGAATCCGATGGCCGCGATGCAGCAGAAATCTTCCTCCGGGCTCAACAGTTTGCTGAGACAGTGGGGGGTGGAGATGGAGATGGAAAAATTTGCGGCCGACCACAACCTCGCGCTGAAAGTGCCCCCGAGGCGTAACTCTCGGCCCCAAACGCTCTTGACCTACCTGGAATTGAGTGAAGGTAATTTTAACCAGAACCAGGTCATCACTGCGCAGCTCGACTCTCTTCGTATGCTATTTGCGGGAGTTCTCAAGGAAGTCGAGCAGCCGGACGTGAGCGTTACACCGCTGATGTACACAACTCCCGAAGGCAACGAGTGGGCTCCTACCAACCCGATGGAAGTGCGAATGCTCGACGCGGGTGCGATCCGCCGGGGTTATACCCCCGGAGACGAACCCGTGATGTTGGGATGCCGTATCGAAGGAAAACTGAGGACAAATTACCCCGACGGCCCGCCGGTAACTGAAGAAGAAGAGCCGGAGGAGGGCGGAGAAGAGACGGATCCAGAGGCGGAAAAATCCGATACAGAGAAGGAGCCCGAAGAGGACGAAGAAACCAAAGAGCCTGAGGTGGTCCAGGTCGCTTCTTCGGAAACCGCAGTGCTGGTTTTCTCAGATGTCGATATGATCTCCGATATGATTGCTTACCAGGATACTTTCTTCGGGAAAAGCGCGAAGGGGGACAACCCCGCCCTTGTGCTGAACGCCATTGAATTCCTGGCCGGTAACCGCAATCTTATCTCCATTCGGTCGCGGGGCAAGTTCCAGAGGCCGTTCGAAGTGGTGGATAAAATCGAGGCAGAAGCTGAGGAAGCGACGGCCGAAGAAGTCGACGCTCTGGAGAAAAAGATTCAGGAATACGAAGCCAGACTGCAACAACTTGCCAGCGCCGGGGGGGATGGAGAATTGCTCCAGAGCCAGGCTGTGAAAGAGCGACAAGAAATTTACACGGAAATAAGTAAAGCCAGAAGGCAACTGCGAAAGCTCAGAGCCGATGAACGCAAAAGGATAGAATCGCTGAAAGCCAGTCTCCAAACCCACAATATGGTCTGGGCGCCGGCCGCGGTGCTGCTCATCGCACTTGTGCTCGCCATAGCACGCTATCTCCGGGCCAAACGTTACGCCGCAAGGAGGGGACAATGATTTCGAACACGAAACTCGCAATTCTTGCCGTCGTTGCCGCTGTCCTGGTCGTTGTGACCGTCTTGCTCTACGCAGATCAGGGCAAAACTCCCACGAGGTTCGAAAGTGGAACGCCTCTGATCCCCGGACTCACACCGGAAAAGGTCAGCACGGTCGTTATCAATGACGGAAATGATGTGCTGACTCTGCAGAAGAACGAGGAAGGATTCGTGGTCGTCGAAAAAGATAACTATCCGGCCTCCGTCAGTGAAATCAACAGCCTGCTGGTTGATGCACTCGATATCCGGTGTAAAAAAAAGGTGACCTCGTCGCCTGAAAACCATGATGAACTCGGCGTTAACGAAAAAAAACCGGCCGATGTCGTGGTTTCTCTCCTCAACAGCCAGGGAGACCGCATCGTTGGATTCGTCAAAGGCAGATCGGTCCCCAATGCCAGCGGAGCGTATGTCAGACGACTCGGTGAGAACGACGTTTACGAGACCGAAGATTACCTGCGTGTCTCCACCTCGGCAACGTCCTATATGGACAAAGAGCTTGTCGATGTTGAAAAAGATAAAATCAGGAAGATTACCGTCAAACTAAAAGATGAGGTCTATGTGATTGCACGCAACGAAGATGGAGATGTGCGACTCCTTGGTGTGCCAGAGGAAAAAGAGGCCAAACAGAGCCAGGTGGACGGGGTCTTCAATGCGCTATCTGGTTTCCGTTTCAGCGACGTGTTTGCTGCGGACAAGAAACAAGTGGAGTGGGACGCCACTTACCGCTGCGACCTGAAATCGGGCCTGAGTTGCGTCCTGAGGACGGCGGAGAAGAACGATTCCTATTATGTGAAATTGGGTGCGGAAGGTCCGGGAGTCGAGCAGGTGACCATTACCAAAACCGAGTCGGAGGAAAGCCTGAAAAAAAAGGATGAGCTTCTCCAAGCACAGGACAAAGCAAAAGAGATCAATGAGACGCACAGAAACTGGGTCTATGAGGTCTCGAGCTGGAAAGCCAAGAAACTGCGGAACCCTTTTGAAGATCTGGTGAAAGATAAACCCAAAGAGGAAGCTCCCGACGAAATCGCGGCCCGTCATATCCTGATCAGCCATAAAGAGGCTGAAAAGTCCGACACAGAACGCACCAGGGCCGAAGCTAAAACTCTTGCGAAAAAGGTCCTGAGCGAGGCGAAAAGGGAAGGGGCCGATTTTGCGAAACTCGCCAGGGAATATTCCGACGGCCCGACCGCCGAAAAAGGCGGGGATCTTGGCACCTTCGGAAAAGGTCAAATGGATCCTGCGTTCGAAAAAGCCGCTTTCAAATTGAAAGTCGGCGAGATTTCAGACGTCGTCGAAACCCCTTTCGGTTTCCATATCATCAAACGCACCGGGAAACCGGCGGGAGAAAAAGAGGGAGAAGAAGAGGCAGGGGAAGAAAAGACTGAGAATAATCCGGAAGAAGCGAAGGACGAGGCAGAAGAAAAGACAGAAACCGAACCGAAATGAGGGGACTGGACTTCAGTAGGGCTCTGGTCACCGTACAGCGAAAAGTTCAGAACGCGGCGCGTCGATAACACCGGTCTCAACTCAAAAGGTGTTTTATGAACCCAAAATCTCATCTTTTTCGGGTGCCAGAACTCGTATTGTTTGCGATTGCTGTGCTTATTGCCGGGGTCGGTTCCGGTGACGAATCAAAAACCGCGCTCGACCACCTGAAAGAATCAACCGCGCCCAATTTTCGGTCCGACCACTCGCTTCCGCCTTTGACCCGCTGGGGATGGAGTATGCCGTTCGATGTGCGGGTGGAACTTGCCGAGAAATGGGGTTATGCCCTGGAATTCGGGACCGCCAGACCCGGAACGGAGGAGAAACTGAAGAATCCGAAAAGTACAGCCGCCAGATTGTGCAAACTGACGGCGGACAATCCGGACAAATATCCCCTCTGCGTGCTGGCCTACCGGGCGTGCAACAACGCTGAATTTCGAAAATCCCTCCCTGAATCGACGTGGTGTCATAATGAGGATGGCGAACTTGTCGAAGGCAAAAGGATATGGAGTCCCGAGGCTCCCGATGAGGTTTTCGAAAAGGCCGGTGCGGAGGCTGCTGAGCCGTTGGAGGCAATACGGAAGAAAGCTCCCATCGCCATCGTGCTCAACGGGGGCGAATACGGTCTGAACGTCTATGGGTGGCGCGGGAAACAATGGAAAAAGTGTCCCAGAGTTATGAAAGCCAAGGGTGATATGAGCTGGTTCGAATATATTTCACGGCGTAAAGGATACCAGGAAACGATCATCAGCAACGCAATCCGGAAAATTGTCCCGAAACGGGAACTATATCTTTTCTATTTCACCGCAGGCTGCCCGCATCGTGATCGATATGGTCACTGGTGGAAATGGGCGTTCGATTATAAGTATATGCGCAAGGTTTCCGATGTGCCCAACAGCTCAATCTACTATAAACATTTCAACAGCGGCTGGACGGGCAAGAACGATATGCTGACGATGGCTCTTAATTCTACGGCGCGAAATCTTCAGCTCGGTCAGCCGCTGTCGTACAACTGGTTGTGCGCCGGATGGAAACGCAAGAAGCTCGGCGACAAAGCGTTTGGAGATCTCGAACGTTACATGGGATACCTGAAATGTTACTATACGGCCGGCATGACAGGGGGGGTGGCCGGGTATTTTTCGTATCCGCAACCGGGTGGGTTCAGCGGGAAGGTCGGCGAGGATATACCTCACTGGCTCAAGCAGATGATGATTCTGGGGCGGGCCCATGCATTTTTCTCGCACCATGAGGAGATGCTTCGGGACGGGGGATTGCTACCCGGACCGAACAAACATAGGTGGAATAAGAATGTCCCCGCATACGAATTTCCCACAGGCGATCCCGAAGCGCGAGTGCTGGCACGTCGCCACAAGACGCAAAAGAAATGGTTCCTGACGGCCTGGGCGAACGGGGGAGATGCGAGGAAGGTATCCGTGAAGGTCCCGGAACTCGGCGAAGTCCAGCTCCAGGCCCGTCCTGCCGGTTCTGTTTATTACGGGGAATTGGAGGATGGAAAAGCTGTTCTTGAGTTGCTGGACGCAGACGGAATGCATCCGACGGGGAAGGTACAAGAAAGTGGGGCGAAGTGATATGGGGAAGAAACTGTTTTAGATCGCATTCTGACAGAGTGCGGAATGTTAACTGCGGGTACTACGCCTAAGTGTCCCGCGTTCTGAACTCCAGACCCCGCAAAGCAGCCATTTTAAGGGGTAGTTTTACCAAAGAAAAGTCCTGATAAAA
>JBKHIT010000065.1:0-25760 GCA_046538485.1 Candidatus Brocadiia bacterium | reverse complement strand
ATTTCCGATTTCGTTGATTGTCTCTGATTAACTCCCCCTTTAAAATGGCTGCGGCTGCGGGGGCAAACAACTCACCACAACGACGAGTATCCCGCAGAGACGCAGAGGCGCGGAGGACGGCAACGGCCGTTTTTATTATTAACGGCATAACAGCAACGACGCAACGGCGATTTGACCACGAAGGGCTCGAAGAACACGAAGAACGGAACGGCTTTGTTCTATTATTAACGGCTGACGGCAACGGCTTTCAGGTCCACAGATTACACTGATTACACAGATGCAGGCTTTGACTACAAACGATATTGTCGTATACCGTTGCCTGAACACCGATTACCGATTACAGATCACCGATAACCGATTACGTTTATCCTTCCACCACCTCAATCTGTTCACCAACAACCAGCTCCAGCGCTTTAATCAGTTCACCATCAAACCAGCAACTATTCTTCCACCGCCTCCGCATACAGCGTTTTCAGCTCCTCCACCTGCTCCTCGCGCTCCTTCTCCGGCGTGGTGTGGAATGTGCGGCGGATGGGGATTCTCTCAACATCCTGCGTGAAAAAACGGAGATATCCACCACGATAAGTTGCAGCAGTCTGCGCGTACCATGCGGTTATCAGACGTGAGTTGACTAAAGCGCATGTGGTCCTGCTGGGCATCGGAGTAAAGTAACAAGTGTTTGTTCCATACAATCCCTCATCGTCCCAATACACCGTCGCTCTGGCCGCAATGTCGGGCAACATCAACTTCGGTTTCTCGAATTCTGTAAAATAATCTACCGTATCCTGTATCTCATACCACTCATAGTCTCCGGGTTTTCGGCCCGGCCCCGACTGACTGCTTGTCTTCTTTGGTTCCAGATCCTCCCGCCATTGTCCGAGATGCTTCTTTATCGCAGGGTACGCGTCGATATCGATGCCTCGTCGCGTAAATATCAGCCATCTATCCTCCCGGTTCACGTGATATCGCTTTACATCCTGCCCCACCACCAGCGGTTTGATGAGCTCCTCGCTCCTGGGATCCTCCTCGATCAGTTCCCGGCGCTTCTCGTCGTCGATAATGAACGCCTCGTTAAATCCCGTCAAAACCCCCCTGTAAATTTCTCCATCCACGAGCTTGCCCAGCTCCACGCCGTATCGTTCCATCTTCTGCAGCACGGCGCAGGTTTCCGCATCGGTCAGGGACCAGTTGTAGCCCTCAAACGCCGATGCCGGCAGAACGTCGCCCTCTTTTCCCACTTTCTCCTGAAGTTCCCGGAAATCCAGGTCGGAGATCTCCAGATAGCGCACGCCGTCGCCGACGTCGCGGTGCGCTGAAATGCAGATGACCGGATACGCCGTCACTTCTCCGAAAACCGGCAGGTCGCCGAAATCGATGAGCTGCTGCATCCTGCACTTTTCCCCCAGGAACTCCCGTAACGGGTCGCCATAATTCGCCCGCATGAATTTGTTCGACGTGATCATGCCGAACAACCCGGCCGGCTGGAGCATCTCGTGGCCGAGCTCGTAGAAATACACGTAGATGTCCGCGACGCCGTGATACACCTCATACGCCAGCTCGTAATACTCCTTGTCGCTGCCGAGCTGTTCCTGTCGCACATACGGCGGATTACCCACGACGGCATCGAATCCGGCGTCGTCCTTGCCGCGGACGCCGCCGTTACGGCGTTCGAAAAACACCTCCGGGAACTCCACGTTCCAGTGGAAGAAACGGCGCTCGTGCGCCACGCGTCGTGCCTCGTCCAGTCGCTCCTGATCCTCCTCGGGGAATTCCGCGACGCTCTCCTCAAAATTCTCCAGATCGATGTCCATGCCGTAATCGATGAAATGGCTGGCATCGTCGACGCCGAAATGTTCGGCCGTCAGGCTGTCCAGCAGCGCGCGGTAGGCCTCCACCCGCGCGTCGGCCTTCCAGTATTCCTCCCGGCTGCGCTGGACGTCCTCGAAACTGGCGTCGCTCAGCTCCGCCACCGTCAGCATGTGGTCCACCGCCCGCTCCAGCGGCTCCATGCGCAGACGGAACAGGCCCGGTGCCTGCTCCACGCGCCGCTCCAGCTCATCCAGCGTCGTGCCGATCAGACTGTTGCCGCATTTCACGTGATGGTCCAGAAACGAGAGCGGCGCGCCCGCCGTGAAGGCGTGCAGCCAGAGGCTGAGTTTCGAGAGCTCCACCGCCAGCGGGTTGAGATCGACCCCGTACAGACACCGCTTCATCACCATCCGACGCAATAAATTTTCGTCGGTCAGCTTGTCTTCGTCCGCCTGGATATCCTGCCCGGCCAGCGACTCCACGATCCGGGCCCGGTCCTCGCGGATGCGCTCGAAGACCGGCGAATCCGCGTATTCGCTCAACATCCCCGCCAGCCGCGTCGTGATGTAGTCCAGCGCGCCCACCAGAAAATGCCCGCTGCCCAGCGCCGGATCCAGCACGTTAAGCTCCAGCAGCCGCGTCGGCGGATCGTAATCGTGGTCGGGCTGGGGACCATCGAGCTGGTTGAGCAGAATCCTCCGCCGGTCCGCGTCGGACTGGACCTTCTCGAACAGCTCGCGCACGTTGTGGGTTTCATCCTCGCCTTTATCGGCCAGCACCTCGTCGAGCAGTTCGTCCCATCCGCGTCGGTCTCCCTCGTCGGACTGGATCTCCCCGGCCAGCGCATGTTCCCTCTCGATCCGGTCGATCTGCGGGCCGATGGTGTTTTCGACGATGTAGCGCACGATGTAATCGGGGGTGTAGTAGGAGCCGGTGGCTTTGCGTTCGCTCTTATCGTTGGTCAGATACAGATCGCCCGGCTCGCGGTCGGCCTCCGCCGGATCGTCGGTCGGTTGCCAGACCGGTTTACCGTCCTCGGTGGCCCTGGTCAGATGCTCGTCGGCGACGCGGAGTTTGAACTCCAGCAGTCCCTCGTAGACCGATCCCAGATGCCGCACACCCAGATCGCGGAAGTCGATGAAACGGGGATCATCGCAGGCGTCCTCGGTGGCCACGTCGCGGGTCAGGAGCATGATGGCTTCGGCCAGTTCGCGGTCGGCGATGGTGTGTTCCTCCAGGAACCGGGCCGCCGGGGCAATATCCGGGTCGCCCAGGCCCTCCGGATGGAAGAGTCCGCCGTTGTAGCACGGGACGTTGAGGCCGGGGTCGCCGCCGTTGATGACGTCGAACAGATTGGTCAGATCGTCCCACCAGTCGGTGGAGCGGGCGCCCAGGCTGATGCCGCTGTTTCTGGCCTCGAAGATCTCCCGTTTTAGATGTTCCAGGCTTTTCCCGTCGTAACCGCTGCTTTCGCCGACGGCGATCAGTTCGCGCGATTCGGCGAAGAGCAGGAAGAACAGGCGATAGAGCAGCAGGAGCGTGCCGTTGTAGATGTCGTCGAGCTGCTCGCGGTCACCGGTGCCCACCTCGATCCCCTTCTCGCGTCGGATGTGGCGCAGGAACCCCCCGGCCAGTGCCGGCACGACGCTGTCGAAGACGCGTTCTTTGAGCCGTTCTTCCACCGCTTCGGCGTATTGCTGGCTCTCCTCGCGCACGTGGTCGAGCAGGCAGAGCTCATCCTCGTCGGGACGGAAGGCATCGGCGGAGAAAAAGAGGTAGAAACGGCGGAAATCATCGGCGTCGCCGGACTCCAGGATGGCCTTGAGGTCGGCCTCGTAGTAGAGGATCTGGGCGGTATCGCCGCCCCCGAAATAGAGTCGCCAGCGTCGCCCGTTGGTGAGGATCCCCCAGCGCACATCCGCGTCGTCGATGTAGTCGATGATCTGGAAGTGGGGGGAGCGGCGTTGGTCACGTCGGCGTTCACGGTCATTTTCGGCCTCACGTTCTTCGAGCGGACGCTGCCAGTATTTCGCCTCCCCCAGCGCTGCGGTTTTCTCGAGATATTCCGCTCCGCATACATCCGCGCGATCCTCCCGGGTCGACTGAGCGACCGTTTTATCGTCCGCCGAGGCGAACAGCGCGTAATCGGGGATTTCAATCCGTTCGCGTCGGCGGAACCTGACCTGCGGCTGGAACTCCCATCCCAGCGCGCGCAGCACGGGCCGGATGAAATCCTCCTCGGTCTGTGCCTCGTTCAGCGTGGGGAGGGCCCGACGCCGGTCATCAAGCAGGCGGGAGAGTTCATCGCGCACGTGTGAGCAATCGCGATCCCATTCATCCCGTTCCGGCAGGAGTTTGTCGAGATAGTAATCGGAGAACAGTTTATTGTTGTGGATATATTCAGCCGCCATGTTTGGATCCCCGTTCGAGGAGCGATTGCATACACAGTTTATAAGGAAAGGGGGTTTGGGTGCAACGGCTGGGGGAGCAAGTTGAGAGTTCAGAGTTTAGAGTGAACTGAGAAACGGAGAGAAGACGGCGGGTGATCGGTGACCGGTGATCAGTAACCAGAAACCAAACCCCAGCAACGAGTTCTCACCAGTAGAGCAGGGAGGGCATACCCCCCCTCGTCGAACCGGACATGGGGTTTTCCCGCATCCGGCTCTTTTGCAAGTTTCACTGAAGCCACACGCGAGGTTTAGGCATGTTATCATTACAAATAGATCAACCCCCAAATTCTTCAGGTGCTGATAATGGTTTATCGCTCTCCGTGCCCGCCACGCCTTTGACCACCAGGACGCGATCCTGCAGCCAGTTATCGGTCCATTCCCGCAGCCGGACCGGTCCCCAGCGTTCGGAGTTTATGGCCCCCTGCAGAGCAGAAGAACAGCAAGGAAAATCAGGCCAGCAGAGAGGTCGTCTGACGGCATTTCGGGCAGGTGATGCGGAGTCGGTCGGCCCGGTGCAAATCCTCGGACGGTTCCGGGAGTTCGTCGACGGCTTCCAGATCGCGCATTTTGCTCAGAAGTAGCGTCGGGTTGGCAAATGCCACCGGCCCGAGCTGATCGGCGACCCAGCGGATGTGATCTTCGGCTCCAATAACCGCACCGCATGTCTCACAGAGGATCAGATCCTTCTCAATGTCCTCGTGCAACTCGCTCCGATCGGTTGTTGCCAGATCGTATTCGGCGGTCTGCGTAACACCTTCTTCGGTGAGACAGTTGGCATGGCACTGTCCGCAGAAGATGCATCGGTCGAGGCGAATGGTGATACGGCGCGTGCGGGATTCAGGATCATCCTCCATCGCACAGGCACCCGTGGGACAGACATTCGTGCATGCGCCACATCCGACACACTTCTCTTCATCAAAACGCGGGCATCCTCGGAACGCTTCGGGCAGCGGTGTCGGTTCGGCCGGGAAACTGGCCGTGTAAGGCCCTTTGATAAGAGCGATTATGGCTTCCTTCAGCTCACGCAGTTTGGGAGCACGCATCATTCAGCCTCTTGTTTTTGTGACCGAGAATCCTCGTATTGATTGACGACCGTTGGTTCCTGCATTTTTATGCCGGCTTCGTAAGCCCCCCGCGCAATCGCATGGGCCGCCGTGGGGGAAGTCACCAGAACAAAAGCCATACAAAGCAGGGCCTTCGCACCGATGCTGCCGAAACCGAAATAGATGCAGGTCCCGATCAGAATCAGACACGTCCCGAGCGTCACCGTCTTGGTAGCCGCCTGAAGGCGGGTGTAGAGGTCGGGCAGCCGCACAAGCCCGATGCAGCCGAAAAGATCGAACAGTAGTCCAACGGCGATTATGGCCAAACCTATGTATTCATTCATCGAAGCCTCTCCCCTCCAGGTGTTTCGACAGGGCAATCGTCCCGATGAAACTCAACAGCGCCCAGGCCAGCGCCACGCTGATGTAGAAACCTTTGCCCGTCAGGACACTCAGGAGTGCGCAGAAGCCCACGAGGATGACACCGAGGATGTCGATCGCGACGGTGCGATCGGGCGCCGTGGGACCACGCCCTATCCTGTACAGACAGAGGTAGCTTGCGACCACCAGAACCGCTAAACCGGTGTATATGATCTCTTCCATGATAGTCCAGCCTGTTTTTTTGCGTGCCGAAGCAGGATTTCTACTCCATAATTTTTTTCAGGAAACCATCAAACCTCTCACAAATTTCAGCACTCGTTTCGTCTTCTTGTGTCGATTTGACCTCGATCCAATGGACGTAAAGCGTGCCGTCATCTTCCATTTCAACAGTTAGCGTTCCCGGGGTCAGCGTGATACAGTTCGCCAGGGCCGTCAGGGCCGCCTTGCTCTGAAGCCGCGTTTTCACCTTCACTATTCCCGGCTTGATGGGCATCTCGGGGTGCAAAACGAGGTACGCCACCTGCAGGTTGGCTTTCGCGCAGTAGTATGCAAAGACCGGAATGTAGCACAGCAACCAGAACCACCGGACGGGATTGAAGAGCTGGAGCGATTTATCGCCCAGACCTTCCCCGCAGATAAGAGCGACGAGCAGCGCAGCCCCGAGCCCGACGATCAAGATTTGCATATCCCAACCGCCGGCCGCCTCACCGTAGGGCCAGGCCA
The DNA here is from genome assembly GCA_046538485.1 of Candidatus Brocadiia bacterium. GTDB lineage: Bacteria > Planctomycetota > Brocadiia > SM23-32 > SM23-32 > JBKHIT01. The sequence continues at coordinate 19,354 of JBKHIT010000065.1, read as the reverse complement.
GCAGGCACCACGCGAGAAATGCGAAAACAAATGTGGCTAATCTTCGTCCCATGGTTCGGTCTCCGCTGTTTGAATTCTGTTCGTGTCCTTTTCCGCCCGCGTCTCTTTCCCCAGCACGCTTTGCACATAGTCGTTGCGGCCGGCAAGTGCTTTCTGCGCGGGATCAAGCACCGTCGCCCTTGCGCTCGGAATCGCGAGCAGACTCATCCCGAGGCATAAAAGCGATAGAAGAACCATGGCAGCACACATCAGGAACGGAACTTCTCTCACTTTTTGCCAGTTTTCGCGCAGTTTGCCGAAGAACGCGTATTTCTGGACCTTCATAAAAGAGGCCAGGGTCAGGATGCTGACGACGACTGCCCAGAATGCATAGCCGTAACGATGGGCATGCACGCAGGCGTAAATAATCATCAGCTTGCTCACGAATCCGTTGAAAGGAGGCACACCGGCTATCGAAAGAGAAGCGACGAGGGAAGCTCCGCCGGTAACCGGCATCCGTTCTCGAAGTCCTCCGAGTTCTTTAAGCTCTCGTGTGCCTGTGCGGTATTCCACGGAACCCGCTGTAAAGAACAAGAGTGATTTAAAGACTGCATGGTTGATCAGATGGAACAGGCCCGCCACGATTGCCAGGGCTGCAACGGTTTCCTGATGCTGTTTCGCCAGGAGGTAGCCTCCCACTCCGACACCCAGGATTACGTATCCAATCTGAGAGATGCTGTGATAGGCGAGCAATCTTTTGAAATCCCACTGGGCCAGGGCCAGCGCAACACCCACGACCATCGACAGAGTCCCGAGCCACATCAGGGCCTGAGCCGCTTCCGGCGTTATGCCGAAGACGCTGAACATCACTCTGATAAGGGCGTAAACGCCGATGGCTTTGATCAACACGCCGGAAAGCATAGCCGAGATGGGAGCCGGCGCCGACGGATGTGCGTCCGGCAACCAGGCATGAAACGGCACGAGGGCCGATTTCAACCCGAGTCCTACCAGGAGAAGACAGAGCGCAAATATCCGTGGCATGTTTTCGGCCTCGACTCCCGCCATTTGCCGGCTCAGATGGGCCATGTTGACCGTGCCGTAGAGGCAGTACAGAACGGCGACGCCGAGCAAAATGAACGCCGAAGCAACGGCTCCGAGGACGGCGTATTTAAACGCCGCCTCAAGTTCTTCCTCCTGACATCCGAATCCCACCAGGGCGTAGGAGGAGACGGCGGCAATTTCCACAAAAACATAGAGGTTGAACATATCTCCCGAGAGGATGGCCCCGTTCATACCGGCCAGCATCAGCATGAACAACGCATAATACCGGGGACGGCCGGTATAGCGGTCCATGTAGTAGACGCTGAAAAGCGTGGCGGCAAAACTTATCACCGAGACGATTGCCAGCATCAGCCAGCTCAGCCCGTCCAGCACAAGGTTTATCCCCAGCGGCGGAGGCCAGCCACCCAGTTTGTAAACTGCGGTTCGCCCCAGAAGCGCCATTGCCAGGCACACGAGACTGACAGCCGCCGCGTTCGCCAGCAAATCGGAAATACGGGGTTTACTTTTTGGCATCAGAGCCAGCACAAAACCGGCGCCGAGCGGAATACCGACCATCAAAGGTATCAGGTTCATCATTTACTCCCTTATCCGCGAAGTTTGCGGATTTCGGTCACATCGTAGGTGCCATGTCGATGATAGATACGGAGCGCAAGGGCCACCATCAAAGCCAGAACGCCGAGTCCGATCACTATCGCCGTCAAAACCATTACCTGCGGGAACGGATCGACTGTTCCCGAAGCCCATTGGGCCGCCGGCATTTCCGAGTAGGTCAGGATTGGGGCCTGACCGCCAACCCGGAACCCCACGAGCACGAGGAACAGGTTGACCGCGTATTCTATGATCGCAACGCTTACGATAATCTTGATGAGATTCTTTTGCGTGAGGGCGCCAAACAAACCCACCAGCAGCAGAGCCAGGCAGAGAATGTAAACCACGTTTCAAACCTCCTGTTGTGTGCGAAGATCTTCGTTCGTGCCCCCGGCCTTCACCCGCAGAACCGATAGAACCACCATTACCAGGAAGAGCGAAGCACAAACTTTGAGGGCGATTGCTATGTTGGCCAGAGGAATCGTTCCCGCGCTGAACAACCGGAAACGTCCGCCGGGAGTCGTTTGATGGACGAAGTTAGTCAACATCCATCCCCCTGCCAATCCGGCAAGGCCAAGGCCGAGGAAGAGAAGAGCTCCAAGACTGTCCAGTCCCTCGGCGAGATGAAACGGGAGGTGTCGGGTGGCCTTGTCCTTACCCCAGGCGAGGACCATAAGGATGAAAGCCGATGCGAGCACAACCCCGCCCGGGAAACCACCCCCGGGAGAGAGATGGCCAAAAGCCACCACGTAAACCCCATAGAGCAGTATGAAAGGTGCTATCCATCGGCAGACTGTCTCCACAACCAGACTGCGGTCCCTCATGTTTGTTCCTCCTCAGCGGGAGTTTCTTCTTTCCGGCTTCTCCTGCGCAGCAACGTCATTGCGCCGACGACCGCCGCAAAAAGCACCGTGGCTTCCCCCAGAGTGTCATAGGCCCGATAGTCCAGTAAGACGGCGGTTACGATGTTTGCCGATCCGGTTTTATCCAATCCATCGGTCAGATACTGCGCGGCCGGGGCTGCTTCTCTCGCTACCGGAGGTCGTTGGCCGAATTCGGGCAGAGACTGGGCTGTCTGAACCGCGAACACGAGCAGTATCAACACGAGAGCCCCCGAGACCGCCAGTCCGAAAACATCGCGGGAACCCGAGGTGGTTTTGACATCTCTGCCTACCGTCGCGCGGATCAACAGCACCAGCGTCAGCACTTCCACCACAATCTGGGTGATCGCCAGGTCGGGCGCACTGAGCAATAGAAATGCCACACTGCTGCCAAAACCCACGGCGCCGACGGCAATGACACTCGAGAGCAAATCTTCGGTCCACAGCGCGATCACCGCCGCGATGATCATGAAAACCAGCAGCAGAATCAGCAGATTTACCATCTGTCCGGTCTCCTAATGCAGGAACAGCCACAACAAGCCGATAAGGCCCAGCACACACCACGCCACATACGTCAGCAACAATCCCGAATGAAAGCTCTTCAGAGGAACCGCGATCCATTCCATGAACCTCTGGCCGAGCCGGTAAATGTCGTACCAGCCTTCCTCAGCATCCTTATAAAGTGTTTTCAGGGAGGGAACTTTTGAAGAAATTGTCTGATAGAAATCCACGCCACTGAAACGATAGGGTGCCGCTCGTTCTCCGATTTCGCCTCCCATGTAAGATTCGTCCTCGCGAACCTTGAAACCGCGTCCGAGGAGGTACACGCCCGCTCCTAACAGAAGCGCCACCACCAGAAGGATGGTCCCCAGACCCGGATCCCAGGCGGCCCCGGCCATCTCAGGACGCAGGGCTTCGGGGACTGCCGGGAGGAGGATGTTCTGGACCGGCAGAACGAACGCCATAACGCCGAATGCAACGCAAACGAGCGCCAGCACCACCATGGGCAGCACCATGGCCGTGTTGGGAAGCGGCCCTTCATGGCTCGCTCCCTCGCGCGACCGACCGAGAAAGACGGCATGAAGCACCTTGACGAAACTCGCCAGAGTCAGGGCGCTGCCGAACATTGCCGCAATCAGGCCAATCACCCACAGATATCCGCCTTCTCCCGCTTGATCCACCAACCCGCCGTAGATCATCCATTTGGAGACGAACCCGTTCAGCGGGGGAACGCCGGAAATAGCCAATGCTGCAATTAAGAAACACACGAACGTCACGGGCATCGCCCGCGCCATCCCCCCCATCTCATCCAGCTCTCCCGTGCCGGATCGTTTCTCAGCCGAACCGGCTCCGAGGAACAGACAGGATTTGTAGATTGCATTATTCAGCATATGGAACAGTCCTCCGACCACCCCGAGGGCCGTGCCGCTGGCGATTCCCAGCACCATGTAGCCAACCTGGCTGACCGCGTGGTAACCGAGCAGACGACGCAGGTTATGCTGCTGCAAAGCTGCCATCACCGCCGCCATCACCGTGAAAGCGCCCACCAGCATAAACAGAGATCTCATTTCGTCATTTATCCGGAACATATCCAGGCAGATCCGGGCAAAAAGATAGATCCCGAGCAGTTTATCGAGCGAAGCCGGTAACAACGCAACAGCGGGCACGGGGGCTTTCTCCGCCGCGTCCGGGACCCACGAATGAAACGGCATGGCTCCCGCTTTCGCAAAGGCCGCCACAGCCAGGCAAAGGCAGGCCACCACCGATATTCCCTGCAGTGGAAGGGGATCCTGAAGGATGTCGAAACTCCCCGAGAGCATCGGGATAATCGCAATCCCCAGAATCAAAAGCGAATCGCTTCCCCCCAGCACAATCAAAGTTTTCTTTGCGGCCGCACCGGGGTCCTTCGGGCCGAGATTGATCAGAAGGAAAAATGGAATCCCCATCAATCCCCAGAAAAATAGCAGAACCAGCAGGTCCCGGGCGAGGATTGTTGCACAGGCACACCCCACAGCCCACAGGATATTCGCGTAAAACGGCCTCGGATTCACCTCTTCGTCCGACAAAAAGCCGACGGAGTAAAGGACCATGAGGAATGAAAAGCCGGCGGCCGCCACGAGGATCATGGAACTGAGCCCGTCCAGCCCGAGAAGAACACGTTCGCCGGCCCATTCCGGTGCTTTCACCACATCTTCCATGCCGTAGAGCACAACGGTCCCTGAGAGCACGGCGGCGCAGGTCAAAATCGCAAGAACCTTGTGGAACAGGCTCACCCGACGGGGCATCAGAATGCACAGAAGCCCCGCTGCGAAGGGTACGGTTACGGCGAGGTGCATTGCAGTCTCAGCGTTCATCTCCCCATCTCCCTTCGTAGGGCCTCGGTTTTCTCTTGCGAAAGTCTCACGAGTTCTTTGCCATCAAGAAGTCGCTCGCCGCTCGAAGCATCGTAGACAACACCCATCCGCTCGGTGCAACTATAACACGGATCGACCGATGCGAGGATAATTGTGGCATCCGTCACCGACTCGCCCACCACGGTCTCGTAGCAGGTCGGCAGATTCATGTATGTCGGCGCCCGGGCTTTGTGGCGGACGGGCTGATTGGTCCCGTCGGAGCGCACGTAATGGAACGTCTCACCCCGGGGAGCTTCGGCGTGACCGATGCCTTCCCCGGGCGGTATCTCGGTCACATTCGCATCAATATCGCCCTCCGGCATGTTTTCGAAGCACTGGCGGATGATCTCGATCGACTCGAAGCACTCCAGCACCCGCACGACAGCACGCCCGTAAACATCGCAGGAAGGGGCCGTTATGATATCCCAATCGACGAGATCATAGGCTGCGTATGGTTCGTCGGCTCGCACGTCCCAGGGAATGCCACTGCCGCGTACGGTGGGCCCGAGCGCCCCGTAATCTCTCGCCGCCTCTTCGGTGAGAACGCCCACTCCTTTGAGACGGGCGTGCAGGACAGGATCATCGGTAACTGCCCCGGCGAGCATCTTGACTTTCTTCTCGAGTTCGTCAAGACGACCCAGAACTCCGGGAAACTTCGACTCGTCCAGATCCCGTCGGACTCCGCCGACTTTGATCATGGCGTAATTGTTCCGGTTGCCCGTCAGTTCTTCGCAGATATCGAGAACGGGCTCACGGTATTTCCAGGCCCACATGAAAACCGTGTTGTAACCGAGGAAATGGCCGGCCAAACCCACCCATAGCAGATGGCTGTGCAGACGCTCCAGTTCCGCGATGATGCTGCGGATGTAGAGCGCCCGTTCGGGCACCTCGAGGTGCCCGGCATCCTCCACCGCCTGCACATAGGCGATCGGGTGGGAAGTCGAACAGATCCCGCAGATTCTTTCCACCAGAAAAGGCACCTGATCAAAAGTCTTGCCCTCGGAGACCTTTTCGATGCCGCGATGGTTCCATCCGATCTCAACGTCCACATCAACGACCGTCTCCCCATCCACGTGCAGTCGGAACAGCTCGGGTTCCTCCTGGAGCGGGTGAAACGGCCCTATTGGTATGGTGGATGTGGTCATATCTGTTTTTTCACCTTTCCTTCCCAGGGCTTGCCCTGTCGGAGCGGATAGACATCGTCCGGCCAGTCTTCCGGCAGGATAAGCCGCGTGAGATTTGGATGACCCCGGAACCGGATCCCGAGCAGATCATGGATCTCCCGCTCGATGAAACGGGCTCCTTTGATCATCGGGGCGAGGGAGTCGAACTCGGGGGGATCCTCTTCGGTCCGCACCCGCAGACTGACCAGGCCTCCCTCCCCGTCGAACGCGAAATGGTGGAGAACTTCAAAGCCGTTCTCGATATGCGTGCCCGAGGCGATGGCGTAGCGGGCCCCCAGTTTCTGGAAAAGCCGGCCGGCAGCATCCAGAAGATCATCAGGCCCCACTTCCACGTAGATCCGCTCCGGAGCGTGGACCTCGATTTCCCGAGCAATATCCTCGAGGTTCTGGCGAATGATCTGTTCGAAACCTTCATTCATTTTCTTTTCCCTTCAATTGCTCGAGTGCCTTCACCACGCCCAGAATGATGGCCTCCGGCTTTGGCGGGCATCCGGGCACGTAAGCCGTGACAGCGTCCGGGAGCACCTCATCCAGCGGGGTCGTCAACGCGTAGCTATCCCGGAATATGCCCTGCCCACACGCACACGTGCCGATTGCGATGACCAGACAGGGTTTCGAGGCCTGTTCATAGAGGTTTTTCACACGTTTTGCCGATTTTCTGTTCATCCCGCCGGTGACAAGCAGAGCATCGGCGTGCCGGACGCTTCCCACCAGTAGAGCGCCGAACCGTTCGATGTCGAACCGCGGGCAAAGACAGTCCAGGATCTCGATGTCGCAGTTGTTACAGGATCCCGCGCTGACATGGAACACCCAGGGCGATTTTGAGAGCGCTTTCATCTTCAGGCCTTCGAGCGCCATTTTCAGACTCCCGCTATAGCAAGCACAATTGCCACGAACGCCAGCCCGGTGACCGGTCCCCAGAAAAACTTCATCGCATGTTCGATACGAACTCTGGGATTCGTGTTGCGAAGAAGCGTGAACAGCACCACCAGCACCAGATATTTCCCGATCCCCAACAGAACCGAGAGGGTGCTGGAACCGAATCCGCCCCACAACACGACCACCAGAAACATCGGCATCACCACCAGCATCATCGCTTTCGTCAGTTTGTATATCGCGAGCGGGGCGCCGGAATATTCGATGAACGCCCCGGACATAATCTCGGTCTCGGCTTCCCCCTGATCGAACGGCACGGCGGCCAGTTTTGCCTGCATACAGAAGATGGCGGCCACCAGGGCCACTGCGCCCGAGACGCTCCAGGCGAACGCCCCGTTCGACGTCTGGTATCCCAGCAGTGTGCTGAGACGCAGAAGCCCGCCTTCCACCGCCGGCTCCGCCTGCGCCATCTGAATCAAGGGAACGGTAATAATCGCGATCAGAGGCAGTTCATAGCTGAGCACCAGTTTCATTTCCCGGCTGGCTCCCACGGAGGCCAGGGGGCTGTTCGAAGCCACGCCCCCGAGGATCACCGCCAGGGCCGGCAGAACCAGCAGGTAGAGCAAAACAACAAGATCGCCCGTAAACCCTGCCTGAGGATAGATAACAGCCGTGCCGAGGAGTGTCGCCGCGAGCGTCACGCCGGCCAGCCCGATCAGTGGCGCACCGAGAAACGCCAGGTGTGAACCATTTGCCGGGACGATGGTCTCTTTGCCCATCAGTTTCACCAGGTCGTAGAACGGCTGGAGCAACGGTGGCCCCACCCGCCACTGAATGCGGGCGGTGACCTTCCGGTCGACCCAGCTCACCAGGAGCCCGAGCCCCGCGGTGAAAAACAGGCCGGGAAATACGATGAAGCGAAACAGGTATATGGGGATCTCGCTGCTCATTTGCTCTCCGCCGGTTCCTTTTTCTGCCATACGAGCGAACGCACCGCCAGGTTCTCTCCCAGCAGGTGCACGTTTTCTTCGTCTTCATCCACAGAGCCGATAACGATAGCATCTTCCGGGCACGTTCTGGCGCATTCGGGAAGTTCTCCCTCACCCCGATCAGCGCAGGCGTCGCAAAAACTGTCGCGAAACTCAAGAGCCGCGGGAATCAGCGTCCCGAACGGACATGCAACGCTGCACGATAGACATCCCGTGCAGCGCATGTTGTAGCGTCGCAATATCCCGTCCTCGTCCTTTTCCAGCGCATCATTGGGACATGCCAGAACGCAGGATTGCACCTCACACTGGCGGCAGGTGAGTTCCTGGGCGGCCAGTTCGCGAAGACGAGCTACACCGTTGTTGGGATGGTGGTAGGGATAGCCGCATGTCGCCGTGCAATCCTCGCATTCGCGACAGATATCGAGGTTGATCTGAAGTCTCTGCTCCATTTCGCTGTTTTTCACCTCACCACAGGTGGCGTGTTCCTTCGAGTTGCTGATACGTGAAAACGGGGCCGTCCTTGCAGACGTAGTAATTGCCGATCCGGCAATGACCGCATTTCCCGAGCCCGCAGCTCATATTCCGTTCCATCGACAGGTAGATGTTTTCGGGCGTAAACCCCTTATTCTCGAGAGCTATCGTGCCGAATCGCATCATGATCGGGGGGCCGCAGACGACGCCGACTGTTGCACTTGTATCGATTGTTACGTCCTCAAGCGTTTCGGTGACCACGCCTTCCTTACCATCCCAATCTTCGTCGGCCTTATCGACGGTCAGGTGCACTTCCAGATCCTCCCGCGCGCTCCACTCAGGGAGCTGATCTTTGTAGACCAGATCGTCCGGGGTGCGGGCGCCGTAACAGAGGACAATTCGCTCAAACCGGTCGCGATCGGCGAGCAGCGCGTAGAGGAGTGACCTGAGCGGAGCCAGTCCAACCCCGCCTCCCAGTATCAGAATGTTGCGGCCTTCGTAATCATCCAGCGGGTAAATGTTGCCATAAGGTCCTCTGACGCCGAGTTCGGCGCCGGGTTCCAACTCGTGCATGGCCGATGTCACCTTCCCGGCTTTCATGACCGTGACGGCGAGTTCCTGATCTTCGGCGGGTGAAGAGGAAGGTGTGAAGGGGGCCTCGCCCAGCCCGGGCAGGGTAACTTCCACGAACTGGCCGGCGTTGAAAGAAACGGGCACCTCGGGCCGGAGCAGGAACGTCTTGATATTGTCCGTTTCCGTCGTCACATCAGCCAGTTCTGTCTTCACGCAATGGTAAATGCTAGGCATTCGCGGCCTCCGTTCTTTTCTTTTGACCTTCCGGGGCCGTGATCTTCTGTATGGTTTCGCGCATATCAATTTCCCCGGCGCAGGCTTCGATGCAACGCCCGCAACCGGTGCACCCCCAGTCGCCGGTATTGGTTTTCAGAAAATCGAATTTCTTTTCCAGACGTCCGTGGAGTCGGGCGGCCCGGCGGGGACGTGGGTTCACCCCACTGGCTTCGAGGGCAAAAGCTTCGTAGAGGCAGGCGTCCCAGTTCTTGAATCGTTTAAAATCTTCCTTTGCTTCCACATCTGCCAGCAAGAAACAGTGGCAGGTCGGGCAGATGAAGTTGCAGGCCGCGCACTCGACGCATTTTTCGGCCAGCTCTTCCCACAGGGCAAGATCAATGCTCTCTCGGACCCGTTCCTGGAAATCATCGGTCATGTGCAGCCCAAGCTCCGATACCGTCGCGTCGACGTGTTGTTCGGCTTGCCCGCGCATCTGATCTCGCTGCTGGAGGTGGTCGGCGGAAGCGGCAGGACACTTTTCCAGAATTTCTCCCATCGCCTCACGGCCACGCTCGCTGCCGATCTGCACCACATAACCATCTGAAATGGGAGACAGATTGATGTCAAAGGCTCCCTCGGGATACGGTTTCCGCCCCAACCAGGTGCAGAAACACTCGTCCTTGGGCTCGGTGCAATCGACCGAGACCACGAGCGTGCTATCCCGCAGAGTTTCGTAATAGGGATCGACGACGTCGCCTTCCAGAAAGACCCAGTCCAGCATCTTTAAAGCAGCCAGGTCGCAGGCCGTGGCGCCGACGAGGGCGCGCGGCTCCGATTCAGGCGTTCCGTCGTCTCCCAGATAACTGCCCAGATTCTCCCGCGTTCGGAAAAAGAGCGGTTTGGGAGGTTCGATACTCCTGTGAGGCGGGATATCCACTCTATCCGGGGTTATTTGACGCAGGTGGACTTCGTCGTTTTCACAGCTTGAGCCAAAAACGCGCCGCCCGGACAGGGCTTCGGTCAGCAAAGTGCCCAGTTCTGACCGGGAAACGAGACGGGCGTCAGTTGCTCCATTGCTCATGCTCCACTCCCCTCAGCGGGTAAATGAACGGCAAAGGTGGTCCCGCGTCCGTTCTCACTTTCAACTTCCACTCGCCCGCCATGGGCGAGCGCAATCTGTTTCACAATCGCCAGACCGAGCCCTGTGCCCTGTTTTCCACGGCCTCTTTTGCCGCGGTGAAATGGCTCGAAAATCACTTCGACTTCTTCGCGCGGGATACCGGGCCCGTTGTCCTCGACCTCCACAATAATTTCATCGCCGGCGGCTTCGGTTCTCACCTCCACACGCCCCTCTTCGGGTGTATACCGCATGGCATTATCGACAAGATTGAAGACCATCTCCCGAAGCGCGTCGGCATCGCCACGGACAGAAGTCTCTTCTGCCCGGGATTCGATAGCAACATCTGCTGCGGGCCCCTCGTGGCCGTCTTCAGCCGCGCTGACAGCTTCTTCCACAACCTCGGCCAGGTCGACACATTCATCCGATTCCTTGAGCTGTCCGGATTCCACACGAGCCAGCGAGAGCCAGTCGTCCATGAGGTCCAGCAGGAGCTGCGATCGCGCGGCGGCGCGGTCCAGAAGCTCCGTGCACTTTTCCGGCATACGATCGCTGAAGGAATGTCTGACCACGTCCAAGCATTCTTTCACACAGGCCGCGGGGGATTTGAGCTGATGGGAGATCATCGCCGCGAAGTTATCGTGCATGCGTTGTTTTTCTCTCCGCCCTGCAGCGACCTGAAGCGCCAGTTCGCGTTTCTCCATGGCGCGTTGGGTCACGATACGCAGCTCCTCCGCTCCAAAAGGTTTCGGCAGAAAATCCGACGCTCCCGCTTTCATAACCTCCACCGCGGAACTGAGTTCCGGGTAGCCGGTCACCACCACGGCCACCACCTGGGAGTCAACCTCTTTGGCTTTCTTGAGAAACTCTTCGCCCGACATTCCCGGCATTTTAAGGTCTATGATCAAAATATCTGGCCCGATGGCGCGCATGGTCTTGAGAGCTTCTTCGCCGCTGCCACATCCAATAACATCGAATCCCTCTCGCTCGAGAACCTCCGAGCAGGAATCCAGCATCGCCTGATCGTCATCCACCACAAGTACCTTACGACCCGGCTTCTTGTCTTCGTCGCGCGGGATCGCCGTTTGTACCGGGGTTTCGATTGACTGGTTTATATCGCCCATTGATTCAAGAACCGTCAGCATATTTGTTCACTCGTTGTTCCTGCGCAATCCGATCACAATTTCACCGGGACAGCAACTTTTCGACTCGGGAGATGAGTTCTTCGGGATCCACGGGTTTGCTGAGAAAATCATCGGCGGGAAAATAATCCTCATCGGAAGTCGGAGAGAAATCCATTCCTGTTTCTTCCTCTATTACGCTGACCGACAGCACGGGGGGCCTCTCCATTCCTTCCTCTTCACCCATCTCATACAGGAAAAAGAACCCGTCCGTGCTTTTATCCATCATGATGTCCAGGATGAGAAGGTCGGGATCATCGGTGTGCAGCGATTTCAGCCCCTCCTGTTTATTGAAAGCAGAAACGACCTCGTAGCCCGCGTCCTCCAGAATCTTTCTTACCGCGGCCTGATAGTCCTCATCGTCGTCCACGACGAGTATTTTCCTTCGATTTTCGCTCATTCTTTCCCCTCAGCGGATCACCTGATTGCTCGAAAGAATCCAATACCTGTCAAGCTGGCAAACAGGTATTGCAAAATCCACGCCAGGGGATTCCAAAATAGAATCGAAAAGGCAGTTATGGAGAGGCTCGGCAGCCCGACGGGCGGGAAGGCTTTTCGGTTTTTGCCGGATTCCGCAGCGTGGTGGTGGCTGCTAAGCCCTTGTTCGAACATTACTTACATCATAAAGCCAGGCTTTCGCTATCGCGCCGCACAGGCATCTCTCGAAGAGATAGCTGCCTGGAGTTCAGCCGGGCCACGGGTTCCGGAAGCCGACAACGTCTCCGGCGACCACGACCCCAGATCGGGGCAAAATGCCCCGGCCCCCGAGGCGCGCTGCCCCGCTTTTACGCCCATAAACTGCGGATGGAACTGTGATCCGTCGTTTGGCTTCTCCGTCGACCACCTGTCGGCGGGGAAACGGTTCGCCACTCCACGCCGCACCGGGCGGGCGCAGCCCTCCATCGTGCGCAGGACCAGAGGGGAGCTTCAGCCCGGAAAGATCACACTCTGGTATCATCGCAGTTTCCAGCGGTTAAGAAGCTCTGAGGCTGCGCTGCTCTGCTTGTGCCGATCCCCATTAAATTCCCCTTTCTCCAGCTCCGCCAGTTCGCATAGCATGCTGACGGACTCCCGCATGGAACTGATCAACTGCTGGATCCGCTCGACATCGATATCCTCTGTCATTTCAACGCCTCCCTCATGTATTCCTCGCGCCGCGGTTTGAAATCGAAGTACTCGACAAACGCAACCGCTCAGCGGTTTGCCCTTGCGACCGAGTCTGTCCGCCTCGGGCGTCAAAATCTCCGACGCCGTATTTCCCGTCTGCCCCCTCAGCCCGATTCCTCTTCTTCAAACTGCTGAAGTTTCCGGTAGATCGTCTTACGGTCGATTCCGAGAAGTTCGGCCGCGCGTGTTTTGTTGCCGCCGGTGCGGCGGAGAACGCGGCGGATGTGACGCTCTTCCAGTTCTTCAAGTGTCGGCACATCCGCGTCACTCCGAACGCGGTCGGGACTGTAGGTAAACCCGTAATGGAGAAGCAGCTGGGGGACGATCTCTTCCCCTTCCGCAAGCACCACGGCCCGTTCGATGGCATTGGAGAGTTCGCGCACGTTCCCGGGCCAATCGTGTGCTTTAAGAACATCCATGGCGTCATCGCTAATCCGACGGACATCTCGTTTGCGGTTTTCGGCATGAAGTTCAAGAAAATGGCGAGCCAGCAGCGGGATATCTTCTTTTCTTTGCCGCAACGGCGGGAGCACAATCGGAACGACGCTCAGGCGATAGTAGAGATCTTCCCGGAACTCACCATCCTCCACGGCGCGTGCAAGATCGGTATTGGAGGCCGCGATGACACGGACGTCGACGTGGATAGCTTCGTTCGACCCGACCCGCACGATTTCTCCTCGTTCAATTGCGCGCAGCAATTTCGACTGCAACCCTTTGTCGATTGAGCCCACTTCGTCCAGAAACAGCGTGCCGCCCTCGGCCATCTCGAATCGCCCACGTCTCGTTTCCGAGGCTCCGGTGAACGACCCTTTGACGTGGCCGAACAGCTCATTTTCCACCAGTGAGTCTACCAGCGTTGTACAGTCAACGACCACGAAAGGTTCATCGCTCCGGGCGCTTTGCTGGTGGAGCATTCGCGCGACCACTTCTTTCCCGGTCCCGCTCTCCCCCATAATCAGAATGGTACTTTCTGTCTCCGCCACCTGTTTGATCAGGGAGCGGATCTCTTTGATCTGGGGTGTTTCCCCCACAAGCATGGAGCCGCTCGGGGATTGATCTTCCGCGCCTCTTTCTCCGGGATAGCTGCTCAACTCCAGGTCTCGGCGTGCCAGTGCCCGACCGACCGTCGCCGTAAGCTTTTCGCAATCAAACGGTTTGGTCAGATAATCCATCGCTCCCCATTTCATAGCTTCCACGGCGGTCTGGACGCTCGGGTAGCCGGTAATGATAATTACTACGGGTTCGCTATCACGATTTTTGATTTTTTTAAGGGCTTCCAGACCGCTGACCCCGGGCATTTTCAGGTCGAGAAGCACCACGTCCCATCTCTCCTGGTCGAGAACGTTGAGAGCTGCGGGTGCATTTTCGGCTTCTGCCACACTGAGCCCCTCGCGCTCGAGCACTTCCCGGCAGCTATCCCGGATAACTTCTTCGTCATCGACAACGAGCACTCTGCCGCCTTCATTCATCCCTTTCGCCCTCCTCGGTCAGGGGGAGGCTGATTCGAAAAGTTGCACCCTGACCTTTTTCACTTTCGACTTCGATGTCCCCGCCATGTCGTTCGATTATCCCGTAGGTGACTGGTAATCCGAGCCCCGTTCCCGTCTCTTTTGTCGTGTAGAACGGCTCAAAAAGATGTTCCTGTTGCTCCTCGGTGAGACCACAGCCTGAATCCTGGATTTCGATCGTCACTTTGCCATCCTTGACGCTTGTCCGGAGATACAGTTCTCCCTTTCCTTCCATCGCTTCGACGGCATTCAGGACTATGTTAAGGAACGTCTGCCGGAGCCGGTCGGGGTCCCCGGTCAGCGAGGGGATTTCCTCGGCCAGTTTCCAGTGGCTTGAGACATTGTGGAACACCTGTTGTCCTTCGAGGATATTCACGGCTTCCTCAAGCAAGGAATTGATATCGACGGGTCGGGAGGCAGCCTGGGCAGGTCGAGAGAATTCCAGCAGGTCCTGCACAATACTGCGGCAACGACTGGTCTGGTCGGCGATCTTCTCGACCGTGGGGCGCCGGGTATCCCCTTTTGGAATATCTTCCAGCAGCAGGTCGCTGTAGAGCATAATGCCGCCCAGGGGATTATTGAGTTCATGAGCCACCCCGGCCGCCAGCCGGCCAAGAGAACTCATTTTGGCAGCCTGGACGAGTTCGTCCTGAAGTCGTTTCAGGTTTTCGTTTGCTTCTTCAAGTTCCCTGGCTTTTTCACGGGCGGCGGCGGTGGCGGCCTGGGCCTCAGCTATCCGGCGTTTGCGCTCCCTCAGATCCCGAACCACAAGCACCGCCCCGGCAACTTCCTCCCACTCGTCCCTCAGGGCAGACACCGTGACCCCCACGGGTATGAGGTTTCCGCGCCGGGCCTGCCAGCGCGTTTCCACCTCGCGCAACGAACCGCTTTTTCGGATCCTGCGGCTGAGCCGGGGCCAGCTCCATTTCTGCTTTTGCGCTTCCCCCGGAAGAAGTTTTGCCAGAGTTGCTCCTTCCAACTCTTCCTCGGAAAAACCGAACAACCGGTCGACGGCCTCGTTCACCAGAGTGATGGTCCCGGAGGAATCGACTGCGATCAGCACATCGCTCATGCTACGGATGATATTATCGACAAGTTTTTTGGCATCTCTGAGTTCTTCGGCGTGTCGTTCAATTTCCGCTTGAGAATCCGCCAGCTGCGCGTACAATTCCTCCATCTGCTGGATAATCTGCACCCAGACACTTTCCTGCGCTTCCCATTGAGATACCTTGCTCGGCATTGAAATCCTCGCTCAGTGAACACTGCAGTAGAGACAGGGGTCATACGACCGAACCACCAGCGCGACGTTTGTGGCCTGATCGGGATCCTCCACCGGGGTGCCTACAAGGGCTTCTTCCAGAGGACCGGGGTGGTCGTTTGAGTCCCTGGGCGACAGATTCCAGCTGGTCGGTGTGACCACCTGATAGTTGCGTATCCGTCCTTTTTCGACCCGCAGCCAGTGCCCGAGCACGCCCCTGGGGGCTCCCGTCAAAGCACAACCCTCGCCCATCCCGGAGACGTCGGCGCTGCGGCAGAACGGTCGTTCGGGATCGATTTCTTCAATCCAGCTTTCCATAGCTTTCATGAGCCGTAACATCTCATGGATTCGCATCACGCTTCTCGTCAAAACGGAGGGCCCAAACTTCTCGTTCAAGTCCAGGGCCAGAGGGTCGCCGTCGATCACCATCCGTGCGAGCGGTCCGACTTCCACCGATTTTCCTTTGTATCTGGGAGCTTTGGCCCAGCTGTAGGCCTTTTTTTTGTCCGGAGCGGGAATTGTGCCCTGCTCTGAGGGGTGTTTTCCACCGGAATCAAACCACGAAAATGCCACATCCTCGGTGATCGCCGTCGCCTCCAGATCTCGAATATCTTCGTCTCGGTATCCCGCTCTGAGCCAGCTTTCGCCCCGGCCCAATTCGAGACAACCGGTCGATAGAAACCGGGCCGGGCCTTTGCCGATCTCCGTCAAACCATTGTCCATTCCTCGCCGGATCAGCAGACCGAGATCGCTTTCGGAATGATCGTCCGTTTCCAACCATCGTTCAACATCTTCAAAGCAGGTATTAGCGAGCCAATCATCGAGTCGACCGCGCAGCAAACTACCTTCAACCCCGCGTTGAAACTCGGCGAGAATCCCTTTTGAGCGGATGAGTTCTCCTTCCGTCAGAGGACGCGTGACGCCACCGGGTTGGATGGCGAGAGTATTGGGCCATTTTCCGGCAAACAGCCCCATCAGCCCGAGCAGGGTCCGTCGGACTTTGACGGCCTGGCGAAAGGAACTTCCCCGGACGGGTTCAAACCGTTCCTCGAGGTCCTCCTGTTCCGGGAGACCACAGAGATCCGGCGCAAAGGAAAAATAGAAGTGCGCCATATGGCTCAGAATAAATTCCGCCGCCTGTATGACTGTCGCCGCAAGAAAACCGTTCTTTGGTGGCTCAACGCCGAACGCATCGGCGAGAGAACCGGCCGACGCCCGGGAATGGGCCGCCCCACACTGACCACAAATCCGGCAGAGAACCACGATCGCATCCATGGGATCGCGCCCACGTAAAAGGTTCTCAAAATTCCGAAAAAGTGTTCCGGACGCGCGGGCCGAATCCACGGTCCCGTCCTCAACTTCCACACCCAGCCGCAGGTCTCCCTCCACCCGGGTGAACGGACTAAACACTATATTCTTGTTCGTCCCCATCGTCCGACTCCACTGGTTTGAAACTCACGGCATTAACAGACAATCTTTCCGGGCAGGCAAGTTTAGCGAGGCCACTGATCCCCACATACCAGGCCTTCGGCACATCGAGCGGGAGGGTGGTCGGCACATCGCCGATCTTCTCGGTCTCAAAGAACGGCACGAATCCTTCCGGCCATTTCGGCGACGTGCACGAAAGACAGGGGAACCCCCCCCGGGTGCAGCTGCCCGTGCGAGCCAGCCATAAACGCTCGTTGCAATCTGAATCGCACTGCGTCCCCTTGCACCCCAAATTTTCGAACAGACATCCCTGCTGGGAGTATTTCTCGGCCGAAGCTTTGAATTCATAGTATTCGTTGCGCGGACAACCGTGATGGGCCAGTTTAGAATAGAACATCCGCGGGCGATTATACTGGTCCAGATCGTTCTCCTGAAGGCTGTCCCGGGCCAGCTCAGTGAGCGTTCCTGTGATCCAGTCCGGATGCGCCGGACAGCCCGGGACATTCACCACGGGCAGACCCGCTCCCGACCGAAAATCTGGTTCAAGAAGTCCGCCGAAGTCCTGACGCTGAAACTGCACCCCTGTGGCCGAGGTGCGACCTGAACCCGCGCACATCACTCCCCCGAAACACGCGCACGTCCCGGCAGCCATGACATGTTTGGCAACTCCGGCCAGCCGTTCGATCTGCCACGCAATACCCGGTCCCTCAGGTCCCAGCCCCCTGGGGCGTTCATCCTCACCGGTCGGCACGGCACCTTCGATAACAAGAATATCAAGGTTTTTCTCGCCGTTGACACACTTGTTCAGCAATTCCCGCGCTGCGTCGCCCTGTGTCCGGCTGAAAGAGGGGTGCCAGACGAGGTCCACCCCGAGAAGATCAAACGTGGTGAGAAGATCCGGCTGCTCCGCATTCAGCAGCGAGACGGTCTCTCCTCCACAGCAGCTGGCCTGCAGCCACAGTAATTTTATCATATGCGCTCCAACGCTCTTAATATAACCGCCGGCCGGGGAAATTTGCCCCTTCGCTTCCCGGCTCATCCTGCATTATAGGGGGTAAACGGAGTCCGTCAAGGGGTAAAATGCCACATAACGAAAAACTTTTTCCAGATTGGTAATTAAGGACGCGGGCATCAACGGCCGGCTGCGGGTTACAACAGCCCGGGTCATTGCGCGTAAGGACGGCAGCTTTCGAGGGGTGGAATCTTCGAATAAAGCTCTGGAGTCCGCTTGCGTGCCATGTAGTCGGGGATGCGATAAAAAGGGATAGGCGGCAAAAAGTTCTGGTCTCCGCCGACCCTGTGTCGGTGGCGCGGCGATTAGCTCACTACGTGCCTTCAACTCACCTTTGGCCCGCCATCGGTCCTGCGCCGATGGGGGCAACGCAGTAAGAGAGTTGTGCCGGCAATAAATACTGGTGTTCCAACTCCCGTTTAGCCCCGCAGGGGCGCGTGAGCCGTCATGGCTCGTTACTCAGTCTACGTTTGTCAAACGGTGAGATACCGGAAAGGAGGCAAATAAACGGATCAAAACCTACCTGTGCGGGTCCGCGCCCGTACAGAACTCGCTGCTCGAACCCCGCGATTCCATGCGGGGGTACGGCTGCCAGTGCGGTATCCACCGGTTCCTCCGGAAGAAGGAACCGTAGCGTAGAGGCCAGGCAGTGAGGCTCCGGGGGTTGGCACTTCGGCCTGCCCTGTGCGCCATCCACCGCCCCTCAGGTGAAGCGCCGAGACGGACCCTCTTTCCTCTCCGTCTCCCGCCGCAGAACGTGCGGATATCTGCGGGGGACCTGCGCGGGTGATACGTGTGAGCACTTGGAGACAATGGAAACGAGTCATACCGGTGAATATCCCGCTCCGTCCTCCTCGTGGAGGTCGTCCCGCCGACAAGCCAACGGTGAAACGGCAGGGGCCATGCGGAGAAGCGAGAACGATTGCCTAACCGGCCCTCGCCTCAAGCCCAAAATTGGCCCGCCCGCATGGGGACAACCTGACGGATTGCTAAGAAACATCTCCTAACAGCTCGATGGCCTGACGGATGCAGCGGCGCACGCACCAGAGGCGAAGCAGGAGCCTGTGCCGCTCCTCGCAAGGGGCAATCTTCGACGGGTCGCCCGGTACGGGAAAGCCGTACGCCGGTAAATATGGGGAATCAACCCCATCGCGACAACGGGGAGGGGCTGGGAGAAGTACTTGTTTAGCGTATCAATTGCCGTTTCAAAAGAGGCCCAAAGGGCCGGAGCAGACGTAGCCCCGGGCCAGCCCGATTCAGGGGGAGCCCGGGGGAGAGGACGGCTAACAATGCGGAGCGGATCGCACGGACGAGGTCCGTCGCCGCTTCTGCGGCGCTCGCCTGCGGCGAGGCGATCCGCATTCTTTCTCTTACGTTCCGTTATCCCAGGGCTCGTTCGGCCAAACAACGGCCTCTTTTCGCCCCGGGCTACGTCTGCCACGCCCGCTCCGCGGGCTTACCGACAGCACCA
>JBKHIT010000064.1:0-26111 GCA_046538485.1 Candidatus Brocadiia bacterium | reverse complement strand
GATCCTTCAGACCGCGTTTCCCCGGGCTAAATTGTCATCACCCCGTTGGGGCTGCACGGCCCGTGTGTGAGGCACGCGATGTTATTTCCGGACGCCGCGATCCTTCAGACCGCGTTACCCAGGGCTAAATTATCATCACTCCGTTGGGGCTGCGCGGCCGGCGTGTGAGGCACGTGATGTTACCCCAGGGCGCCGCGATCCTTCAGACCGCGTTTCCCCGGGCTAAATTGTCATCACCCCGTTGGGGCTGCGCGGCCGGCGTGTGAGGCACGCGATGTTATTCCCGGGTCGCGGCGATCTTTCAGACGGCGTTCCACCGGACTATATTGTTGCACCTCGGTGGGGTCCAGAGACCAGGGCCATGATGGGGTGATACGGTGGGCCGAAATGCGGGCGTAAATTCTGCTTACGAAATCTGCTTAAGAGGCAGCTTTGTTGGGCGTTGGGCCGGGCGGGGATTGCAAGAGGACTGAAAGTCCTTAAGATATTAGCCCGGGCTGAAGCGGGCCAGAGGTCCGCAGAGGCCCGGGATACAGGACCGGGAAAAGGACAGGTGGGCTGAAGGCCCACCACAAATCACGTCTAAGAATGCTCACTTGAACCGAATCGCATAGAGGTCGGCGTCCGTCAGGACAATTCGGAGCCGTACAGGCTTTCCCCGGAGCTCACTCAGATCGTCTCCATTCTGCCACTTGACGGTTCGGTCAAGTTCATCACCGATCTGTTCAACGCAATCGTTCACTGTAAATCCGTCAACGGGCATCCCGTCAGCTCCCTGGATCTCAACTTTCAAGCTCCCGGCGGCGGAAGTCGAGAAATTGATCTCCATCCAGTTGCCCTGGAAGATAAGGGGTTTTGTCAGGACTTCGCCGCCGCTTCGCGGCGCGTGGACCGAAACGAAACCATCTTTACGCAGACTGTAGCGTCGCACCGCGCTGGGTTGCCGCCAGTAATTCTCCGTTGCGTAAAAAGACAATTCCTGGGGAGCTCCTTCCAGAGAGGAATCCGTCTCCAGCATACCCCAGGCCTGGTAATTATCTCCATAGGCCCAGTTGCCCTCAAGCTGAGGTCCCGGGCGTATAAACGCCTCCCCCCACCTGTTAAAAGTACGCCCATCGCGGCTCGTCATGAACAAACCGTCGGTCAGCGCCGTACCGTACCGTTCTCGCACATTACTGCGCCGGCGACGATGTTCGCGTTCAGGGAGCTGTTCAATGCTCGAAGACCATTCTCGTTCCACGTAACGCGTCGGGAACCCCACAAGCATATGCGGTGACCGGGGATACGGCATAATCTGGTTGGTGTAAAGCTGTTCGCCCGGTGCACCCGGATATTCCAGCAGCTCCGAATCTGTCCAGTGAATAAAATCCTCGGACATTGCCGTCGCGATATCCCGTCCGGCGGGTCCGCCCTGTCGGACGTAAGCTCGGTACTGTTCCCGCACCGGGTCCCAGAAAGCCAGATTCTGTGAGTCGAATTTGCCGTCTTTTCCCTGTTCCAGTATCGGCTCTTCCGACAACAGCGACCACTTCAAGCCGTCCGTCGATCCCATCGCGTAGAGACCGTCGCTGCAGGCACGCCGAACGGCCCCGACAGCTTTATAGCGTGCGTCCCCGGAGGCCGCCGGATTGGGGTCTTTAAAAGGTGCGAAACCATGAACCCCTTTTTGTTCCGATCCGAAACCTTCGGTGATGATGTTGTTCGCGGTTGTTCCGTCAAACTCGATCAGTCCCAGTTCCGGACGCTGCCAGTTGACACCGTCCCGACTTTCGGCATAGCACACGTTGAGGGGATGCGCTTCCACCATGTGGCCGTTGGAATCGGTGCCGGCCTCCAGATTCTGCTTGTGTCCTTTGTAATACATGCGAAACCGGTCGTCGTCTTTCATCACCGTAATAAAACCGCACATATTTCCTTCCCAGGGACGGTCCATTCTAAGGACAATTCCCCGAGGGGCCGGGTGATGCAGTTGGAGGCTGAGTCCCTCCTCCATGCGTTCGATCAGATAATCGTCTACAAAAAGTTCTCGTCGTGATCCGATATCAATTGCTTCTGTCATTGGACTTTCTTCCATAGGATCTCGTAATTTTTTGTCGCCAAACTGAAACGAACATTCGATTTAATGTGCAACGCCGATATCACATTCCATCCACGTTATTCTTACTCTCGCCCGGGCATGGATTTCGACAACATTGTACCCGGGTTGCGGCGCATTTCCGGGAATGCTGTAACGCCAGGCCGGCTCACTCGGCGCGGGCTTTTCAACAGTCGCTGGTTCGGCGTTCCCACACAGTTCGCCGTTGAGCCGCACGGACACAGACTCTCCCGTATCACCGTTTTCGGTGTCAAACGCCAGAACCACAGATGCGTTTTCGCCCCCGGGTTTCGGGCCGATATGCAGACGAAAGGCATGCCAGCCATCGCCCGGAACTTCTACCGGCAAGGCTGCTGCCTGCGGTTCCCCAACCGGTAGAGTATCCGTATAGGTCAAAACATGCCGTCGGGAACGTGTTTTCATGGTCTCGTAATTGCCAATTTCCCGGACCAATTGCCTGTAATCTTCCTCGTGATCAATCGTAGTCTCCGAGTCCATGTAATTGAAGAGATAAATCCTGTCGGCACCCCGATGGAGTAATGACAACGCGGCCGCTCGGACCGTTTCCAGAGAATTAGTTTGTAGCGGACGCGCTCCCGGGTACGGTCTCAGCAGAACCTCAAGACCGGCGCACAGTTCCACCCCGGTGCCGGCCAGCAGATCCCGCCAGAGTTCCACAGGCATATCGGGTTCAATGGTCGCCCAGAAAGGTGTCACCACGAGCCAGTCAACCAGATCCTGTCTCGCCCAGCGAACGGCATCCATTCCCAGACCAACAGCTGACCTCGGGCGAGATGGCACTCGCGCCCCGAGGCGAATGTGATGGCCACGTTTCTTCTCCCACTGACCCAGCAGATCCCGGATCCGCTGCGTGAATTCGGTCAGAAGACGCACCCCTTCACCTTCGTGTCCCGGCCGGAAATGAAAACCGAAACGCATCCAATCCAGTTCCAACCCGTCGAAATCGTACCGTTCTACCAGCTCGTTGACCAGTTTGAAAACATGTTCGCGGACCTTTTGCCGACCGTAATCCAAAGCGCGATCCTGCCATTGATTAAACCGGTACTGCACGCGCCACAGTTCGGGATTTTTACGCCAGAAGTCGCTATGAATATAAGAGTCTCTATCATTGACATTGTGAATATCGTTCATGCGCATGGACAACCACGGCGAGATGCCATGTTTCCGTGACCGCGCGATCCAGCGCTTATAAACGTCAATACCCGCCTGATCCAGTGCCCACGCGGTATGGATCCATGTCCGTGCCCGTGCTCGTGTTTCCGGCTTTGTACTCGCCAGGAGGGGCTGATCATCCGGGCCTTCGGGATCGTAACCGTTCCATATGGGTTCCCAAACCTCGCTTCCGTAACTGGTGCACATTGAATTCGGGCTGAACAGCAGATGTTCCACATTGGTATTAGCATACTGATCGACAAGCGCGTCGACCGTCTGCTCCGTCAGCGGCGCATCGCCGCGCGTGTGAAAAAAATGGCTGTTGTCTTCATTGAGAGCAATACCACTCACCCTTTACTCTCCTTCAAGCCCATTTTAAACGAGCCAGGTAGACGCTGTTATCGCTCCCGTGCTGTTCACATCCGAGAGGTTGCATCCATTCGGCAACCGTTATCCACGTCTCGTTTTGATCAACCTCCGTCACGCCGAAGTTTCCAAGACGGGCTCCACGTTCGGGAATAAGTGTTTGCTCGGCTTCCCGGATAACGACCATTTCCTCTACATCAACTTCCGCGATCATAAGCGGAGCGCGATGACGGAAGACGTGATCGTTGTTGAGTCCCCGTCGGGTGTAAACTAACCACGCCCGGTCCCCCTGGGTAACCCAGTGTTGTTGCGTGTTGTAGCTTCCAAGTTCCTCGCCGTCGTCGAACGTCCATGGCTGGAGCTGCTCGAACTGCAATCCATCCTCGCTGACGGCCACGTATCCTTTCTCGTCGTTTCGGAGCGTCAATGCGTATCGATCGTCAACCTGTGCGATTGATGGTTCGTAGAGCCCTCGCGCCACGGGCACGCTCAATCCATTGCCCAGCCGATCTATTTCCAGCTTCTCGCCATCGAATTTACACTCGGCCACGAATGTGGTCCGCACCCGTTCCCCTCTCGGTCGGCACGAAAGAGGCAGAAAAATGCGTCCGTCCGCATGTTCCAGCCACTGCACGCTCCCGGCAACCGCCTCGTCAAAATCAGGATGCTCGGGGACCGGCAACGGGACCGGATCACTCCACCGACCGGTTTCTGGATCCCAGAGGGCATAAACGGTTTCCGGCGGATGCCCTCCGTCCCGGGTGTGGTCGGGATGAGCCGAATTGCTGTAAAAGACGCGGACCCCAATCCCAAGCATGGTCTGGGACGCTGAATGCCAGCGCGGTTTCAGATCATTGACGCACGACTCAAGTCCCTCCCGTTCTTTTCGCCGGCCCATGGCAGGGACAGGAAATAATTCCGAAAACGTCGAACCACGGTCAGTGCTCCAGGCAGTATGTGCCCCAAAAAACACATCGCTGCCCGAAAGCAACAGTTTTTGCATTGTCAGGACAGCCGTTTGCCCGTCTTCAGCTATCCCGCACCACGGATCGACCCAGCAGGTCTCTCCATCGAAACCACTGCGAATCGTCTGAACCTGAATATCCATATCTCAATTCCCATCATCGAATTACAATTCAGTCGACCACCAATAACTCGGCAACTTATGTTGGGGATTCGTCGATCTGAACTCTGGCGAGGTAAATGGCCGTCTTATCTTCGTGCGACGAATAGTAACTGACCCAGAGGACGTCATCCCGTAAGACCAGCCCGGGGTAGCTTGTGTCTCCTCCTGAGGGAAGCGTCAGGGCTTCGTCAAGATTCGCATTCTGAGGGTCTATCCAGCACAGCGATGTTCGTGTTTTATCATTGTACAGACGAACCCCGGCCACAAACCGATCGTTATCCAATGCAATCATTTTAGGCCCGCCGATCCGCACGCCCAGATCATGCCACTCCCAGTCGGTATACGGCGGTTGCGCTTTGCCCAGCATCCCGGTGCAACTGCCCTTGTCGCGCCGGAGAAGGCAACAGGCCGTATCGTCCTCAAGGAACAAAATGGATGTTTCGTTGCCGTAGGTATCGGCGTCGGGGTAGACATCGTCTTTGACCGCTTCCCAGCTTTTCCCATCTTCGGAACGATAGAGGCAACCTGCTTTATCTTTGCCACTGTAGCCGAAACTGTATGCCACCCCTTTGTGCCATGTCACACTCCATCGCCAGGTTCCCAATCCCGTCGGGCAGGCATAGGGGTCGCTCCAGTTCTCACCGTCTGAGGACAACCATGTAACAGATTGATGTGTATTACCATCTTTTGGTTTGAGAAAGCGGACGGCGCCGCTGAGCATCAACTGACCGTCGGCCGTCACAGAAAGTTTTGCATCGCGCACATCGCCTCCATCCCACGTCATCAGTGCCACAGATGACCAGCCGTCGCCATCGGAAGACCTGATAACACGCAGCCTGCCGTCGTCAGACACATGGCTCTCCCCTTCCCGAAAAGCGCAGTACCAGTCCCCTTTGAACCTGATCAAATCGGTAAACGCATTGTGGGGAGCCTTATCCCAGATTTTTCTGACTGTTTTCAGTTTCATCATTCTCTCCTTCTGTTTTCCCGCTAACCGGGCGCCACAAATAAGGCAGATAGAGATCGTGACCAGCACGATTCCGTCATGCAATTCTTTCATATCCTCGGGGGCCTTCCCGAATCAACCGAACTGTAAAGCGAAAAGGTCTGCGTCTTTGAGCAAGAACTTGAGCCGCACTTCCTGACCGGCCAGCTCTGAGAGTCCTCGCTGCCCCTTCCAGTCAACCTCTTTCGTCACGGCATTACCGAACAAAGGCACACAATTATCAACACCGAAGTCCGGCAACGGGCTACCATCGGGGTCCTGGATTTCAACCTGGATGCTCCCGGCAGCCGATGTGGCCATGTTCAGAAACAGTTTCTCCCCATCAAACGTAATGGGTTTTGTCACCAATTCTCCGCCTGACAACGGTGCGTTAACCGAAACAAACCCATCCAAACGGATCGTATGCCGGCGGATTCGGGGATTGGAACGGTATCTTTCGCAGGCATAAAGGGAAAACTCCCGGGGAGCCCCCTTGATATCCGAGTCCGTCTCGACCAATCCATGGTTCTGATAACATGCACCGTAACACCACAGGTGATCTTCAGGCATACGCGGTCGGAGGAATGCCTCTCCCCAGCGATGGAACGTCTCCCCATCCCGGCTGCTCATAAGCAGCCCGTCGGTGTAACTGATATACGTGCGCCCCGGCTTTTTTTCGGCCATCTTCTCATGCCATTCAGTCAGCGGGCCCCGCCCTTCGACGTAACGTGTCGGGAAACCCAGAAGGATATGCGGGGCGCGGGGATAGGGAATGATCTGGTTCGTATAAAGTTCCTCGTCTGGCGCACCAGGATAGTTCAAGAAATCCGGCGCCGACCACCTCAAACAATCATCGGACGTGGCCGTTTTGATGTCCCGCACGCGAGGTTTTACATCGTGATACCCTTCACCATCTTCCCGGTCCACCAGATCAGGGCGTGTCTTCACATCGCGGCGACGTCGGAAGTAGAGGCGGTAGCAGCCGGCGGTCTCGTCCCAGAAGGCCACATTCTGCGAGTCAAAATCTCCGTCGTCCTGGTCCAGGATTGCACCACATTCCTTTGGTCCTCCCATCGGAGACCAGTGCAACCCATCGGGTGATGACAGAACGAAAAGATACTTTGTCCCGCCCGGTTTTGGCTCGACGTTGGTTTTCGACATCCCGACAGCTTTATATCTTTCATCCGCCGGACAACCAGGTCGTGTATCAATAAACGGCGCAAATCCGTGCGAACCGCATCCTTTCCACACGATGTTATTTTTCCGAGACCCCTGGAACTCATGGATACCCAGATCGGGTTTATCCCAGTGAATTCCGTCGCGACTTTCGGCGTAGCAAATAATGATATCCGCAATTCCAAAGGCATTATCCTCTTCAGACGGGAGATCCCGCATTATGGAACCCTTGTAGTACATTCGATATCGGCCGTCGTCTTCGATCACCGTGATGTAGCCGAGTGTCCCCATCCCCTGTTCCCAGGGACTGTCCGGCTCAATAACAATATTTTTCGGCGTCGGATGCTGCAACCTTCGTTCCGCATCGCCCTTCAATTCTTCAATCAACTGCCTATCCACAAAAAACTCGCGCCGCCCTCCTATGTTCATCGGTGCTTCCTCGGTCATTAATAAACTCCTTACACCCGAAATCCTTCCTGCACGAACTTACTCACTCAATACATTTGTCAACCATGGTACGGCAACATTTTCTTTGAAACAATGCTGTAGCACATCAACGTTCGCATACTCGAAATACTGCTCCATGCTCATCCCCTCGAACAGTGGATCATCATCGTGGGGTCGCTGTTCGGGAGTGCCGTATTTGGGGTAGTATGTCACCTTGAAATTCTCAGGGGTTTCAGTGCATTTCCACGCCTCGCGGATGCGTTCGATATCTTCCGTGCGACCGCCCTCCGTGATCAAGAACGGTCTTGGCGCCACCGCCGCCATCAGGTCCGTGTAATCGAACCACTGTTGCATACCCGGGATATAATGACCGAGATGCGGCCGCCATGAGACGACATTAAGCCGACGTTTCAGCCAGTGCGCACAGAAATCGTTCCACACAACCGCCGCAATGTCGGGTTGGATAACTCCCATGTGCAAAGCAGGCTTCGCCCCCAGTGAATGACCGGAGACTGCTATTTGTTCCGCATTCACGCACGGTCGGCTCTTGAGCCAATTGTAAACGTGTAGTTTTTCAGCAACTGAGATACTCTCAAAACTCCGACCAAGCCACAGAGCATCCACCCCGATTTCATAGCGGCTATCCTCGAACATATTCTTGGTTCTCTCGCCGCGGTCCGGATGGTCCATCGCGATGGCAATCAGCCCGGCTTGCGCGTAATGCCACGCCATCTTATTACGCTCCGGATGCTTCGTGGAGACGGGCCAGTCAACCACCTCCGGTTCCCCCGCGAGCCGCTCTTTTGTCGCACTGCTTCCCGGGAAACATATTACCGCCGCGCCGGGAGATTTTTCATCAATCCCGTCCGGGACCAATACAAGGAAAGGCACCACGCTGCAGGGTTCGGGATAGGCCTCCCATTTTTGCAGCTCGTAACCCTCTCGCGCCTCGCTCCATAGCATCTCCGGTTCTTCACTCTCGACTGTCACCTCTTCGGGTATACACAAAAGTTTCCGCAATTTCGTCCGCACTTTGTCGCGCCATTCACGGTGTTCCTCTGCGCTCATTTCCGGCGAAAAGGCCAACTTTTGGTCAAGATTTTTCAACCGCGCATGCAGAGAACCTTCAATAGTAACAAAGCGTCCATCGGATCGATTGGACTGAAATATGGCGTTTTTGTCGTTCTTTCCATCGCCTTTCATAAAATATCCATTCCATCCCAAAAGCTCTGTTCCTCCTCCCGAGTATCACCCGCCATTTCGCGCCATTCCACCACTTGTTCCCGTAACTCAGCAACTTTTTCATTGTACTTCGGATCCTCCGCCAGGTTGCTCAATTCCCAGGGATCCTCGTCCAAATCGAAAAGCTGGGTCTTCCGCTGGCCGTCCGCCGCATATTCAATCAGTTTATACCGGGAATCTCGGACGGCTCGTTGGCACGAACAGTACCCGTAGTAGTGCGAAGGTCGCAACGGCTTGCCGGGAGAATTCAGGGCGGGCATCAAACTGGTACCATCAGCCGAATCCGGCACCTCAAGCCCGAGACAATCGCACAGGGTCGGGAAAACATCGAGAAGATAGCACAGACTGTCCGAGCGCACGTTCTGCGGCACACCGGGTCCCCGGAAAATTAGCGGAACCCGGATGCTGTGGTCATACAGATTCTGCTTTCCCATCAGGCCGTGTTGTCCGACGGCCAGTCCGTTGTCTCCCGCCAGCACAATGATGGTATTTTCATATTCTCCCAATTCTTTCAATCGGTCGATAACGCGCCCGATCTGGGCGTCAAGATGCGAGATGAGAGCGTAGTAATCGGCGATATGCCGCCGGATGGCATGAGGGCGGCGGGGCCAGGCTTCCAGAGCTTCATCCCGAATCCGGAGCTCCCCGTTATCGAAAGGATGTCGTGGCATGAAGTTGCCCGGCAACCTGACACTCTCGCTGGAATACATTTCCTCGTAATCATTCGGAGACTGGCGGGGATCGTGCGGCGCGACGAAACTCAGGTACATGAAAAACGGTTTATCCGCATTTGTCGCTGGTCGATCTCCCTTCTGATATTGATCCAGGAAATCCACGGCTGCGTCGACGAACAGTTCATTCGAATGCACGCCTCC
Organism: Candidatus Brocadiia bacterium; assembly: GCA_046538485.1. Lineage (GTDB taxonomy): Bacteria > Planctomycetota > Brocadiia > SM23-32 > SM23-32 > JBKHIT01. Next base: position 16,626 of record JBKHIT010000064.1, on the reverse strand, counting down.
AACGCCCGCTTCAACCGGCAGCTTCGTCTTTTTATTCTCCGCCAGGATATAGGCATTTTCGTGAGGGTACTCGCCGCTCGGGTCATAGTCGTGCAAAGGGACGTTCCAGTGCCCTCCGTACGTTTTGTACCATCCATCCGCGAAACCAAAAATCCGCGCGGCGCTGTCGAAACACCGGTTAAACGATGCCCGATCCTGATGCCATTTTCCGACATGGTGTGTGTGGTAGCCGGCCTCTTTCAGCGTTTCGGGGAGGGTTTTTTGCTCCGGGGGGATCGTGTGCCCTCTACTCTGAAGTCGGAAAAGATACCGACCTGTCATTATCATGCCCCGGCTGGGCATACAGACGGCCGGGGCCGTTCCGCCCATAATAGACGCATGGGTGAAGGTGGTCCCCTCGTCCGCCAGCGCATCGAGATTTGGCGTCGAAATCTCGTCGTTACCCAGGGCATGGATCGTATCGAACCGCTGGTCGTCCGTCAGGATGAATAGAATGTTCGGTTTGTTTTTGTTAGCCACAGTTAAGACTCCCAAATTGTCCCGTTTGAAGGGGAAAAATACCGTTTTTTCGTTTCCTTCAGCAATACCTTTACGAGAAACAGACAGGTTCCCCCGTCCGTGCTGACTGATAAATCGACTCAATGATCCGCATCCCTTCCAGCCCCTGTTCGGGCGTTGGGATCAATTCATTTTTTCCCTGCAGAACCCGGACAAAATGCTCGACGCAGGATGTGGCATGATTCGCCTCCGCTTCGACGGAAAGCGGTCTCAATCCTTCTGGCCCCCTGGTTTGGAGCGGAAATTCGGCTGATGTCCGTACCATGCCATCAACACCGTATAGCACGGTATCCTGTCCGGGACTGTCAGTATTCAGGAAATAGCTTGCTTCAACTTCGAGGCAGCTTCCGTTTTCAAAGCGAATCAGACCGAAGGCACTATCTTCAATATCGTATTTTTTCCCTCGTTTTTTGGCTTCTTTCCGTCCTATCCCTGAGTTGCAAATACCGACGACGCTTTTTATTTCGGGGAAACCGAGGAAGTAGAGAGCGAGATCAAGACGATGAATTCCCAGATCGATCATGGGTCCTCCGCCGGCCAAACTGTCGGAGAGAAACCAGTCGCCCCTCCCCCATAATCCCTCGTGCGGAGCATCCTGTGTCCAAGAGGTCCGACCGTACTGAAAATTGCCGATAGCTCCTTCATCCATTGCGTTCTTAATCAGCTGATGGGCGGGGTTAAACCGCTGGTTCATGCCCACCATTAACACCCTGCCGCTTTCATCGCGCGCCTCAATCATCTGTTCGGCTTCGGCGACGTTTCGCGACATGGGTTTCTCCACCAGAACGTGCTTCCCCTGCCGCAACGCCTGAACGGTTAATGGCGCATGCAGTTGGTTGGGAACGGCCAGGACAACACCATCGATATCATCACGGGCCAAAAGTTTATCAGCAGAATCATACCCATCGGCGATGTCGAACGATGCCATTGTCTCCAGGCGTAACTGTCCGTCCAGTTCGGCAACGGCCACCACTTCAGCATCTTCCGTATCAGCGGCGTTGCGGATATGACCTTTTCCAATGTTACGTGTGCCGACAACACCCAACCGAATCGTTTCATCAGCCATCATGCTTCTCCGTGGTATTGAAAAGAGCAAGTAGTCGAGGAATGTAGCGTACCAACAGCCTCAACGCAAAGCCAGAATATTCTGAGGAGCACCAGGGGGCGGGATCTGGGGTCAACGACAGGGAAACCGTATTTGAAAGCCGGTTCGATTACAGCAGCATCTCGGGTATTTTGCACCCCCCCATCCCGTCCCCGGAAGTATTCGCTCACGGGCATGGAGACTCGAGTTCAGCTGAGCCCGCTCCCGGCAGGCGAAACTGGACTTGAGGCGGTTGAGAAACGCATTTGGCACAGGCTCTCCAGCTTGTGAACCCGACTACAGGCATCATCGCGAGCCCATCGCAAGATCGACGAAGCAATCTCCTGGTTCTGTCGACCCAACAGTGGGATTGCCGCGGCGGCTACGCCGCCTCGCAATGACGTTTAAACCTGAATGGCTGAGTGTAACGCACGCTGAACGTGTGCTCCCGATTGCGTTGTCCGGGGTCGGACCGCGTTCTGAACTCCAGTCTCCGTCTGAAGTCCAGTCCGCTCACGGATCACTCGGCCGGGAACGAGATCCGCCTTCAACAGCGCCAGGTATCGTAGCCCCCCCTGCTGTCCCGTACTCGGAAGTCCAATCACATCAAATGGTTCATCCTTCTTGCCGCTTATCTTTTGCGGACGGTTTCGCTGACCTGTTTTATCTGCTGCACCTGACGCGGATCGATGGCCCCGATCGGGCCTTCCAGCACCGGGTTGTCGTCATTCCGACCCGATTTTGTGATACCCCGGGAACCCACTTCGAAACTCATGACCCCACCACCGTTCGCGACGCGTCTCGCCCAGTCGCAGAGCTCTTCGTTATCGAACCGCGCTCCACCCGACCCCCACCAGTGTCCGAGATGAGGCCAGGCGTGCCATTGTGCGCCATCAACAAATCGCTCGGTGGGCGGGTCGACCAGTTCGTTGGACTCACCGGCCGTGTAATCGTTTTGAACCGAATAACGGATGAACGCCTCATTCACGCCGGCATTAAAGGCCACAGCGGCGTCCGGATTGCCCGCTCTGAGAGCCGCGGCCAGTTTGCCGAACCAATCTTCGCGTTTCTCCTCAGGCTGCGCTTTAAATTCCGGCCGCCAGACGCCGTCCACCCACCAACCGGATACGCGCCGGCCGTAGCGTTCGGCGAATTCGCGGTAGACTTCAGCAACCTGATCGATCGTCTCGTCTTCCGGCGGGCAAGGACCCAAAGCCTTCTTGATCTCAGGCAGACATGCCCCATCAGGATCGATACGCAGGTTCAGATACAACATCATGCGGATGTTTCGGCCGGAAAGTGCATCGTAAAGATCCGCGGCCAGGTCACGCTTCGCCGTGTAAGCATTTGTCTTCGTAATCCGATCGAGCGTCTCGTTGGGCGCCTGCATCAGCCAGGGCTGGTGATGGAGAGTGAGCATAAACCAGCCGGCGCCGGCCTTTTCACACTGTTCGGCCACACGTTCAACGTCAAAACGCTCGGTCACCGCATCGACTTCCTCGACCTTACGCGGGAAATAATGCGTGGTCAGTCCCACCTTACGCTCATACATCCATTCCGTCCTGTGTGCTGCAGAATCATTTGTTGTGTCAGGCGTCTTGGAATTATGTTTCATGATTGTGTCCTCCTATCTGTAAACGTTGTTTCAATTTGCCTCTATTCCCATTCGATGGCAAAAAGCCTGGCGCGCATCATGTGAAGTCGAATTACCGCATATGGATATTGCTCATCGCTGGCCGGTGGCAGCTGGCTTTTCCTGTTCCAGGTGACGGTTTCGGAGAGAGCCTCACTATTCAGCACGTCACAGTCTTTGAACGTTTAGCCGTCCTTTGGGGTCGGACCTGTTGGGGACCACAAGCCATCGCCGGTTACGATTTCGGCGCGGATCCATCCGCCAGGATCTGTGGTGTAATTCATGCGCATGTATTTGGTCGCACGGCCACTCAAACGGACGGAGCACATGCCTTCAGCGGGTGACTCCAGAGCAACGAGCCGGTTTTTCTTCCATCTGGCCTGCGGTTTCCATCAGTTTTGCCATAGTTTTCATGTTGGCTTTTCCCATTTCAAGTGTATTTGCGAGAGCAACCGTCTAACCTGAGTGGAGTCCCGCTTAATTCAGGACATTGTCCATAGCCCTGAGCTGTTGGAGAAACGGTTTCTCAATCGTGCCGTCGGGTTTGAATGGGACATCCCACGTTATTATTCCGCCTTTCGCGGTAATATGCCGGGTGTAGCCTTTTACCAGCGCCTCAGGGAAACGCGGTTCACCCCGTCCCCAGGACGTTCCCAAATATGTGAGCACGTGATACAGTTCGCGATGGCCGTTGTCCGTTTCCACGAAGCCACCCGGACACTCCGGCAGGGCTCTGGAAATTTCCCCCGCCGTGAAGTCCTCGTACTCCGAGTAGGCCACGACAGGGGTGTTGACTCCCGGATTGAATGCCACCAGGGCGTCGGGGTTGCCGGCTCGCAGAGCGTCGGCGTATGTCCGCAGATTGGGCGGGTCATTCTTGGGATAACGGTATTCTCTCGCGTAGGCGCCGTCAACCCACCAGCCACCTACCTTATCGCCAAAACGCAATGACCAATCGCGGCATACGGCTTCCCATTTTTCTTGAAACTCGGGCAGCCGGTAACGGCTCCAGTGCGGGCCGCGCTGCCAATCGTGGTCGGAATCGTCGCCCCAGTGGGCGGTCAGTTTCAACTGCCGCCTCGCCTCGTGGTCCGCCCAGGAACCGTCCGCCGGGACATAGGCCATGAGGGCGATGTCCCGGGAAGAGAGAGCAGCGTGGAGATCGGACACGAGATCGCGGCGCGAACATTTGCTGGGGCTGATCCCGGTGATACGGTCATACGTTTCGTTTGGCGCACAATAATGACCGGATCCCTGTCCCAGAGTGATGAAAAAATAGCCGGCCCCGACGTCCGCGAGCTGATCGGCGAGGGTGTCGACGTCGAAGTTATCAACCTTCCGGTTCCATTCTTCGCTTGTTGTTTCGGGTTCAGTGAGGAAGTGCATGAGCACGCCCCAGCGGGCATCTCGCAGCCAGGCCGTTTTACGAATGTTTTCACCTACGCTTTCTGCCATTTCTGTGCCGTTTTCATTCAATGTGAATACCTCCGTACATCAGAAACTCTGATTTCGCCGATCTGCCCGAAAAAAATTGCCCCAGCCCATCCGGCATAAAGGGTTCCCGGTCGATCGTCACGGGGATACATCATTCCGGCCGTGTCGTGCTGGGGATCCCGCCCGGCCAGTGACCCCATGAAGCGGGCGGACGGGGCGACGCCGTATTCTTCCAGTGCATTGTAGTCCGCTCCCTTCTCGTCCCCTGATTCAAACAGCGGGTCATGGTTGGCCAGGGAAAAGATCCAGCCGCCGGGGCGTTCGGTCCAACTGGCCTGTTTGGCACGCAATGTCAGAGCAGGGTCTCCGCAGGCGCTGTGCGCTTCGTTGCCGCTCCCCTCATCGAAATGGTAGAGTGCAACAGTCTCTTCGTCGTTGTGGTGCGAGGGTAGTGTATCTTTGTTCATTTATCTTCAATTAATAGAGTTCTGTGAGTGAAGAATAACGGCTCTCCACCGGAAATCTCTATCGGAATTCTGAGACAGAGACCCAGAACTCCTGATAGAATGTCTTTATCTGAGCGTTGCCCCCATCGGCACAGGACCGATGGAGGGCGTACGACGCAAAGCGCGCACGTAGTGGCGAATCATTCATCCCCCGACGCAGGGTTGGGAGTGTGACCCCGAACCGGATATACACAGCAGGGACACAGTTTATACCCGCTACATAATTGTTTTTACGTCGGCTTCACCGTCCGACAGGGACTCGCCGGTGAGGCGATAGGCAAAAAGTTTGGCGCATCGCAGACGAAACTGGATGAGAATTTCCTCTCCGGCCAGTTCGATCTCCCAATAGTTTTCGGTTTCAGGGCTCATGCGAAACGGATGGAGAAAACGTCGGCGTCCTTAAGCTCGCAACGCAGGCGGACGGCCTGGCCGGCGAGTTTGGAGAGGTCCGAACCGCCGCGCCACTCGATGGTATCGTCCAGCTGGTTGCCATACATGGGATCCATATCGTCGAGTGCAAAGCCTTCGATCGGTTCACCGTCCGCATTCTGAATTTCCACCCGGATGTGGCCGGCGACGGCCGTGCTGTAGTTCAACCGCAGCTGCTGGCCCTCGAAAACTATTGGTTTGGTGATCACTTCACCACCGTCCGCCGACGCATGCAACGATGCGAAACCGTCAAGACGCCAGCTGTACCGGCGAAATCGCGTATCCTTGCCCTTGTAGTAGTCCTCATTGGTAAATATGGATAGCTCTTCATCTTCGCCGGGCAAGGGGCTGGGTGTGATCATGATGCCGGTCTGCACGTAGTTACTTCGGTTGTGCCAGCGGTCCGCGTTCCGGCCCGGCCGGATCAATGCCTCTTCCCAGCGATGGAACGTCCGGCCGTCACGGGAGGTTATCAGCAGCGGCTCAACCATGCTTTCACGGTCTGGTTGGAATCGGGCGGGAAAACCAACAAGCAGGTGAGGAGCCCGCGGATACGGCTGCACGGCATTTGTGTAGAGGTGCACCAGCGGAGCCTCAGGTTCCCACTTGATCCATTCGGGCTCGGTCCAATCCGTAAAGTTTTTCGAGGTGGCGGTTTTGATGCCGCGCACCTTGCCATTGACCCAATCACGGAAATAGACCCGATACTCCTCCCGCTCGGCGTCCCAGAATGCGACGTTTTGCGAGTCAAAAGCTTTTCCGCTGACACTGGAGTGGGGGAGTATCGGTTCCTCCTGCATTTTTTCCCAGCGCAAGCCATCGGGCGATTGGAATGCCAGCAGCGTGCGACCGTTCGGCCCCTGCCCCTTCCCGACGGCTTTGTATTGCGCCTCCGGTTTGGCCCCGGGGTTTTGGTCCAGGAACGGTACGAACGCGCCCGCTCCCTCGCCGTTCCAGACGATGTTGTTGTCTTTTGATCCATTGAACTCGATCAGCCCCACCGTTTTTCGGTTCCATTCGAGACCGTTGGGGCTTTCCGCCAGGCATACCACGGGGGCATGAGGCGTTTCGCCCCCCGGTCCGCCTTCGATATGCATGCCGCGATAGTACATGCGGTATCCATTTTGTGTTTTGATGATTGCTCCATACAGCGATGTATTGCCTTCCCAGGGACGGTCGAAGGTCATAACGATTTCCTCCCGCCGTGGGTGGTGGAGTTTCAGTCGAGCTGCTCCTCGAAAGCGTTCAGTCAACGTATTGTCGACAAAAAGCACTCGGCGAGGTCCGTTGGTAATCTTTGAGTTGCCCATTACGGTATTTTTCTCCTCCCTGTCGCAATAGCGTGCGTGCATAGAGGTGGGGTTCGCGTAATCAGTGCCGTTTCCTATCAAGTAAAGGCTATTTGTTGTTCACTGCGGAGAAGGAAGCTGCGCGTTGTTCTCGATTTTCTCACGCGCCCCGCGCCATTCTGTCTTCATCTCCTCGAACCATTCGTCCCAGCGATGCTGCATTCTCTCGACTCGCTCTGGATGTTCGTCGGAAAGGTCGTTCCCCTCACCGGGATCTTCGGCAAGATTGAACAGATTGACCTCCGGTTCCGGTCCCATCTCACGCTGGGGGAGATCTGGATCAATATCCATCAGCCAGTGGGCAGCGCCTTTCACGGTGTGCTCATAGAATGCCTGGTCGGCGGGATCCTTGATGTCGGCGCCGTCGCGCATCGGCCAGTGGAGTTTCCAGTCCCCGTCCCGCATGGCGGCATTGCAACGGGGCACTGGTTCATACCGGTTGCGTTGCCAGAATCGCACGTCCGGGATATCCCCGGATTTTCCTTCCAAACGGCACGTGACGTCGTACCCGTCCAGCTCCAGATCATCGGGTAAAGCAATGTTGGCCATCGAGGCCAGAGTCGGCAACCAGTCGCAGAAATGCACCATTTCATCACTCTGTTCCCCGGATGGCAAATGGCCGGGCCACCGCACGACACCGGGCACGCGAATTCCTCCTTCCCAGGCCTGTCCTTTCTGACCCCGGAACGGACCATTGTAGCGATCAAGATTACCGCGGAGAACGGGTCCGTTATCCGACGTGAAGACGATGATCGTGTTCTCGTCGAGCCCGTTTTTGGTAAGGGCCCCAAGTACACGGCCGATGCCAGCATCCATGGATTCGATCATGGCGTAAAGCGTAGCAACCTCTTCGGTTAGGTCCCCACTCGCGCGATACCTCTTGATAATTTCTTCCGGCGCCTGCAAAGGTTTGTGCGGAGCGTTGTACGCCAGGTAAAGGAAGAATGGATCATTTGCATGAGCGTCAACAAACCCCACAGCTTCGTCCGACAAGACCTCGGTCAGATAGCGTCCGTCGGCGCGATCGGGGGTCCCGTTGCGGTCCAGCGTCCAGTTGAAGTAGTCCATTGCACCAAAGAGACCATAGAAATGCTGGAACCCGCGATTGTTCGGATGATAACGCATGTCATGCATGCCGTTATGCCATTTCCCGATGAGTGCAGTGGGGTAGCCGGCGTTTACGAAGACATCAGCGACTGTCGTTTCTTCGATGGCAAATCGGTCCAGCCCGCGGTTCGACGGCACATCGACAGCCCCGGTCCGGTGATTGTACCGTCCGGTCAGAAGCGCGGCGCGAGCCGGAGCACAGAGTGGCGAAGCGGAATAGTGTTGAGTAAGGGTAACGCCATCCCGCGCCAGTTGGTCCAGATTGGGCGTATCGATGATCGGATTGCCGTAGTGGGCCATATCGCCGTATCCCATATCGTCGGCGAGTATGAAAAGAACGTTGGGCTGTCTGGCGGGTTCATTGGACATTTGCTCCCTCCGATTTCATCGTCATTTTGTTTGATTTTTCCTCTTCATCTTTTCCGCAATCCATGTGGTCATTCATTTCCGGCAAAACGCAGACTATACAAATCTGCGTCGGTCATCACAAACCGGAGCCGCGCGGGCCGTCCCGAAATCTCGGCAAGGTCATTTTCCGTCTCCCATTGGACTACCCGATCCAGTTCATCACCGATCTGCTGCACACATTCTTCCAGAGTAAAATCGGGTATCGGGCGGCCCTGTTCATCCTGAACTTCTACGCGGATGTTCCCGGCCGCGGAGGTCGAAAAGTTTATTTCGAGCGTATCTCCATCGAAGATCAGGGGCCTTGTTACAAATTCTCCGCCGCTGCGGGGAGCATTGATCGAGACAAACCCATCCTTGCGAAGGGTGTAGCGTCTGATATTCATCCCGTCTCCACGCCAGATGCCTTCCCGCGCGAAAAACGACCATTCCGGTGGCGCTCCCTGGAGCGCTGATGGCGTTTCAATCATCCCCCAGGCCTGGTAATTGTCGCCATAGGCCCATTGGTTCTCAAGCTGCGGACCGGGGCGGATGAAAGCTTCCCCCCACCGTTTGAACGTCCGCCCCTCCCGGCTGCTCATGAAAAGGCCATCAGTGATGGCTGTGCCGTATCGCGGGTTCGCATCGGCTCGTTTTCGCCGGTGTTCCGGTTCCGGAAGTGCTTCAATGGCCGGAGACCATTCACGTTCAACGTATCGGCTGGGAAATCCCACAAAAATATGGGGTGCCCGGTGATACGGCATGACCTGATTTGTGTAGAGCTGTTCGATGGGCACATCCGGGTACGATAACCACTCGGTGTCAGTCCAATTGACAAAATCCGGCGATGTTGCGGTCTTGATATCGCGGTAATTGCCTCCTTCTTCCCTCGTGTGAAAATCGCGCACGTAGATCCTGTACTCACCCCGTTCTGAGTCCCAGAACGCCAGGTTCTGTGAATCGAAGGAACCGTCTTCGCCGTGACGCAGGATCGGTTCTTCCTGCAGGAGTTGCCAGTGAACGCCATCAGGCGACGCCATTGCATACAGGTGTCCCTGGGTCGCCCGGCGATCGGCGCCAACCGCTTTGTAACGTTGGGCGGGATCGATATCCGACCGCGGATCTTTGAACGGTGCGAAACCGTGGACGCCGTGCTGTTTTTCGCCCGCGCCCTGCCAGATGATATTGTTGTTCGAATCGCCCTCAAATTCGATAATTCCCAGGTCCGGACGATGCCAGTTGAGGCCGTCTTTGCTTTCCGCATAGCACACCCCCATCGGATGCGGTTCTGCACGCTTCCCTCCATCGCTGTCGCTGGCCGAGTCAAGATCGAGATCCCACCCCAGATAATACATGCGGACGATGTCGTCGTCCTGGAATACAGTGATGTACGTGCACATGGGTCCTTCCCAGGGTTTGTCGGTATACAGCACGACTTCCTGCGGTGTCGGATTGTGGAGTCGCAGACATAAATCATCACCCATGCTTTCAATCAGGTAATCATCGACAAAAAGCTCCCGGCGTGAACCGATTTCGATTACATCAGGTGTCGACATTGTTCATATCTCCCGCTCAGTAAAATATTGTGGGCCTTCAGCCCACCTATCCTTTTCCCGGTCCTGTATCCCGGGCCTCTGCGGACCTCTGGCCCGCTTCAGCCCGGGCTAATATCTTAAGGACTTTCAGTCCTCTTGCAATCCCCGCCCGGCCCAACGCCCAACAAAGCTGCCTCTTAAGCAGATTTCGTAAGCAGAATTTACGCCCGCATTTCGGCCCACCGTATCACCCCATCATGGCCCTGGTCTCTGGACCCCACCGAGGTGCAACAATATAGTCCGGTGGAACGCCGTCTGAAAGATCGCCGCGACCCGGGAATAACATCGCGTGCCTCACACGCCGGCCGCGCAGCCCCAACGGGGTGATGACAATTTAGCCCGGGGTAACGCCGTCTGAAAGATCGTCGCGGCCGGGATAACATCGCGTGCCTCACACGCCGGCCGTTCAGCCCCAACGGGGTGATGACACTTTAGCCCGGGGTAACGCCGTCTGAAAAATCGCGGCGCCCGGGGATAACATCGCGTGCCGCACACGCCGGCCGTTCAGCCCCAACGGGGTGATGACAATTTAGCCCGGGGTAACGCGGTCTGAAAGATCGCGGCGCCCCGGGATAACATCGCGTGCCGCACACGCCGGCCGTTCAGCCCCAACGGGCTGATGACAATTTAGCCCGGGGTAATGTCGCGTTTCGCATTCTCTGTGGGCTGAAGGCCCACAAGATTTATCACTCTTCCGCCAGACCAACCCACAAATCATTCGTAAAGCCATCTCTGCGGCACGCGGGTGATTTTCAGTCGGTTGAGCCCCCCGACGTCCGAATCTCCGGCACAATAGCCCAGCAGCACCGCATCATCAACCACAGTCATGCTTATGTAACAGTACCAACCATCGGGATTATCTTCCAGAACTTTGCTCTTTTCCCAAGTCCTGCCCTCGTCCCGGGAAACGGCGGCGCATAGTGGCGTACGTTTCCCCTCCGGAAACGGATGCTGCCCCGAATGATCGTTCCAGACAACCATCAGGTCATCCGTTTCAGACAACCGTTTGATTGAAGCCGGTGCGACGGGCGATACGAGTGGACCGGGACGAGGTTCACTCCAGGTTTCGCCGCCATCTTCGGAAATCGCCTCGTATTGGGTCCCGAGATCCGTCCGCGCCCACAAAAAAACGCGTCCGTCTCCCAGCTCAACAACACCGGGTTCCTGCAGACCTGTATGCGTTTCAATCCTGTCTGGAATCGTTAATGTACCGGGCGCCCGGTTCCAGCTCTCCCCCTCATCATCGGAATAATAGCACGTGGCGTCCGCCCGGCTGCTCCAGGTCTCACGCGTTCCGTCCTCGCAGGAATGCAGAGCCGCGGGGACCAGCAAACGGCCGCTGCTGAGCTGAATCAGACGGTCATTGTTAATCACATGGTAAATCTTTTCGTCCGTGGCACAGATCGGTTCGCTGAGCGTCTTCATTTCATCCGAGGAACGTCGAACGAAAAACCGACAATCATCCCACGCGTTCTTGATCATATACCCGAAAAGAATATCCCCGGATTGCAATCGCAAAAGCGAGACGCACATCACATTCAGGTCGCCCACACATTCCTGCAGGACAGCGTCATCACTCCACGACCGCCCCCCGTCGTCGGATATGCGAGACGCAATATGGGCCGTCGCGGCATCGGCCCCGCCCCCGGTAAAATGGCTGTAAGCCAGCAGAAGGCGTCCGTCACCGAGTTCGATGATAGCCCCTTCTGAGTTGCGGGGTGCTTCTTCGGTCGGTTCGATGGTTAACAAAGTCTCCGGCTCAGTTGACCACTGCACAATCTTTCTCCCTGATAACTGATCTGCTGGAATTCATTGTTTCTTCTCAAAATGATACTTGGGACAGAATGCGGGGGCAAACAGTACGCTCCGGACGTTACATTCATTTCCTCGTCTCTGGTCATTTTCTTTTGATATCACGACACTTATGGCAGAATTTGGCATGCCATGTCCGTCCAAGCAATCAATCATCCGATGGCGGTTCGGATTTGATCCATCTGGCAGGTCTATGCAAGACAGTGTGCGGATACTTCCATTGATCGTATTCTCGCGAAGTTCTCTCACCGTTCACCTCGCAAATCACCCATTGGCCGGTGGGTGCGTGAACATCATAGGTGAGAGTTTTTCCTGATGGCCATCTAAAAGTGTGCTGGAGATCTTTGGGAACAGGGTTTTTCCGTTGGAAAGCCGCCCCGATCTCCCTCATAGTCCGATTCTTTGTCTCCACAACCATCAGAAGCCCTATCTTGTCGGTGGTGTGAACTGCCACGACGTAGTCCGACAACTCGGCCGGGGCGAATATCTTCCATACCTGGCTCTGCCAGCGGGGCTTGTACTGTTTGGGGATATGGACCGGACCTTCGGCACAGGCGAACCGACGGTGGACACCCGTGTTATTCCATTGGCGCCACTTCCCCTCCCCCGGCAAATGAAAACATCCGTCCAGCGTTTTTGCTCCATCTTTGAGTAAAAGCGTGGTCGGCCGCGCCACGATACGTTCCTTAACCCCCCGGTAAACACCACCTGCTGAGATAAGATATCCCGGTCCCCCGGAGAAAATTTCAGGACTGGCGCTCTTGCCATGCCCGATCCGCAGGAAATATTCATCCGGTTTTTCTCTCACCAGACGAAGCGTCCGTTTGGGGGGCCTGTAGTCCATAATGGCCGCGGTGAAGACATGGATCCTGTTCTTTTGAATTTTTCGAGCCGGGCCATCGACCGGGGCCGCCCACACAGACATAATAGCGTTCACATAATTGAGCGTCAGACTGTCAGAATCAGCTCGTCGCAACTGGCGTCGAAACGGGACCACCTGGCGTAACTGGAGGCTCCCCAACGCATAGTGACCGGTCATTTGGTCAAGGATCCTCCGGGCCAAGCCCTTCACCGCATCCGCTTCGGCAAAAGCTTCTAAATTCAGAAGGGCTTGCGTAGCATACCCCTGGTATGGCACAGAGTTAAATTCATAAAAACCTTTCACCTGAATCCGGTTCAGATACCCCGTAAGCCAATCAAACAAACCGTTTTCCGCGTTATTGTAGCGCGGTTCTTTGTGGCCATGATCCCACATCCACTGGTTTTTCAGAAAACGGGAACTCTCCGTCATCAGCACATGGTTTTCTGTCTCATAAACCGTCCCGAGACTTTTCGGCACAGTAAGACGCGGTTCTCCCCCCTCTTCCAGCAGCAAGGAATTGAGAATATGACGTCGGGTTTCCGGAAACAATATCTTCGGACGGTCACCAAACCGGTATAAAATGGTCGTGAGTGTGACTTCCGTAAAATCATAGTCACCGGAATGCCCGGCCCAGGAGGATCCCGGCCGGCTCCATGGCTGGACGCCTTGAAGATAACTATTGGTCTCCGGAAGGTTTTTCTGGCTCTCGAACCTGGCCAGGAGCACCCGTGGTGCCCAAACTTTCCCCGTTTTCTTCCAATTTCCCGGGTTTTTGCGGGCAAATTCTGAGATTATTTTTTGAGACGTTGGGGTCCGCGGAGAAGGACGATTCAACGAAAACGAATCGTTGGTTACTTCAGGAGAATCATTATTAATCGGAAGGGTTTCCGGACGCGGCGTTATGCTTTGACAACACATCATTCCGAATCCAAACAAACCGCCAGCTATGACAAAACTACAGGTCAAAACCCAAAATAGCAGAGAACGAAAGCGGTCCGGGGAAGACGTCAATAGTAGCATAGGTATGCGCTCTTCCTTTCAGCCAGAGGTTTTCACCGAACCAGAACTAATCCGTCCGCCGGACTTGTTTGCAGCAAGTATGGATCAGACCTTTTTCACGTTTACCAGGCTTCAGCTACGGATACAGAATGGGTTCAACCAAGCACGATCTCCTTTCTCGTCCTCCAATTGTACTCGGACATATTCCGCTGAGTCAGGCGGCGAAAACGATGCTGCGTTCAGCGTGCTGCCCTCGTCCGCCCGAACATTTTTTCCTTTTGGGCCATCGCAGATGAAACCAATTTCCATGACGGGACTGGTCGATACAGATAGGGTCTCTCCTTCATATTGGAGATCCACGAATTCCGGCCCGCAGGTAGAATAGTGACTGCCTCGTTTGAGCGCCTGCATCACGTCATCGGAACTGGACGAATCCGCTCGGATCATTGTCCATCCCATGAAAATATCGCGACCACGGTGTACATCGTCGACGGCGATGGCTGGGAACATATTTCCGGTTGCAAGTAAATAATCCCAGAATGTAGTGCTGTCCGCTTTGCCCTTTTTGTGACATGTTGCATTGTAAACTTCAAGCCCGACGACGTTTCTAAGGGCAAGTATTTGCTGAACGGTATGGCCACACCAATACGGATGGCCCACAATCACTTCTCCTCCATGCTGCCGGACACTTTCGATCATATCGTTCGCGCGCTGATCCTCATCGTATGAAAAATCGGGGTCAACGTTCAGGCAGACAAGATGATACACCGGCCCCCCGGGGCATGTCGGGTGCGCTTCGAGGCTACGCAAAAGCGTCATCCCTTTTGCATCCAATGAATCGATGGAAGTCACAACTCTATGATCCGTAATGGCAAGGACATCATACCCGGCCTCCGCGTACTGCGCAACGCGTTGCTGGGGTTCGGTATCCCCATCGGATTTGGTTGTATGGCTGTGCAGATTCGCTTTCAGCCAAACGCCGTCAGTCTCAAAGGGATTAACAATATTCACGGTACAGGTTCCTTATGTTAAACTGTCCGGCTGCTTTGCGCCGGAACACTGGTCAGTGCCTTCAGAACCCAGAAAGCCCCTGATGTTATTACAAATCAGGGGTCAGGAAAAGCAAAGCGAGACGCTTTTTCGGATTTCCCAGTAAAACTGACGTGATTTAATAATTGGGAAAAGATGCAGGCGACACATTTCGGTAATTTGATCGGATTCATCCGGCTTGATATCATCCACCGGCATCGCCAAATGTTGTCTCTTTTTGAAGATCGGAGAGGAGTTCGGAGGATGCGAGATTTATCCCAGTTGCGTGAGAGCCAAACGGCACGCTGTTCATCGTGGGACACAACCGGACGGAATAACGACGCGTGGACCATTGAACCAGGAGAGACCAAAGTCCTTGCAGATATCAAAGGGCCTGGAGCGATCACCCATATCTGGATGACGCAGCGCAATCATTACCGGGAATGCCTGTTGAAATTCACCTGGGACAATGAGGATGAGCCCGGTGTGCTGGTTCCCCTCGGAGATTTTTTTGGGCTCGGACACAATATCGTCAACAGCTACCAGTCGTTCTTGTTCACAGCATCCACGCGTTCGAACAATCAGTTTAATCAGGGCTGCGCGCTCAACAGTTATGTGGAAATGCCTTTCAAAGAACGCGCGGTCGTTGAGTTGATTAATGAAAGTAATGAAAAACACCGCCAGTATTTTTACGTTGATTACGAGACATGCGATAAAGCGCCGACGGATCGCGGATATTTCCACGCTGAATTCCGACGCACTAATCCCTTCGGCGGCTGGGGACACGAGGTGCGGGTGAACACCGCCGAAGCCAATATCGTGAACAAAGAGAAAGAAGCCTGGGAGAACAACTACGTGATCCTGGAAACCGAGGGACGGGGACACTACATCGGATGCAATCTGTCGGTGACAAATTTCCAGGGCACCTGGTGGGGTGAAGGCGATGATATGATCTGGGTCGATGGTTATGAATGGCCGCCAGACCTGCACGGAACCGGCAGCGAAGATTATCTTAATCAGGCCTGGGGCATGCAGGATAATGCTTTCATGCGGAACGGCTCATCCATCCACGAAAGTAATACCGATGGCTATCAAACAAGCTATGTGCACCACATCGAAAACCCGGTGCGGTTCCAGGAGGAGATCAAAGTGACCATCGAACACGGTCATGGCAACCACCTGGCCAACGAGATGTCATCGGTGGCCTACTGGTACGCCCAGGAACCCCACCCCGTGGCGACTCCCCCGTCCGTCGATCAACGCAAGCCGGTTCTGCGCGACAACCAGGGCAATTGGCTCTACGACGACGTCAATCAGTGTCCCGGTGAGAAGATAGAACTGAACGAGGAAATGAAGAGCATGAAGAAGCAGTGGGGGGAGAAACAGTAGGGTGACACTCCGCTGCAGAGTCATGAAATTACCCCCCCCCGCCGTGATCTCGACCTCTTCGGTGGGTACGGAAGAAGACCGCCCGCAGTTCAGGTTCAGACTTCCCACGGAACCGTTCTCAAACTTCAGGCTGACGGCGTACGCATCCCGTCCACGAGCGGCGGCAAACACCTTCGCCACGTCGCCGAATAGGAAGCCCACCAGATCAATAATGTGAATGGCGAAATCCAGCAGAAACAGGGTCCGCGGAGAATCGTTCGCGTATTGCGCAGAAGCGTAGTCGATGGAAATGCAGTACAACTGCTCGGGATCGAATTGCTCAATCCAATCTCTGGCGCGTGCATACGCATTGCTGTAGCGTTTTTTGAAGGCGGTGGTGCACAGCACGCCGGTCTCATCGGCAAGCTACCCCTTTCGAGACCTGAAATCAAGGCCTCCATCCCGTTGTTCGGACCT
>JBKHIT010000063.1:0-26818 GCA_046538485.1 Candidatus Brocadiia bacterium | reverse complement strand
GTCGATCGCGGAGGCGAAAATCAAACTCATACGCACTTACCTGAAACCGCTTAGAGGAGAATTTTTTTGCGCCTATGTAATTTGGGTGTGTACTCTATTTTTGTGCGTATCAGGAGTGTTTGCGAACAAAAGTATCCCTGAAAATTCAAACGAATTTGCGAAAAGGGCGACAGACCTCGTCTCGCGCGTGTCGGAAAGCACGTATCGTTTTCGCGTGGGGCGACCAGTCGACGAACAGGCCATTCGTCAGGAATTACGTGTGATGGAGAAGGTGTGGCCTGCTAGACTTGGGGCCCCATTCATGATGTACGAAGCCTTGTTGGAATCCGCGGCCAACAGACCTGAAAAGGCGTATGCAGCCATGAGCGACGCGATTAAGGCCGACGAGGGTGTGCCGGTGATGATAGATTTGCAGCGAGCGCTAGTGGCACCGACCATCAGACAGCAATCGGTGTCTGCCAATAACCGCCGGTCTGATGAGCTGGGGCGTCTCCTTCCACTTAGCTGTGAGGGTACACTACGCGATGGGAGACTGCATGAAAAAACGTATGGGAAAAGAGACAGAGTGCGACTAATTATAGGCGGGCCGCGGGTGCCGAATTTCCGACCCCGAGACGTAATCCAATTGAATCGGCTTTACCGGGACGCGGGGATGCCGTCGAGGGCCGTGGAGACGCTGCTATCTTTTATCCATGAATGCCCGGGGTCGCATCGTCCTAAAACGGCTGATCTATGGCTGGAAGTTGCGCATCTTGAACTGGCCCAGAACCACCATAAACTTGCCGCTAACGCATACCTGCGAGCTGCCTATCGGGACGACAAACTGGCAGAGCAAGCCAGGAAAGGATTGCAAGAGTGTCTTCGGCAACAGAATCAGGATAGACCGGCCGGTGAAAAAGGCGATGTGTCCTCTCAGGAAGCTTTGCGTATAGCGGAACTATACCGTAGGATGAACCTCCACCCTTTCGCGCTGTCCGCCTTAAAAAAAGCTCCTGCGGCTGAGCAAAAGGCTCTTGTGGAAAAACGCAAAAAAATCGAGGACGAATGGGGCCGACTTGTAAGCTACTTTCTGAGGCAACCTCGCAACTACCTGTTTGGCCACAACATCAAGAAAGTGGAGGATTGGGGGACTTTGGACATCCTTCGTCCCAGCGATACGTTTTGGAGGCCAGAAGATGTGGGAAAATAAGGACCCAGGTCAGCGAGGTTGCGATGCTGGGTTCTGTCCCCTTTGGCGCGGGTGAATTTATGAAAAGGAAAAGCTTTGCCGCCCTCCTGAGTCTCGCCGCGTTGGCCATCTGTGCGGTTCTGTACCTCCGACTTCTGGAGGCAGGGCGTGCGGGGGAACAACGGGGCCCAGAAGCGGCTGATGCAGGAGCTCGAGCGTGGAATATGCGTCTGTGCGAAGCCGTCAAAAACGGCGATGAGGAGGTTGTGCGGAAACGCTTAGCCGAGGGGGCGAATGTCAACAGCATCATCGACGAGTTCGGACGCACGCTGCTCCACTACGCGGTCGAGAGCGGGCAGGTGGAGATGGTTAAGTTGCTCCTGGAAAAAGGTGCAAGGGTGGATGCGGCCGACGGGTTCGGCGCCACACCTTTGCACTGGGCTGCTGGCCGGTGTCAGCCGGAGGTATGTGGTATTTTGCTTCGCAACGGCGCTCAGGTGCAAAGGGAGAACAAGAAGGGGCGTACTCCACTGCAAAAGGCCCTGAGCGGGGGAAGCCACCGCACAAATCCAGAGCAGCAACGGTGGCGCACAATAAAGTTGCTTTTGAGCCTTGGCGCCGATCCAGATACCGTTTCTCCCAGTGGTAGCGTGCTGTTGCACCGGGCGGTGCGGGCAGGGCGAAAGGACATGTTAGAGTTGCTGCGAAAGAAGGGGGTAGAACTCCAGGCCACCGACAACTCGGGGTGGACAGCTCTGCACCATGCTGTGGCTGCGGGGGAAGGCAGGATCGTGGATGAGCTCCTGAGCCTGGATCTCGATCCGACAAAGAAAACGAAAGCGGGCTGGAACTGTCTGCACGTGGCCGTGCAAGGGCGGCACCGGATGCTGGTCGCAAAAATGCTCAAACGCGGCGTTTCCGTAAACTCAAAGTCCAATCGTAAATGGACAGCGCTCCATTGGGCTACCGCAGAGGGAGAAGCTCAGATCACGAAGTTGCTGCTGGACAGAGGTGCTGATGTAGATGCTCGTACTCAGGATGGTTACACGCCATTGTTGGTGGCCTCAGTGATGTTTGCAGCTCCTGAGACAGCGCCGCTGTTGCTGAAGCACGGTGCTGACGTTAACGCCAAAGACAAGGACGGGTGGATGGCGATTCACTGGGCGGCGAGGTGGGGTATGGAACGTGTGGCGAAGCTGCTTTTGAAAAGGGGAGCTAAGATAAACGCTGAGACCAACGATGGACGCACGCCCACTAAACTGGCCAAAAGGTGGCGTCAGGACGATATGGTGAAATTCCTGAGAGCACGGGGAGCAAAGGAATAGGAGCGGCAGAACATAAAGTAGGCCAAAAATGGATAATTTGCGAGTTCCCCCATTCCCGACTACTCGTTGCCGCCGGCAAATGATCTCCGCTGACCTGGCATCAAACGTTTATTCCCGTGTCATCTTGTCCGTTCCGCCGCAGTAATTCTTTAAAATCCGCTCTCCAGGCGGTAAAATGCCCCTATGATTTCCGCCATGAGACAGGCCGGCTCGGTCGGCGGCGCATTGAACTCGCCCCGGTGGAGAAGGACGAGGAGAGCACATGGCGCGCACAGGAGGTATCGCCGCCTTACAGTTGATTTAAGGGGGGTGAAAATCGCTTCTAAGCCCTCTGAGAGGCCCCTTAAAGCGGCAGAGTTACACGATTCGGCTGGTGATTTATGCTTTGAAAGAGGAGGAACTTCCGCAAGCCTTGCGCGAATTTGCGTATTATCAGTTGCTTGCCCCCGCTATGGAAGGAATCTGCACGGGGAGGATATTATCAGTCCTGTATGGGGCAGGGGCCGATCCAGAAACCAGCGAGAGCCTCCGCCGGGCAATCGTGTCGACTTTGCGATACGTGGGGGCCAGGGGGGAGGAATAGGGCCAATGATGGATTTTTATGAGAAAAGTATTAGTGAAATTGCGAATCGAATTGGCGCTTTGCCCGAAAGGTTGGACACGGGGGTATTGTGGAAATGGGGCCTTCTCGGAGTTTAGATTAATGGAGTATTTCAGAAGATGTTTCGAGGAGGAAAAGATGGCAAAGAGGTATTCGCCGAAACTGAAATTCCAGGTTGTAAAGGAGTTGTTGGAGTCGGCAAAGTCGGTGGCGCAAATTGCAAGAGCCTACGGTGTGCATCCGAACACGGTGCGAAACTGGGAGGAGACTTTCAAGAAAAACGGTGCGGAGATTTTTCAGAAGGATGGGACAATTGCTGAGTATGAGAAAAAGGTATCTCAGCTGGAACGACTGTTGGGTAAAAAAGAGGTGGAGATTGCACTTTTAAGCGGTTTCAGGTAAGTGCGTATGAGTTTGATTTTCGCCTCCGCGATCGACTTTCATGGGTAAAGAATCAGTATTCCGGATGCGGAGGGAAATCTCATGAAGTATGTGCATGATCTGAGCGAAGCGGAGCGCGGGGAACTCAATCGAACTCTGAAAAGCTGGCAGAAAGCAAAAGAGGTTCGGCGCGTGCGGGCGATCTGGTTGAGTGGAAAGGACTGGAGTGTGCCAGAAATCGCCGAGGTTATTGATGTGCAGCGTGACACGATAAGAAAGTGGATCGACTGGTATGAAAAAGAGGGTCTGGAGGGGCTGCGCACTGCCTCCCGGTCCGGCCGACCGCCCAAGGCCGACGAGCACTACAGAGAATTGCTGGGACAAACAGTCCAGACCCCTCCTCGAGAGTTGAACTACGATTTTAATCGATGGACTCTGCAACTGCTCGCCCGCCATATGGAAGAAAAAACGGGCGTCTCCCTGCATCACCGGTAGCGGGTTGATCCCCGCTCCCAGAGGTTCTGTATCGTCCGGATCCAATAGGGACGCTCAACCGTAACCGTATTTCGCACTGAGACACCTCAGTGTCAAATAAGGTTGACACTTGGGCATGTCCGGCCGCAATCCAAAGCTTCACCTGCCGTGCCCGACCATCCCACCCTTCCCGAACCCGCGGGACCGCTTGGCCACGCGCCGGGACCTGGCCCAATTAGAGACCAGCCACCTGACTTGACGCCCGGAACGTGTGGTGTTATGGTGGTCTTGAGGAAGAGTTTCTGGTGTTGGAGTGGTACATTTGGTTGCGAGAGGGTTCATGATGGTAGAGCTTACCACACAGGAGACAGCCAGCGGGCAGGCCGAAAGGGTGATCTGCGACTGGATAGGGCTTGAGGTCTACGGCGAAGGAAAACGTCTTCCGTCCGAGCGTGAGTTGGCCAGGCGGATCGGCGTTTCCCGCACGACTATCCGAAGCGTTCTGGAAAATCTGGAAAATGACGGGCTGATAGAGTCGGATGATGCTGGCAGAAAGGTAGTGACCTCCCGGGCCGTCACGAACGTGAGGTCAGTTATGAGTGATACGGTCGCGGTGCTGGCCTCGAGCCCGGAGGGGCTGAGTATCCATTCGGGCCAGACCACCGGCTGGGAGGATTATATCTACCAGGGTGTCATGCATGAGCTGGGACAGAACGAGTTGCATGCGCTGACTATGAGTGCAAAACGCGTTGTGGAGGAAGGTGGAGACTACCTTCTCGGCCACCGCCCCCGGGGCGTGATTGCGCTGAAAGAGTTTATGCAGAGCGACCGCGGCTCCAGAACCCTGCTCCGACTGAAAGAGGCCGGGGTGCCGGTCACGATTTATGGAGACAATGGAACGATACCGGAGGTGGACCGTGTAACCTCCGACCACGAGACGGGATGTTACGAGCTGACCCGGTGGTTGTTGGGGCAGGGGTGCCGCCGGATACTGCCGGTCTGGTCGACGCAGACGCAAAGGACGGGAGAACGCCGGTGGCTCATCGAGCGGGCGTCCGGGTATGAGAAGGCCCTGCGAGAGGCCGGAGAAGCTCCCTTGCCTGAGCTCTCGATCCCCGGAGCGGCCTCCCTGACGGAGGAGGTGGAAGGAAGGCGAGAGCGATTTGAGGTGGAGAGCCGTCTTTACGCCGGTTATCTGGCGGACCAGCTGTCGGGAGAGCATCGGGTGGATGCGCTGATGGCGGCATCCGATGGAGATGTGCCGACCCTCTGCAGGGCCTCTCGGCTCCTGGGCAAAGAACCGCAGGAAGACGTGCTGGTGGTGGGGTATGACAACTACTGGAAAGACCTGCCGGAACGGAAGTTTGAGTCCACCCCGCCGGCGGCGACCATGGACAAGGGCAACCTGGAGATCGGTGAATGCCTGGTGGAGTTGCTGGAAAAGAGGGCGACCGGTCAGCTGCCTGCCGAGCCGCAGCAATGGACGGTGGAGCCGGAACTGGTCGTGATGCGCCAGTCAGAGACGAGTGGACATGCGAGTGATCGATGAGGACCGATAAAAAAATGGTTCAGAATACGCGCACAGAGGTCGTTTTTTTCACGAGGAGGCGGAACGATGCGTAAGAACAGGCTGGAGAAGGTGTTGGGTTTCACCCTCATAGAACTGCTGGTGGTGATCGCCATCATCGCCATCCTGGCGGCGATGCTGATGCCGGCGCTTGAGGCGGCGAGGGAGCAGGCACGGAGGGTGACGTGCCTGAGTAACCTAAAGCAGCTCCACCTCGCAGGCGAGATGTACGCTATGGACTATGATGGAATTATGGTTCAGTCAGGACCCCTGGATCGTCCCAATTACTGGGGTCTGTTTGGCTATTCGCAGAAGGCTCTTTTTAAAGATGGATACGCGGGGGAGGGCGGGAGCTTGGATCTGTTGGCCTGCCCCAGCAAATACGATCGGGACTATGGGAAGAATCACACTGTCGTGCAGGATGAGGAATGGAAGGACATCAACAGCAATCAGTGGGTATCTACATATAGCAATTTCGGTTCGGTTCCCTGGGTTAACGATGTCAGTGCTAGGTACTACGTGCGCCGACATCAGTTGGCGGGCGTAAAACACGGGGGGCAAACGCAGGTGTTTCATGATATTGTGGTTCCGTTGGAACCCACCTTCAATTTCGCGGGGCAGCAGCAAACGAATCACTGGGATGCAACGGAGGGACAACCGGCCGGGGGTAATAGCGTGGCCCTCGCTGGAAACGCCCAATGGCTTGAATGGAAGGGAGGGGGGTATGATGGGTCTTGGGATTGTTGGGCCTCAGACATGGATCATGCTAACTGGCAATGGCAGGATCCAAACGAGCAATCGTTTCAGTCACGTCCTTTCATGGAACCAGCATTTATCCACTACTCAATTAAAACTGGTCACCGGTTTATCAGAGACATCGATAACAGGTGGTGTTCGTGGTACTCCAATCCCTTCTGGAAGGTGACTTATAACGATGGGGGGCCTTCGGGACCGCTGATGGGCTTTCTCGATTGATGTGTTTTGGAACTTTTACCCTGATTTTCTCAAATGGAGGCTGTGAAGAAAAGCGGGCTGACACAAGTATAACTTTTTGAAATGAGAGTCATGCATCGAAGAGACTTCATGAAATCAATGTTTGCCGCGGGTCTTACGACAGCGATTGGTCCGCGGTTCGTGAGTGCGGGCGATACTTCTCGGCGACCGCCCAACGTTGTTCTCATCTTTACCGACGATTTGGGGTATGGTGATCTGGGCTGTTACGGGGCGGAGGATATTCCGACACCTCGGATTGACCAAATGGCTAGCGAGGGGCTGAAACTGACGGACTTCTACGTGGCGGCCCCGGTCTGCACACCGGCGCGGGCATCGCTCTTGACTGGCTGTTATCCACAACGTGTGGGAATGCCCGGTGTTGTGCATCCGCATGATAATCGCGGTCTGAACCCCGATGAAATGACGCTTGGCGACATGTTTCAGGTGCAAGGTTACCGCACCGCATGTTTTGGCAAGTGGCATCTTGGCCATCACGAACCTCATCGGCCGCCGAACCACGGTTTTGACGAGTCGCTTTATACCCCCTACAGCCACGACATGTATCGGGGCGCACCCTGGGGTGGTAACTGGACGGAGAATCCGGACTGGCCCGAATACGTGCCGGTTTTGCGCGATCATGAGGAGGTGGACCAGCTGCACGGACTGGATGATTTCTCGACGATGACCAGGCTGTTTACCGAGGCTACGGTTGATTTTATCCGTCAGAGTGAGGACAATCCGTTTTTCGCCTATTTGCCCCACCCTATGCCTCACCTTGAACTCAAACCTCCCGAGCGCTGGGAGGGAGTCAGCCAACGTGGACCTTACGGTGATGTTGTGGCGGAGCTGGATTGGTCAACCGGTAAGATCCTGGATACATTGAAGGAATTGGGTATTGAGGATAACACTTTAGTGGTTTTCACCTCGGATAACGGTCCCGCGGTGCAATACCAGCGTCCCCGTTTTGAAGGCGGCTGTGCCGGCCCGTTGCGGGGAAGAAAAAACACGCCCTATGAAGGCGGGTTCCGCGTTCCTTGCGTCCTTCGCTGGCCGGGGGTGATTCCCGCGGGCAGCGTCTCCAGCGAAGTGGTCACGGCCATGGATTTTTTGCCTACCTTTGCGGGTATGCTGGAGGCGGGGTTGCCCGACCATCCCATCGACGGCCACGATATGATGCCTTTGCTTCAACAACCGAAGCAGGCCCAATCCCCCTATGACGCTTTTTACTACTACCGTGAAAGACGATTGAGAGGCGTTCGGAGCGACGAATGGAAGCTGATGGCGGCGCGACCTGAGTATAATAACGATGGGGAACTTGTGGTCGAACACGATGCGAAACTTTTCAATCTGCAAGAGGATATCGGCGAATCCACAGATCTGGCCGAGCAACACCCCCAGAAGGTGGAGGAATTGGAAGGGCGGGTCCAGCAGATGCGTGAACAGCTTGGTGATCACATACCCAACCATCCCGGCCCTCAACCGTATCCGGCTACCCAAGCGCGTCCGGCATTGAACCTGAGCGAATAGAACAGGAGCCGGTCCAGTGGCAGCCGATAGTCCATCGCCACAATTTCGTGCAAAACAGAAGGCATATGAAGACGATTGTATAGCAGTGAAGGAAAACAAATAACCTTGCCTTGCAAGAACTCCAGCCCAATGGACGCTTTTGCAAAATGCTCAGAGTACTCTTTAACGAAGGCGAAAAGATGATGAGCCGAAGAATACGAGGAGTAAGAAGGAGAAGCAACAGACAGAGGCGAAACAGGCTGACGTTGATTATTCTGGTTCTGGTTGGTCTGGGAGTCGTCGGCGGGCTGGCGTACTGGCGTTTCCGCGCGGATGCGGAGGATGCCACTGGGGCCGGAAAACCGATGAGGGCCGCGGTGGAGAAGAAAGATATGTCCGCGCCCACACCCGCACCGCAGCAGGAATCGGGAGTAAAAGCTTCCGTTCCGGAACGCGAGCCGGCCGAACCGGCTGAACCCGAGCAGGAAACCGAAAAGGGCCTGAAGTATTCCACCACCTGGTATGGGAACTCCTTCCCGGGCGGACCGCGATGGGTACAGTCCCACATCAGCTACCTGAGCGCGCTGCCCGACGGACGGCTTATTACATCCAGTCCGTGGGATGAGGCGCATCGCGAGGATACGGTTTATTCCGCTGACGGTGATTTGCTCGGAGGCGTGCCCAATCAACGCAGCCGGGTCATTGGTGGCGATAACCGCTATATTTATGTTGCTTATCGTAGTGACAACGATGTAAAGGTTGATGGCTCGCGATGGAAGACCCTTGCCCGATACCATGCTGATGACATCCAAAGACGGCGTGCTCATAAATGGTATAGTTACAAAGAAGGCTTCCTGCGTCCGGCGCCGTTCGAAGGCGGCAGGGGCGACAAGGGGCATCTTCTGGCCGTGGCCTCTCGCGAAGAGCGGGTCCGTCATGACGAAGACGATGGCTGGCGCGCGCCCCAGCAGTTCCGCGGCATCGCCAGCAACGATCAGATGCTGGTGGTTTCTGAAGACGTCACGCATAAGGTGCATGTCTATGATGTTGATTCGATGCAGCGTACCCACCAGTTTGACTTGAAATACCCCGGTCCGCTGGACCTGGACGCCGAGGGCAACATCTGGATCATCCATCGGCCGAAGGTCTCCGAGGGAAGGGATGAAAATGCTCAGGAGAAGGGCGATTACCGCATCGTGCAGTACACGCCGGAGGGGGAGCCCACGGGGCGTGAGATTACCGATGTTATTATACCGACCGATCTGGCCATCGGCGGTCCGGAGGGGCGGATGCATGTGGCCGATATCGGTCCGGGTCGCATCAACGTGCAGATCTTCGATATTTCGCAGGAGAAGCCCCAGCGTGTCGGCCAGCTCGGGGAGCCGGACGGTGTTTACGGCGGACCGGTTCCGGGGCGTATGGGCACCCATCGCTTCGATTTTCTTTCTGGTGTGGGTGTGGATGATGAGGGTTATATCTCGATCAGTACGCGCGGCCGGGCAGGAAGTTTTGTCCGACGATTCACCCCCGATGGTAAGGAGATGCTCTGGCAGATCTATTCGGCGCAATTCATGAACCCGACCGCGTTCGACGATGCGTATGACGGCACTGTGACATTCGGCTGCCACGGTGGAATCAATCGATTTGTGCTGGATTACAGTCGTGAGGGCCGGCTGGACGACTGGGTGGCGATCACCAGTGATCCCCGCCGCTTTCCCCACGATTATCGCTGGCATAGGGTTCATGCCCGTCACCTTGACAACGATGAGACCTACTTGATCGTTGATGCCAAACGGCTCGGCACGCTGATCCTGCGCCAGGAAGATAACAGCGAAATCTTCATGCCGTCGGTGTTCCTGAGCGCCATGGGCAAAGGGTACCCGCCGCACCGCCCGATGGCCCCCAAAAAACCTCAACATCCCAGGTCCCGCCGCGTGATGTGGCGTGATCTTGATGGTAATGGACAGTTCGACAAGGACGAATACGTCGTCAACACATGGAGCATGGACGAGACCTCATGGCAGATGGATTCCGAGGGCGCTTTGTGGGAATGGCGTAGCAAGGGAGTCGGCATGCCCGGGAAGCGGTCGGGATTTCTGCGACATTCCCTTCAGGGTTTCGATAAACACAACAACCCCGTCTATGAATTCCAACTGCGGGAGGCGGATTACTTTCCGCATCCGTCCCCGTTCCCGAGCGATGGGCGTCAATCGGACGTGAATGAGCCCACGGTTCAGCGGTATTATTACGACGCGAAGCATGACCGCATGTTCATCAGCGGGTACGCCGAGGATTATGACGGGCCCAAGGGTGGGTCCGGTGCGAACTTTGCCCGTTACGACAATTTTACCGACCCCGATCGGCGGGAGCTGGTAAGTCGGATCGACTTTCCCACCCGCCAGGACAAGAAGAAACAGTGGTATCACATCCAATCCTGGGCGGTTGCCGGCGACCTGTTGTTTGCCGGGCTGGGAAAGCAAATCAAGAAGCAGGAATTCGTTCACGTCTACAACACGCGCACCGGCGAGCACCTGGGCGCCATGTACACCGGCGAGGAACTCTACCACGAATCGAGCTGGCTGGATATCACCCACGCGCTGAATGCATTTATCCGCGAGAACGGAGAAATCATTGTGACCGTGGAAAACAACTGGAAAAATCTGCAGATCGTCTTTCGCATCCCGCCGGATCAGTCGATACTGGAAGGGCTGGAGCTTCCTGCCAGCGGCTGGGATGAGAAAAAGCCCACGCCGGTCGAGGCTATAGACCCCGGCTTTCTGCAGTAATCCCGAAGGTGATCTCCGGGGTCAAATTCAAGGACGGCATCGAACTCAACGAGGCCGCGTAAATGATTTTCCAGAGGACAAACTCAAATTTCTCATCCACAACATTTGACAATACCTCCACAGGTAGTGGCCAGTTGCCTAATTAAGAATAATCTTGCAAGGCAAATAAAAGATGAAGATTGGTGTGGATTATGCATCAAAAGTGCAAATTCAAAATGACAAATTTCAGACAAATTCAAAATTACAATACCAAAATTCAAAACAAAAGAGATCGTCGGCAGCTTTTTGCACAGGGTTTTAAGTTTTGCGGAGGAATAATTCTTCCGGTTCTGATAGCCGTGTTTTTTTTGTTTTTTTGTACAAAAGCCAACTCTATGATAATGAGACACGATGTTGTCGAAAAAGTTAACGATAATCCTGAGTTTAATAAAGATGTCCCCGATTCCTTTGGAGCGGGTTTCTGTACAGACCATAAGATTCAAAGCATTCGTAAACGTCTAAAAGAAGGGGACCGTATCACCGAAGAGGCCTGGACCCAGCTCCTTGAATATGCCGAAAAATCCCTTGAGGTCGAACCGAAGGCGGTGGCTGATTTCAATGTGCCGGGCTACTATCGTGATGATGAAGGCCATAACCGCATGAAAAACCTGCTGAGCCGCCAGTCTATGGCCGCCTATTCCACTGCATTGGCTTGGCGTATCGGTTGGGAATTGAAGGAGGATGAGCGGGATGCTTATCTTAGGCATGCGATGGCTCTCCTGAATGAATGGTCCGGTGTTAATAAGACAGCCTCGGGAAACGATGGAGAGCTTGTTATGTGCTACAATGGCACCGCCTTTATCTTTGCAGCTGAGTTGATCGATGGGGCCGCCCAATGGAAGTCCGATCATCGGACACGTTTTTCCGAATGGGTTGAAACTGTGTTCCGTGAAGCGGCAGGTATTAAAAACAAAAATAACAACTGGGCCTGCTGGGGCATCCTGGCGGCTGTCAGTGCGGATGTATATCTGGGTGATAAAAAGTCTTTTAAGGATAATGTGGAAAGGCTGAAGAAAATTATTGGAAAGCAGATCGAGCCCGATGGAAGAATGCCGGCTGAGATTAACCGGGGCAGCCGGGGAGTATGGTACACTTACTTTGCCCTGGCGCCGCTTACTGCCGCAATGGAAACCGTGCGCAATGCTGGAGGACCGGATCTTTTCTATTACGGCCCGGAGAGCGGTGGATCGGTGAAGGATGCGGTTGAGTTTTTTTATGAAAATGCGTTGAAAGATATCTTCAAATGGCCCGACAGCAGCGTAAAGGAACGGTTCAGGCCCCGCCGCAGCGGTCGAAACGGCGCCTTGATGTATGCAATGGGCATAATTTATGGCCGCCCCGAGTGGCGAGAGTATGCAGAGCATCCCATCTGGCGTGACAGAACGGGACTTGCATGGATTAATCCATCCCTTCTAAGGCCGGAAGCGTCGGCAGTAAAAGATTGAAGCAAAAAGCAGCAGGTAAACAGTGTTTTATATTTTAAAATTTAAAGAGAGCGGTTATTAAGAAGAAGTGTTTTTTAAAGGAAACAGGAGGCCATAAGATGAGTTATAGAAGAAGCAGGCGAAACAGGAGGCAAAAAGGATCCGGCGTTAAGGTAGTAGTGTTCTTAGGTGTAATAGCTGCAATTTTAGTCGCGGCGTTTTTCCTGACAAGAAGCCCTTCGGAACCGGCGGCTCCCGCAGAAGCTGCCCGTGATGATGAGAGGGAGGAACCGAGGGTTGCCGCTGTTCCGGCGGAAGCCGAAAGCCTCAGCGATGAAGAGCTGGAGAGGCTCCGCGAAGGGACGGATGAGGCCAAGCCGGCCGAGCCGGAGCAGGAAAACGATGAGGGGCTGGAGTATTCCACTACCTGGTATGGCAATACCTGGCCCGGCGGGCCGAAGTGGGTGCAAACCTCTATCAGTTACCTCAGCGCTCTGCCCGACGGTCGGATACTGACATCAAGTCCCTGGGACGAGGCGCACCGGGAGGATACAGTATACGGTCCGGATGGCGACTTGCTCGGCGGCGTGCGCGGTCAGCACAGCCGGGTGATCGGCGGAGACAGCCGGTATCTTTACATCGCTCTGCAGAGTAGCGAGTTTGAGGGGGAAAAGTGGCGCCCCATTGGCAGATACCACGCCGATGATTTCCAGAGCCGCCCCCAGCCCCGCTGGGCTCCTTATGAACAGGACTTTCCGCGTCCGGCGCCGTTTGATGGCGGAAAAGGGGGCGACGGCAACGTCCTGCCCGTCTATAGAGAAGATGATGTGGTGGAACACGAGGAAGATGACGGCTGGCGGGCGCCTCAGCAGCTGCGCGGCATCGCAAGCGACGGTGAAACTCTGGTAATTGCCGAGGACGGCACGCATAAGGTGCATGTGTTCGATGTGGAATCAATGGAGCGGGTCCGACAATTTGATTTGAGATATCCTGGCCCTGTGGCGCTGGATGGGCAGGGCAACATCTGGGCGATCCGGCGACCGGAGGTCTCCGAGGGGCGGAAACCCAACGCCCAGGAAGAAGGCGAATACCGCATCATTGAGTTCTCGCCCGAGGGAGAGCCAACGGGTCGCGAGGTCCCCGACGTGGGCAGTCCGAGCGACCTGACCATCGGCGGTCCGGACGGGCGGATGTATGTTGCCGACATCGCTCACGAGCGGATGAACTTGCAGATTTACGATATTTCACCGGGCGAGGAGCCGGTGCATGCGGGAGAGTTCGGGGAACCGGGCGGCGTTTTTGCCGGCCCTGTGCCCGGTCGCATGGGTACGCATCGCTTCGACACTCTGTGCGGCGTGGGGATCGATGAGGAAGGTCACATCTCGATCGCGACGCGGGGGAAATACGCCGGCAGTTTTATCCGCCGGTTCACGCCCGACGGCGAGGAGATGATGTGGCAGGTCTACAGTTCGCAGTTTATGAACGCCACTACGTTTGACCGGGCCTATGACGGCACCGTGGTCTACGGCGGCCGCGGCGGTTCCAACCGTTCTCTGCTGCATTATGACCGCAC
The DNA here is from genome assembly GCA_046538485.1 of Candidatus Brocadiia bacterium. Classification (GTDB taxonomy): domain Bacteria; phylum Planctomycetota; class Brocadiia; order SM23-32; family SM23-32; genus JBKHIT01. Next base: position 12,981 of record JBKHIT010000063.1, on the reverse strand, counting down.
CGACCGGCTCGACACGTGGTTTGCCGTAACCAGTGACCCCTATCGCTTCCCGCATGACCGTCGAGGCAGGCATAGCACTCATCTGATGCGTTTTCCCAATGATAAACCCTACCTTGTTACCGCAATAAGAGCCGGGCGGGAAGGGACACTGATTCTGCGTCCTGAATCGAACAGCGAAATCTTCATCCCCTCTGTGTTCCTTGCTTCCGGCCACCAGTCCAGCGGTAATTATCCGCCCGACCATCCGAAAGCTAACGGTAACTGGGCGCGCCTGATGTGGCGGGATGCGAACGGTGACGGTCGCATGGGCGAAGATGAATATCTTGTCGTCGAATCCACCCAGAATACGGTGCAGCATTTTGTCGACAACCTCGGGGGTATTTGGGTTCATCGGTATGGTTTCAAGAGACAAAGGTCCGAAAAACAGGGTTTTCTTCACTTCCCGCTTCAGGGCTTTGATGAGCATGATAACCCGATATGGGATTTTTCCATAAGCGAGGGCGAGTTTATCGCAACGCCCGACGATTTTCCCGAGTCGCGTTACGCAACCGAACATGGTAAGGCGCCGGTGGAGCATTTCTACTACGATGCCCGGAAGGACCGGATGTTTATCTCCGGCTATTTGGAAGGTTACGAGGGACGCACCGGGGGTTCGGTCGGCGCCCACCTGGTACGCTACGATCATTTCACGGACCCCGATCGCAGAGAGAAGGTAAGCGTGATCGACCTGCCCATCGAAAAGGGGCGCCATTTTATGAAATCCTTTGCTGTCACTGGCGACCTGCTGTTCGCAGGGCTCGGAAAACAGCGGGACGATGAGTTCATCCACATTTACAACACTCGGACCGGTGAAGACCTTGGAGCGATGTATGTCGGCGAGAAACTCTACGGCGAATCAAGCTGGCTGGACCTCGACTGGGCGATGGATGCCTTTATCCGGGAAAACGGCGAGATCATCGTGACTGTTGAAAACAACTGGAAGAATCTCCAGATAGTATTTCGCATCCCGCCGGGTCAAGAGATTCTCGAAGGGCTGGAGCTTCCTGCCAGCGGGTGGGAGGAGAAAAAGCCCACGCCGGTCGAGGACATCGACCCGGGACTGCTGGAAGATTGAAGGTCTAAAGGACCGTTCGCTTGGGGTCTTCAGTGACACCGACTACCTATTCCTAAAATTGAGGCAGGAATCACTGGACTTCTGTCTGCAAACGTGAAAAGGAACCCAAATTGGAACGCAGTTTACTAAGGGTTTACATTTTTTACCTACCAGCAACCAGCAGCATTTTCAATATCAACAGTTTATTTTAAGGAGTAAGGGAATGGCCAAAAAAGTGTTGGGTGGATCTAATGGGTTTGTTATTGTACCGTTATTGTTTGTTTTAGGGATTATTTTTATTCTTCCTCTGATTTTTCTGCCCGGGTTGCGGGTTGGCGTTCTGGCCTTTGTAATGCTTGCTTTTTTCCCGGCATTTAGAAAATCGGCGGAGGGTGCTGAGGGAACGGGGGGCTCAAACTTGAGCAGGCCCAACATTGTTTTTGTGCTGGCTGACGATATGGGTTTTGGGGATGTGAGTGACAGCCCGTATAACGCGGATTCGAAGGTTCCCACTTCCAATTTTAATGCTCTGAAGGAGGAGGGAATGTCTTTTGCGAATGCACATTGTCCGAGCGGGATTTGTCATCCTACACGCTATGGTCTGCTGACAGGGCGCCACCCATTTCGTGAAAGAATCGTGGTCCACGGGCAGAACTGGGCCCGGACGCCTCTGATCGATGAAAACAGGCCTACCCTCGGAGGTTTTTTGCAGGATGCGGGTTATCAAACTGCAATGATAGGTAAGTGGCATCTGGGGTTTGAGGGTGGACGGGGCTATGATTGTACCAAGCCCCTTGAAGGCGGGCCGGTGGATCGTGGGTTTGAAACTTACTTTGGTGTGCCCGCTTCAATGAACTATACCTGGCTCTACATCGATGGTAAAGAAGCGCTTGCAGCCCCGAAGGGCGATGATTCCATTGTCGGGGCACCGGAAAAGGACATTCATAGAATAGATGTATTGCCGCGACTCGGCAGGGAAGCCGTTAAATATATAGAAGAACGGGCTGAGGAGGATGGCGGACGTCCGTTTTTCCTTTATGTAGCTCTCACCTCCCCCCATAAACCCTGGCTGCCTACCGAACCTTTCCAGGGGGCGAGCGGTGCGGGGGACTATGGGGATTTCGTAGTGCAAACAGACAGCGTTTTAGGTGATGTTGTGGATGCAGTGGATCGCACTGGATTACGCGAGAACACCTTGATAATAGCCACAAGTGATAACGGCCCTCAGTGGTTTCCGAAAGATGTGAAGAAATTCGATCATCGCGCCGCAGGCCCTCTGCGAGGTATGAAAGGCGATGCATGGGAGGGCGGTCATCGCGTTCCCTTTGTTGTACGCTGGCCGGGGGTGGTTGAAGAAGACACCGAGAGTGATCAATTGTTCGGTTTAACGGACATTTACGCTACCTTTGCCGATATTCTTAACCGGGATCTGGCGCCCGGGGAGGCCCCCGACAGTGTCAGTATTTTGCCGGTATTGCTCGGAGAAGACAATGGAAAACCCGTTAGGGAATATCTGCCGATTCACGGGGTCAGTTCGCTGGCGCTGTTGTCCAACAGGTGGAAGTTTATACCTAACAGAAGCCACGGAGGTTTTTTCAGCCGTGATTCGTCGGTTTTGCCGCCGGATGACGCCCCTGAAAAACAGTTATACGACCTCGCAGAAGATTTGGGCGAGCAGAATAACCTTTACCTCCAGCGCCCGGATGTGGCCCGGCGGATGGAAGAAAAATTGAATGAAATTAGAAAACTTAAGCATCCGGAACCTGCAGCAATGAAAGAAGCAAGAGCAGCGGAAGAACTCCCCGAAGAGGAACAGATAATATCATGGCCTTCGGATGAAGGCGAGGTTATATATCGTGTTAATTGTGGAAGCGATTCGGATTACAAAACTGAGAAGGGTGTCTCCTGGTCGGCGGACCAGGAATACAAACCCGGGGAGACCGATTGGGGGTTCACTGGTGGCGGAACGGTGTATCGGGGACGGAATCGTCAAATACAGTGGACCAAACTTGACGAAATATATCGGCACGAGCGGTATCATGTGCCCGGGTACATGTTTCACGTTGAGGATGGCCGCTATACCGTAAGACTTCATTTCGCAGAGACATATCGATTTTTCAATGTCGGTGAGAGGGTTTTCGATGTGTATATTAACGGAGAAAATGTTCTTCCCGATTTCGATGCGATAGGAGAAACGGGCAAGCGTAATCGTGCTGTTGACAAAGTTATTGATGATATAGAGCCGATTGATGGGCGAATTGAGATCATCTTTAAACCGAAGGGCTCAATTATAAACGGTATAGAAATCATCAAACAGTAAAAAGTATCTGTGGGGACCTTTAAAACCGCTTTCCAGCAATTCCAGGAGAAAACGTATGACGAGAACCCGAAGGACGAGAAAAAAAAAGAAAAATAAGTTTGCAATGCTTGCATTTGTGTTGCTGGTGATTGCAGTAACAGCGGTTTTTATGTGGGCCCGGCGCGATCCGGCAGAAGAGCCGGCCGAGGCCTCCGATACCCAGCTCGCAGAGCGGCGCGGCGGTGAAGGGGCTGAGACGGAGATTGGCGGCAGTCCCGTGGGCGAACCGGATATGACGGAGCCGCGTTCACAGGAGGAATACATCGCCGAGCCGGACCAGGAAACCGATGAGGGGCTGGAGTATTCCACTACCTGGTTCGGCATGTCCTGGCCGGGAGGGCCCAAGTGGATGCAGACATCTATCGGCTATCTGATGGTCACCGATGACGGAATGGTGGTGACACACAGTCCGTGGGATGAAGCACATCGGAATGCGACTTTGTACTCCGAGGATGGCGATATTATTGCCGGTGTGCCCAGCGGAACGTCCCGTGTAATAACTGCTGACGACAAATATGTCTATGTGCCATATAAGAAAAAGAATGAGCAGGGTAAGGAACTGATGGGGGTGGCGCGTTATTACCGAAATCATCACCATAGAAAGTTTAAAGGGTATAAAGAGGAGCTCAGGACCCTTCCCGCCCCGATCGACGGGCCCGGCCCGGAGCGGGGGCTGAAGCTGCTTAATGGAGCGCGTTGGCGGTATGATAAGGAATTTGGAAATCTGCCCAATTATAATGTCTGGCTGGAAAGGCCGGAATATCTTTGGTCGGATTGGAAACGGGAAAAGCAGTTGGAAAAAGATCCGAGTCTGGCCGAGATGTACCGCCGGCCACCGCCGCAACTTCGTGGTATGGTTAGTGACGGGGTGACGCTTTTTGTTGCCGATGATATAAACCAGCAGATCACTTTGCTGGACGTTGAGACGATGGAGAAGCGGGACAGTTTTGAAGTGCCCTATCCCGGGCCTGTTACCCTTGATGAAAACGGAAACCTTTGGATTATTCAACGGCCGGATGCCGAAGAGCTGGAGGGCAGGTCCGGGTGGCTTGATCGCGGTCCGCATCGCGTGGTTGAGTACACGCAGGATGGCGTAGCCACCGGCCGCCGGATAACCGACCTGAAGCGTCCTTCCGCCTTAGATTGTGGCGGGCCTGAAAACCTGCTTTACGTGGCCGATGCACATCCGGAAAGATTCCAGGTGTTTGTTTATGACGTTTCCGGTTCCGATTCCGAGCCGGAACTGGTCGATAAGATCGGAGAGGAGGGCGGTATTTTCGCTGGGCCGGTCAAAGGAAGCAGGGAGCCCCACCGCCTTGATATGCTTTCAGGCGTCGGAGTTGATGCTCAGGGACGGGTAACGGTTAGCACGAGAGGTGCCAGCGGCAGCTTCATCCGTCAGTTCGACGCGGACCGATCGGTACGATGGGAACGCTATACCGCCACGTTTATGGACGGGGCCAGTTTTGATCCGGCCTATGACGGCACGGTTGTTTATTCCGGGCAGGGTTCTGCCAACAAGTTTGTACTTAATTATGATCGCACTGAGCGGCTGGACGAATGGGTTGCCGTCACGCGGGATAATAGCCGGTATCCCCATGACAGCCGCAATTACCGTGGCGAAGTTATACGTTTGCCGAACGGGCGGCTGTATCTGCAGACCGACGGCGGTGGGGGCGGCGGGGGAACCGGTACGCTGATACTCCGGAAGGAAGAAGGCGGCGAAATTTTCGTCCCCTCGGTATTTCTTAGTAACGGACACCATTCCGATGAGGATTATCCGCCGGAGCGGCCTATGGATGGAGATATTCCGGCCCGGATGATGTGGCGTGACGTGGATGGTGACGGGAAGATGACCCCCGATGAGTATTTTGATATAGAGGGTCACGAGAACAACCGTAAGTGGCGTCTTGATTCCCATGGCAACCTTTGGGATGATTTCTCCGCCGGGTTCAAAAATCGGGATGGAAGGGGCATATTGCGGTATGAACTGAAGGGGTTTGATGAACATGAGAATCCCATTTATGATTTTGATCTGCAAAATGCCGAACTTATCGAAAATCCCGCTCCGTTTGCCGGACGCGGACGCCATAAAGGCAGGACGGTTATTGAGGATTTTCACTACGATGCGGATCGCGACCGCATGTATATATCGGGCTATACGGCCGATTACGAGGGCAGCTTAACCGGCAAAGTGGGGCCTGAGTTCGTTGTTTACGAGAATTTCATGGATGAAGAGAGACGCGAGATCCTGTCGGTAATCGATATGGGACGGGATATCAGCTCCTGGGACGTTGCCGGGGGGCTGCTTTTCGCAGCTCAGGGCACGGATAAGGAGGGCGATGAATCGGTGCATGTTTTTAATATACGTACCGGCGAATCGTTGGGATGGATGACCCCCGGACCCCGGCTTTACGCGGAAAAGAGCTGGCTGGATATCCCCTGGGCAATTGCAGCTTTCAAGAGATCCAATGGCGAGATCATAGTGACTCAGGAAAATAACTGGAAGAATTTGAAGATCGTCTATCGCCTCCCGCCGCAAGATATGCTCCCCAAGGGTAAATACAGTGGGTTGGAGGAGAAAAGGCTCACTCCCGCCATATCAGAAGACCTGAAGGAAGCGACATCTTTCGGATTGTAAAAAAAAGAGCTCTCTTATGTCAACTTTTCTAAAATACGATAACATAGTGAAAGTGGTAAAGAATCTGCGCGTTTCCAAAGACTTCTACTGTTAGAAGAGTTTTTAAAATTCGCTCAAGTAACATTTTAATGTCAATAGGTCAATTTAAGGAGGAAGTATTATGAAACGACGAATTAGACAGGTTGGAGCCGTTTGTTTGATCAGGATTTTTGCATTGCTGTTTCTGTTAACTTTAGTCGCATCCACAATTGCTGTTGTGCAGGCCCGTTCGCTGGTGAACAAAGGGAATATGGAGGTGCTGGAGTGTAGGATGCCCAGCAATAAGCACGTCTACCTCGGCACAAACGCGCCCGGGCAGCTGTTTTTCCCCGGCGAGACGGTGAACGCCCGGTTCAAGTTCGCTCCGCAGGGCAACGAGAGCGAGACGGTGGATTACGTGCTTGAGATTCAGGGTATCCACACTCAGGTGCCGGATAAGAATATGGACGTTCATGTGGACCCGTACGGTCACGCCGATTTTATCCAGCTTGAGGGAGACCCGATCCGCCAGACGGTAGGCGTAGAGTTCGGCGAGGAGGGCAAGACCGAATTTGAGGTCGAGGATCTTCCCGTACCGGAACGGTTCGGTACCTATGCGCTGGTGGCCGAGCGCGATGGAGATCGCTATTTTCTCGGCACTCTGGCCCGCGTGCCGGAGGTAGCCGAAGGCACCTCGGACAATACCCCGATTATGGGGGAAGGTGCGATGATGAAGAGTCCACACGGAGCGACGGCCCAGGCCCGTATGGGTATCCGCGTTATCCGCTCGGGCACCAGTCCTAACATAGGCGAGGACGGTAGTATGAGCTGGGATAATCTTGACGACAAAATGGGGAAGCTGGAGGACGGGGGCTTGCAGGCTATGATAACCCTCGGTGCACACCCGAAATGGTCATGGCCTTTCAGTCCTCACCAGACCCCCGCGGTGGTGGATCCTGGCTGGGACGGTAACCCCTACATGGCCAACGCCGATTGGATGGGGACGCCCGATTTCTGGACGCCGCAGGACGAGCGGGAGGATGGCGAGATTTGCCCTCTTGGCCGCTGGGTTGAAGCATTTGCCAGGCGCTATTGGAAAGATGGTGAGGGTGCTTTGTGGGGGGTGGAGAACTTCAACGAACCGTGGGAGGGTGGAAGCATCAGTGGCCGTGCCAGCGATATACCGCAGTACCGTTCGATGCATAAGGCAATCGCCCGTTCTCTTCGGCGGGTCAGCGAGGATATCAAGGTGCTTGGTTGTTCTTCGGAGATGAACACCGAAGATAAACTCTTCTCCGACCCCGACGAGGACGGCAACTATCCGATGGCGGATTACATCGACGTGTTCACCAGCCATTACGGCACTCCTCCCGGCTGCTACGGTCCCCTTGCCGCCGAAGCCCGCGGGAAGATATCGATCGAGACCGAGACCTGGCTTGCGATAAGCGAGTACCTGCTTCCCCAGCTGGCCTCACAGCTTATGGCCTCGGGGCAGAAAATAGTTATCCTCTGGCATCCCAAAACGGTTTATACTTCGGTTCCGGGAGTGGATGACAAATGGCATATGCCGACCACTGTTGCATCGGCCACTGCCGCGTTCAATCACTTTGTGACCGGCCGGGAATTCGAGCGCCTGATCTTCCACGACCATTTGCCATGGTTATTCCAGTTCGGGGAGGACGATGATCCGGAGGCGCTGGTGGTTATGTTCGGTCAGTTAATCAGCCGGCAGGGGCCGAGTCCGGAGGATTCACCGAAATTCCGCATATGGAGCCAGGTTGATGCGGTGCCGGAAGGCGGGACGATCACCATCGATAACAGCGACGGCCTGATCAATTTCTACGATCTGGCCGGAAATCCAGTGTATGAGGACCGGGACGAAGTGAGGATCCAGCTGGACCAGCGTCCCACGTATATGCGCTCGGAAGAAGGGCCCACTGCGATTGCAGATCGCATCCGCAAGGCGGAGATCCGTGACAGGGTTCCTTCGGAGATCCTGCCGCGCGATTTCACCTCTATGCTCGATGACGAGGATGCCGAGCTGCAGGTTGAGGTGACAAACCGAATTAATCGGCCGATCACCGGTACTTTTGAAGTGAAAGCGCCGGCGGGAATTGAGCTGGCCTCTGTGAGTGAAAAGGTGGAGCTGGAGGCTGGTGAGGAGCGTGTGCTCAGTTTTGCGATCTCCGATGCAACGCCCAACAAGGCGAATGCTTACGAATTTTCATTCAGCTTCGATACCGATGCGGGCCTGGCGGAATACTCCGAAGTGCTGCATGTGACCGCCGTCCCGCGCCTTACTCCGACCATAGACGGCGACCTTGCCGACTGGGAGGACGTGCCGAGCATAACGGTGCGGGGCATGCGCGAGATGCCGCATGATCTAAGCGAACTGGCGCGACGGCCCTGGCTGGAGGCCCGGGAGCTGGAGCCGGACGATACGGCGGCGGAGTTCAGGATGGCATGGGATGAGGAGCACATCTATGTTGCCGCCCGTGTTTACGATAGCACTCCGCAGTCCAACATGGTGCGGATGGAGACGCGTGATGATGACTGGTACTTTCACGAGGAAGAGTCCGACGAGATGGAGCCCTATAAGAGCTGGATGGAGAAAAGAGGGCTTGAAGACCGCAGTTTCGCGGAAGTACCTTTTGTCTACCGTCACTCGCCAAACAAGTCGTCTGCGGCCCCCCATGAGGGCGACCGCTTGCATCTGGCTTTCAACGTGCAGGACGGATGGCATGACTTTACCCCGACCACCGATCGGGTGCCTTATGGTTTCCATGCCGTGCCCGATACCGACTACGAGTTCGTGCTTCATCTGTGTGAGGATGAGGAGAGCGAGTTGTGGCAGATGCTTTCCCCGGAGAGCCCGCGGGTGCATTTCTACCCGCGTCAGCTGATGGGCGCGTGGGAGGATTTCGGCCCCACCCCTGGTGCCAGGCATGCGGTCAAGCAGGTGGCGGAGAATGTGCGGATATACGAGGCCGCCATCCCACGTGAATATTTTGAGGGAGACCTTAATCTCGAGGCCGGCGAGGAGTTTAAGTTCACCTGGAAAGTGGGCAACCAGAGTGGTCCGCGGATGACGTTCGGCCAGAATAAGGCGGTGACGAAGCTCAATGGGCTGACGTTCCACCGTTACTGGCATCCCCACCCCAGCAGCAGCGTCGTCTGGCGGCTGGTGGATTGACAGATAGGACAACTGAGGTCGTCAGGGGCAGAGGACCGGCCTAAAGTGGTCCTCTGCCTTTTTAGGTTGAGAAAACCATGGACATGTCTGTTGTATAATCGCGTTTATCCGTGTCTGGACTCCTGAAATCAACTGTCATGGACCACTAAGCCCGCAATTGAGAACATCCTCCGACGAGGATAGCAGAAATGAACACTCCTTTTAGCATAATGATGAGAAAGGCGATTCACCATGAATGTTGTCCTGATCATTGCCGACACTTTGCGCTATGACCACGTTGGGGCCTGCGGAAACCAGTGGATTGAGACGCCGTCGATGGACCGATTGGCGGCCCAGTCAACGGTCTTCGAGCACTGTTATGCTGCCAGCTATCCCACACTGCCGCACAGGACGGATGTGCTGACGGGGCGATACGGGGGGCCTTTCCATCCTTGGCGACCGCTGCGTTACGACGTGGCCACCTTCCCCGAACTGGTGGGCCGGGCGGGATACTGCACTCAACTCATGCACGACACGCCGCACATGGCCAACGGGGGACACAACTTCGATTTCCCCTTCCAGGGCTGGACCTTCATCCGGGGCGGCGAAGCGGACCGTCCTCTGGCCGGGCCGGTGCATGAGGTGCCCGAGAACTGGGGACGGGATCCGGTCTTTGATTTTGTGGACGACGAGTTACTGAAGGATGGGGTCATCCAGAATTACGCCCGCGCCAATCGCCATCGTAGCGCCATCGAGGACTGGACGACCGCGCGGCTGTTCGGTTCGGCCTGCGATTGGCTCGAGGAATTCGGCACGAAAACCCCGTTTCTGCTCTGGGTCGATAGTTTCGATCCGCACGAGCCATGGGATGCTCCGCGGGAGTTCGTTCTGAAGTACGCGGAGGTCGATGGGTTTGACGGCAAATTCGATCCCCGCAGCCAGGTGGGTCGGAATGAGGAAGGTCTCACTAAAGAAGCCGCGGCCCGCATACGCGCTTTCTACGCCGCCGAAGTCTCGTGGATGGACCACAACCTGGGGCGACTGCTGGATGCCCTGGAGGAGACCGGCCTGCACGAGGAAACCGCGGTGATTTTCACCTCCGATCACGGAACGAACCTGGGCGAACGAAATCGTTTCGGCAAGTTCTGGCCACCGCGGGAAAAGGAGGCCCACGTGCCCCTCTTCATCCGAGTGCCCGGGGCGACCCCGCGAACGGTCGGTGGACTGGTGCAACCCCAGGATATCACCGCAACCGTGCTCAGCCTTTGCGGGGTGGAGGAGACTTCGAAACTGGAGGGCCGGAACCTGCTGGAGACCGACCACCGGCAGGGGGAGGGGAAAAGGGAGATTGTCCTGACCGGATGTGCTGCCGATGCGGGGTGGGCCCAGTGTACGGACGAACCCCTCCTATTCGCCACCACCGGCGAGTGGAACCTGCATTTTGCCGCCGACCCACGTCATTCGAAACTCAACCGCGTGGGATCAAGCGAGGACGTGTCCGAGGAACACCCGCGCGTCCGGGCCAATCTGCGGGAGAGCGTCCTGAATAGCCTCAGAGAAAGAAATACCGACTCCAGATTGCTGCGGTGGCTGGAGGAAGAGGGCCGGCCCCCATTTCCGGATGAGTGCGAGTTCTGGGAGGGCTGGCCGAGCCCGCCGAACTACACCAATTACTTCGGCTCAGATCGGCTGTATGCCTCGGCTATGCCGGACTACGGTGGTAAGTGATTAGAGTTTTGATAGTGGCGTTGGTAGGGACGGTCTTTATCGTTGCTTATTCCGGTGCATGGGCCGGTGATCCACGATCGCTGGAATTATGTTTCATGAGCGGCCTGGAATAAGAGAATACGTTAAACAAACAGAAGAGGTGTTATATGTTTATGACCGCGCGTCGTGCTGTCGTGCTTTTTTGTTCCCGCAGAGCGCGTAAAGGGTGGTTCTTGGTTCTTCTGGGCCTGTTTTTACTTTCCGGTTTTGCTCATGAAACGGTCTGTGCGGGTGAGCGCTCATTGCCTGAGATCACGCTGCCGCGTGCTGCGGAGGCGCCGGCGATCAATGCTGACCCTGAGGAGCCCGTGTGGGAGGAAGCGGCCAGTATCGAGGAGCTGTCCCTGTCTTTGAACGGGCCGGAGGATGTAAAAGATCCCGTTCCTACCGAAGTGAAACTGCTGTGGGATGAGGACGGGATATACGTCCGATTTATCTGCCAGGACACGGAACCGTATGCGCCGTACGACGGACGCGATGCTGCCCATTATGAGGGCGATGTCGTGGAGGTTTTCATTGATCCGGTGGGAGACGGGCGCCAGTGGTATGAGGTGCAGGTGAACCCTGACAGCGATATTCTGGACAAGCTGTTTTTGCTCACGGGCGAGCCATCCTCCCGGGAGAATGGAACGCTGGACCGGGGGAGCCTGCGCCAGCTATGGACGTTTCTGGATTACGACATAAAGGGCTTACGGACGGCCGTAGAGCATGTAGAGGAGGGGTGGATCGTGGATATCGCGCTGCCCGCGGAGGAGTTGATGCGCCGACGCCGCGGGAACAAGCTCCGCCCGATGAAACTCAGAGCCAATTTCCTGCGGTATGAGCGGCCACCTGCCAAGGATTCCGCAAAAAAGCGGAAGGCCGTGTTCATGAACTGGAGTCCGATCAGTTATGGCCAACCCCACCGATCGCCGCAGCGGATGGGGTATCTGATCCTTGTTGAATGATGATGTTTCTATGGAGCTTAAAGAGGGTTCCTCCCCGAGGGAGGCGATGACGATATCCTCAGCCGAGCCATTTCTCGGGAAACGTGCTCACTGTCATTCTGAGGAGCGGGAAGAGTCTATTGTGCCCAGAAACTACCGGAAACTGTGCTTTGGGCCCGAAAGCGTTCAGTTCTCATGCAAAAGAGCGACGAAGAATTTGACGTGAATTGGACCGGGAACCACTGCGAGGCACGTAGACCGGGCTCCGCTGAGAGTCATCCCGCTTGCACCGGTCGGGGGTAATTGTGCGTTTTAGATTCTTCGTCGCTCATTTCCGGGGCACTGAACGCCCAGTGGCTTGAGCCCGGTTCCCGATACCCTGTGGGTGGAATGACCTCTTCCCGCTCCTCAGAATGACACTCGCAGAGATCCAGAAACAAACTTAGAGAGCGGCCCTTCTGTAAACGTGAATAGGAGCCGCTATAATTTGGTAAGAGACGATCACGACCAGGATTAAGATTAATAGTGCGAAGGCACAATTACAGAAAGCAAAACAAAATGAACATTGGCAATTGCCAGATTGAATTGAAGGAGGAGGACGATCGTCTGCTCGGCCTCGGTGCCGTTTCTATTGGCGACGTGCAGGTGCGTAGCGGCGAGCAGCCGATGTTCGCCCAATTGCGCACACCGTTCGGGTCGAGGATATGGACTTTTCGATGACTCTCGCTCCGGTGGAACGCATCTTTGGCTCGTTCAAAGCACAGGGTTTTTCCTGCCGGTACTCCTACAATTGCCCAAGTCATCCGGTCTATATGATCACCGATCACGGGAGCTGGGAGCCGGGCGGAACCGCCGTGGGAAACACAATTTTGCTGCGGGGCAATAATCCACCGGTTACCACCATCACCGATTCCTCACAGCGCTATAGCAGTGAGTGGTATTTGCCGGAGATCGTGAATATTGGCGCGCCGCGGAATAATCTCGCCGCTGTCTCTTTCTTCTTTA
>JBKHIT010000011.1:0-96692 GCA_046538485.1 Candidatus Brocadiia bacterium | reverse complement strand
AAGGAAAATTAAGGAATTTGCGCCCCGTCCGAGGGCAGAGTCAGCCGGGATTTTCCGGGAATGTCCGACTCCCGGGCAGCGAAAAGACCGACAGCGCAAATTCCTTGCAGGGTACCGCAAATACGCGGGTGGTTGTGAATAGGAATTGTAAGAGTAATTTTCAACAAATCGGAACGTTTTAAGTACGCCTGCAGCGACTTATCTCCACTGGACAGGTCTGTTTCGGCGTCCGCGCCAGCCTCCCCCGCCTGCGGGACGCTCGCTTTCGGGCCGAACGACCGGTATTCTTAGACGGAGCCTGGTGCACAGGAAGCGTCCTGCTGTTTTTTTGCGTTCGTCGGCTCTGGCCGGTAGCATGGTTACCGTTGCGGCGGTTGGATGAGGAATGCAGGAAATGTCTTGCCCGGTTCGCCAGCTGCGGACCAAACCCCGCCCCAAAAATCTCTCAAGGGAGAACGGCGATGATGGGTTTCTTGACGTTGCTGGTTTTACTAATTATTGCCGGAAGTGTCCTTGGCATTATCGCGTTCATCCTCGTGCTTTCGAATCAAAGCACGATCCGGAGCCTCGAAAGGCGCCTGAGCCAGCTCCAGAAAAAGCTCAACGTTCTGGTGTCCGGAGAAGAGATCCCGACTCCACGAGAAAAATCCCCTGTCGAGCGGCAAACCGTTCCTCAGCAAGACGTTGAGACAGATGGGACGGCGGCCACGCAGGAGGAGAAGTCGGCGATGTCTGGAGAGCCCGGAGCCGAACCGGAGCTCACCCCGGGGGAACAAGAGCCCGAGACTACTGAGGAACCCCAGGCCGAACCAGTATCAGGCCCGATGGAAGAGGCTGAAGTTGCTGAGGAAGAGCCGCAGTGGGGCGAGCCGGAGCAGACCGAGGTTGAACCAGCCGAGACCACAGCTGGCGGCTGGGACAATATCGAGTGGGCGATCGGGAAACTCTGGGTCGCCAGAATTGGAGCATTTATCCTTTTCCTGGCTGCCGGTTTGTTCGTGAAATACGCGATCGATATGGGATGGCTCGGACCGGCAGAACGATGCGTTCTCGGGCTTATTGGTGGGGTTGCCATGCTGGTTGCGGGCCAGATATCGATTGGCAAAGAGATGCGGGGTCTCGGCCAGGCCCTGATGGGAGGCGCGCTGGCGGTGCTCTATGTCTCGCTTTTTGCTGCTTTCTCGCTTTATGATCTGATTCCACAACAGGTGGCATTTCTATCTATGGTGGGCGTTACGGCCCTTGGGATGGCACTTGCGATGAGGAACGATGCCATCACAATCGCCTTCCTTGCGCTCATCGGCGGTCTGCTGACTCCCGTTTTGTGTTCCACGGGCACGAACCAGCGGGACGTCCTCTTCACCTACCTGACCGTGCTGAATCTCGGCATGCTCGGGGTTATTCTGCTGAAAAAATGGCGCGGGTTGGACCTTGTTGCTCTGGCGGGCACCTGGTTGTTATTCGCGGGATGGTATGTTGAATTCTATTCTGGAAACGTCCTGACAGGAACTCTCGCGTGGCTTTTGGGCTTCTTCGTTTTGTTTCTCATCTTACCTCTGGTCTGCCACCTGCGGGGACGGAACCCGCTGCCTATGGATCGGTTTATTGTTGAGACTGTGATCCCCTTTGTGGTTACAGGTTATTTGCTGGCAATGCTTTACGAAAGCTACCAGAATACTCTCGCCCTCGTATTTTTTGCCCTGGGCGCCGTTTACACCCTTGGAACCATCGGCTGGAACTGGTGGGTCTCGGAGGACCGCAAAACCCGGTTGCTTTTTGTGATTCTTGCCGTGGGTTTTGTGACGTGGGGTGTGCTGCTTGAATTTGGATATTACAAAATACCCGTCCTGTGGTCGATAGAAGCGATGGTTCTACTGTGCCTCGGTCTCCGACTCCGATATGAACCGCTGCGTGTTCTTGCTCTCACCGTCTTCGGCATCGCCGTCTTGCGGGTGCTGTTGATTCATCTGCCGTCCGATGAAGAGTTTGCGACACTTTTCTTGAATCGCGAATTCGGGGCGATGTTGTCGGTCCCGTTCGCCGGCGCCATATGCGCGTTTTTGAGCAAACAGTTCGCCCCGTCGGAATCGAAGATGGACGATGCTTTGAAACTCATCTGGGGAATAACATCCTGGTTGCTTGCAGTGTTTGTGATCCAGGTTGAGATCACCTCGCACCTGTATGATTCCGCGCCGGAAGCGAGTGCTTACTACGCTCGATGTTCGATAATCCTCGTTTGGACGTTTGGCGCATTCGGCCTTCTGATTGCCGGCAAAGGGCTGCATGCGGTCGCGGGTTGGGTGGGTGTTTTGCCGCTATTGCTGGCGTGCATTTTGAGCGGGTCTCTCTACTCGCAGGAGATCGTCTCTCCCCACACGGTGGGTTTCAACCTTCGGTTCATCACGGCAATCATCCCCGTGGCGCTCCTGTTCAGCTACGGTTTCTGGCGTTCTTCAACGCATGAAGATGTCGTGGAGTCCGGTGCCGCTGTCTTTCATTGGTGCGGATGGCTCTATCTGATTGTGATTTTAAGCGCCGAACCGGCCGCGTATTGCTGGGAGACAATTTCGGATCTTTCCCGCGCACAATGGATGGCAAGAATGTCGGTATCCGTTGTCTGGGCTATCTCTGCGACCGTTACTCTTGTGGTCGGTTTCTGGAGAAAGTGGCGGACGGTGCGACTGGGGGCCCTGGGACTCTTCGGCGCGACGGCCATCAAACTGGTCGCCATGGACCTCTCAGGAATCGAGCAGATCTACCGGATCATATCGTTCGTGGTGCTGGGAGTTCTGATGGTCCTGGCATCCTACCTCTACCACCGAGCCGAGAAACTTCTCACCGAGATTAATAATGACTCTGAGCGAAGTTCTGAGTGATTTTGGTCTGCGTCCTGACGTAACGGATATTCCCTCCAGCGCATACGAAGCTGCTAAAAAATTGCTGCTGGACGCTACTGGATGTGCGATCGCCGGGCAGCAGGAGCCCGGGGTGCGGCAAGCTGTCGAACAAGCGGAAGCCTGGGGCGGGAAAAAGGAAGCCACGATTATAGGGCGCGGCACCAAAGTTCCCGCCCCGAACGCCGTCTTTGCAAACGCAGCTATGACTCATGCGCTCGACTACGACGATGTCTACATTCCCGGCACGCTCCATATCACCTCCATCATCGTTCCCATCATGCTCGCCGCGCAGGAAATGTCGGAAACGTCCGGTAAGAAGGCTCTTGCGGCCATGATCATGGGCATTGAAGTGGCCGGGCGGCTTTCGATGGCCGAACGGGGACGCCGGCGGGGGATGGGATTTCTTCCGACGTCCCTCGCGGGAAGTTTTGGGGCCGTCCTCACGGTGGCCCGGCTTCTGGGTCTCGACCGCCGGGAATGCGTCAATGCGATGGGGATCAACTACGCGCAGGTCTCGGGCAACCGGCAGGCATTGCTCGATTCGACTCTCACGAAACGCATGCAGCCCGGGTTTGCCGCGCGGTCGGCCCTCTGGTCCACAACCATGGCCGCGCGGGGGGTGACGGGGCCCGAACGGGCTCTGGACGGGGAGGCCGGGTATTTCAGTGTTTACATGAATGGCGATGCGCCGGAGGCGGAAGAACTGACAAAAGAACGCGAATGGTTGCAGGTCGAGAGGGTGGCCATCAAGCGCTGGCCGAGTTGCGGGGCCTGCCATCACGCCCAGGCTGCAGCCGAAAAGCTTCGCGAAGAGGAAGACCTGCGACCCGAACAGATCGCCGGGGTTGAACTGTTCGGGTGCGGACCCGGCGGGCTGGTGGGCAATCCGTTTCGGATTGGCGAAAACCCGCAGGTCGATGCCCAGTTCAGTGTTGCGTGGGGCGTGGCCCATACCTTACTCCGCGGCCCGGCCTCCCTGAGGGATTACACGAACGAGAACGTGCGAGACGACACCGAGGTGGCCGAATTCGCGAACGAAATCGCGCACATCAAACCCCCTGACGAAATGGAGCCCATCGCCGAGCAACCCCTCGATTACCCGGACCGATCACGATATCCACAGGGTCTTGTGGTCCATTTACAGGACGGCCGCCGGCTCGTGCGGAGGCAATGTCCGTGCCAGACTTTCGCGCCGGGTAATGCGACGTTCAAAGAGATCGTGCAGAAATTCAAGGACTGCGCCGAATTTTCCGGCAATTTCCCGCCTGACCGTACCGACCAGATTGTCGATTTGATCGACAGGTTTGAAAAAGTGGATGACGTCCGTCAACTTATGGCGCTGTTGACCGCCGAGGGAAATTGAAATGTGGCATTGAGCAACCCCTTGCCCACGTATTGCCAATCAAGACTCAACGCAAACTGAGGACCTTCAAATGACTGAAGATAAAAACGAATTCGCCAGCAGGACGGTTCATCGTCGCCAGACGCCCGGAGCTGAACGGGCCCCGAGGTGGAATTACTGGAAGTCAGTTCCGGGGGAGGAAATGCGGAAATTTGGGAACCAGTTGCCCTACAACGCCCGCATGAGCCGGGCATGGGTCGTCATGCTGCACAAACACGATGTGATCGAATGTGAAACGGCCCAAAAGCTGCTCAGAGCTCTCCGTGATGCCGATGAAGAAGCGGGGCATCTCATCGAGCCCTGGCTGAAGGAGAAATTGGCCGGGGATGAGGATACGGCCAGCGCGGTGAATCTCGGCCGCACCACCCAGGAACCGATGGCCCGGATGCAGCTGCGAGATATCATGCTCGATGTCTTCGATGTCCTGCACGATGCCATGGCGGTGACGCTGGACAAATCCGAAGAGACGGCCGATGCGATGATGGCGGGGAGCACGCATTTCTCCCACGCCCAGCCCACCACCTATGGAGCGTATCTGCTGGCCGTCCACGACCCGCTATCGCGTGGGCTGGAACAGCTGGAACTGGCCTACCGCACAACGAACATGAACAGCGGCGGATGCGGCGCCTGCTCCGGACCGGGGTGGCCGGTCGACCGGGAGATGATCACCGAACTGCTCGGGTTCGATCGCACCGTGGAGCCCACCTGCGACTGCGAATCCTCCTACGACCACGTCACGCAGATACTTTTTGCTCTTTCCAGCATAGCGATCACGCTGGCGCGGACAACCCTCGATCACGAGATATGGACACTCGAAGCCATGATGACCCACGAGGTGGCGCCCCAATGGCAGGGCGTCAGCTCGCTGATGCCCCAGAAGGCCCACTCCGGTGGGATTTTTGAAAATATCCGCATCCCCTGCAACGAGGTGATCGGGGAGATGGAGACCGCCGTCAACTCCCTGAAAGCGGAACCCATCCAGGACACGCTCATCATCAAACATTCGCCACAGTATGCCATGAAAGGATGCGGGACGATCCAGCGTGCGCTGGGCGTCTGGTCCGAAATTCTGCCCACACTCCGGATCGACAGAGAACGGATGAAGGAAATCGTGCGCGAGGGATATTCCGGAGCCCCCGACCTTGTGATCAAGCTGGTTCGTGATCTCGATTACGCAAAACGACAGGCGCACAGGATCTGCTGCAATTTCGTTCGGTTGGCCCGCGAGCGTGGGATTGAACCTGCCGGAATGACCGGGGAATTGCTTGACGAAGCGGCTGACGTGACCGGCGAACCGGGTCCCGGTCTTTCCACGGAGGATGTGCAGGATGCCATGGGGCTGGAAACGTTTTTTGAAAAACACCGGTGCCTGGGATCGCCTGCCCCGGAAGAGACGCTTCGGCTGGTTGCGAAACGGCGCGAGGCGCTTGAAAAAGCCCGCCGACGGCAGGGCGAGCGACGGGAACGGCTGGAAGAAGCCAAAAAGTTGCTGAGAGGGGAGGTGGAAGCGATCATCGGCGAGGGCAGCTGAAGGGACGAAAGGGGGCCCAAAGGACGTAAGGGACTTGCGGAGAGGCGGATTCAGCCCCTGTGGAAGTGTTTTTCCAGTTCCTGTTCGGTCATAACGATCATGGTGGGGCGGCCATGGGGGCAGGTATCGGGGTTTTCGCAGTCTTTACGTTGCTTGAGGATACTTTTTATCTGGTTAGGGCTGAGGCGGTCGCCGGCTTTCACGGCACCGCGGCACGACATGATTTTCAGCAGTTTCTCGATTCTCCCGGAGGCCCGTCGTGCTTTTTCAGGCCCCTCCATTTCTTCAAGAAGTTCTCGGAAAAAGCCGGGGCCGTCGAATTTCCCTAAAAGTTGCGGGAACGAACGAACCACCACTGTATTGTCTCCGAACGATTCAATTTCCATCCCAAAACGTTTCAGATCTTCCTGCATGTCCATAACGGCATAAAATTCCGTTTTCGGCAACTCGACGAGTTCCGGCACAAGCAGGCGCTGGCTGTTGAGGGGGCCTTCTTCGAGCTGAGTCCGCATTTTCTCGAAAAGTATGCGCTCGTGGAGCGCGTGTTGATCGATGATCCGGATTCCGTTCTCGGCTTCTTCGACGATGTAGGTATCGAGCATCTGGGCGGTGTTGCCGTAATGGACTTCGGGTCCCGGGCCAGCCATTTTTTGCACAGATTCGATGCCTCCCCGCTTCATAGAACCGGGATGGGGAGAAAAGGAACCGTGACCTCCGGCCGGAGCTTTTTCATTCCGATTGGCAAAAAAATCCGAGATTGCAGTCCTGACAGAGTCCTGCTGCTCCGCGCTCCCTTCTTCGTCTGTCAACCTGACTTCGGGCGTTATATACGCCTGTCGGAGTGTTTCCCGGATACTCGAGACAACCCGATTGTGGATATCGCGGCTGCGGCGGAATTTCACCTCCACTTTTGTCGGGTGGACGTTGACATCGACATCGCCGGGGTCGATGGTAAGAAAAATAAAACAAACGGGGCGGCGTCCTTTGCGCATCAAACCCCGGTATCCTTGACCCACCGCGTGCATGAGAGTTTTTTCGCGCACATAGCGACGGTTGACGTATGTATACTGCATCGTTGTGTTCGAACGATCGACCGATGGCGGCAGCAGATAGCCCTCGATTTCGACTTCCGGATGCCGCTCATTCATAGAAATGATATTATCGGCGATTTCGCTTCCGAAAAATTCGCTGATACGACCTTCGCGGTGGTCGGCCGGCGGCAGGTTGAACACTTTTCTGCTTTGATGTTCAAGCACAAAAGACACTTCCGGATAGGCGAGTGCGAGGCGCGTGACAGCTTCGCTGACGTGGGCCATCTCGGTCGCAGGCGTTTTCATAAACTTGCGTCGGACGGGCACATTGAAGAATAAATTTCGCACTTCCACCTGCGTTCCAGGGGGCGAGCTGGTCGGTTTGACCTGTCCGATTTCCCCGCCCTCAGCCGTGATTTCATATCCCGCGTCGCTCTCCGCAGTCCGGCTCGTAATCCGGGCCTGGGAAACGGCCGCAATACTCGAAAGGGCCTCCCCGCGGAATCCCATCGTTCGAACGTCGAAAAGATCCTCCTCCCTGTCGAGTTTACTTGTGGAATGACTCACAAAGGCAAGTGCCAGATCGCTCTCCGACATTCCATGCCCGTCGTCGCTGACCCGGATGAGTTTGGTCCCGCCGTCCTCAAGTTCCACCTCAATCCGGTTCGCCCCGGCGTCCAGAGAATTCTCGACAAGTTCTTTCACTACAGAGGCGGGCCGTTCAATCACCTCTCCCGCGGCAATTTTATCGACCAAAATTTTTGGGAGGACCTGTATGCTCATCGTACTTTGCGATAGTATCAAAGGATGCCCCCGGGCGCAACGATGGAAGTGGGACAGGGAGTATATTTTCTGCTCGCAGGAATGCAGACTCGAGTTCAGCTGAGGTCCACACCGGCGGCCGAAGCGGGACTTGAGGCGGGCAATGGCCCGAAAATGCCAGAACACAGAGAAGCATCAGGAACGGCCCGCGTTCTGAACTCCAGCCTCCGGCTGAAGTCCAGTCCGCTCAAGCACCCGATCCCGGAAACAAAATGCGCGCTATCCGAAAAGATCCGAAGCGCAAAGGCGGAGGATAAGGTCTGATTTTCAAGAGTCAATCTCAGAAGATCCGTTCCGCCATTCCGTCAAAGATTCTGAAATTTTTGGGAGTCGGCTCACGGGGCCTTCGCCAGCGGCTTCCAGCTGGAAACGGCGTTTCTGCTTTCCTTTTACCCGAATATCCCAGAGAAAATGTTCCACCGGCAAACATTCCGCAACATGGTCGGCCCACTCGATAACACTGACCCCATCGCCTTCGAAGATTTCGTAACACCCGATACTTTCCATTTCCGAAGCACCGGAGAGTCGATAGGCATCGAAGTGATGAAGTGTCGTGCTACCTTTGTACCGTTTGAGCAAAACAAAAGTGGGGCTCGTTACGATCCGTTCGTCCGGGACGGCGAGTCCCCGGGCCATGCCTTTCACAAAACAGGTTTTCCCGGCCCCGAGACTGCCCTGAAGCCCGACGACATCTCCTGGCTGGCAGAGCGTTGCGAAAATGGCAGCAAGGCGTTTGGTTTCTTCGGGTAAACTTGTCTCCAAAACCGGTAGTTCATGTTTCATTGGTTTTGTGTTCCCACCCCCCGGGCCTGAGACTCCTTTGGGTTCCATCTTTCAAAACAATTACGCAATCTGTCTCCGCGGTCATCGAACCAATAACGGAGACCGGTGTTCCGGCAAGGCCTTTTTCTTCAACCACTCTGGCCTCATCTGAAGGCAGACAGAACAACAATTCGTAATCTTCGCCTTCGTTGAGAGCGCTATTAAGGGCGGATTTTTGACGCTCTTCTCCCGAAATTGCTTCCGCGCTTATCGGCATTTTTCCCGCATGAATCGTTGCTCCCAGGCCGCTCGCCTCGCAGATATGGTTCAGATCCGTGCTGACTCCGTCGCTGATATCGATCATGGCGTGAAGGTTGTAGTTCGTGCGGGCCTCCCGGCCCTCATTGATCCGGGGGGTAAAGACCAAGTGTCTCCCACTCTTCACGCTTTCGCCGAGTTTACCGGTGACGCATATGGAATCGCCGGGTTGGGCCGTATCTCGACGCACACAGCCTTCAGGCGGAGGGGTTCCGATCGCGGTCACGGCCAGGACAGTCACATCGGTGCCGCTGCTGATATCTCCGCCAATCAGGGGAGCGGAGAGTTTTTCGGCGGCTTCCGCCAGCGAACGTAACATTTTCCGGCAAAACGATGTTTTTGCATCGGGGGGAAAACTGACAGCCGCGACAGTGCAGAGCGGTTCGGCAGCCATCGCCGCGAGATCACTGAGACAACGAGCGATCGCTTTCCATCCGATCTTAGCGGGTGATGTTTTCGCAAGATAATGAGTTTTTTCAATCAACATATCTGTCGTTATTACTGCGGATTGGCCATGCATACGTGCCACCGCCGCATCATCGCCCATACCCAGTTTGAGCCACTCGCGAGGCGCTTCAGCTGACAGTGTATGGAGAAACTCGATGAGCTCTCGTTCCCTCATAATTTATCTCCTCTGGCATATTGGGCACCTGCTTCCCAGATTTGAGCCATGGTCCTGGCGGCATATTCGAGCATTTTTTCGGCCTCTTGCATTGCGGTTTTATTTGTCATGGGACCGGTCGGAATGGGCATTACAGCGCAGGCACCGTTTTCCAGCATTTTCTCCCATCCGGAACCAAGCCTCCCGGCCAGCACAACAACCGGCACGGACAATTTCTTTCCGAGCTGGACGATCCCGGAGGGTACCTTACCAAAAGCGCTCTGGTGATCCACCTGGCCTTCGGCGGTGACGGCCAGGTCGCAGCCATGCATTTTCGCGTCCAGATTGGCGGCTTTAATGACGGTATCGACGCCGCTGCGCAGTTCCGCGCCGAGAAACGCAACCAAGCCGGCGCCGAGCCCACCGGCCGCACCGGCACCTGGCAGGTTCCTTACGTCGCGTCCTGTTTCTTGCTCGATAGCAGTTGCGAGATTTTCCAGGCCTTTTTGGAGGACCGATACTTGTTCTGGGGTTGCACCTTTCTGCGGGCCGTAAACGGCCGCAGCTCCTGCAGGGCCAGTGAGAGGGTTTTGAACGTCGCAAGCCACGCTGATGCGACATTCCTTTATCCGCGGATCCAGATTTTCAGCATCGAATCGCGTGATTTCAGTTAGTTTCCCCCCACAGAGGTCTCGCAGGAGTTTCCCCTTTGCATCAAAAAAACGTATACCGAGCTGTTCGGCGAGTCCAGTCCCTCCATCAACAGTAGCACTGCCCCCGATGGCCACGATAATTTCTTTTACACCCGCCTCAAGCGCAGAACGAATTAATTTCCCTGTACCATGGGTCGAAGTAACAAGTGGGTTTTGCTCGGAGGGGTTCAGGTGCTGGAGACCGCTCGCCGCGGCCATCTCGACAACTCCGGTTTCGCCGCCGCAAACTCCGAATTCAGCCTGAACAGGGCGTCGCAAAGGATCGAACGTTTCTATCTCTACTGTTTCGCCTCGGGTGGCATCGACGAGGGCCTTGAGGGTTCCCTCTCCGCCGTCTGCCATGGGGACTTCCGTTATTTGAGCGTCCGGCCATGCTTTCTGGATTCCCGCCCCAATAGCACGAGCCGCCTGCGTCGCGGTTATACACTGTTTAAATGAATCGGGCGAAACAATAATTTTCATGACCACTCCATTCGGTGTTATCCCTTCGAGTGTATCCTATTCACGCAAAGTTTGCATGTCTGAGCTGCTTTTTGCTCCCGTAGCCGCTTTTCGTGACGTGATTTAACCAGTTTAAGGCAGTGTTAAAAAGGGACAAAATTTGATATCGGAGCGAAATTTATTCCACAAGATTGCGCTGAGCAAGGAGAAATGGAATATTTTCCTTGACCTCGGCGTCTCCTGTCACCATAATATTGGTGACCATAACGTATGGTTGATTTGTATTTTTGTGTTCGAAGTGCAAAGATGCGGAGGTAACATCCGCAATTAGTTAATGACTCTCGCCGAGATGAAGGGCGACCCGGTCGGCGGGAAATTAAAAAAGAGTCGCCAGGGAACATCTGGAGGTCCGCCATGTATCCTCTCCTCGCTGCTTTGGGGACCACAACATGGGTCCTCATCGTGATTGCCGTGATCATCGTTATTGTGCTGGTGATTATGATGGCCAGCAGGAAGCCGGAGATTGAAGAGCCGCCCGCCGAAGCAGCCCCTCTTGAAGACACCGAGCCTGAACCCGTGGAAGCAGAAGAGATTTCGACGGAAGAGGAGGCTGAAGAAACAGGTGAAGCGGCCGAAGAAGGAGAACAAGAGCAACTGTAATCGGTGCTTTTGCACCTGTTGATTCTCAAGTTGGGGAACCGCAATATCGGCCGAGAGGTTGAGATTGCGGTTTTCCTTTCTGACACTTGACAAAGTTTTCTTTAGCGTTATGCTTACATTGAGGCGGTTTAGCCTGGGTGTGGGTTGGGTCGCCTGTAGTTTCTGCTGCGAAGGTGGCCCCGGAACAACATTGTTGCGTTTGAGAAATGACAACAACCAGATTGTTGGGTATGCCAAAGATGAAAAAAAAGATTTTTGTCTTCTTAGGATTTTTCGTGGTGTCGTCCATTCTGTGGGGTTTGCCGGCACAGGCAGAACGTTCCGACATGATTATGGTCGATGTCCCTGATAAGGGGCCCCGCCAATTTTTTGGTGAGATCAGAGAAGAGACGTACGAAGGCCTTAAATTTTATTTCAAATCCCAGGATAAAGAACGTATTGTTCCAATCGCGCGCGTGCTACAGGTCGATCATCGTCCTAAACCCCAGCAGTACAGTGTGGGCAGTTCAAAACTCCAAAATCGCAATTTCCGCGAAGCATACGATACGTTACTGGAAGCATACAAAACCGAAAAGGGGGAAGAGACAGAGTGGGTTGGCCCCTACAGTCTCTATTATGCGGGAGAGGCCGCATTTAAAGAAGCCAAATATTCCCAGGCGACGAGCAAAGGGAAATCTGCCTGGTATAAAAAGGCCGAGCAGCAATATGAAAAACTCATTGACGAAAACCCTAAACATCGTTTTGCAGCGAAAGCTCAGCTTGGAAGAGCTCAAGCCTTGATGAGACTTGACAATTTCACGGAAGCAAAGATTATTCTGGACGAGATAAAGGACAAAAAGAAGAAATATCCCCGGGATATCAAAAACGCTGCGGAGGTCTGGGCAGCACGGCTTAAAGTAGAAGAAGCAGCAGCAATGAAAGCCGCCGGTAAAGAATCCCGCGCAGAAAGAACGTTTGGGTCAGTGATCGATGAACTGACACGTCTCTATGACACATACAAGAACGCGGCAAAAAAAGAGGACTCTATAGAACGGGAACAAGAAAAAATGGAACTGGCTTATCTGGCGCTTATATCGAAAGGTTACGCGGAGCAGGGCCTGGAAAATTTCCGCAAAGCTGAAGAACTATTCCTGGAAGTTGGCATCCGGAGCCCAAACGAAGAGATGAGAGCCGAAGCGATCAATAGCCGGGGGCAGAGTCTAATGAACCGCGGCGATACGCGTGAAGCGCTGTTTTCCTTCCTGCGTGTGCACGTCCTGCATAATAACATTGCCAACGAGCATCAGCGTGCGTTATTCTATGCCACTAAAATGGCAAAGGATTATTACGAAGGCGAAACTCAAACCCGTTGGAGAGAACTTTTACAGCAACTGAAAATGAGATATCCGGGGAGTTACTGGGAACAAAGAGCAAGAAAAGAATTCCCCTGAGCAAAAACTGGATTTAGAATGCGTGCGGGCCCGTCCTTCACGTTGTCCGTTGAATCGCCGAGCTTCGGACAACGATGCCGCACCACGGTATGTGAGCTCGGCAAAATCCTAAAGGAGTGTCCCAATGCGACGAAGCTGGCTGGCCCTATTGGTGGTGGCGATTTGCGGTGTGCTGGTTGCGAACCGCGCGGTAGTTTATGCACAAGAAGATCCCGGCGCCGGTGGACCATCTACCGTCGCCGATGAAGGCGGTGGAGGCGGCAGCGAACCCGCTGAAGAAGATGGTGGTGAAGAAGATGGTGGTGAAGAAGAAACCAGCGAAGAACCTGAAGCAAAAGGCGTTAGCATCCTCAGCGTCGTCTTAAAACATTCGGGGGTGCCCGGCTGGATCGTCATAATCATGTCCGTGGTGGCCCTCTATCTTATCGCTCGGTTCTTCTATTACCTTCGCCAACCAGAAGTTATGCCTGATATGCTCATCGCGCAACTGGAGGATCAGCTCGAAGAAAAGCGGGTGGCCGAAGCTGTCGAAACATGCAGTGTGACCGATACTGTCCTGTCACGGGTTATGCGCTCAGCATTGCTCGACATACGTGCGGGTCACGATGGTATGCTCGAAAGTCTCGAAGAGGCGATAGAAAATGAAAGCATCAGACTTCAACAACAGGTCAGCTGGCTCTCCATTATCGGCGCTATCGCCCCCATGTTAGGACTTACGGGAACGGTCCTCGGGATGATGGGTGCTTTCGGAACCATCAGCCAGATGAGTGAACAACCATCACCTCAGTTGCTGGCCAGCGATATTCAGCTCGCTCTGACTACTACATGTGAAGGCCTTATCGTCGCCGTCCCGGTTTTGCTTGCATACGCTTTTTTCCGAAACAGAGTAACATCTCTGATGCTGGACGTCGGACTCGTGGGCGAAGATCTCCTTGGAACATTCAAGGGTATTGAGGTTACCCCTTCAATGGTTGCAGGCGTGAGAGATGCCGCCGAAGCAGGTATGCCAGGTGGTGCCCAGGAAGCTCCAGCAGGCCCCGAAGAAGAACCGCCCTCGATGGAAGAAGGCGATGAAGCTCCTCCGCCGCCCCCACCGGAGTAAAAAAAGCTCTTCGGGAAATCTTGGCTAACTGACGCTTCAAGCGGTATAATGGAGTACGCATAATGGCTCATGCTATCGAACAAGAAAAACCACTCGAAGTCGATATGACACCGCTCATTGACGTGGTGTTTCTCCTGCTGATTTTCTTCATTATCGTATCCGTCTTTAACAAAATGGAGAAAATGGCGAAACTAAAACTCCCTCAGGCGCGTAGTGTCATCTTCAGGGAAGGTGTTGCTAAAGACCGCTTAGTGGTTAATATCGAAACGGATGGAACAATAGTAATCTATAATCAGAGGACATCACTCGCCGGGTTCAAAAATGTTCTCTCACGTAAAGCGTCCGCTTTAAAAGCACGGCAAAAACAAACCGGGCAAGCACCTATCATAATCCGAGGCGATAAAAAAGTCCCCTACAAACACGTAAAGGGAATTTTGAAAGCCATCTATAAGCATCAATTCACGAAGATTATGTTCGCCGCTTATAAATATAGCCCAGAAAGTACTAGGTAAGGAGATCTCGCAATGCCCGTCACGGCCAGCAGCAGTCAAAATGAAGGACTCGAGCTGGAAATGACGCCGATGATCGACGTGGTTTTCCTGCTCCTGATTTTCTTCCTCATAAACCTGGAAATACCGGAGGAAGAAGGCATTATTGAGACAAACCTGCCAAAAGCAGTTGGCACCGGGAAAATCGCTACCGAAGAGAAAGAAAAAGAACGGGAAGAATTCGAAGATATTACCCTTCGGCTGGCATGGAACCCAACAACTGAAGAAGTTAAACGGTTTGTCAATCGCCAACCAATGCTCAGCGATGAAATGCTGCTGGGAAGCTTGAAAAACTTGAAAGAAGTCTACGCAAAAGGACGAGTGGTCGTGCAATGCCAGGATGAAGTCCCCTATGCATCTCTTGTTCAAACCATAAGTCTCGTCCAAGAAGCTGAAATGCCGATGGGTTTTGCAGGACTATAATAAAATCGGCTTGTTAATGTGTTTTCCGCCGACCACCACGAGGTGGTCGGCTTTTTTTGTACCTGATTCCGGTAGCCAAAAATGCGATCGCGATGAAGTTTCTTTAAATATCGGCAAAAAATTGTGGCGGAAATCCACATTCTGAGGTATCCTTATTTCGTGAGTAAGCTGTCCCAGAAAATTCAGCACTGTTGGCCAAACTGCATTATCTCGCAGAAATCAACGAAAAAGGGCGGGTGCTGCTGAGTTGTGACGATGAGGTGCCTTACCAACACATTGTCGGCACTGTCGGCATCATAAAGCAATCGGGCCTCCAAATGCAGTTTGTAAACCTCTAACCCGAACATGCCATGAATTTAAAACACTAATTATTATAAGATCTTGTTCAAATAAGCTTTACGTAGCAAAGTTAGGATGGTTTTTGGGATAGTGTGTGCTCAGGGATTTAAAAAACGAAAGAGCCAATTTCGCCCTGGCGGGGCCACTCTTAGCGCTTGAAAGATCCTGGCAAAAAACCCGAGATTTGTTTAACCGGTAGCGTACAAACCCGAAACATGTATCATAACGCGACATCTTTTTTGGCCCGTTGCTCTTTGTTGCATCCCCCAGGCCTGTCCTTAATATAATTTTTCATATTCTCAGCGGAAACTTCTTTTTCTGGCGTGCCGTTTGCATCTCTTCGACTTGTCAGAGACAAATTAAGTATCGTTTGGGGTAAGACCTGAAAACCGCATAACTGGTCTTTCTCGCTTTTAAAAGGTGGTCTCATTAAATAGCGGAGAGGGGTTTCCCCCGCCCGAGGGACGGCCGGGGGGAATTTGGCCTTCTTTCGCAAGTCTTGCCGGAGGCTTGCGAAGAAGGCCTCCGCTTTTTTGTGGGGGCAAAACAAAGACGAGAATTCGCGAAAAGCGCTATCGCGGCGCAATTAATTGACCGTGCGGGCTGCTTGCTATAATTGTAAGCCTATTAGCAAAAATCGCTTAGCGCGATGGAAAAAGGAAATTGCCAGAACCCACTGTCCAGAGGTTCTCCTGTTCTGTTCGGGCCGGAACGCCGGATTTTTACTTAACCAAGCATAATGATATGCACCCGACAACTTCTCGGAAGAGCGGGAAATCTTTCGCAAATTGAAGTCTACCGACGCTTGAGAAGACCTGAAGCGCAAAATCTCCACTGTACTCTTGAAATTCACAACCACCAGACGCTATCCTTTATGCTTTAGCTGTGTTAAAATTGGCCGATGGCAAACGCAAGGTTTGGAGATAAGAACGAGATGGCAAGCGCAACGCATATTATGGACTACTGGGACAAAAAGCGGTCAGAAGCGTTTGATTGGCGAAATTCCCTGTCAATTCCGGCTCGTCTCGGTCTTTCGGTCGGCGTTGCGTTGCTGACCGGAGTGTTGGCTCAGATTCGGTTTCATGTCCCGGGCACGCCCGTGCCGGTAACGGGTCAGGTCTTTGCAGTTTTGCTGGCAGGGATTCTTTTGGGGCAAGGCTATGGGGCCTTGAGTATGGCGTTCTACGTCACCGCGGGCGCTTTTGGATTGCCCTGGTTTAACGGCCTCGCTGGCGGTTTTGCGATGCTGGCAGGCCCGACGGGCGGTTATCTACTGGGATTTATCCCCGCGGCTGCCTTGATCGGTTTTGTCGCAGATAAATATCCCTGTTTTCGAAAACCGATACCCTTGACCTTTTTAATGGTGCCAGCGGTCGGAATAATATATCTTTTTGGCGCTGTTCACTATGCTTTTTACGCCGGAGTGGCTCCGGCTGTTGTTATGCCTCAGGCAGTTTTTCCGTTTATCATATGGGACGTCTGCAAAGCACTTCTGGCTGCTGTTTGCGCCGGCATAATCCTTCCCAAAAACCCGTATAACTGAGAGCCAACCAGAAGAACTTCCTTAATATATCCCTCCTCGCGCATCAGCCCCTGCTCGTCTCATTGGGAATTTATTGGGTTGATTCAGTGCCTTGACACGCTCCACACTGTTGACATTCTCCTGTTCGGCAATCCGGCGTAAATGTCTGCTGACGGCTTTTTTCCAGCTCCGATAGCAGGAATTCAGCTCGAACGCCGCAATCGATATGATGCCAGGGTAAAATCTCATTTTCTCCTCGACGCCGAAAAGGCGAATCGGGATGTTCACTTTTTTCTGCATCGGCATGTACATCCAGGCCGAACTCCGCAAACGTCTTTTCCCAGAGCTCAAAACGGAAATATTCATCCCAGGCATCGAACTGCGCTCCGAGCTCCCACGCTCGACGTATCATCTGCCCCACCTGGCGGCTCCCGCGGGCGATAACAGCTTCAAGAACTGATTGTCGGGGATCATGGTATTTATAACGGATCCGACCATCCGATGTTTCATTTTGAGGCATGTGTGTTTTCCGTTTCAGTTCTGCCAGGGAAGCCATGGGTTCCCATTGGAACGGTGTGTGGGCTTTGGGAACAAAAGGCGAAATCGTAACGTTCAATTTTTGGAATCCGGGATTTCCGGGCGTATTCGAATTCCCAAGCGCTCGTTGGCAAAGACCAGCGATTTCGCGCACATCATCTTCAGTCTCACCCGGCAATCCGATCATAAAATAGAGCTTTGCATGCCGATATCCTTCTTCTCCAGCCGCTTTTAAACCGCTGAGAAGGTCCTCTTCAGTAATATCCTTGTTGATTATCCGCCGCAATCTTTCTGTGGCCGCTTCCGGAGCGAGGGTAAGACCTCCTTTACGCACGCTGCTGAGGGGACCAACTAAGAGTTCGAGTTGATCGGAAACGCGGAGGCTTGGCAGAGATATGCTGACATTCAACGGATCGAAATGTTCGGTCAGTTCTTCCAAAAGCGGCTTCAGATCAGAGTAATCGCTGGAAGACAGTGAAACGAGCGATATCTCCTCGTAGCCGGTATTTCTGTAGGATTCGAGAGCAAGCTCGATCAGTTTTTTAGATGATCGATATCGTGTCGGACGATCGGTCATTCCGGCATGACAGAACCTGCATCCTCGAGTGCATCCCCGCATAATCTCAAGAGTAATTCGGTCGTGAACCGTATCAACAAGCGGCACAACTGGATTGGCAGGGAAAGGAGCATCGTCAAGGTTATCGACACGAGCGGTGCGGACTCTCACAGGGATATTCTTGTTGCAAGGTTGTACGGATTTGACCAAACCGTTTGTTTCATATTCAACATTGTACAGCCCGGGGACATACCCCCCCGGAGCTTCCCGGGCACACAGCAGAAGGACCTCATCGCGGTTTTTGCCGGCAGCTTTGGATTCACGGAGCAGAGTAAGGAAAGGCAGCAAGTTTGCTTCTCCATCCCCGATAAAAAAAATATCGAAAAAATCCGCGAGAGGCTCGGGGTTGAGTGCTCCCGGGCCCCCTGCGATGACGAAGGGATCGGTTTCACGGCGATTCGAGCTTTTCAGGGGCACTCCCGCGAGATCCAACATGGCGAGAATGTTGGAGTAAAGCAGCTCAGACTGTAACGTAAATCCTATAACGTCAAATGTGCGGACTGGCCGGAAACTTTCCAGGGTGAACAAGGGGATACCCCGTTTGCGCATTTCTGCCTGCATATCCGGGCACGGCGCGTACGCTCGTTCGGCACACGCCCAATCCAGATTATTCACAAGAGAGTAAAGAATCTGATAACCGAGATGCGACATACCTACCGTATATCGATCGGGGAAACACAGTGCGGTATTTATATCCACCCCGGCAGATGCCTTGTAAATAGCGTTTATTTCCCCGTTGACATACTGTCCAGGCTGCTCAACATTCGCCAGTACTTCTCGGTCAAGCAGTTCATGAATTCGCTCTGGGTCATTTATAAACGGCATATCTGGTCTCCGGTATAAGCTGGGAAAGAGGACAACTCGCGTGGAACACATGGATTCAGGAGGGCAGATAATACTCGGCCGTATTCCCCGCTGAATCCAGACCGGTACTCCGGATGGATCCGTGAGTTTATCCCAAGGCCTCCGGAGGGTCAAATCGGGTATTTACCGGATATCGCAACGTTGCTTTTTCGAATTCGGGCTTCTATAATAATGACAGGAGGATGTATGGCACAGGAGACCACAAAAGATAATGCAATCCAGATTAAATGTATCTGCGGCAAAGAGCTGCTAATTGATCCGGAATTACTGGGTAGGATATTCCCCTGTCCTCATTGCGGAAGTTATCTCCGTACGGGACTCCAATTTCTCATGGTTGACGAGGCGCTTGCCCCGAATATTGCCGCGATGTGTACCTGCGGACGTTTCATCGTCGAACCTCCTGATCGAGCGGGCAAAACGGTTAAGTGTAAAGTTTGTGGGCGTCGGGTAGTATTGCCAAAACCTGCAAAGGGACGGACCAAACAACGTGTTTTGCGGATTCCGCCGCGTATACTCGAGAAACAACTGAGCCGCGTTCTTAAAAAAGGCAAAAGACAAGAAGAAGGTGGCACGGGTGGCCAGGTCGAACGACTCCGCCGGGCGGGGCATAGCGGGCGGATCAGCTTGCGACCCGGGCAAAAAGTCTGCGTCAATGAAGACTGCAGTATTCCCCTTCCGCCAGGCGCAAATGTCTGTCCCCGATGCGGCGTTAATGCCACCACCGGCGAAAAATACGAGGGACCGGGGCCGGAAGCGGATCCCGTAGGGAAGTGGAAAGAAATGTAGTTCGTCTCCTATTCCTGTTGTTAACCCACTGCCGAATCGCATTCCTTTTTTAATCCCCGTTTTGGAGAATCATATTGCGAGATTTCACTCTGCATGCGAGAGAATTCGGCCAGTTCTCTGTCCCTCATTCTTTCTGTCTGGCCGGCGAAAAACAACACCTGCTTGGCCTCGGCTCAATCGTATTTGCCAGTGACTCCCACCTTGAAGTGGAAGTCCATGAAACTCTCGAAGACTTCCATATCCGACTCGTTTCAGGAACCGAAACCTCAGCCGGCAAAAACGCTCTCGACCGATTAAAACATGCCATTCTTGAAACAACTCGATATGATTCCGATGAACTGCACGGTCTTGACATCTGTCTCTCTTACGGAAATTGGCAAGCCTGTTGCCGAAACGAAGAATTGCTATCAAGCCCTGCGGCCGGTGTTGCCTTAGCTGCAGCAGTATTCGCTCACAGAGGTCCCGACCGGCAAATCAGGGAAAAAGAGCTCCTCGAAACTGCCGGTATGCTCCTTGAATCGGCCTCGGGCGAAAGGCGCATCCACCCGCAACAGTTCGACGCTCGCTGTTGTGCGTCTCTCCGTGGTGGGGCGATGTATCTCAGTAGCACAGGGGAACCCCTTAACATCCAGTGGATTCTGCCATCCGAGTCTGTTGTCCTTGTTCTTGACCCGGAGGGTGAACCTCAACCGGGCAGGCAACAATGGGAAGAAGATCTGTTAAGTGCCCTGCAAAAAATGGATGGGGCTTCTAAATTAATCAGCCAAACAGAAGATGACATCGGCGCGTTGTTCGAAATGACCGATGGGAAACTGACCGATACCGAGATCTCAATCCTCTACGGACTGCTGAGAGTGCGCGAGATGATTCAGACGCGCATAGAAAAAATGGCCCCGGTCACTGATAATGACCGGCTTGCCGAAATATGTGATGAAGAGAGCGCGCTCATCCAGGACTACATGGGATTCCCCGACACCCGACTGCCGGAATTGCGCAAGGAGGCCGTCGAGGCGGGGGCTCTCGGTGCAAAGCTCACTTTTGCCTTCGGAAATCGGCCGGGGCTCATCCTCCTGGCACCGAATCGACGGGAAGAAGTTGTATCCACAATGGGAGAAGAACTGGGGGAAGAATACGTTGTACCGCTCAATATTGACCATAACGGTCTGAAAGCTGAGATCGGATAAACGTGATGACGGATCAAACGGGTATCACAGATGTTCATACGCACGCTTTTCCCGATGGTTTAGCGCATCACGCGATTTCGACGCTTGAACAATCGCAGGACGATGCACGGGCAGTCACCGACGGGACCATCGGTAGTTTGATCCGATCTATGAACCACGCGGGCATCCAACGAAGCGTGGTGTGCTCGATCGCGACCGCCCCGAATCAGTTCAAATCAATACTTGCCTGGTCCCGGAAAGTTAAGGGACCAAGAATTATACCGCTGGCATCGGTCCATCCAGATAACGAAAATCCGGAAGTTTGCGTCAGAAAAATTGCTCAAACGGGGCTCGCCGGCCTCAAACTGCACCCTCAATACCAGGATTTTGACCTCGCCGATCCCGGTATTCGCCCCATCCTCCAGGAAGCGATGGAAAACGATCTGCTTGTAACGTTTCACTGTGGGCTTGATTTTGCATTTCCCGACGATGATGAACGAGCCCACCCGCAGAAAATTCTCTCGATCCACCGCAATTTTCCCGAACTTACAATTATTGCAACCCACATGGGAGGCTGGCGTAGATGGGATGCTGTCCTGGAAAAACTCGCCGGGGAAGATATCTATCTGGAGACTTCCTACACGTTTGGTTACATAAACGAAGAGATATTGAGAAAAATTATTGATCGACATCCAAAAGACCGTTTATTGTTCGGAACGGACAGCCCCTGGCAGGATCAGCTTAAAACACTGAAAAAAGTCGCGATTTTCTTCGCGGATTCTGACCTAAAAGGCCGCCTTTTTGTCCAGAATCCGGCAACTTTGTTCGGACCTTTTGAGGGGACTTCAAAAACAGAGGCAAAATAGTGGCAAATATCCTTTTTATTGAACCGTACTATGGTGGATCGCACAGGGCTTTTGCTGACGGATGGCAAAAACAAAGCCGTCATACAATTCGACTCCTTACGCTGCCAGCACGAAAATGGAAATGGCGGATGAGGGGGGCGGCCGTTTACTTCAGCCAATGTCTTCCCGAATTTGCTCCCGATGCTGTGATCGCAAGTGATTTCCTCGATCTGGCGGCTTTTGGGACTTTGACAAAAACAGAACTTGAGAATGTCCCGCTTGTCGCCTACTTCCATGAAAATCAGCTCACCTATCCGGTCCAGGACGAAGCTGAACGCGACTACCAATTCGGTTTTACCAATATCACCTCGTGCCTCGCAGCCGACCGAGTTTTTTTCAATACACATTTCCATCTTGATAGTTTCCTGGACGCAGTCGATGAATTACTTGGAAAAATGCCGGATCACCGGCCTGAGAATGTTACCTCAGCCATCCGGGAAAATGCAGATGTAATACCGGTTGGCGTAAATCTCAATGAAATCGACCGGCTTCGCAGTGAATCCAACAAACCGACCGGGCCGCTCAGGATCGTATGGAATCACCGCTGGGAATTTGATAAAGGACCGGGGCGCTTTTTCCTGGCCATGCAAAAACTGAACGAACAGAGGGCGGATTTCGAACTGTGTGTAATGGGGGAGACTTTTCGCGATCAGCCGGAGATCTTTGAGAAGGCCCGGCGCGAACTCGATGAACACATCGTGCACTTCGGCTTTGCCGAGACGCGCGAGGAATATCGGCGCAATCTTCTGGACGGAGACGTCGTCGTTTCGACGGCCCGGCACGAGTTCTTCGGCATTGCAGTGGTTGAAGCGATTTACGCCGGTTGCGTGCCGCTGTTGCCGCACCGGCTCAGTTATCCTGAGCTGATCCCGGAACACCTTCACGCGCGACATCTCTACAAATCGGACGAGGAACTCGTGGAGCAACTCGCACGGTGGGCAGAAAAACCCGAGACAATTCGTTCGCTGAATATCAAAGATAGCGTCAAAGATTATGGTTGGGACAGCGTCGCTCCCATTCTCGACAGCGCCGTCGAAAACGTCATTTCTTAACTGGACTATTTCGAATAATCGTCTTCTCGATGAATGGATAGACCGATGGGGCGGGTTTTAGCTACAGGGGACAGCGCGACGCTTTATTCTGGGATAATATCTACGACATTCTGGAAATCGATTCCATTCTGTGGATGGCGCCAAACCATGGCATGATCGTACACGCCCCCGGGAAACGCGCCGAGGATTTAAGAGTCTCGGGCCGGATCACGCCGTTGGCAAAGGCCTGATCCGAGCCGGAGACAAAATATGGCTTGCGACTCTGGGGGGGGCGGAATTGTCTCTGTTCGCAAAACCGCGCTTGAACTCGTTAAATAGTGCTCTTCCCCTAATCTTGCTTCACAGATGCATAAAGGAACGGTCTCCGGAACATTCCCCCGACGTGATGCTCAGTATAATTTCGTAGTACCAGCAGGTTTTCTCCCGTCCTGACGTGTCCTCCCAGATCGACGTCCCAGTTGAAAGCGTAACTGTTGTGCCACCACATGGGATTCTGCTCGCGGTGTGCGACCAGTTTCCCATTGCAGTACAGCCAGCTTTCTCCGAAGAGGCCGGGAAACCTGATGTGCACCGGTTGGTCGGCCTCTTTCTTATTGAGCTGAACCGGCGTTTGATACCAGGCATAGCCGGTAAAAGCCTGCCGATCGGGGTGGAGAACGCCCTGGGCCTGCATGTAGAGATCCGTACGCAGCATTTCCCACTCGGTGGTCGGATAATCCTTGCGGTTTCGGATCGTTATTTCACCCTTGTGTTGTTCCCAGTATGAGAGATCGATCTTTTCTCGGTAACCCCACCCACGCGCAAGACCGGTGTCGTTGGGATCGCGTCGGAAAGCCCATTTCAGGGGCAACTTTTTGACAAGCCGACCCTCCGTTCCGTCAGTGAGTTTCTTGAAATCCTCGTAAAGTTTCACTTCCCCCGGCCACCAGGCGGGACTTCCGCCGTAATCGGGCAGTGCCGCACGGCCGATAACCCGCGTGGCGAACGTTGGATTCATGCGGGCGATCTCTTTCACCTTCTTAAGCCCCTCTATGCCGTGGGAATGAGCCCGTTTGTAGTCACAGTTGGTAGCTCCGGTTCGAACCATCCCCATATAGTTATCCAGTATTTCAAACGACAATCGGGTGAACTTCATACGATCGAGGAAGAGTTTTTCGTTACGCGAGAGATCTTTCCCGCCCTGCAGATCCGATATAGCCTTTTCTCCATCCTTGAGTGACGAGCGCATTTTTTCCACAACCTCCGCGGTATAAATCGCTGGGGCGGTGAAAAATTCATGTTCCGTTACGATCGTCTCGTCCCACGCCTCGAAAATCGTTCCCCAGTAACGACTCATCGGTTCGGCCGCAGGGCCATAGAACTTGCCGTAGAACTCCTCGAGATGGGATTCCAAATCGAGTTCGGGATCCCACATAAGCTGACCTCGCAGGTGGAGGTTCAGGAACGTGGTGGCGATCGCGTTGCGACTTTCCGTTTTCACCCCGAGGATGCCTGCTTTCGCGTAATGCCTGACGTCCTGCTGAAAGGCCATATAGCTTGGATTAGGGATGTCGCGCCATACCAGCATGCCCTGGTCGTAATCGTAGATCATCACACGACCTTCCATGATTTTGGCCCAGCGATACATGATCTCGCGGTATTCCTGGCGAGGCGGCGACCACAGATCGTTCATGCCGTGATTGGGATCGATATCGATCGGGGCCAGTTCGCAGAAGAGCGGATCGGCCGCTTCAAAAACCCTCTGAGGCGGAATCGTCATATTACTGTAGGCCAGGAAACCGATTCGCATCTTCTTGCTCAGCTCGGGCTTTTTCTCCGCGATGATCTCGCAAACACGGTTGTAGAGCGTCATGAAAACGTCGCTCATCGCCGGCACGAGGAAATATTTATCGAACATCCCCGCGCGAAGCTTCACGTCGCGTTCGTGATCCGAGCGATATATGCCGTCCGATATCGAGACAGAAGCGGTGAGAGTATCTCCTTTCTCGAGTCGTTTCATGATCTTGTCGGCCACGTGTTGTGCCGTTTTTTCGCTGGCGATTGGGATTTCAAAGATCGATTTATCCTCGGGGACGATCTCTTTTGTCAGGGGACCGAGAGCGTGGCCGGCGCTGATCTTCGGCAGCCCCACGGTCATACGATTGCGAAGTTTGAAAGGTATATATCCCTTATAGCTACCATTCCAGGAAATCCAGTACTCCCGCATTTCAAACGGAGCCGCGTAAGCATAATCGAGTTTGCCCACGGCAAGCTTTTCGTGTTGGGGGATGCACTCGCCAAATTCAGTCGGAGTATACCAACGGCATCCCCAGCGATGGAGCAGTTCGGCCACCGCGTGATAATGTCCGGCGTCAGTCATACCCGCTATGTAAACCCGGTTACGGTCACGTCGCACGACGATGGCATCCGCCATGAGCAAGGGGTCAGTCGTCGCCACTTTCTTAAGCGTTTTGCCGACCGCAGGGGCGGTTTTCGATGCTTCTGACCCCACAATCAGAACGGGTTTTTGTTTCTCTGCAAGTGCTTCCCGGATCGCTTCTTCGGTGTCGGCAACCGAAGGGCGCGTCCCCGTCATCAACCCGATATAGCGGGCGAGGTCCTCGGCGGCAAACCGCTCGCAGCTGGTGGGGCTGGCAAGGCGGCGTTTGTTTTCAAACCCCTCGTCTTTTTTCGCTTCGGGCGAGACAACGATGATGGTTTCGGTTTTGCCTTTCTCCGCAATGATAAGATCGTTTTTCTGCGAAACACCCGCCGTCGCCGCGCAGGCAACCTGCACAAAGGCGAGAGATAGAATTGCTGCCACCGCAAGCTCATGAAATCCTGGCGTCATAACTGCAATACCTCCTGTTCGATAAGATAGATAGAGTCGTGCGCTTCTTACTTTCGTCGTGTTTCCACGGTTCCCTATGGTAACCGTCCTCGAAAACCGCGGCAATCGTAACGGCAGGCCGCTTCTTGTATTTTGATTGGCGGATAACGGTCAGCAAGATGACGATCAATAGTAGGGAGGGATCTCCCCCTTGCCGATATGGTCCCATGCTGACCATTGCTCTGTGTCACAGTTTTCGGCGGGGTCCCCCCCGCGAGCCCCGACATCCCCCAGAAAAATCCTGGCCGTACACCTCACGGTCTTCAACGTGTCCATCTGACAAAATGTTGTTACGTCTATTGTTGTGAACGCGAGGATATACGGTCTTCATATCGTTCAGAGCCGAACCATGCCCCCAGCTTGCCATAATCCAGCAGTAACTGATGCTTTCAGCGGCAATTCGCAATCGCCGCGTTTTCGGCATCGGCACGATTACTTCCGGACGTGTCGATATTCGACAATTTGAGGTCCATGTAATCTCCGATCTGAAACATCCACTTTCGGTTTGGCCAATCCGCTACCGGTCCGTACTCACCGTTATCCATCGCATACTGCAGGATACCGAGGCCAATCTGATGCATGTTGTTCTTGCATAAAGTTCCCCGCGCCGCCGCCCGCGCTTTCTCCAGCGCCGGCATGAGCATCGCAGCCAGGATGGCGATGATCGCTATGACGACCAACAGCTCAATGAGCGTGAAACCTCGCCTGACGCATCCGTAGCCGTCGACGCCATCACGCAATGACCAATTGTGATAAGACCGTGGCACGTTTCACCAGATAAAATAGGGTCCATAAAAAATGCTCTTGACCATAATTCCCGGGAAATATTTTACTTCATCGAAACACCGGGGTGAAAGAACAAAAGTACGCCTGTAGCACAGGCTCTCCAGCCTGTGGAAGCGGCCCCAGGCCGCTACTACTCCGCGTTCCCATTTAATAGCCTGAAAGGGCATCTCACAAAAGCCCGAAATGCAGATCGCAGGCCCGGGGGACAGGCGAGGAAAAAAGGTTTTTGTTGGCGGCCCTTCCTCTCTTGCATTTCTGCAAGATTTGTCCGCCTCAAGTCCCGTTTCGCCCGCCGCTGGCGGGCTCAGCTGAACTCGAGTCTGCGGGATATGCGGTCGAGCGGCGTGGTTGCAGGCCTACAGAATGATTGAGACCAGACGTAAGGTTTATATTACAGCAAGCTTCAATGACATTTCCGAAGGAAACCTGAGGAATTTGCGCCTGCTTCTATTGGGGAGTTACTGGCAATTCCAAACCAGTCCAGCGTTGTCAAACAGCAAAATGACCCACACCGCAAATTCCTTCCAGTCTAGAGAAAGTTGACAATCCCACCCACTGTGTTACTATCATGCCGGGTGTTTTCATTACCCATTGCTGTTTCGGCAACCGAGATTTTGACTCTCAAAAACCAGCCGGAGGCAGCGTCTGGTGAATAAATCGGGCATAGAAGATACGGAGCAGAACAAACGACTTATCCTCGTTTTAATGCTCATCACCGCGCCCCTTTTTAGCTGTAACGCTCAAGACAATCCCCGTTCCGTCAGGCCCGTCCTTGCCGCTGAGGCAGTATCTCCCCTTTTACCTTCCCCTGATCTGTCCATCGACGTCAGGCGGAAGACGAGCTCGTGGTCG
This sequence comes from Candidatus Brocadiia bacterium, assembly GCA_046538485.1. Classification (GTDB taxonomy): domain Bacteria; phylum Planctomycetota; class Brocadiia; order SM23-32; family SM23-32; genus JBKHIT01. The sequence continues at coordinate 69,720 of JBKHIT010000011.1, read as the reverse complement.
AAACGGGCACGATGGAGCAAAAGCTACCCCGAGGGAACGGTCCGACTTACAGCATCAATGCACGAAAGCGGCGGATTCGGCTTTCGCCACGAAGAATACCGGGTTCCACCGGGCAAAGACGCCAGGCGGCGATGGGACTTTGGTAAAACGCAGTTGCCCGATGGCACACTTCTCCTGAGCAATAGTATCGGTTGCACCGCCCCGGGACGTTTTCACGGAAACGGGAATTTTAACAAGTGGAATCTTTTGAATATTACTGTCGTCGCGCCGGACCAGAAAGACGTGGCTTCGATTCTTCGACCGTCGAAATGTGTAGCTGTCCATCGTTTCCAGGGCAAAAACTGTGCCTCCGCGCAAATGATATTCGAACGCCCGCTCGCAAAAGACTGCACGCCGCGCACATCGATTCGTATAAGACGTGTTCGCGGTTCCGATTATCTTTACATGCGTATTCACGTCGTGCCCGACGGAGCGGAGGTGCGAGAAATATCCGTCGGGGGTTATCCCATGACCACGCATCCGTCGTACATGCGGTTCCCGGGAGGATTGCGCTCAGCCCGTTTTATCGACCGTTACCGGTGGGTATGGACCGCGGGCAAAGATTGGAACATGCACGACAGAAAGCAAAAGCATTCCACAAAACCAAAAACGGACGAAAACGCGGGCATCTTCTGGTACAATCGCGACAACTGCCGACTGGCCGGGATGGAAGCGATTTTCCTGCCCGAACAGATCCAGCACATCCGTGCACGGGGCACCTACGGCGTCTCCGTAACAATGCAGCCCTCTGAAAATCACATCAGACTCGCCATTCGCGAATGGAAATCATGGAATGGTTGGCACCCCGAGCGAAAAAAGTTCACCGAATCACTGCCGCGGACAGTAAAGGCACTCCGCCAAACGGATTTTTCCTGGCCGATCAACGACCTGCTGGGAAAAAACTCGCGAAAACAATGTCGAGTTCTGCTCAGCTGCGAAAAATTGGACCAGGGACAGCGCCGTCAGCTGAAAGATGCCCTGCAAAAATACCAGCAATCTCTGGAGAAACTGAAATCAATTCCGGCGCGCGGAACACCCACGAGACTGCTTGCTGAACAGGAAGTGATCGTCCGTGAACAGCGTGTAAAACAGGCGATAGACCCCCTCACCGGGCAATGGCTCAAGCAGGGAGGTATTTTCGAAGAAGGCTGATCGACATCGAAAAAGGAGAAAAAATGCGCAAATACTGCTTAATTCTTTTGATTCTGGTGGCGGTGGCGGTCCGATGCGGAGCAGCCAAGGAAGACTCTGCCCGCGTGGTGAACCTTTACGATGTCCGCCGCATCGAACAACCTCCCGTCATCGACGGAAAACTCGATGAAAAATGCTGGCAGGACAAACCCGTCATCACCGATATGGTGCTGCGGGACGCATCCACCCGGATCCGGGCAAAAGTGCAAACATCCACGAAGATAATCTACGACGACAAAGCAATCTACGTCGGGATCCATATGAACGAACCAAACCCCGCAGGTCTGAGAAAACGGATCAAAAAATACGATGGTCCGCTCTGGTGGGACGACTCGGTGGAAATCTACCTGGAATCGGGATGCAGCCACGAAGAGTACTTCAAATTCATGTCAACTCCTCTCGGCACACGCGCCGACTGGCGCGCCCGTGAGACTCCGATGGGGTTCAAACTCTTCGACTGGGGCACGGGTACCGACTGGAAAGTCGAAGCTCACATCGCCGATGACTACTGGGCTCTGGAATTTCGATTTCCGTACGCGGATCTGGAAACAAAACCACCAAAGCCCGGCGACCTGTGGAGTTTTGAGATCGTGCGGTTTCGATATGCCAACCCAAAAGGCGGACATGAATACAGCGCCTGGGACCGAGGCGCAACCCACGCAAGCCCCCAGAGATACGGAAACATCGTTTTTTCGGGAACCACGAGCGAACTGGAAAAAATGTTCTCCCAAAATCTCGCTCCGGTCTTCGGCGAAAAATTGAAAATGTACGGTGAAAAAGGCGTAATCACTTACACAACATATCCCGAAATGCGCGCAGACCGCATGCGTGAGGTGCGACAACTCATTGCCCAGATTCGGCACAAAACCGATGCACTGGCGGGCCGCCTCGACAAAAAAAGTCTGCAGAACGCCCGTGAAAGCGTTTCTAAAATCGTGAAAAGCCTTGAAGAACTATCCCAAAACAAACCGGGGCCAGGCGTAACCGAGGCCTTGAGTAAACTGAAAAAACGGTGTCGGAGCACACTCTGGATGGTTCGATACCACGAACTCAATGCATCAATCCCGGCCGTCGAGAAAAAATGAAACCACCATGAAATCATCCCTGCGTTTCGCACCGGCAACAACCTGCGGATGGAAGAAAGCGCTGAGCAGAGTTCAATGCAAAGCAAGCATCGCCCCACCGGGACAAGCTCGGTGGTAAGATCAGCTCTATAAACTGGCATCGAATGTTACAGGACCTCTCCAGTCCTGCGCACGTGGAGACTTTGGAATAACCGTGTAATAGAGCTAAGCCGTGGAAAAGAATTGTGGATAGCAAGAACTGTTCCAAGCGGAGGATACAACAATGAAATATCGTTCCATTTGCGTCGTTCTGACCGCCATCTTGCTGGCACCCGGATTGCTCGCACAGGACTGGAAAGCCCAGGAATATACCATGGAGCCGGGGAATCTCGGGACTCCGACCACCCGCTGGCTGGGCCAGCAGTACTCCAGCGGCAAGATTTCCGTCCTGATCCTCAAAGGGGATCAGCTCGGCTACCGTCAGAATACGCGGCAACCCATGGAACTCCTTCGTGCTTTCCCCTTCATGGACATCGAATATTCTCTCTATGGGTACCACATGTCCGACAACGAGAGAACTCTCAAACTGCTGGAATCGCGCAAATGGGATGTGATCGTGAGCTGGGACCACTGGCGAGCCCCCTGGCCCAAACTGTCGAACGAAGCGAAGTTCCGCGTCCTCTCAACCGTTGCCGACGGTACGGGCATCCTCTTTGTGCGAAGGCCCCCACGCAATGTGCTGCGAAAAGATCGGCAGATCGAAACTCCGGTAAACGACATCGCCGGGGGACTTGGTCTCACCGGAAGGGCCGGGCGTACCGAGAAATACTTCAACAGACTTCCCCGGGAAGAAGCCGCTTTCAAAAAAGCTTTCGCCACAGCTTACAAAGTGGGAAAAGGACGCGCCCTGGTATTCTCACGGTTCAAAATCGAGGACAACAGCGGCGCGAAACTCTTCCGCTGGGACCACTCCATCGACCATCAATACATGATGGCCGAAATGGGCCGCGCTATCCTCTGGGCCGCCCAAAAGGAACCCCGGGTGAAATTCGTCTCGACCCCTCCGGCATTGCGCAAATTAGCCTGGGGCAAAACCAAAGGACAAACCGGGAAATGGATTCTGGATGCCGGCAAAAACCCGCTCGGTCTCACAATCGAGTGGCGAGTGCGCGATCTCAAAGACCACGTGCTGGCACGCGATGAGCGAAAATTTGAAGGCGCAAAAGACAAGATCACCTGCCAGTTCACCCTCCCCGATCTCGACGCCGGCCGCTACTACACCGATCTGCTCATCAAAAGCGCCAGAGGCGGAGAAAATTACGGGTATGCGGGCCTCCACGTCCCCGCACCCTGCGAGGTGGAACTGAACCAAAAGCAGAAAGGGGTCGAACCCGACGGCAAACTCGCCGGCACCGCCCTCTTTACCCTGCAGGAAGAGCAGGAAATCCCGAAACCTGCCCTTTTGCTGGAAGTTCTCGACAACCACGACCGGATCGTTGTGCGCAGACGTGTTGACGCTGAACCGGGGCAAAAAGTGCCATACGCGTTTTCGATCGACCCGCATTATCCCATTCAAATGCGCGTCCGGGCACGAGTTGTTGCCGGGAAGCGGGAAGCGGGTTCGGCGTGGCTAACGTACCACATCCTGCGGCGTCGGCACGACCGCTTCAACATGGTGCTGTGGGGCTCCTGGAACGGTCCCTATCGGCATTGGGGAAAGCTCAAGCTTCGAGAAACGGGAGTAACGTCTTCCCTCAGCGGCAAATCAGAGGTGGCGAATATCAACCGGACACCCACGAATTTCGCGTATAACTGGCCCGTGGGCGAGAAAAAGATGCGATCGCCACGCCCGAAAAAAGACCCCGAACTGGGCGTTCCCGTCATGCAACCGGCCTGCTGGAACGAGGAGGAAGCTTTCCAGAAAATGCTGTCCGCAAAAGACGGCGTCTTCGAATCCGGCACGCGGACCCCGGTCTTCGTCTACAACATGTACGACGAGGGCCCGCACTCCGGCATGTGTCTCCATCCGGAATGTCTCAAGGCGTATCGATCCTGGCTGAAAGAATTCTACGGGGACGAACTGGACGCCCTGAACCGGGAATGGGAAAGCGACTACAAATCCTGGGACCAGGTTAACGTCATGAAAAAGGGCGACAATCACGAGAAAGCCGCCCGGGAGGCCGGGATTTATGCGCGGTGGTCGGACCGCAAGCATTTCGGGGAGGTTAATTTTTGCCGCCGGATGATCGGTGGTCTCACAGAACGGGCCCGCAAATATGATCCCAAAGCCCTCGTCGGATTCGAAGGTTCCGGCGGGTTCGGAATGGACTTCGACGAGCTGATCAGCAACTCCGGGTTCTGGTGCCCTTATGATGGAATTCGCACCGAAGTCGTCCGAAGTCTCAAACCCGAAGGTTTCATCCACAGCTTCTGGATTGGCTACAACAAGAAAGGCGACCGTCTGATCGCGCGAGCCTGGCGCGCCGTCATAAACGACGCCCCCTCGATCTGGTGGTGGATGCTGGCCGGGCGGGGACGGTTCCACGGGTGGCTGGCCCCCAATAACGAACCGTATCCTGAAAATCGCCGGTTCCTCGACGAAGTTATAATTCCCCTGCGACGCGGACTCGGGGATCTCCTGATGCAACTCGATCAAAAACACGACGGGATTGCACTGTATTATTCTGTTGCGGCAAGCCATGCCGGCGAACTGACAGAAGCGGCCGCCTTCAATTCCGTGAAAGGCGCCCACGGCAGCATCCTGCGACTGATTGAAGATTGCGGTTACCAGTGGGTCTACACCACCAGAAAGAGAACGCTCGAGGGCGACCTGAAAGAACGGGGCATCAAGCTGTTGATCTTGCCTTTCATCCAGACCCTCGGGCAAAAAGAGGTCGATACGCTACGAAAATTCGTCAAAAACGGCGGCACCGTCCTGGCCGACCTGCGGCCGGGAGTTTATTCCGGACATTGCCGTCCTCTGGAACACGGACCTGCCGATGCGCTTTTCGGCGTGCGCCGCACCGGCGAAGGAAAAGCCGTCAGAATCGATGGAGAACTCCAGGCCAAACTGAAGGGCAAGACGATCTCCATCCGCCTGAACAACAACCGCGCGGACGCACAGTTGACGGTTGACGGCGGCACTGCGGCCGGAAAGATGAAAGGTTGTCCCGTCTTCGTTGCCAACAAGATCGGCGACGGACGGGCGATACTGCTCAATTTCCACCTCACGCAATACAATGCCGAGCGCCTGTTATCGGAGGGAAAGGCGCAACGGGAATTTTTCCGACAGCTGGCCGATGCTATCGGGCTGAAACCGAAGCTGGAACGGAACGACGGAGAAGGGAGCGAACTCCTGCGGGCCGAAACGGCCACCTGGAAAGGCGGAAACGTCACCGTTTACGGTCTTTACCGTGACGGCGGAAAAGAGGGTCCAGCACGTGTTGTTTTGCCCTCGGAGCAGTGGATCTTCGATCTGCGGCGAGGAAAAGTTGGCAAAACGACGACCGTGGATATTCCGCGGCTCAAACCCGGCTACGCTGAATTCCTCACCACCTATCCCTACGATCCCGGTCAGCCGAAAGTGGAACCTTCGCGCGAGACGGTACACGGTGGCGAGACAGTGACGTTCAGGATTTCCATGTCGGGAGTGCCCGCACGGGAGAAAGGCCCTTTCAGTTTCTCCACTCGTCTTCTAAACCCGGAGGGCGAATGGGTGGAAGTCATCCCGTGGTCGGCACAGGGCAGAGGAGGCAAAGCCAGGACGAGCATGCGTTTTGCTCACAACGATCCAGCGGGCAAATGGACCCTGAAGGCGCGCGAAGTTACCACCGGAAGAACGGCTGAATGCGTGGTAATCAAAAAGTAAGGTCTGATCCGGGTTAAGCAATCCGTCTTCGGTTTTTGCATAAGGTTTTTGCTGTGAAGTGACGGGAATCAGTCCCTTCAGTTCTCCACGACGGTAAAGTCAATGGGAGCGCTGAGAGCTTTGGGGGGTTTTTTGCTTTTGATTTGGCCGATGACACGCAGCTGAACCGGGCCGTTTCCGAGTTTATCACTACTTATTTCCACAGTTCCTTGATTTCCCTCGATTGTCCCCACCAGTCTCGCGTTTTGCACCACGCGCAGTTCGGCAGCATCTTTGAGTTCAGCCCCGATTTGAACTGTTTGTCCGGATTCAATATTACCTTCGGGTTTTTTGGTGATCTTAATCAGGTGGCCGCCGTTATTAATAGTGACCGGCACCGTTTTCCGTCCTTGCGTATGAAGTTGTCCGGCAACGGCAACCACCTGCCATTCATGATATCCGTCGGCAAATCCAGTTGTGTCCAGATTGAAAACATGTCCGGGCTTGCAAGCCGCGCGGCGCATACCGTCGATAAAAAGCTCGAACTGCTGAAGTTTCAATTTTTCATGTGTTTCGGCGGCCGGGATTATTTCGATTTCACCTTGTACAGTATCGCCGGGAGAAACGCCACCAATTTTTACTTTTGGGAATCGCGCCCATGGTTGGCAAAGCGGATCGCCGACGATCAAAAGCTGGTAGGGGCCCTGAACGGATTGATAGAAGGCTTCGCCGAGGCTCGCGCCGCGGGCGTAGTGCAGGTGGATGAACGGAGATGGGAACTTAGCCTGGACCGCGAACGGCTCGGTAACGGTCCCGCAGGTTCCAGATGCCCCGGCGCTTATCCACGCGCTCAAAAGCGTCTGTCCGCTACCTGACATTACCCCACCAGCGCTGGTAAGATGTTCACATATGGCACCGGGAAGAATTTTGCTCCCGGATTTTTCCCAATTGAACTTTGCTTTTCCCACCATCGCGCCCATTACATCGGATCTGTTCTTCGGCAAAACGCTTTCTTCGATCTCCGCGTTCACACCGATTTTTTCCAAATGCCGGACGACACTCCGGAACGCCCATTCCCGGGTAATACTTCGGATATCCCGATTGCGCATGAAGTAGATCGTTCCCTCCGGGCGGGATCCATCCGCCTGGACGCTCCGACGCAGACATCGCAGGCTTTCGTTCAGCGTGTTGGTTTTCTTGCTGACATGCGCCAGCATGGTCGAGATAAGGTAACGAACACCCATCTGGGGATTGACGATTTCCCCACCTTTTGCAAAACCGAAACTGTTCCGGAAAGGAATCGTGGGCTGTGCACGGAGCGTGACATTTTCCATCTGTGCGATCAGTTTCTTGAACTTTTCATTCTTGCGAAGCGCTTTCAGATCGGGATCGCGTCGGGCATGCACGAAATTCCACCAGCCGACATCAACAGCTTTCTCAATCTGTTTCAATGCCAGCTGTTTTCGGCCTTGAATGGTCAGGATGCACGCCATGTTGTAGTGGAGGCCCGGATTCCCGGGGTGCGAGTCCAGCAGCTCCGTGATAATTCCATGAACTTCGTCGAGGTAGGATTCAATTACCTTTGTTTGTGCCTTTTTTGTTTCTGTCCCTCCGGCCTCTTCCTTTTTCTCTTTTTTCGCGGCGGCTTTTTGCGCTTCTCGCAGGCGTTTAAATGCTTTTTGCAATTCCAGTTTCTTCTGCCGCTGCGCATCGGTCCAAGGCGTGTCTTTCGCATGTATTGATTGGCATTGAGCGACATGTAATTGGGGTTCTGAGCAAGAGCAAAAAGGTAGAGATACGTCAACCCGGTAATGGACGCCGGCTGACTCAGAATTTTGGGAAGTTTTTTGCCTTTGATATCTGATTTGACATTAACAGCATGGGGAAAACCGGTTGAATAGATCAGGTAATCAATCTGGCCAGCGACGTGTCGTTTTTCGAGCGTTTTGAGTGCCGGGCCGAGAATTTTCTTCCGGAATTGTTCGACGGGAATCACAGATTTTTCGGGCACTTCAGGCAGATAAATAACGTTAGCCGGGGGAATTTTGCGCAGATGGATGTACTCGTTTGCAATACGGAGAGAATCAGTATCGTTCGGATTCACCAAAAGAGCCAGGTTTTGGGGGCCGCCGCCGGCGTCCGTTGATGGCAGAAATCCAAAAATGGCGACCCAGACTGCAAAGAACGCCAAAAAAATGGTAGCGCTTCGTTTTTCAGTCACGGCATATTCCTTTCGAACTGCAAAGACCGGACCGTCTATCCTGGTCCGGCACAACCCAGGCCGCTGTGACTCTCTCGAGTTCGGAATGCTATCCGGAGCCAGCAACGCGGTAAAATTCGCCCGGCAAAGGTCAGAGTGCTGTTTGAAGCCTCTACCGATTTGCCGAAAAGGGTAAATACGATTACGCTCTCTCTGAGTTTAACTGGTTACCTTGCAGTATTTTGAAGTGGGCGCGAGGCGTTTTCAAGGAGAGGGCAAATTCATGGCGGCCATTTTGGAGACCACCGGTGCTGTCTTCGGCTACATCGTGTTTTATCTGGTGATGCTCGCGGGGATGATTATTATTCCGCTCGGTATTCCAGGACAATTCATCATAGCGTTTGCGGCGCTCGGGGGCACCCTTATAGCCGGGAAGGACGCTCTGCCATGGTGGATTGTGCTGACGCTTTTCGGATTGGCGGTGCTTGCCGAAATCATCGAAGCGATTGCCGGTATGCTCGGAGCAAGCAAAGCCAAGGGCAGTTTCTGGAGTTCGATCGGCGCCATGCTGGGGGGCATCATCGGCGCGGTGGTGGGATCAGCTGTCCTGCCACTTATTGGAACGCTTCTGGGTGCCTTTGTCGGGACATTCGCCGGGGCCTATGCTCTTGAGTACCACCGTACACGCACAGTAAAAGCATCGGCCACCGTCGCAAAAGGCGCTCTCATCGGACGGATAATCGGGAGTATCACAAAAGTCTTTATCGCACTGGTCATGATCGCTCTGGTGACGTTTGGACTCTTTTGATTTCCTATTATTACGACCGGCCTGTCCTTTTCCGATCAATTTGCTGAAACAATTCTTCGTACACCGCCGGATCGCCTCCGCGTTTTGTCCATTCTTCTTTGGCCCGCGACCGCCATTCGGGATCGCTGAAAAGATTAATGCCTTCGTTCTTCAGGCAATCGCTCATCTCCTCGGCGATAGCTCGCAGATCGTCTTGCGAATACCCGTCCATCCATTGGGGGAACTGGCGAAAAGACCATTCGGGGTGCGCGCTGCACCGATGTTCCGGAGGGGATTCGAATGAAAGATCCACAAAACGACCGTTATCAACGTTTTCCGGATTTCCGTGTTCGGATTCGAATTGAACACACGCATCTCTCAACCGACTGACGGGAAAACCATTGTCATCGGGCTTTTTTGCCAGCAGATTGATTCGTTCCTCTGGATCTGACTCAAGGTCGTAAAGTTCTTCTTCTCCTCCATTCAGCCAGTGAATGAATTTGAAACGGCCCGATACAGCAGCCAGATACCTGTCCCGGCCGGTGGAATGATGAAAAACCACCGTTCTGCCCGCTTCTTCGTGTTGACATTTTTGGAGCGGAACGCCCACCATCGGATGCCCTTCAGGAGGCTCAACCCCCGTCGCGTGAAGAATTGTGGCTGACGTATCCCATGTCGTTACGGGGACCTCGCAGGTACCTTTTTCAAAACCCGGTCCGCTGACTAACAAGGGGATATGGGCCGATCCTTCGTACGGGACATGTTTCTGGTAACACCCGTGATCGCCGAGCATTTCCCCGTGATCGGACGTGAAAATAATGAGCGTGTTTTCTCTCTGCCCGGTCTGTTCCAGGACGTCGAGTATTCTGCCGAGATGCGTATCGATCAGGCTAATCGCTCCGAAATATGCTTCTCTGAGTCTTTTCAGAGATTTACCCCGAAGGTTTTCGGGACTTGTTGGGGCATGCAATTTCGCGCTTTCTTCGATTGGGGAAGGAAGCTCTGCATCCCGGTACATCTCAAGATATCGCCGGGGCATGTAATAGGGTGGATGGGGCCCAACCCAGCTGGCCATCAGGAAAAATGGCCGATCGCGCTTTCGACGAATTAACTCGATAGTTTTATGTGCAACCCAGGCTGAGCCGTGATGCTCCTCGGGAACGCGTGATTCCTGCGGCGAATGATAAAACAAAGGGCGCACACCGTGCTGACATCGAATATGCCCGTAGCCCTGTTCTTTGAGGTACTCAAGGTATGCGTCGTTCTCGCGGCACCCCGGCAATTCTTCCATAAGGAACATGTGGCCGAATCCGTGATGTTCCCGTTCGGGTTTGAAATGCATTTTCCCCACAGCGAGCGTTTGATAGCCGGATTGGGTGAGCATGCGGGGAAGCGTCGCAAGACCGTAGTTCTGGATTGGTCGCCCGGCGTTCCACCAGTAGCCGTGATGTTGTGCGCTGGCACCGGTCAGCAGATCATGTCTGGCGGGCATGCAAACGGGGTCCGAACTGTAAGCCTTCCTGAAAGCGATCCCTTCTGAGACAAGACGATCCAGGTTGGGAGTCTCCATATGCGAAGCCCCCAGGGCTCGGATCGTGTCAAAACGTTGTTGATCAGTGTGAAGCAATAGAATGTTGGGACGTGCCATGGACTCTCCTCACCTGTAAATCATCCGAAGATAATTTTTAAAATTGCAACATGAACAATAATTTGTCAAATAAATGGGCTCGCTGAAAACGGAGCGAAAATTAACTTGTTCTGTCTACTGTTGGAAATTAATCTTTGTCATGGATAAAGTGTAACCTGCTGGTCTTCAAAAAGCTCGAACGGAAAACCATATGTATCTGTCCGTAACAAAATCAATTTCACACGCCTTTGAGCGAACGAACATCCTGTTGTTCCAGCGGTTCGACCTCGGGAAATGGCTTATTCTCGCTTTTTGTGCCTTCCTGGCAAGCCTGAGCCAGGGCGGTATGAATCTCAATTTCAATTTTAAAATGGGGGGACAGAGACAAGGGCCCGGCAATATCCCGGAACAAGCGCTCGATTGGCTGGAGGGAAATCCCGTCCTTGCTGTAGCAATCGTGCTTGGGGGCCTCATTGCTGGCTTGGCGATTACTGCTCTTCTGCAATGGCTGAGCAGCCGGGGACATTTTATGTTTCTGGACGGAGTTGTGCATAATAGAGCAGCCGTTGTGCAACCATGGAAGAAATTTCGTGTGCCCGCCAATAGCTTCTTTTTCCTTCGGTTTGCCATAACAATAATCGCAGGACTCGTCGGGATAGCCGTGATGGTTGGTTCCTTAGCGCTTGCTTATGGCGATATACAGGCGGAACAGTTTGGAGCCGGGATGACAGTGGCACTGGTAATAATCGTCTTTCTCTTCCTGCCGCTGGTGTTTGGATTCGCCATAATTCATGCGATCCTCCAGGATTTCATCGTGCCGATTATGTACAAAAAACAAGTTCTGGCAAGAAAAGCCTGCAGCTTATTCTTACAGGACATTCTTCCCGGCAACCTCGGAGCGTTTACGCTTTTCTATTTGATGAAATTATTCCTTGGAATTGCGTTTGCCCTTTTGGCGACGATTGTTATGTGCCTCACCTGCTGCCTGGCCGCTTTACCCTACGTAAATTCAGTTGTTTTTCTCCCGGTCAGCGTGTTTTTCCGAAACTATTCGCTGTGTTTTTTGAACCAGTTCGGGGGAGAATGGCAATTTTTCCAAGAAAACCGGTCAGCCCCACACACGCCGCCGAACGGAACTAATTCGCGAACCCCCGGTCCGAACAAAAATCCGCCCGAGCCACCTTCGACAGATGAAGAATCGGAACAGTATCGCGGCGACGCACCGTGGGTCGAAGGAAACGGTCAGCCGTAAACAAAATTCACGGTTCACGCATAACAAAACCGGAATCGTAGTCTGCAAGAGGGTTATCCGCTTCGGGCCCGTCCTGCCATCTTCAGCCTTTCCCGCACGCAAACGAACTTACCTGTATTAGTGGTCCATATTCCGAGATTTGTCCGCCTCAAGCCCAGTTTCGCCCGCTGATAGCGAGCTCAGCTGAACTCGCGTTTCCATTTCTGCGAGCAAGCTCCCACCTTGCGGCGGGGAGGTCTCACGCTTTTTTTGTGAACTCCCGGTTTCCGGATTGAAAACTACGAGATGGTCTGGGCGCAAGCTGGCTGTCGAACGCTGCGACGGATTCGTTGCCCCGAGATCTCCGTCCCCTTGGAGATCTCAAAACGGCCAATAACCAACAAGAAGCCCCCTCGGCGAGGCAGGATTGGAACTCCAAAAACTCCAGTGAATTTCAAGATTTTGCCGTTAGAATGTAACAGGCCAAATTTTGCGCACTCATAAAACGCAAAGGGAACATTTCATGCCTGATCAAACCGTTCAAATTGGTTTTGTTGGCGTCGGGAGTATGGGCCAGTGCGCTCACCTGAAGAATTACAATCGTCTCCAGGATTGTGAAGTGGTGGCGCTTGCCGAGATCCGCCCGAAACTGGCCCAGAAAGTCGCAGCACGTTACGGCATACCGAATGTCTATTCAAACCACGAAGATATGCTTGAGAATGAAGATCTCGATGGAATCGTCGCTTCCCAACCTTTTGACCGGCATGGGTTGCTTGTGCTGGAGCTTCTTGAAGCCGACGTCCCTGTTTTTACCGAAAAACCCCTGGCCGCCTCCTGTCAGATTGGCGAACAAATTGTAGAAGCCGAACAAAAGGCCGGTGCAACTCACATGGTGGGTTACCACAAACGGAGCGATCCGGCCACCGTCCGAACCGTCGAGGAGATCGAAAACCTGAAAGAAACCGGCGAGCTGGGCGACTTAAAATACGTGCGCATCCTGATGCCCGCCGGCGATTGGGTGGCCAGCGGATTCAACGATCTGATCCAGACCGACGAGCAATGTCCGGACCTTGACCGCGATCCGCCGCCCCCGGATATGAACGAAGAAACGTTCCAGGAGTACACTGCGTTCGTCAATTACTACATCCATCAGGTCAATTTGATGCGCCTGCTGTTCGGAGAGCCCTACGACGTAACCTACGCGGAACCGTCGGGGGTCCTGATGGCCGTTCAGAGCGGGAGCGGGGTCGCGGGGACGATCGAGATGAGCCCGTACGTGACAACGGTCGACTGGCAGGAATCGGCGCTTGTATGTTTCGAAAAAGGCTGGATCCGTCTCGATTTGCCCGCGCCGCTGGCCTGCAACCGGGCCGGGAAGGTCTCTATTTTCCGCGACCCCGGATGTGGCAATCCGCCAGAGACGCGAATTCCGCAGCTGCCATGGACTCATGCTATGCAGCAGCAGGCCGCCAATTTCACCCGCGTCTGCCGCGGCGAAACCGATCCACCCTGCGATTCCGAGGAAGCCCTCGAAGATCTCCGGATCGCCCGGAATTATATCCATTTGAAACGCGAGACTTAACCGATGAATCCAGCGGAGAGAGTGATACTGGGCGTATTTCTTTTTGTTGTCGTTTTCGTGTACGGTGTTGAAACCTTGCTTTTGCTGCGTGAGCTGGCACGGCGGCTGAGAGGAGCAGGTGATTCGGAACTTCTCACTCCGTTCACGCTCATTATTCACGTGCTTGCGCTGGTCGGCCTCGTTTGCTTCGGCTATGGATATTTCGTCGAGCCGTATTCGCTTGAGCTAAATGAGATCGACCTGAAGACGCACAAATTGGAAGCTGTATCCCTGCGGATCGTGCAGATTTCGGATCTACACTGCGATCGCAAGACGCGAAATGAATCCAAACTCGCCGGCATGATAAACCCGTTGAAACCAGATCTGATCGTATTCACCGGCGATTGCGTGAACCATCCGGATGCCCTTGAGAAGTTTCATCAAACGCTTGCGGGCCTCAAGGCAAAACTCGGCAAATTCGCGGTGCGGGGCAATATTGATGTCGGCATGCGAACAGCGGCGGAGCTCTTCAAGGAAACAGGATTCCACGAACTTGACTCAGAATCGCTCGTCCTGGAAAAAGATGGCGAATCGTTCTGTGTGGCCGGTCTAAATTTGGAAACTGACGATCCGACAGATCTGGTCGAAAAACTCGATGAAACCGTTTACACGGTTTTCCTCCATCATTATCCAGGAGTGGTGGAAGACGTGAAGGGGCCGAAGGTCGATCTGTACCTCTGCGGTCACACGCATGGAGGACAGGTGGCGCTGCCGTTCTATGGGGCGCTGATTACCCTGGCCGAACTCGGGAAAAAATACGAGAGGGGCCTGTATTATGTGGGCCCCACGACGATGTACGTAAACCGCGGGATCGGTATGGAGGGAGGCAGGGCCCCACGAGTAAGATTCTTCTCCGGACCCGAAATTGCAGTTTTTGATATCAGACCGGAGAAAAGAAAGTAACGGCGATCGGCTTACTCTTTCTCGGCATCGCTGAGCCAATCGAGATCGAATCTGGCAAAGCTCAACCGACGATATGCGTCTTTCTCATATAACACCCCGATCTCCCCGTCCGGCAGCACGGCCATGGCAGAATACGCTGAATGACCTCCGTAAACCATACGCGAGATCTCCCAGGTTTTGCAGTCATCTAAACTGAATTTGACTGTGAGTTTTCTCCTCCCTTCGTCAGGTCCGCAGAAGATAGCCGGCTTGATTGTTTCGGAGCCCGATTTTTCGGTCCCATTGTATCGCAGCAAAGAGGCTTCACAGCCTTTAGCGGGAAGGTTTTCGTCGTAGTAATTTTCAAAACTTGTCCCCCCATCGTCGCTTATCGATATAAGCCGCCCGGGGTTGTCCGAATGATTGCGGGAATTTACGAGGACGCGGTCGCCGGTAAGTTCTGTTATCTGGGGCTCCCATCCCTGGAATCCTTCCACCATTCCCCCCAGGGTCCAGTTGACCCCGTGGTCGTCGGAATACATCACACCTACGTTTCCATCCCCGGCAACCGCAACCATCAAACGTCCCGCGTATTGGCCGTTGCGAATCTGTATCCCACTGTTCCCCGGTCCAGGACTCAACGTCTTCAGGTTATCGGGGAGCAACGGTCTCAGTGAACGGGGCTCTGACCACGACTCACCATCGTCCTCTGATTTCATAACGTAGGGTCCTCGCGTGATCAGGAACGCATTCCCGGTTTCCCGGTCGGCAACAGGAGAGGGATCGCGCACCTCGTAGCTGGAACCATGCCCCAGGATCAGTTTCTGCCCGGACCAAGTCCTGCCGCCGTCCGTGGACCGTTTCATGACGCAGTGAACTTCATCCGGGTTCCATTTTTTGTTCCAGGACCATGTCCGGCCGAAATCGGATCGGCGCGCCTCCGCAAAGGCGAGAAGAGATCCTTTCGGAGTCAGGCAAAGCGATGGGATGCGGTACGTAAAATAACCATCGTGGCCCATCGACCATACATCCGCATGATCGAGGGATATCTCCGCGAAACGTCCCTCGGCCCAAAAATCATAGAGCCTTATCACGGCACAATCGGGAAGAAAACCAAAACATATCGGCCATCCTCCGTCACTTGAGCCAGAGATTCTTTCTTTTGTGCCGAGATCTATTCTGAAGAGTTCGTTGCCGTTGATCTGAAAACGGGCCTCGCCTTCTTCCTGATACAGATCGAGTGTGAACGGCTGCCCCGGCTCGATATGATCCGCAGTCTTACCGGCGATTTCCTTGTCCGCCTGATCCCAGGGGGCGCGACGTTTCGTCATTCCGTAGAGGATCCGCGCATCGGCTCCCAGTCTGTCTCTATCGTAGGTTTCCGTTTCATCATCCAGCGAGACCCGGAACGTCTCATTCCCCTCTGGACGCGTGCAGGGATAGTGATAAAAACCACCGATAAGGAACGAGGCGCTGGTCCCGGCCACCTCGTCCAGCGTTAAACGAGCATGGATGTGAAAATCTTCCTCCTTGAGAGCTAAATCAGCGAACAAAGGATGTCCCCAGGATTCATCGGGGCCTATAACAAGCGCCTCCTCTTCTCGAAACATATCCTTCGTGGCCGCTCCCATGACGGCGATCGGTTCTCCAGCTTCGACAAAAATCTCTTTTCGGCCGGTACGTTCTCCGTGCATTTTCGACTCCTCTTTGTCAGGCCCTGCGGGGCCTCCAACATCAGAAATCCGAACAATATCCTCAGGTTACTTACACAAGATCGTTTAACTTTCCGGGCCAGTGCTTTTCATGAGGGGTCCCCACGGTTCAATCATCCGTAAATCCTTTCGAGCCAGCTTCCTGTATACATCCGGCAGGTCAAACCGTTCTAACACGCCGGGCAACATGCAGGACAAAGGCCATTCTTGCATCGGTGCTTCGGCGAGTTCGGTGTAGGATTTGGGCGCGTGGATCAGCGTGACCCGTTTTACACGTTCATCCAGCAGGCCGACAAGCGCGCCGGGGATGGTTCCCCACCCCTGTCCCACAAGATGCACGCGGTCATAGCCGAAAGATGCCATCCAATCCAGCGTGCAAAGAATGTCGTGAACCCGCCAGCTAACGTATGAATCGCCGAGCATGCTCGCGCATGATGCGTAATGGTAATCGCTTCCGTACAAGCTGAAAAAAGAATCAGGGCGACAGGTATCGGGACGCGACTCGCCAATACCCCTGTAATCGCAGGCAAAAAAAGCCGGGTTTTCGGTCTCCAGTTGCCGAATTTCCTCGTTTTCCCGAAGTTCCTGATCGGACGAAATATGCGGCAGATAGAGCATCGCGGGACCATCGCCTCGTTGCGGGCGGGCCGTGCGGTATTCGTCCTCCAGCTTTGTCACCACAACTTGCGCCCCAAATTCCGGATCGGTTTCTAAAACGAACTGATTCGAATGTGGGCGGGCATAACCGCGATCATCCCAGGGACGAAGAATGCGATAATCCGGTGGACCCTTGCGGTTTGGCAAATCCAGCAAACCACGGATATGCTGGTCGAGATCATCGCCAGCGGGTGTCCCACGCCCCTTTGCCAGATCCTGCGAACGTTCACAGGTCAATGACGGAACAGAACGGGCGCCTTCCAAATCATTTGCAGCGCCACCTGGCGTGCACTCAACTGTCGCAACATCTTCTTTAACAAGGTCAGGCTCTTTGCCGGGAACGTCAACTTCCGCGTGTCGATTGAAGAACGCATACATCGCCTCGCGGGCATCAAGATGGTAGCCGTGGTCGCCGGGGCCAACGTGATAAACCGCTTTTTCCTCGGCCCCCAGCAGCTTGTAGACATGTTTGATTCTTTCGAAAGCCTCCAGAGCTCCGCGCTGGTCGAAGAAATCCTGCTCCTGGGTCAGCACGATAACCGGATTCGGTGCTCGCGAAATCAAAAGATCACTGTGCTCAAGGCCCGCGGCCAGGATCCCGGGCGGACACTGTTCGGCGTCAACGGGTTCTTCATTAAGCGCTGCGTTGTGATACCAGCTGCAGACCCAGCATGAAGGTGCCGACATGGTAATCCGCTCATCGCAAGCCGTCACGTAAGCCGTCTGGGTCCCGCCCCCGGAATTGCCCGTAACCCCTACACGCGTTGAATCGACGCCTTCTTGTTCCAGCAGGACATCCAGCGCGCGCATACCGTCCCAGACAAACCAATTGCCAATCCAATCCCCGGTCGGCACCATCTGGCGGTCCATGATATTGTGTTCACGAACCGGCCCGAAAGGCGATTTGCCCTCGTCATCAGGATACTGGATGCGTTCGCCCTGCCCTAATGGATCAAAGATCAGGGTTACGTACCCCATGCGCGCCAGGGCCTGGGGAAATGTATCGTAACCGGTCTTGCCGTTTACAGTATGGCCGCAAAGGCAAAGGACCGCGGGCCGTGGACCGGCCGAACCTCGTGGGAGGTAAAGATTGGCCGTGACAGGGACATCGGGGCGGCTCTCGAAAACAATGTTTCTAAAAACATAATCCTCCCGGTCAGTCTCCCCGGTAATTCGGATATTGAGCGGCGTTCGCTCCGGCCACGGGCCATAAACCTGCTCGATCTTCTCGCGCACTTCAGAGACATAAGCCTCAGCTTCTGCTTTTGTCTTCAGCCCCATTAGACGAGCATGGTTGGCCCGATATTTTTCCCGCAGTTTTCGGACGAGATACTCCTGCATCATGCGAGGGAAACGATTCAGCACCCGCTTTTCTGTTTCGCGGCCCATTGGTTATCCCTTATCTGGTTGTATCGTATTTGAGCACAAACCCATCCGTTGTCAATCGGTAAGCAGTCCCAGTTCGCGCAGTCGTTTTCCCAGTCGTTTCATCTCTGCGTCAGGAAGTGTGTAATAGGGTTGACGGCGATAGCGTTTCGCCAGACCGTTCAGCTCCAGCATGCCGTGCATGCATGCATCGAATCCTCCCGTTTGTTTAACGACATAGTCGAAAAACGGCCCATCTTCTTCTGACACGATCCGTGCGGCCGCGCGATAGTCCTCCCCGCAGATTGCATTCCAGTAGCGGCCGGTAATATCCGTTTGGCAGGGGACAAATGTCGACAGGTATCCGTCGCACCCATAGTGGTGGCAATTAAGATGGTTGCGCTTCTGGCCTCCCGAAATGATGGCACACCGATCGCTCAACGCCGCGCACATTTTCTGAGCGAATACCCCGCACATATCGTCCTTTATCGCGACCACATTGGGTGATTTATCCACGGCGCGCTGCAATGTTTCCAGACCGAATTCTTCCCCGCGCGCGATGAATCGGTTGGTCACAATCATAACGGGCATAATCTCCGCCACCGCAGCGTAGTGGTCGGCAAGTGTTTTCGGAGTTGTTGATTTGGCCCAATCCGGCGGGAGGCACATGACAAGATCAGCCCCTGTTTCCCCGGCGAATTTCGCGAACTGGACGGCCCTTGCTGTTCCGTAATAACGATCGGCGGCGATGACCATCGCGCGTCCATCGGTATGCTCCACCGCGACGCGGGTCAATTCCGCGATCTCATCATCGCTGAGAATTTCATAGTGGCTGTCGCCCGCCGTAAGCATAACCGTCTTCGATCCACCGGCGATAGCGGCGTCTATGATCTTCCGCGCCCCGTCGTAATCAATCTCCCCGTTTTCCTGGAAAGGGGTACGGAGCGACATCACAGGCCCGGTCAAATAATGTCGGACTTCCTGTAAATCCATAAATTTGTTGTCCTCTATTCGTATTCCTCCGTCAGCCAGTCCAGATTGAAGCGCGCCACGGAAATGCGTTCGTAGCGGTATTCGTCCCCGTTTTCAAACAGCAGATACACCGTTCCGTCGTCGCTGACCGTTATCGACGAGTAAGCGCTCGGCCCGGGATAGACCAGACGCTTGAGCGGCCAGGACCCGGCCCCGTCGAAGCTTGCCCAAACGGTCATGCGAATGCGGTCTTCCGCACTGGGTCTCCCGGGATTATCGATGGTGCTGAACAACAGCGCATCTTCACAGGGCACAATTCCGTCGGGAATCCGCGCCAGGCCGGCATTGCAGCCGTAGCTTGGGCGCGTGCCGTAGCGGAAGTAGTGCGGGCCGCCGATCTCCAACAGATCGTCCGAAACTTCCCAATCGACCCAACGGTACCCGCCATCATGGCTCCAGGCCAGACGGCGACGATGGTCACAGGACATGTGCGACCTCGAATTGTAATAAAGCCGGCCGTCGGACAGCTCGGCCAATGTGCCCTCGCCAGTTCCGCTCTGCACCGGTTCGCCCGTCTGCCAGGTCGTGCCGCCATCGTCGCTGTAAATCGACGTGTTGTAATGATATTGCCAGTATTCCTGCCGATCCTCGTCGTAGTCCGGTCCATTCTGCAGCTGAATCCTTACCGGCATCACCAGCCGCCCCTTATGTTCGCCATATTGAAGGGTAATGCCCGATTCCGATGCCGCGACACTGACAGGAACGGTGTCTTTCCCACCGTGTCCGATTTTGTTGGGCAGAAATGAAATATTCTCGCGTCCCCACGTGCGCCCGTGATCGCGGCTGCGCCAGAGTTTTTCCGGTTCGGGGCAGACCACAAGCACGTCGCCGTTCGTCCGGTCAACCACCGCATTCCCGCCGCCGGGAGGGCCGAACTCAACCGGGTCGCTCCACGTCCCCCCCGCATCTTCACTGCGCCGCAGGAACTTACATCCACGGGCAAAGGCCAGAACCGAGCCATCCTCCGCAACCAGGATCTTGGGGATACGTATCTGGTCGTCCTCGCCGGATTCAAACAGGTGTGTAATCGAGAAATCCGGCTTTGGGTCTTCGATACGGGTGTCGATCTCGTCGATTTTGAAACGTGTCGATACAACGGAATGTTTCTCTTTGCCCGGCCGGTATTTGATATAGGTGGTTGCCACGATTGTGTCGTCCGGGAGCCGTTCCATACCGGGATATCCGCAGTCTCCGCCGGCGTAGCTGTGGAGCAACTTGATCCGACACTGTCCGGGATGTCTCTGGCGGATGTCTTCGTATGTGCCCACCCAGGCCACGAAATGTCCGCGTGTCGGGCTGTATAGTTCTTGATCCCTGAACGCGATGACCAGCCGGTCGTCCGCGGTGTAGACTCCCCAGTGCCGGTCGCCCGTCAGACCGCCCGCCGTATCGACCGGTTCCGACCATGTCTCTCCTTCGTCTGAGCTGAATATAACCATGCTGTTGCCGGTATGAGTGTTCTCTCGTATCAGACAGCAAAGTTCCTCCCCGTCCGGAGACCGGAACCCGAACGGCTCGGAGAGTTGTTTGCCATTCATTCGTGCGGCGAGCTGTGGCTCGGACCACGAGATCCCTCCGTCCGGCGATCGGGTCTGCAGTATCTGCGCATCGGCCGATCGGTCGTCTCTCAATCGGCGATGGTAGAGTCCCAGATAGGAACCGTCTTTCAACCGGACGACGCTGCTGAAGGTCATCACGCAGGGCAAGCCCAGTGGTTTGGCCTCGCGCCAGCTTTCGCCGCCGTCCTCGCTCACTATCCTCGGCATCCAGTCTGTGATTTCTCCGCCTTCTTCTCGGCGTGCGGAGAACACCCAGATTCGCTGCTGGCCATCGGGATCGACCATACGGTAGATACTGGGGCAATTGAAATGGTTGGTGAACCCTTCCGGCATTTTATCGTCCAGACGCGTCCAGGTCCGTCCGCCATCGTCGCTCCGCGCCATCGGCCCGGCGTGCCCGCCGTGATTGATGCACCAGACGGCGAACATCGTCTGACCATCCGGCATCAGCAGAGTCGTGGGATGACCCTGATACACATCTTCGGTCCCCCGGGCTATCACAGCGTGGCGATCCGTTTCAGAAGAAATATCAACAATGGGCAACATTACTTTTTATCCTTTCAAACAGCAAGATCACCTCAAAAGTTTCACGAAACCTGTTGGTGTTAAAAAACAAACGATTACAGTTTTGCTCCCCAGTAGATAACATCGTGCCGGTTGTAGTCGAAAGCCATATGGAGGGTATTGTTTGCCTCGTCGACCACACCGTCGGGATAGGCAAGCATACCCGGAAAGTCGGTTAGATCCCGCTTGTATCCCCAGCTCTCCATATCATCGTCGGATATCCAGATAGAGAGCGGGTTGCGCTGACACTGCTTCTGTGGCTCGGAGTTGGGATGCGAGGTGGCCGGGTTGGGATTGTGCACGAGCAGGATTCGCCGATCTTTCAACCGGAACAAACGAAATTTGCTGCCGGGATTCGGGATGTCGGTGCGCCGTGGGTCGCTCCAGGTGCGTCCGCGGTCCTTCGAGTCCGACCGAAGCAGGCAACCGGCTCCATCGGAACGGATCAGCATGACCATGCTCCCGTCGGACAGTTCCACGACGTTGTTTTCAGCGAAACGATTGGCCCCCGAGATAATCTCAGAAGCCGTCCAGGTTTGTCCATTATCGGAGCTGATCAGCACCCCATTGACCGGGGGCCGGAAAGAACCATCAGCATTAGGAATGTCGGTCCAATCTTCAACATCATATGCGCTTTGGAGCGGCAGAAACCATTCCCCCCATGTAGCGACGTAACGGTTGCGAATAAATGTGCGCCTCGGCGATGGCGTGAACAGCTCCGGTTCGCTCCACGAATGGGCGTTGTCGTGGCTTTCAACGGTATAATTGCGCCATTTCCCCCAACTGCCATCGTGGGTAAGGGCATGAATGACGATACTGCCACCGTCCACGTAAATTCCAGAACACAGGCATGCACGGTCCTGTAATTTGAGTACGGTTTCAGGGGGGCTTGACCAGGCGAGTCCGGGCTCGGTGGAACGGCACATCGCAATGTAATTGTTCACATCCGGTTCCCTTGGCCCGCCGGTCACAAAAAAAGCTGCGAATTCACCATTGGGAAGTATTTGCACGTTGCTGCCAACGCAGCAGTGGTCCGGCGGATAACCTTTGTACACGACGGCCTTCTTGTCACTCATACTTATCCATTCCTCACTGGAAAAGTCGAAAGAGAATCGGATTCATGCCGGACAGGAAAATAATGTGGAACGACAAGGGAGTCAAAAGGCTCTACATCGTCTTTCTACCCTGTCCTTCCACATCGTCTGCCGTTCTCGCCGACAACAATTCAGTTAGCGAGCCAAGGAATTACCGCATTTTTCCGTTTTCGTCGGCATCGATCACCACCCGGAAACCGGTCATGACCCAGTTATCCACATGCGGTGGTTGTGGGAGGCGATAGGTGCTGCGCAGCATGCGGCGATCCCAGTGGACATCGCCGCCGCGGAGGATTTTGCACACTCCGCTGCCTGGGCCGCGCGGATCCCGTTCGGGCGAGTTCTTGTAGTAATTCGGCGCATACCAGTCGCCGACCCATTCCCAGACGTTGCCGGCCATATCGAGTGCGCCGTACGGGCTGGCACTATCGGGATAGCTACCCGCCGGCACCATGCCGATATCGAGCGGTCGTTCGTCGTAGTCGTGTTCCGGCACTTTCGTGGCATCCCATTTATCGCCCCAGGGATACATGCGGCCTTCAGTGCCCCGGGCGGCCTTTTCCCACTGAGCCTCGGTCGGCAGGGAACCGCCGGCCCATTGCGCGTAGGCCTGGGCGTCGTACCAGTTCCGCAGGACAGGATAGGCACCTTCCTCTTCCTCCATGGGTTTCGCGACTTTGTGCGGCCAGCCGGGAATCTTAATTTTATCGTCCCGTCCGGTCGCTTTTATGAATTTGCGGTACTGGCGAATAATGACAGGTTTTTTGTAAATCCAGTATCCGTCGAGAGAAATTTTGCGGGCGGGTTGGGCGTCGCCGTAGGCCCTGGCATCGCCGCGCGTGAACTTTCCGGGCCGCACCCGGACAAGTTCTGCCCCATCGCGCGGGTTGATTGCTGTGCCGTCGCCGGTCATTTTCAGGGCGACTGGCTTCGCCTGATCCGGCTCGTCCTTTTCCGTTTTCCCCGCCTCTGCAGCGCGTTTTTCGCCATCTGTCCGAACCGAGAATCGCTGCGCGGGTAATACGGCTTCTTTGCCTTTCCCTTTTTTGCCGATCAGTTGCAACCGGACTCTTGGTGTTTCGTCGGCGGGCCAGATTTCTATGCTGTTCGGCCATGATTTTTGGCGCCGCCACTGGTAGTGCGACGTGACGTCGGCCGATGATGCTCCCGGAATCATCTGCGGATCCCCGCGCCAGCTGGTGTCGAATTTTTCCCCGGTGTAAGTGGGTTCCGGCAGCACTTTGAGCGCTTTCCAGCCGGCCGCATCGGTTTCGATCCGAGCGATCAGTCCATCACCCCGGTCGACCTCAATAACCAGCTTCCCCTTTGCATTTTCCAGATCAATTGTGGAAGCCTCGTCTCGGCCGGTTAGTTTAGCCCCCTCCATGGTTTCTTTGACCCCTGTGGTCTGCACCGTCAATCCGGCAACAGCCGGCTGCGGAGCTATAATAGCCCACAGTGAGTCCAGAGGTTTCATTGGATTGCCGGTGCGGACGATGCGAAACGTATTGTCATCGGAGATGCCTTCCACGGTGCGATTAACAATTCCTTTGACGGAAAAGCCCCAGTAACTTTTGGATTCTTTGGCACTTGTCTCAACTTTTGTGTCCGTTGCCCTCTCCGTATTCCAGAGCGTCTCGCGGACGTGCATTTTGTCTTCGTAGGCTCGCCCGGCGAGCAGTTCGGTGTCTGTCGGCGCGTGTTTGATACTGATGACACGACCGTCCATTTTGGCGACGATTTGGGCGACGAGATCGCCCGCCTTGACCGTGCGCACGCGCCCTCCGGCTTTTTTGTGAAGCCAGACGATTCTTTTCTGCCAGTTGTGGCCGTGGGTAATGCTCACCACTCGCTTAATCCGCCCGGGCATATCCTCCCGTCCGCCCGGCACGTACCAGAGGCTGTTGTCGTCCGGGTCCCGGGCCAATCCGAAACCGACCTGCTGACGCACGGTGTCAATAATGGGCATATCCACCGATTTTGCCCGGGCCTCGGCGATGCGTTTGGCGAAAATCGGATCGTTTTGCTCTCTGGCAGCCTCGTATGCTCGTTTCAGAATCTTGTCGAGTCTGTTCAGCCTGTCCGGTGTCAAGAATTTTTGCCGCAGCATCAGCGGCCATGAGGACCAGCGGACGACACTGGTGATGTAACCGCTGTCCTGGCGGAGTTTATCGGCCGTATCGATATACTCTCTGATAATCGGGGCGGCTTTTGCGCCGTAAAAATCGCGCAGGAAACGGTTTATCAGTTCATCCTCGTTCTGATCCGGATCCCACATGATTTGAGCCCAGACCCAGTGTTTGAGTCCGCCCCAGCTGATGCCGGTCACGTTGTTGTGCTGGTACTGGGCTCCCTCGACTTCGTATTCAGCCCAGAGGCGGATATTATCGATCTCCGACCACAGGTTGGGCCATTCGTATTTGCGTGCGTTGTAGTTCTGTCCCCATTCCCAGGTGACCACCGGCGCCTCGGCGACCTGTGGCCATTCGCGGAGAGCCTTATCGTATGCAAAATTCGCGGGGTTGTTGCGGATAGGATTGAGCTGATCGCCGGCGGCGTTGGCGGAGTAACTGCTCGAAACAACGTTTATCCAGAGGTTTTTGTGGGGTTTGACGGTTTCGGGAACCTCAAGTGTGTTGAAATAGGCAAAAGTGATAATCTGGTGATTCGGGTATTCTTCCCCGGCACGGTCGAGGACACCGTTGAGCATTCGCAGCATGGGAGCGGCCCAGGATCCCTCTTTTCTGGCGAGATCTTTGGCTTCCTCGCAATCGGCATAGAACGGGCCGTCCATCTGTCCGACCCTCAGCGGTTTTGCATGGGCATCTCGTTTGGCGAATTTCTTTTTGAGCTCCTCGCCGAACTTTTTCTGGAACTCTTCATCCAGGGGACAGTTTTTCCCCACGCCGTAGCCGCGGAATGAATGATGGCTCGATATGTCGTCACCGTTCGGCAAATAATGGCGGTTGTGCAGCGCATAATTGGCGACGGGAGATCCGGGTTTATTACGGCGCAGAAAGAAATTACGCAGAAAAAACGCCGGCTCTTGCAGTTCGTCGAGGTCGGGGACAGTAAGCGTTGGTTTTTGCGGAATATGTGTATAGCCGGGAGTACAGAACGTGACCCCGAGGTGATCCTGCAGGAGACCGTAGACGGCATATTTCAGCCCGAGTTCCGTTTGAGCTATAATCGTGAGCCGGTTGTTCTCGGTGCGCAGTCGATACGCCTGGTCGGCGGTCCGTCCATCCGTTGTGCCGGGCAGGTCGCCGACAATTTGCAAGAAAATCAGGTTTTTGTTCCTGGTATCCGGGGTAGTTTTTGCCACTTGAGGGATTTCTGCCCCGGTTATTTTTTTCAGATACCCCGCGAGGTCACTGGCGATGGCCTCCTGCCCGTTGTGTACGATGGTTACGACTGGTTTTCCCTTTCTGGCAATCTGCACATTGGCGCGCAGCGGCGAGGCAAAAGTGAGAAGAGCTATAACGGCAAGACTCACGAGTGCTGGCATGCGCATGGTTCTTCACTCCTTTATGGGATCGGTTTTTGCAATACGACGAGTATTTCATAATGATATAACGACAATTATCATACAATGACGCCCTCTGGTTGCAAATAGTCAGGAACTGCAGGATGACCGAAAACGATCATGCCGAAGCACCCGAAACGTCCATAATCCACCCCCCTGAATTAAGCGATTCTCTGGCGGAACAGAAGAGGGAACTGGAAGAACTCCCTCTCATGCACAGGTTCGCGGAATCGCGACGCAAAATGGCCGACGATCCTTACCGTCCCCATTATCATTTCGTCAGCCCCGAGAGCACAATGAACGATCCGAATGGCTTGTGCTTCTGGCAGGGACGATGGCACCTGTTCTACCAGGGGTATCCCCCCGAAGATCCGCGGCAACACTGGGGCCACGCGGTCAGCGACGACCTGGTGCATTGGCAAGATCTCCCGTATGCGATCGCACCCGGGCCCGAAGATAGGTGTTTCTCCGGATCCACATTTGTGGAGGAGGACCGGGTGATCGCCATGTACCACGGCACACGCGCCGGCAATATGGTGGCGGTCGCGCATGACCCGCTGCTTCTGAACTGGACCAAACTCACCGGCGGACCCGTCATCCCGATGGCAGCGGGCGATACCGAAGAGGACCGCCGAAGCGCACCCGATGGCACACCGCTGCCATATCGCGTGCACGACCCGTGTATCTGGCGGCAGGAGGGAAGGTATTATGCACTATCCAACGGGACAAAACCGGGGGTCGGCGACAAAGAGTACAGGGCAGATTTCCTGTTCCGGTCGGATGATCTTGTCAATTGGGAGTATCTCCACCCGTTCGTCGAGGCGGATCGTTTCACGCTGGCGGGCGATGACGGGGCGTGTCCCTATTTCTGGCCCATCGGAAACCGTCATATCCTGCTGTTCTTCAGTCACATGAGCGGAGGACAGTATCTGCTGGGCGATTACGATACGCAACATGAGAAATTTATGGCCACGGCGCACGGAAAGTTCAATTTCGGTCCGTCCACACCATCCGGAGTTCACGCCCCATCGGCCACGCCCGAAAATGATGATGTGATTGTCATTTTCAACATGAATCCGGGCAAACCGACCGAGGGATGGAACCAGATTATGACGCTACCGCGTCGATTAAGGCTGGTGGGTAAGGAACAACTCCGTATTGAGCCCGCCGGCGATATTGCCTCATTGCGCACGAACCATCGGCAAATCGACGCCATGCCGCTTCCGGCAAACAAGGAAGTTGTCCTCGATGAAATAGAGGGTAAATCCATGGAGATCAAGGCCGAACTTGAGCATAATGGCGTGCCGGCGCTCGAATTCAATGTTTTGCGGTCCCCTGATCGCGGGGAATATACGCGAATCGTCTTTTATCACAAACGAGGCATGCGCCACAGCGGACGGTTCGATCCGCCCGCTCGGCATTACAGCCTGATTACCATTGATTCGGCGCGCTCTTCTTTGCACCCGGATGTCACGCCCCGCGGCCCGGAGACGGCCGAGGTGCTGGTGGATGATGATGAACCGTTACAGCTGCGCGTTTTTGTTGACCGGAGTGTTGTGGAAGCATTTGTGAACGATCGTCAATGTCTGGCAGTGCGGGTATATCCGGAGCGAGAGGACAGCGCCGGGGTCTCCCTGCGGGCGCAGGGCCGAGACGCCAGATTGCTATCGCTCAATGTGTGGGATATGAACACGATTTATGAACACGAAAATCAGCGAGGGCCATAAAAAAGAATTACTGAGGAAGGCAAGATGAAAGCCAAAGCGCCCTACAGACTTTTGTACAACAATGATAACACGAACACCGTCGGTTGCGTTAGCCCCTGGCACGAGAAGGGCGAACCATTCCGGGAAGAGATGCTTGTAGCCTCCATCGAGGAAGTGGCCGATAAAGGCGTCGACTGCTACCTGCTGAGTCCGGGCATGGGCTGGGTCCCCTGGTGGCAGAGCGATGTTGAACCGGACTTCTACGACTGGTGGCAGGAACGCACGGGCCTGCCCGTGACCGGCTATGACCGCTACATCTACCAGGGCGGCGACATGGTGCAGGTGCTTGTCGATACCTGCCGCCGCTACGGGATGGCGCCGTTCGTCTCGCTCCGTATGAACGATGTCCATCATCAGGATAATTATGTCCAGAAAAACAAGCGGTCGCTGGTTTCCTGTCGGTTCTACGTCGAACACCCCGAATGGCATATCGACCGGAACCATCCGGAGAAATCGGGCTACTATAAACAACGTGGCATGGATTGGGCGGTTCCGGAAGTGCGTCAATACAAACTCAATCTTCTTCAGGAACTTGCCGAGAACTACGACCTGGCCGGCATCGAACTGGATTTTCTGCGCGATGATGTCCTTTTCCATCCCGATGGACCCGACGAAACGGAACGTATCGAGATTATCTCATGTTTTGCACAGAATGTGCGGCAGATTCTCGATCAGAACACGGTCGGCCGGAAACAACGATATCTGGGGGTGAGGATTCCGTGCCGCATCGATCACCATGCACAGAGCGGTCTGGATGTCCAGAGGTTGCATGAGGCCGGCGTGGATATGTTCAACCTCTCCGGGTGGTATCATACGACCCAGCGAACGGACGTTGGCCGAGTGCGGGAACTTGTTCCTGACGCCGCTCTGTATGTGGAAATGACACATTCGACCAGCCGATATCCGCATTTCATTCAGAACCCAAACTACGGTTGCGATGGTGATCCGAGGACCAGTCCCGAGCAGTTTTACACCACCGCGCGGCTGGCCTACGAACGCGGTGCGGATGGCGTCAGTCTTTTCAATTTCGCTTATTACCGCAGCGGACATCATCCCGACGTACCCGTTATGGAACCGCCGTTTCACGTGCTGCCGCAGCTGCGAGATCCGGCTTTCCTGGCGCGCCAGCCGCAATACTACATGGCGGGAACCTGCTCCTACGACCGCCAATTGCCGCATGATTTGACCGAAACCGATCCGGTAACCGTAACCCTGGATATGCTGGAGCAAGATTCAGTGACGTCGGACGGGCGACTTCGCGTTCACACTCGGGAGCCGCTTTCCCCGGATAGCAAACTCACGGTCTTGATCAATGGTGAGACGCTCGAGCGGTCGGACAACATTTCGCGGCTTTTTGGCAATCCGTTCGACGGGATGATCAGCCCCAAAAGCAACCGTCGAGCCTGGATTCTGCCAGCCCCGCTCGTGCGAGATGGAGAAAACACCGTTGAAATTTGTCTCGATCAGGGACCTCCCCTGACCGTAATCTACGTGGACGCAGGGATTGAACCCCCCGAGCCTCTGGCTGGCTAAAAGCAGGACAGGAGATCGAAAACGCGCCAGATTCGGTTTGTATGATAGAAATCAGTATAAATTCTATTTCCAATCCGTTTTGTAATAGAAGCCCGGTTCCGCGGTGCCTCCAGGATAAGGCCTGAGTCAGCGCATGTGTTCTGAACTTCTTGAGAATGAGTTCCTCAGACAATCGGAGATAACGTTATGGCCGAAGAACCTCGAAAAATATCCGATCTTACCGAACACACAGCACCGCTTGCCGGTACGGACAAAGAACTGGCGTGGTTGACGCCTGACGAAAAACCATTTCGCCTGAGCGGCTTCCCCTGGTACGATGATAATGGCCTTTTCCGTCGTTTGCCGGTTAATTCCGCAGATAAATTTCGCGAGGCGGTGGACAATCTCGCCGATTGCACGGCGGGTGGACAGGTTTCGTTCCGCTCGGACACTTCAGAAATCGCTATCAGTGTGGAACTCGCGGGCCCGGCCGGTATGTGTCATATGCCAGCGACGGGGCAGTGTGGATTCGACCTTTATACGGGCGCACCGTTCAACCAGCGGTTCCATAATACCGCCAAATTTGACCACACTGAGCTATCGTACGAAGTTCTTCTTTTCAAGCATCCGGAAAGGGAGATGCGAAATTTTACGCTCAATTTTCCTCTGTATCAGGGAGTGAAACAGGTGAGGATCGGTCTGGCGCCGGAGTCGCATGTACAGGCCCCGCTTCCCCGGACAGAAGATGGCAGAATCGTGGTATATGGGACGTCAATCACCCAGGGTGGGTGCGCTTCACGGCCCGGGATGGCGTACACAAATATTCTAAGCCGAATGCTCAATATGGAATTCATCAACCTTGGGTTTTCCAGAAACGGCCGAGGTGACCCGGAGGTCATCGAGGCAACGGCTCGCATCCCATCTCCGGCGCTTTTTGTCCTCGATTATGAAGCCAACAGCGTCAATTTCGATACGTATGAAAGGACTTTGCCTGAGGCCATAAGTATTCTGCGGAAGGACAACCAAAACACGCCTATTTTGGTGCTATCGCGCATAACGTACGCCGGGGAATTTACTCATCTGGAGGCCCGCGAATCCGCTCAGCGCAACCGGGCGATGCAGGCCAAATTGGTGAGAGACCTTCGCGAAAAAGGGGACGAGAATGTGCATTTTGTGGACGGATCAGACCTTCTCGGTCAGGATGCGGACGAATGCACGGTGGATGGAGCCCACCCCAATGATCTTGGTTTCATGCGTATGGCGCAAAATCTCGCTGGCCCGATCGGAGATATACTGGGAATTGCGGAGAGGTAGCTGGCCGCGATCCAGTGCTTCGTGACAATTGAAGTTATAGGCTCCGGTAAAAGGCCGAGATTGCTTCGGCACGCCGTACGGCGGCCTCGCAATCACCAGGAACACGTTTAGAACGTCATTGCGAGGAGCCCGTTGTTTGGGCGACGCGGCAATCTCTCCGTTCTACCCAAAAAATCAAGTATCATGGGCCAGTATAATTCCGATTGTCTTCCATTTTGCCGTTACCATTTATCAGCCGCCCCAGGGCCGGTACAATGGATGGTGTGAGACGTGTGCTGACGCAGCTTCGCAAGATCGACGAACTCGAAGGCCTGCGGAAAGTCTTCGAGCAGGGGCGCAGTGTGTCAATCCGCGGACCTGTGGCCAGCGGGGCAGCAGTTGTGACAGCGGCTCTACTGAAGGACTTCGAAGATCATTGTCTGGCTCTTTGTCCCGGAGTCGAATACGCCGAAGATTTTGCTGAAGATATTAATCTGTTCCGACCGGGCCTCGCCTGCCATTTCCCCGCCCTGGAGATCATGCCCGGCGACGAAGAAGCCCCTAACGAGGAAATTTTGACCTCCCGGTTGGCCGTTCTGCGCCACCTGGTCTTCGGAACCAATGAGCCCTCGGAGGCCGGCATTTTGGGGCCGCAACCGGAAACGCGGATCGTTTGCGCCGGAATCAATGCGCTTCTGCAACCGGTCTGCGATGCGGAATCGCTCAAAAATGGTTCTCGGGCCCTTTCGGTCGGCGACCAGATCGGGCCGCACGAGCTGGTCGAATGGCTCGTCGATGCCGGTTTTTACAGCGTCCCCCGCATCTCTGAACCGGGCCAATACAGTCTCCGCGGAGGCATCCTGGATATTTTTTCTCACGGGGCGGAAAAGCCCGTGCGCGTGGAATTCTTCGGAGATCAGATCGATTCGCTTCGAACCTTCGATTGTGAGACGCAGATATCCCGGCAACGAATTGAACTGTGTGAATTAACAGCACCAACTGATCCGCTTGCAAACCAGAGCGTCGGGCAGGAATCGCTTCTTTCGTATATTGATAATCCGATCGTTTTCATTGTTGAATCTGCTCGGGTCTGGCATCGAGCTCAAGAGCTTTCAGCCGGCGAGATGCAAAACTTTTACAATTCCGCCAGCGAACTCCAGTCTCGGGTGGAGAAACAACAGCAGGTAAAATTTTTTGCTGAAGATCAAGAATCCGACGGAGATCAAGCCCATAACATCGAGTGCCAACACCGAGATGTCTTCGGGGTGGATGTCGATGACGCTCTTGAGGAACTCGACCGGCTCAGTCGGGAATGCGAAAAAACCTATTTATTCAGCATGAGTTCGGCGGAGGAAGATCGCCTCCGCAAACTTTTGGACGACCGTGACCTGGCCGCGGCCGGGCGAGTACGGTTCCGGCGCGGGCGGCTGAATCACGGGGCGGTCTTCGCGACCGGATCCCTCGCACTGGTCCCACATCACAGGCTCTTCGGCCGGTATCGCCAGAGGCGTCTGCTGCATCACGCCGAGAAAACAAAACCGGTGATCGAGGCTGCCGAGCTGCGTCCCGGCGATACCGTCGTGCACGTCCAGCATGGGATCGGGCGTTTTCGGGGCCTGAAAGTGCTGGAGGACGACGGACGACGGCGCGAACATCTCGAAATTGAATTCGCGGACAACGCGCGGATCTACGTTCCCATTCAATGGGTGGAGATGGTCCACCGGTACATCGGTGTCGGTGGGCGTCGACCCAGCCTGAGCAAATTGCGCGGCCGGAGCTGGCGGCGCGCCCGGGAGAAAGCCGAGGGTGCCGTGGAAGATCTGGCCTCCGAACTCCTTCGAATCCAGGCGGTGCGACAGACAAAAAGCGGAATCGCGTTTCCATCTGACAACGAGTGGCAGCAACAGTTTGAGGCCGAATTCCCCTACGAAGAAACTGAGGATCAGCTCCGGACCATCGAAGATGTGAAAAGTGACATGGAAGCGGATCGACCGATGGACCGGCTGGTCTGCGGAGATGTAGGCTACGGCAAGACCGAGGTCGCGATGCGGGCGGCGTTCAAATGCGTCATGGGCGAACGGCAGTGCGCGATGCTGGTTCCGACCACCGTCCTCGCCCAGCAGCATTTCTGGACTTTCAGCGACCGCATGGCGGATTACCCAATCCGCATCGAAATGCTGAGTCGGTTCATCACGCCCGCTCAGAGCCGGGAAATCGTGGAAGACATGGCCGACGGGAAAGTGGATATTGTGATCGGGACCCACCGTTTGTTGCAGGATGATGTCCGTTTCAAAGATCTGGGCCTGATTATTATCGATGAAGAGCAGCGGTTCGGAGTGCGGCACAAGGAAACCCTGAAGCAAATGCGTGCATCGGTCGATGTCCTGACGCTTACCGCCACTCCCATCCCGCGAACGCTCCACATGTCGCTGATGGGACTGCGTGACATCTCGGCGCTTCAAACAGCGCCTCGGTCACGCCAGGCCATTGAAACCCGCGTGAGGAAATTCGATCCACAGCTGTTGACCCACGCGATCCAGCGGGAGATGAACCGGGAAGGGCAGGTTTATCTCGTCCATAACCGCGTCAACAGTATCGACAAAATCGCCGATAAGCTCCGCAAGCTGGTGCCCGAGGCCACCGTAGCTATCGCACACGGCCAGATGCCGGAACGGCAACTCGCCACAGCAATGGAAAGATTTACGGACGGTGAAGTGGACGTGCTGGTAAGCACGACGATTATCGAGAATGGGCTGGACATTCCAAACGCAAACACACTGATCGTGAATCGAGCCGAACTCCTGGGTCTGGCGGAGATGCATCAGCTACGAGGACGAGTCGGACGATATATCCACAAAGCGTACGCTTATTTCTTCACGCCTCCAGACAGACCGATCACCCCCGAGGCAAGGAAACGGCTTGACGCTATCC
This sequence comes from Candidatus Brocadiia bacterium, assembly GCA_046538485.1. Taxonomy (GTDB): domain Bacteria; phylum Planctomycetota; class Brocadiia; order SM23-32; family SM23-32; genus JBKHIT01. The sequence continues at coordinate 36,220 of JBKHIT010000011.1, read as the reverse complement.
GGCGTTATAGCCGATTGGGCGCAGGGTTTGACATCGCGCTCCGCGACCTCGAACTGCGCGGTGCGGGGAACATCCTCGGCCCGGAACAATCCGGGCATGTGGCAGCGGTGGGATATAACCTGTACTGTCGGCTTCTGTCGCGAGCCACCGCAAGGCTGAAAGGCGAAGCTGTCGAAGAACCGCCGGTTACCACAGTGAATATCGGCCTCGACCTGTATGTCCCGGAGCAATATATGCCGGCTCTCCAACAACGCGTTGCTTTCTATCGAAAGGCCAGCGAGGCCACAAAACTGGCGGACATCGATGCGGTAAAACGCGAATTGCGGGATCGTTATGGGCCGATCCCTGAACCCGTGCAAAACCTCTTGTTGGAAGCGGAAATTCGCATTCTGGCCGATAAGGCGGGTGTGGACTCAATCCATTTGCGCGACCATAATGCGGAAATGACGCTGAGGGACCCGGGGAAATTCAAAAATCGTGTCGTGAACCGAAGGGGGGAACTTAAAATGATCGATCAGGATCTCAGTATGTTAATACTGCCTGATTCCGCCGATTCACCGCGCGAAATCGGGGACTTTTTGAAATCGTTTTTGGAAAACGTCTGAGTGGCCTTCGTAGGGTTTGCGTGGCGCGATTTTTTCACTCGTCGAGGCTGTGTCTGAGAATACGGTCGGCGGACCGAGAGCGAGCCCATTTGTGGCTGGCGCGGATGCCGAAGCAGACCTGTCCAGTGGAGATAAGCCGATGCAGGCGGACAAAGCCAGCCGCAAATTAAGCCGCTCGAATCCAGATCCGTATTTTCAGACAGGGCCTAATCCCAGGACCCGACGGGCGTTACCCTCTGCGATCGCATACCGGTGTTTTTCATCCATTGGAGTTTCGCGTATCCACCGCACATGGCCGATCTCATGGTCTACGTCGAGGTAATCTGTGGCGAAGAACAATTTCCGCCAGTTACGTTCGATGAACCCAAGGGTAAATTCAGGATCGCGCATCAATGCGTTGTAGCCCGAACGCGCCGAAATATCTGCATACATATTTTCGTACTCCTGCAGGAACCGGTCAGCGGGCCCGCCGGGGACAACCTCTCCACCTGGGTAGCCGCATTCGCCGTCATCCTCGGCTGAAATCGCGTTCCACCATCGGGATCCGTGACCGATAAAAATCGTATCGGGAAAATCGCGCAAACATCTCTCCAGACGAGGCAAACCGGGTTCGTCCACCGATGCGTTTTTATCGCCGTAGAAAACGAGCGGGAGCCCCAGTTCTCCGCATTTATCGTAGATTTTGAGGCGTCGCGGATCATCAAAAGGCAAAGGGTCAACCAGTTCGCCAAAGCCTCGCACGAGTGGATGGGCGTTAAAATGCTCAATCAGGTCGACGCAACGTGGTTTGCGGGGATCAAAATGCATAAACGGCACGAGCTGCTCCGGAAACTGTTCAGCGGCTTCGATCACCCATTCCGTGAGACAGAAACCACTCGTCAGTTCGGGGGTTTCCATCGGAAGCAAAACGGAAATATCGATACTGCGCTCAGACATGGTTTCAATCAGTTTCTCGGCCGTGATTCCTGCAGGCTCATCCGGAAGGCGGCCACTGTAGTGAAGGTGCGTATGTGTATCAATCACGGGAATCTCCCATATTTCTACCGGATTTTACCGACGCATCAGAGGTGCGCGCTATGGAACGTAAATGATGACATTATACGAATCGGGAGAAAGGTAACAAAGGCGGAGATTATCCTTGCCGGTTGAAAAAACACGTTTCAGCGCTAAAAATATGCGATATTTGGCAACTGAACGGGCAGGTGAATTGCAGGTTCGCCGTGGGAATTTTGGGGTTGGGCAGTGATTCCGACTGATAGCCTCGTTTGACACTTTAGTGGCGGTATGATATAAGCATATCTTGTTTTAAGGGCCGATATGGGCATTTTGTGTTGCGGGATCCGTCGGGCGGCGCATTCCCGAGCAGCCGATGCCTTGAAGCTTGGCTCGACAACCTACCTTCGGCGGGCTTATTCCCTTTTCCGCACGAGGCGATCATTAGCAAGGAGAAGTATCGAAATGGATATCCCCACAATACAAGCGTGGCCGCGGGAAGAACGCGGCACACGGCCCTGTCGGCGTCTGCGAAAACGGGGCCTGATCCCCGCCGTAATGTACGGGCGGGGTGAGGGAAATGTATTGTTGACAGTGCAGCAGAACGAACTTGAACATTTGCTCAAAGAACACACGCTGATTCTGGAAGTCGAATGGGATGGCAATAGCCAACCCGTCCAGATCAGGGAAGTGCAATATGACGCACTGGGAGATAACATTCTCCACACGGATTTGGGCAGAATTTCTCTCTCCGAAACCGTTCAGGTTTCGGTCCCCGTCGAGGCTCATGGAGAACCTGAAGGCGTCAAAGAAGGCGGGGTTCTCGAGCTTGTGATGCACGAGATTGAGGTGGAGTGTCTCCCCGTTAACATACCCGAGGAGATTCGCGTTGAAGTTGGCCCTCTCGAGATCGGAGATGATTTGCGGATACGCAACGTTGCATTCCCTCAGGGGGTGGAACCGGTTCCCGAACCGAACACCGTTGTGGTAACATGCGTACCGCCCATGGAGATGGTGGGAGAAGAGGAAGAAGAATTGGCCGAAGAAATTCTGGCCGAACCGGAAGTTATTGGACGCGAGGAAGAGGAAGAAGAGATGCTCGAGGAGGGCCAGGAAGAGCCCGAAGCACCCGAAGCCGAAGAAGCTCCCGAAGAGGAATAGGAAGTGGAAGGAAGCTTTTGCCGGCGGCGTGTTGACTGGAACGTCTTACTTTGAGGTGTGCCGATCGTGAAATATGCTGTCGGCCTTGGCAATCCGGGAAAACGTTACATTAACACCCGCCACAATCTCGGCTGGTGGGTGCTCGACAGCGTGGGTGATCGCGTTGGATTCGGTGCCGAACGAGAACGGTGGACTTCACTGATCACCAGGGTGCCCGGACGAGAACTCACGCTGGTCAAACCTCTGACCTGGATGAACGCCAGCGGACGAGCTGTTGCCGCTATGATCCATGAAACGTCAGCGGAGCTTGAAAACGTTCTCATTATTATGGACGATCTGGCCTTGCCGGTAGGCACTTTGCGTCTGCGCACGGGAGGCTCGTCCGGTGGTCATCGCGGTCTACAATCGGTGCTGGATGCCCTGGGAACCGAAGAAGTTCCACGGATGAGACTGGGAATCGGCCCCTGTCCGCCCGAGCAGGATAGCCGTGACTTTGTGCTGAGTCCATTCAGTGACAGTCAGTATGAAACGGTGGAGCAAATGGTTGCCCACGGGGTGGATGCTGTTCTGTGCTGGTTGGAACAAAGCATTGAAAGCTGCATGAGCCGGTATAATGGAACGGTAGAAACCGACGAAAATTGAAACGATAAGATACAAACAGAAATTTTGTTGGCGAAACGGAGGAAAAAGCATTGAAAGATCAATTATATGAAGCCATGTTCCTGGCGGATGCGGCAAAAGGTGGATCCGAGTTGCCAGCATTAATTCGCCATATTTCGGGACTTCTCACCAGGGAAGAAGCCACGATTGAGCGCATTGAAAAATGGGCCGAGCGCAAGCTTGCTTACCGCATAAAGCGCGTCGATCGAGGAATTTACGTCCTGGTGTATTTCCGTGCCGATCCGGCACGTGTTGAACCCCTGCGACGAGCTATTAACTTATCGGAAGAGATACTGCGAGTGCTCATTTTGAAAATTGACGAAGTGCCACCTCCTGAAGGAGATATCTACAACCCCGAAGGTGAACTTCAGGAAGAAAGTGCCGAAGAGAAAAGCCCAGAACCAACACCTATTGACGAAGAGGAGAAAGAGAAAGAAATAGAAGAAGAAGACGAAGAGCAGGAAGAAACCGTTACCGCCGAGGCAGAGGAAAACGAAGAACTGTAAATTCGGCGCGGGCAGGTATTTTGCAAGCTAAATTTTCCTATTCTCATGGGGAGCCAAAATGGCAAATTTCAACAAAGTTTTTTTGATGGGGAACCTGACGCGGGATCCTGAACTCCGCTACACCCCAAGCGGGACCTCGCTCTGCGAGTTTGGGATGGCAACGAACCGAACCTGGACAAACCGGGACGGAGAGCAACGGGAAGAAGCCTGCTTTGTCGACATCACGATGTGGGGTCGACGAGGGGAAGTTATCAGTGAGTATTTCAGCAAAGGAGACCCGATATTCATCGAAGGCCGCCTCAAACTCGACCAATGGGAGACTGCTGACGGCCGAAGAAGTAAACTGACAGTTGTGGCGGAGAATTTCGAGTTCATCGGCGGGAGAGGACCGTCTGGTGGCTCTTCACGGGGCAAATCACAAGGCGGTGGATCGGGTCAGCCAAAAAAGCAACCCCCAAAGAAACAACAACAAAAGCAGCAAAAGCCGGATCAAGAACCGGCAGAAGACGTAGGATTCGATGTTTCCGACGACGAGATACCTTTTTAGGCCGAGCACCTGAAATTTGCCCGGCTATAGTCCCGGCACGAGAGGAAGGAAAGCAGAAATGGAAGTTCTGCTGCGAGAAGACGTGGAAAATCTTGGTCAGATCGGCGAAGTCGTTGACGTAGCCGATGGCTATGCCCGCAATTATCTTCTTCCCCGACGATTGGCGGTAGAAGTAACCGAATCAAACCTCAATGAGGTTAAGCAAGCGCAAAAGGCCCGTCAGAAACGGGACCAGGAAGAGCTGGAGCGGGTTGAAGATGTTGCTCAGGATCTCAAGGGGCTTGAGTGCGCCGTTTATGCGAAAGCAACAGAAGAAGGCCACCTGTTCGGTTCTGTGGGAGCGGCAAAAATCGCAGACGCTCTGGTCGCCAACGGATTCGAATCTGTCCGCCCCGCTAATATTGTTATCACCCGTCCGTTTGAAGAAACCGGCGAATATGAAGTGGACGTCATGCTTCATCCGGATGTCCAGGTTACGATCACGGTTGAGGTGGTCGCCCGGGACGAGTCCGAGCAGATGGAAGAAATTTGACGTAATACGGCATGCCGGCAACCCGTTGTTGGCATTGCTGGTTTGGTGTAAGGCTCGTAGTATTTCCTGCAGGGAGGCGATACAGTATGGCCGATGAAAATATCGCCCCGCGTGCCTTGCCACACGACATTCAGGCCGAGATGGGTGTCCTCGGCTCAATGTTGCTTTCCCCCGATGCGATTTTTCTCTCCCGAGAACGTCTTGATCGCAACTCTTTCTATAAACTTGCACATCAGGACATTTTTTCTGGAATACTCAACCTCGCCGATAAACGAAATACCGTTGACCTCATCCTTCTCAGAGACGAGTTGAAGAACCAGGATAAACTTGAGGACGCGGGCGGAGTCGGGTACCTCCAGGAACTGATGGAAGCCGTGCCCACAAGCGCCAACGTCGAGTACTACATCGAAATCGTTCACGAACACGCCGTCCGAAGAAAACTAATCGAAACCTCTACGGGTATCCTGAAATCTTCTTACCAGGACGGTCAGGATGTGGAAGCGTTGCTCGACGAAGCGGAAAGCGACATCCTCTCGGTCCGTCACATGAAAGAAGGCAGCCGGTTCCAGGATATGCGCACTGTTCTGCTCGATTTAATGCCTAAGATCGACGAACGACATCAAAATCCCGGGCAGCTTACCGGAATCCCTACCGGATTCCAGGATCTCGACAATATCACCAGCGGTCTGCAGCCGGGGGAATTTGTTGTCATCGCCGCACGGCCAAGTGTTGGAAAGACTACTTTCGCGCTTAACTTTCTGCACAACGTTTGTCTGAACGAACGAATGCCGGCAGCCCTCTATTCACTCGAGATGCGCGCGGAACAAATCGTCAGCAATATCCTGTGCATGCATCTAAAACTCGATACACAGGATTTCCGCAAAGGCACTCTTGGCGATAAAGAATGGGATGCACTCGAGGAAAGTATCGAAGATCTGGCGAGTATGCCGCTCTACGTCGATGACCTGCCCGCTGTACGGATTGGAGATTTGAGAGCTCGCGCACGCCGCATGAAGCATCAAAACGACGTAAGCGTGATTGTCGTTGATTACCTCCAGCTCGTCCGTCCTCCCCACAGCCGCGACAACCGGGCTGTGGAAGTGGCGGAAATAAGTGCGGGTTTGAAAGCACTGGCCAGAGAGCTGAATATTCCCGTGGTTGCGGTCGCCCAACTTAACCGCTCAGTGGAAAAAGAAGGACGGCGTCCCCGGATGAGCGATCTGAGGGAAAGCGGGGCTATCGAACAGGACGCCGATGTCATTATGCTGTTGCACCGGCCACAGGATAACGAGGAAGGTTTTGACATGTCGGACCCCGGCAACCAGAGGAATGACATCCCCCCATCACCCGCCGAGCTGATCGTTGCCAAACAAAGAAATGGTCCTACCGGCGTCTGCCGTCTCGCATTTTGGAAACGGTGGCTGCGCTTTGGAGCTGCTTCCTCGCAGAGACAATTCTGAAAGACCCATGATGCAAAAGCTATGCTCGCGCCACACCTCTTTTTGTGTCTCGTGTCGTATCCTAACCTTCTTTTTGAGCCTTATCTGTCTCTTCTCGTCAATCCGGGCAGCGGAAAAAAGCAGAAACGAAAAATTAACCGTCAAAGAGATCCGTATCGTTGGGAACTACGCCGTAAAACGAAGCGCTGTGCTTGAAAGGCTTGAGGTCCAGGAAGGTGAAACGTTCTCCACCGATTCCCTTCAGCGAAAAGTCAAAAAACTCAACAAATGGGGCGGTTTTGGCACAGTGGGGCTGAAAACCGAGCGCATCGAGGGAGAAGGGGTGGAATTGCATGTTGAAATTCGGGAAAAAATAAAAATAGCTTCGATTGAATTTCAAGGCAACCGATGCGTTAGTTCTCGGCGTTTAAAGGATATCCTGCAGCTGAAATCGGGAGATACAGTAACACCCCGGGACATAATTCGTGACCAAAAGACAATAGTAGAGGCTTATAATGCTGCGGGGCGCACTATGGCCTCAGCCAGAGCAAAAGCTTCATTCGGTGAATCGCCCGAGTGCCGGCTGGTTTTCCATATCTACGAGGGCCCTAAAGTAAGGGTAAGACGAATTGAGAGCCGGGGCAATAAAGTCCTGAGCGACAAGAAAATTCGCCACGTGATGGAAACCAAAAAAAGATACTGGCTGCCGTTTCTGAGACCCGGTGTTTTTAAACGAAGCGTTTTCCGGAAAGATTTCAGCCGTATTAAAGACAAATATTATAGCCTCGGGTACCTCGATGCCAATGTGGCAGGCTATTGGGAGCACACCGAAAACTTCAATGGTCTGGCATTGAATATCGTGGTTAACGAAGGGAAGCAGTATCACATCGACAGGATTATTTTCCAGGGAAATACAATTTTTCGCGATGAGGAACTGGCGGACGCCATTCCGATTGCTGAGGGTGACCCATTCCGGCCGAAAAAGCTGGAAAGGGCCGAAAAAATAATCGGCGAGATGTACGGAAGCCAGGGCTATGTTGACGCCCGAACCCGCGGCAGCGGAAGAATCGAAGCCAGATTGATATTCCCGGAAGAAACACGCGGAGAGGTTAAGATTGTATTTCCCCTGGTCGAGGGAGACGCGATTCATATTCGCAGAATCTGCGTGGAAGGGCTGACTAAAACCAGAGAGGTCGTGGTTTTGCGGCGGCTCACGTTTCTTCCGGGAGATAGGGTCGATACGACACAGTTAAAACGAAGCGAAGAAAGACTCGAAGCTACGGGCTATTTTGACCATACCGCTGTGGATCCAGTGGATATCAAACTGCGCCCGGAGAAGGGAGCGTTGAGAGACGCTGTGATACAAGTCAAAGAAGGTCGAACCGGGTCGCTTTCAGTAGGTGGGGGATACGGCTCCGAAATCGGGGCCATGGCCCATTTGTCGCTTAAAGAAAGCAATTTCGATATCGGCAATTTCCCCACGAGTTGGCATGATTTTTGGGAGGGAAATGCCTTCCGAGGAGCAGGACAGAAATTTGAGTTGAGCTTGCGCGCCAGCAGTGATCTTACCACGTTCAATATCCTTTTCAGTGATCCCCACATATTCGATTCAAATTACAGGTTCGGAACCAATGCATTTGCGCGCGTTGCGAACTGGGGAAATTTCGCTCTCGACACGACCGGTGGCCAAATCAGCGCAGGCAAGAATTTCGGTAATAATATTAGCGTCACAGCCAGAATAGGATATGAGCATTTCGATATGCACGATATCGATGATGATGCTCCGCCTGAAGTCAAGATCGATGAAGGCACCTACGATAAACCTTACTTTGGGCTGAGCTTGGGCCAAAACAAGCGAGAAGGCGGAAGAATTCCCTATGGGGGCTATCTGGCAAGCCTCAGCGCTGAGGTTGGCTTCTCTGATATAGAAACGATCAAGCTGCAAGGAAACTTCAAAAAATATTGGACGATTTATTCCTACCCAAATGAATCAAAACACATTCTAAAAATGCGAGCCCGCGCGGGATATTTGTATTCCTACAACGACGAACGCATACCAGTTTTCGAGCGGTTTTACGCGGGTGGCTTGTCTTCAATAAGGGGATTCGAACGGCACGGTGTCTCTCCCGTCGACCCCATTAAAAACGAGCAGATCGGTGGAGAATCGTTGCTTGTGGGCAGTGTTGAATACAGCATCCCTGTATACAAAAATGATATACGCCTTGCTGCCTTTGTCGATGCCGGGTACGTAGAGGAAGATGCAAGTGATTTGTTTAACAGCTGGGACGAATTGAGGGTCGGCGCGGGTGTCGGATTACGATGGTTCATCCGTGCGCTGGGAGGAATTCCAGTCTCCATCGACTTCGCGCGAGCCGTTGAGAAAGAAGAATACGACGAAACAGAAAACGTGCACTTTACCCTGGGGACCACACACATGTTTTAGCGTTTTCGGCACATGCAAACTATTTTTTAGCGCCGATCTCCTCCCCCGAGCGACATCTGGGGCTATGCGCCCCCGACCACCGGCTGCCGGTTGTTCTTGTAGATATCTTGCCAGGCAGTTAAGATAGTTTGCGCTTGAGTTCTGGTTCTTTAGCCACGAAAAACGAAAAGGTGACACGATGCCCCGATTTATCAATGCTACGTTTTGGCGTTTTCTCCTGTTGAGCCTGCTGATCCCCGGCCTCCACGGTGTTGCTGGAGAGAAGAATGCGGCCGGTTCTGACGGCACACAAAAACTCAAAATTGCCGTTGTCGATCTGGACAGAATATTGAAGGAAAGCGAGCGTTGGAAAGATTTCCTCAATGAACACGAACAAATGGAACAGAAGGCGAAACGGACTCTTAAGAAGTACCAGACGCAAATTCGCATTCTCCGCAGCGATTATGAGAACCTGCCCCAGGGCACTGAAAGAGCCGCAAAAAAGCGCTCAAAAATAAGAACTGCTGTCGAGGAATATCAAAAAGTAAAAAGCAAATTCGAGACGGAAATGCAAAATCACAGATTGGAATCGCTCAGCGATATGTTCAACACAATTAACGAAATAATCACTCTTCACGCCCGGGAACACGACCTGGATTTGGTGCTGAAAAAACAGGACCTGAGCGTTTCAGCATCCCAGCCCAAAGAACTCGGGGTTATCGTCGCGACGGCCGACGTACTTTTCGCCGAAAACAAATTTGATATCACGCATGATATCCTAAAAGAACTTAACGCTCGCTATCCCGGCGAGATTCAGGAAAAATAACGCCTTTTATTTGTGGTGGTGGCTCCGGCCGCTGATCGGAAATGGCACGATCCCAGAATACAATCGTAGAAGAACAGGAATTCGGCGGGAAAGGACTGTTCACAGGAGAAGAGGTGCATTTGCGCCTGTGCCCCGCCGATCCCGACACCGGGATTATGTTTATGCGGGTTGACCTGCCCGATTCACCTGTTGTGCCCGCCCTTACGGATAACCTGGCCGACGGCTTTAATTGCTCTTTGCTGCGTCAGGGAGACGTCCAGATACGTAGTGTCGAACATCTGCTGAGCGCCTGTATGGGAATGCGGGTTGACAATTTACTGGTGGAAATAGACGGCGAGGAGCTACCGGAAGCGGGAGGAGGCGCCCTTGATTTTGCCCATCTCCTCAGGAAAGCAGGTATTGAAGAACAAAACGCCGAAAAAACAGTTTTCGAAATCAAAGAGCCCGTTGCCGTCTCCGAAAAAGGCGCCAGTGTGATGGGCATGCCCGGGTCTGAAAACGAGGAAGAAGATGGGACAACTCTCACACTGAGTTACATCCTCGAATTAGATGCCGGCTCTCAGGGCCCCGAGGTTGTAACGATGGATATCTCCCCAGATACTTTCATTGAACAGCTTGCCCCGGCGCGGACATGGAGTAAGGAAGAGGCTTACGACGAATTTGAAAAACGGGGGTATGGCGGGGGAGTAACAGACGAAAATGCCCTGGTGATTTTTGAAGACGGCACCATTCGCAAACCTCTCAGCCGGGAAGAAGCGGAACTGCGATTTCCCGATGAATTCGCTCGCCACAAACTCCTTGACCTGCTCGGTGACCTTGGCCTGTCAGGCGTTGATATCATCGGCAAAATTGTCGCTGTCCGGAGCGGTCATAAACTTAATACCACTTTTGCTGGCCGGATACGGAATATCCTGGCCGAACAGGAAGCCCCTGAAAAGTACCTGGATATCCGGGAGATTCAGAGAATCCTTCCCCATCGCTATCCCTTCCTGTTGGTTGACCGGGTATTGAGAATCGAGGAAGAAAACAAAATCGTTGGGATTAAAAATGTTTCGATAAACGAACATTTTTTCCAGGGGCACTATCCCGATTACCCCATCATGCCGGGAGTTTTGCAGATTGAGGCTCTTGCGCAGATTTCCGGAGTCCTTCTTCTGCAGAAATTAGAACACTCAGGGAAACTTGCTCTTATGGTTGGGATGGATGGAGTCCGTCTGCGAAAACCCGTCCAGCCCGGCGATCAGCTGGTACTCGAAGCCGAAGCTGTCCGCGTCAGGAGCCGTACTGCACAGGTCAACGCCAGAGGCCTGATTGATGGCGATGTAGCCTGCGAGGCTGAGATGAAATTCATGCTCGTTGAACCGGATATTATGTAAAAACTCAACTTTCCCGAAATGAACTTAAATTGCTGAAGCGACATACAGCGAGATAAAAACAATGGATATACATCCTGCCGCAACAGTCGAGTCTGGAGCCCAAATTGGCGATAACGTCGTTATCGAGCCCGACGCTTATGTCGGCCCCAATGCCGTCATCGGTGAAGGCTGTCGGATAGGTCATGGATGCCACATCGAAGGCCATACGACATTGGGGGAGAACAATATTCTCCATCCCTATGTGGTGCTGGGAACGCCGCCGCAAGATCTAAAATATCATGGTGAGCCAACGGAACTTGTGATCGGAGACGACAATGTATTTCGCGAGTTTACCTCCATCAACATCGGCACAACCACAGGCCGGGGCATCACAAACATTGGGGATCGCAATTTTCTGATGATTTCGAGTCATGTCGGTCACGATTGTGAAATAGAAGACGAAGTAATATTAGTCAACGGCGTGCTGATCGGGGGGCACTGCAAACTGGAAACGGGCTCGAAACTTATGGGCGGAGTGGCCGTCAATCCCTTCGTAACTGTCGGGCGTCTGGCATTCGTGGGCGGCCTCAGTCGGATCATACATGACGTTCCACCATACATGATAACGGAAGGCAACCCGGCAAAGGTTCGACGCGTAAATGAGGTTGGGCTCAAGCGAGCTGGATATAATAAGGCAACCATCTCCGAATTATACGATGCTTATAAGAAGATCTACCGCCTGGAAAAACTCAATCGGATGGAAGTTTTCGAAGAAATTGAGTCGAAACCCCAGACCGGGGAGGAAGTGCTGTATCTCGTTGAGTTCCTGAAACGGTCTTTGGATGGTTCTCACGGGCGTTTCCTGGAAAGCCTGCGAAGCTGACAGCAACACAAACCGGGAGGTCTTTTCATGGGAAAACAAAATGACGTCAGACAACCGCCGCGGCGGATCGGGGTATTCGGCCTCGGCCGATTTGGTTACGGCCTCGCTGTCAGACTCAGCGAACTCGGCGGAGATGTCCTCGCCATCGACGCCAATCCCGACCCTGTGGAACAAATCGACGAAAGAGTCTCACGAGCTATATGCCTTGATGTTACCGATGAATTTGCCATGCAGAAAGCCAACGTCGAAAATCTCGACCTGGCCGTGGTTTGCATCGGCCGAAATATCCAGTCGAGTCTCCTTGCAACCGCTGTGGTTAGAAGATTGGGCGCCCGGCAGATATGGGTCCGGGCCATCGACCAGAATCAGGCGGAGATTCTCGAGGCAATGGGGGTTACCAAAATCGTCAGCCTCGAACAAGAAATGGCTCTCCAGGTCGCACAGAGCATCATGATGCCCGGCACTCACATGATTGCTCCTATAACCGTGCACCACTCTCTTGCGGAAGTTAAAGCAAAACCCGAATTTGTGGGTGAAACACTCGGGGAACTGAACCTCCGCGAAGAATTCGGGGTGAATGTGGTGGCCATCAAGAGCCGAAAAGCCATCCGAGAACCCAATGGCCCCGAACGAATCGAAACGGTCATTAATGATCTTCCGCGAGCTGAAGATGAAATCAAGGAAGGCGATGTCCTGGTGGTCATAGGCGCCGACGACAACATCCTCGAACTGCAGACAGAGGGCTAATCAGAATCTGCGCTGTATCCGTGGGGATGGGAACTGTGCCATTGCCAGGCCGTTTCCACGATTTCATCCAGCTCGGCATATTCTGGCTCCCAACCCAGCTCAGTCCGGGCCTTTTCTGGAGAGCTGACCAGAGCTGGTGGATCTCCGGGTCTCCTCTCACCCTCAACAACGGAAAAATCCCGTCCACTCACCGCGCGAATCGTATCTATGACCTGGCGGACCGTATGGCCATCGCCTGTCCCCAGATTGTAGATCAGCGGGAATTCCTCGTCCAGTTTCTCCAGTGCAAACACATGTGCAGTACCGAGATCCAGCACATGTACGTAATCTCTCACACAGGTGCCATCGCGTGTTGGATAATCGGTACCAAAAATAGTGATTTTTTCGCGCAGTCCCAGAGCCGCCTGAATGACGATAGGGATCAAATGTGTTTCCGGATCGTGATCTTCTCCCAATGAACCATCAGGCATCGCGCCAGCGGCATTAAAATACCGCAACGATGCATATCGCAGCCCATAAGCTTCCGAGTAATCCTCCAGAACACCCTCGACTGTGGCTTTTGTTCGGCCATACGGGCTGATCGGTTTGAGGGGAAAATCTTCCGTAATCGGCACCTTTGACGGGATTCCATAGACGGTACACGACCCCGAAAAAACGAAACGGTTGATGCCGGCTTTCCGAGCCGCTCGCAATAAGCGAAGAGTATTAACAACATTGTTAAAATAGTATTTTTCGGGGTTTTCAACCGATTCACCCACGTAGGCACTGGCCGCAAAATGCATAACTGCATCGGCCTCGTTATCAATCAAAGTTCTGCTTACCGCTTCTTCGTTCGCAAGATCGATACGAACCAGATGGCAGCCATCCGTCGCTTCGAGATGACCTTCCGAAAGATTATCAAGGGCAATCGGCTCATGCCCTGCTCGCCGGAGTTCAACAAGCGCATGGCTGCCTATATACCCCGCACCACCGGTGACCGCAACTTTCATGGTGATTTCCTCCGTCGGTTTCCAGGATGTTTTGAGAGAGTGGCTTCGGCTTGGCCAACGTTAACTCGTGATCCACACACTCCGCCGTTCAAAATGCAACCCCTCATAACAGAGTGCCAGATTCCAGAATGATCCGTGCCAAACAGCACAACGGGCATCACCTATCAAGCTCGAAGACTTCCTTCGGAACCCCACGGTTAAGTTCCACATTCGACAACCAGATCCTAACCAGGGTTTTCTCAAGAGGGGGGGGATACCATATCACGAGAGATGTAGGGACGTAGGTACTGGCAGAATCTCCTATACGAAACATCCGTGGATTGAGACACCAGATTCGTGTTCTGAGCGTGCCATTTTTCCGGAATAAATCTAATCTCGAAGCTCGCTGGCTGTTCCGATCAACGAGAAGAGAACTATGAACCCATGCTTGAATCGGAGTCTCCTCCGTAACCTGTATAGAATCAATGCTCCACGTGGCGGGATACGCGACGGGATTCTCCACGGAACCCGCGATGATATCAGCGCGCCGAGGATAAGCCCGCATAACCAGAGATCGGTCGAAGAAAAGCGAACCGAGATGGAAGACACTTGCCAGATCATCAGGCATAAAGTGGATGCGATTCGTCGTTTCACCGATGGGATCGCCGTAATTGCCCCCGTAGGAATCCTTAAATCCGGGCAATTTCACCTGGTATTCCGAACCATTGCCGATCAGTTCTACGAACTTAGTGCCGGCTCGACTCAGCCGGAGGTACACCTTTGCCGGCCTCTTTGCGTCCTTTTTCGCGATAGCAATTCGGCCTCGCGGCAATGTAATATCGATTGGGCGGTCAGGTTGAAAGCGGCCTCGTAGTAACGGGCAGACGATTGTTGCTTTGCAGTCCGCAGTGAGCGTCTGAAAAGAAGCATGATCGGAAAAAAGCCGTTCTTTCAACTCTGGAAGAGCCATATCAGGAGGATTTCCCCCCGCAGGCATGTCGGGCATCTTCGAATCTGAATTGAATCGGCACCCGGTTGTCCCGATTGTCAACACTGCAAAACCAAGAATTATGGCCGTTATTATGCCTAATGGTACGAGTTTTTGCATCGTTTTCCTCCCAATTATGTTAGACAGGTTCTTCCTCGGTCATATCGTAAATCCATCGTAACGCATTATCCGGTTCGTTGCACAATTCCTCCTGATCAAAGAACCGTTCAATCTCTTCTTTCGCACTTTCAGGACTGTCGCTCCCGTGAATCAGATTATAGCGATTGCTCAAAGCAAAATCCCCCCGAATCGATCCCGGAGGACTCTCCGAGCCAAATGTCTCACCCATCATCTCGCGCACAACACGAACAGCCGCTTTGCCTTCCAGCACGGCTGCGATGACAGGACCGGAGGTAATATACCGCACCAGCGGTTCGTAAAATTCTTTCCCCCTATGAGCAGCATAATGCTCCCGTGCAAATTCTTCGGACATTTGAAACATCTTCAACCCTCGCAGCAAAAAGCCTTTCCGCTCGAAGCGAGAGAGTATTTCCCCGACAAGCCGACGCTGGATAGCATCGGGTTTCAGAAAAACAAGAGTTCTTTCCTGCGACATTGAAACCTCCGTCAGTCTATTGCTCAGGTATCCCGGACTCTACATCCTCGGCACGAGCTTTTCTGTAATCTCGAAGCTGGTCCATATACCGGTTCCGGACACGGCCGAAGAATTCTCTGTAGGCCTCGCTCTGATAATCCGGATAGGTCCATTCCCATGGCTCGAATTGCCCGTCTCTCCAACGAAGAGTCACCTCCGCGTAAATGCCAGAAGCAAGGTAGATCCGGTGCGTGTAGTTTTTGGTCGTGGCCAGCACCATTTTACTCGCGCCCAGGTAGCCAGGGTCAAGGTTAACCGGGCGCTCCGGTGTATCCGGCAGCTTTTCGGCCAGTTCCATTTCCAAATCATTCGTGCGCAATTTTATCGGAGCGATTTCGGACGGATCGATCAGAGCCTGAAAACTGAAGATCTGACGCAAAAGCCCCGAACCCATCTCCCGTTTATAATAGTCCGTGCAGTCGAAAGGCCAGATATCACTGTCCAACTCGATAGCGCCTAATTCGTCTTCCATAACCTCCCGGCTGGCATCCAGCCAGGCTTGTTGGCCGGCAAGAACCGCACAAAACAACTTTACGGGCTGGGGAGCGGTTGCTCTCAGCATTTTTCTCTCTGCTTCCCCTTCTGTATTCTACCGAAGCTGCTGAAGTTCAGAAATGATCTCAGCCACTTTCCCATCCAGCTCCGCCGGCAGCACTTCCATTTGTTCCCCCGTTTTGCGAACCTGCATTTCCAGTTTGCCCGTGTTCAAATAACCTTTGCCAACAACAATTTTAATCGGAAATCCGATCAGGTCCGCGTCCTTGAACTTCGAACCGGGACTCTCATCCCGATCATCGAGAATCACATCAATCCCATCCCGAAGCAATGACTCGTACGCATTTTCGGCGGCCTCAGTCACTTCTTTGTTATCAGAACCCAGAGGCATCACAACGACTTCATACGGCGCGATGGCTGGTGACCAGATAATACCGTTCTCATCGGCATAATTCTCGATAGAAGCGGCCGCTATCCTGTTGATCCCAATCCCGTAACATCCCATTACATATTCACGTTCTTTTCCGTCGGAATCCAGAAACGTGGCTCCCATCGACTTGCTGTACTTGGTCCCCAATTGAAAGACATGTCCGATCTCTATGCCATGGGAAAGCGCCATAGGTTTCCCACATTTCGGGCAAAGGTCCCCATCGTCGGCAACCCGAATATCTGCGATCTGATCTGGCTCAAAATCGCGTCCCGGGACAACTCCCGTAATATGGGCATCGCCAACATTGGCTCCTGTCACTCCATCCGAGATCTGCATAATCCCCTGGTCAGCAATCAATTGGACATCTTCCAATCCCACTGGACCGGCGAATCCAACCGGTGCACCGGTTACCTCTTCGATCGTCTGAGCACCAGCGAGTTCCACATTCGCCGTATCGAATGCACGCCCCAGTTTGTTTTCATTAATTTCATGATCACCCCGAACCAAAGCCGCGATTATCTGTTCGTCAACCCGGTAGATAAGCGTTTTGATCATCTGTCGCGGTTCAACTTCGAGGAATTCGCTGACTTCTTCAATTGTGCGGGCACCTGGAGTATCGACCCGATCCATTTCCAGACGGGGTGCTTCCGCTTCGGGGGAAGGCGCCATAGCGATATCCGCGCGTTCGATATTCGCCGCGTACCCGCAGCCCGAACATTCCACATACTTATCATCACCGATTTCACTGGGAACCATAAACTCTTCCGATCGGGAGCCTCCCATCGCGCCCGACTCTGCCTCCACAATCACATATTCCACCCCGCACCGATCAAAAATCCGCCGGTAAGCGTCGTACATCGACTGGTAGCTCTCTTCCAACCCCTCTTGATCCGCATCAAAACTGTAGGCGTCTTTCATAATAAATTCACGGGTCCTCAACACGCCGAATCGGGGCCGGACTTCGTCCCGGAATTTCGTCTGAATCTGATACAGCGTCTTGGGGATATCTCGGTAGCTTCCCATGTTATCACGAACAAGGGAAGTCACAATCTCCTCGTGGGTGGGGCCCAGAACGCCTTCGCGCTCATGCCGGTCAGTAAACCGAATGACATCATCACCGAACACTTCCAGGCGACCACTTTCCTTCAAAATCTCAATGGGCCACATCGCCGGCATCAGAACTTCTACGGCACCGGCTTTATCCATTTCTTCACGGACAATGGCAGTGATTTTGTTGAGTGACCGTGTGCCGAGCGGGAGGTAGGAATAGACTCCACTGCCAAGCTTGCGTATCATGCCAGCCCGAAGCATCAGAATATGGCTCACGGCTTCAGCTTCGGACGGAGTCTCTTTTAATGTCGGTATCAGTGTTTGCGTCCAGCGCATAATGGTTACTCGGTGGGGGAACGACGGCATGTTGATGCAAATAACGTCCCGCCTCTACCGGCATGGAGACGAAAAGCTTTCGACAGCAGGCGGCATTATACTGTTCAGCAGGTTTCGTTTCAATCGGTTAAGCACGGGCGTATTTGACAATATCCCTGGCTCAGAGTAAAAGATATAGGCTGGATAAGAAACGGGTTTTCTTTAACTGATGGGAGAGTAGTGATGAGTAAGAAACTCAGTCAGATTGTGTCTTGTTTGCTGCTTTGCACACTGCTCGCTGCAGCAGGTTGCGCAAGCGGCGAGAGTTTCGTAAAAGAAGGTTACGACTACAGTAAAATTGATAAACTGGCTGTCGTTGAAATTGGTGGGGATATCGCCGGGGAAGCTTCTAAAAATCAGGTGGCGGACTACCTTTCGCAGGAAATGTTCAAAAAAGGCTATGATGTTATAGAACGCAAACAGGTTCACGCCATCCTTGAAGAACAAAATTTCCAGCGTTCGGACCTGACCACAAGCCAGGGGGCCGCTGCCGCTGGACGTATTCTCAACGTCCCCGCCGTCGTTATCGCCAATCTTAGTGTTAACGGCGAACGCCTCAGCATGACCGCAAAAATGATTGAAACGGAGACGGCAATGGTTCTGTGGATCGGATCGGGATACGGAGCCACACGCCGCACTCTTGCCACCATTGGTGGAGCCGTCGCGGGTGGTGCGGCCGGAGCCACCGTAGGAAAGGGTAGAGGACGGGTCATCGGCGGAGCTGCCGGAGCCGCCGTGGGTGGTGCGGCCGGCGAAGCAATATCCCCGCAGGTAGTGAAACAGATTCAAAAGGTGACCAAAAAAATCTGCGCAGGTATGCCCAGACGATAATTGGCAACATCTGAGATTGCCATCACATCCGCAGGAGCCGGCGGTTTATCGAGTCGTCGGCTCCTCTCGCTTTTTACTTTTGAAAGTCGCATGCTCCTCACGTTTATGAACGATGAAAATGGCGCTGACATATCCGTACCCCCTATCGCTTCAGTGGCCCTTAACAAACCGCTGAGACGCCAGTTTGATTATTCAATTCCAGAATTAATGCGAGGGCGCGTGCCTGTAGGCGGGAGAGTACGAGTCCCGTTTGGAAATCAAAAATCGGTATTGGGGTACTGTGTCGGTCTGAAAAAAGAAACGGATGTGCCTAAGAACAAACTCCGACCAATCAAAGAAGTGGTCGATAGTGAACCGGTTTTCACCGATAAAATGCTCCAGTTGGGACGCTGGATGGCACAGTATTACCACTGTTCGGTCGGTGAGGCCCTCGCGGCCGCTATCCCATCCGCCGTTCACGCAAAAGCAAAACGCCGCAAGGTACAGTGCGCAAAACTAATGGTAACCGACCGGGAAGCTCAGAATATTGCCCAGGATATTTTCGACCGGTCTCCGGCCCAGAGCAAGATCCTCCGCACCCTGGCCATAATGGACGAAAATCCACCTATCACTGAATTGAAAGCCGTTGCCGAAGTCGCCAGCCGGTCCTCTATCAAAGCTCTACAGCGAAAAGGCTTCCTGGAAATAGAGAAACAAGTTGTCGAACGGGAAGATCCTCTGACAGATCTGGACGTAGAATTAGAGGAACCCTATGAGCTCACAAATGAGCAACGACGAGCTTATGAAGTAGTAATAGACCGTCTCCACCGGCAAGATTTCGAAGTCGTCCTCCTCCATGGTATCACTTCAAGCGGGAAAACAGAGGTCTATCTGCAGGCAATCGATCGGGCTGTCAAAGAAGGCGAACAAGCCATTGTCCTCGTTCCAGAGATTAGCCTGACTCCCCAGACTGTGCGCCATTTTCGGAGCCGGTTCCAGCGCCTGGCCGTCCTTCACAGCCGACTGACCGAAAGCCAGAGACGGCATTTCTGGCATCAAATCCGCAACGGAGAAGCCGATGTTGTGATCGGAGCGCGATCGGCAATATTCGCTCCTGTGCCCAATCTCGGCCTCCTGGTTATCGATGAAGAACACGAAAATAGCTTCAAACAGGATAACGTGCCACGATATCACGCTCGTGATGTCGGCATTATGAGAGCCAGAGCCGACGACGCCCTCGTGGTTCTCGGAACCGCGACGCCATCGTTGGAAAGTTACCACAACGCGAAAACTGGGAAATATACCGCGGTGCGTCTCCGGCATCGGATCGGTGGCCATCCCTTGCCCCCCGCAGAAATCGTGGATATGCGGCAGGAATGGGCCGGCTACCGACATTCCCGCGTTATCAGCCACCGACTCGAATCGTGCATGCGTGAGAGCCTGAAAAAAGGCCATCAAGTCATTCTCTTTCTGAACCGCCGCGGCCACTCACCTTTCATCCAATGCAGACAGTGCGGGTACACACTTCAGTGCGACCGCTGTGAAATCACCATAAACTACCACCGGGCGGACAATGTCGTGCGCTGTCATTACTGCGGCCGTGAGCGAAGACCCCCCGACAAATGCCCGGAATGCGGCAGCGATAAGATCCGTTTCGGCGGAACAGGCACCGAACGAGTGGAAAAAGAAACCCGAGAACTCTTCCCCGAAGTGGAAATCCTCAGGATGGACAGCGACACGATGAAAACACGAGACGCCCACAAAAAAGCCCTGACCAAATTCCGCAATCGTCAGGCCAGCGTTCTCGTGGGAACACAGATGATCGCAAAAGGGCTGGATTTCCCGAATGTCACCACGGTCGGCGTTGTAAATTGTGACGTCTCACTTCATCTGCCAGATTTCCGCTCAAGAGAACGAACTTTTCAACTTCTGGCACAGGTGGCGGGTCGCACGGGACGGGGACCGGCCGGTGGGCGAGTAATTCTCCAAACGTATCTACCCAACGATCCCAGTATTCGGGCGGCCGCAGATCACGATTATGATCGGTTCGCTGAAAAAGAATTGGGATCCCGCAGAAGGCTTCGTTACCCGCCTTTTGGTCGTATGGCCCGAATCGTATGCCGGGGTCCAAAACTCGGTCCAATTAAGCGGTACATGAATGAACTGGCGGCAGAACTCCAGCGCCTGTGTGAAGAAAACGCCGACGGCTCGCAGGTGCTGGGACCGGCCGCAGCCCCCATCTCTAAAATCAAAAGACGCTACCGCTACCACGCTATGCTCAAATGCCCGAACTCAGCGGCCATCCACGGGCTGCTGGCCGCTGTTGAAAGCATACTGGATGGCCCGAGTGGATCAAAAGTAATCGTCGATGTCGACCCTGTCTCCATGTTGTAAAACCAGCCGCAAACCAAACACAGAGAAAAAATTGCCGGCGAGTTAATTGCCTATAGCCGATTCCCTGTGCTAAAATTATCTAACATAACAACAACCCTCGCGAAGTCTGGAGCGCATTTTGACCACTGAGACCGAAATCAGTGATCTCGCCGAAATACTCGCGATCAACGGCCGGAAATATGCGGGCAAAACGGCATTGTTGCACCAGGGGCAAAACGGTACTACGGCCATCACTTACAAACAGATGTTCAGGCGGACAGAAGCTTTTGCAGCCGGCCTCCAGCAAGAAGAATTACGAGAACTGGACCGGGTTGCCCTCTTGATGCCAAACGGACCCTGGTGGATCACTGCCTATTACGGGATCCTCCGCACCGGCGCCGTTGCTGTGCCACTCGAATACGAATTCCTGGACTCTTCGCCAGAGCTGGTCCTATACGCCCTGCGCCATTCCGAATCGCGAGGGGTGATCGTCAAATCTGATGATCGCGATAAAGTGGCCGACCTGGTGTCCGATTTGCGTATCCGGTTGTTGACCGCAGAAAACATCTCCCGAACGGATTGTTCCGCTGAAACCGTGAGCCCGGATCCCGAAGAACCTGCTCAAATTCTATATACGTCGGGGACAACGGGGCGAAAAAAAGGCGTGGTCCTCACCCATCACAACGTTCTGGCCAACGTCGCCGCATGCTGCCAGCGATTCAAAGTTCATCCCAGCGATTGCCTGCCGGCTATTTTACCCCATCATCACGCTTACCCTCTGACCACCACCGTCATTTTGCCTTTCTATGCCGGTGCCCGTATGGCCGTGGGGGATGTAAAAAATCGGAGAACCAGCGATTTCATCAGATCCGTCAAGCCGACCGTATTCGTTGGTGTGCCCCGCGTATTCGAAGCGTTACTTTCCGGGATCGAGACAGCAGCGGCACGAGAGGACGCACTGAAAAAACTTCGCAAGACCGAAAATCTCAGCGGGACCATAAAAAAGTGGACCGGTGTGAATATCGGCCCAATTCTTTTCCGCACATTACACAAAAAACTTTTCGGAGGGGCCCAGCTTCGATTCTGCGTCAGCGGCGGAGCCAGGCTCGATCCGCAGCTCCTGCGCCGATATCTGCGATTAGGTATCCCTCTGGTCCAGGGCTGGGGAATGACAGAACTCTCCCCCGTCGGCACTGTTCAGAAATTCTCACGCTGGCGTTTTCTTTTTACCCGGCATTATGAAAAGCTCGCGGGGACCATCGGGTTACCGCTCAAAAACACAGAAATCTATCTTGCGGATGTCCCCGAACAGGACGTAATCGTGGACCGTGACAAACAGGGGGAAATGTTGATCAAAGGACCGCAGGTCATGAAAAGTTACTACAAAGATCCCGATGAAACCGCCCGAGCGAAAAGCCCCGCGGGTTTGCGCAGCGGCGACATTGCCCGGCGCGACTCGGCGGGACGATACCGTATAGTCGGACGTTCCAAACACGTGATCGTCCTGCCGGGCGGCAAAAAAGTCTTCCCCGAAGAGGATCTTGCCCCGGCCCTGGCCGCCTGCCCGACCATTGACGAGTTCACCGTGCGCGCCATCCAGAACCGCGATGGGGAAGAACAAATCGGTGTTATCATAAAGCCGGATGAGGAAACAATCGCCCGACGAAAGATCCGAACGCACGGTCAGCTTTACAAAAAACTGAAATCAGAATTAAATGCTGCTCTGGAAAACAAACCCGATTATCTGCGTCGATTTGATTTTTGTGTCACGGAACTCGAAGACGGAGAATTCCGGGAACTGGATAAAAATTCCATGAAAGATCCATCACCCCTGAAAAATGAGTTTCGCTTCGAATACGCATGGAGCACAAGGGACGAAAGAGACGCCGAACGAGAAATTGCACTCAGCCAACCCGAAGGAACGGAAGGAGATCTGTAATTGAACCAGAAACCCTTTCTTGTGATCTACTACTCGCGCACGGGAAACACAAAGATAATTGCCGAAGAAATCGCCGAACAACTTGAGGCCGACATCGGACGGATCATCGATAAGAAAGACCGGTCCGGGGTCCTCGGATTCATGGGCGGGGGAAAAGATGCCGGATTCAAGAAAAAAACCGACATTGAATCGCCTCCCCACGATCCGGCTGCCTATGAAACGGTAATCATCGGAACCCCCGTATGGGCCTGGTCAATGTGCCCGGCCGTCCGCACCTGGATCGATCAAAACAAGGACAAACTCCCCAACGTGGCGTTCTTTCTGACGACGGGAAGTACGGGAATTGATCGGACCTTCCGGCATATGACCGAACTCTCCCAGCGCGAAGCGCTCGCCACCCTGGGGTTGAAAGAAAAGAAAGTCAAAAAGAACAACTATAAGCAGGAAGTTCGCCAGTTCACGGATGCCCTCAAAAAATGAATCTTCCGCAAAGCCATAAGCATTCAAACGGGCTGAGTGAGTTTTTCGGGCAAAGGGCTTTCTAACCGGCCTACTCACTGCTCTCTTCTTTGTCTTCTGCGCGATGGGATGTCTCTCTCCCAAACCGCAACCCCAATTCGGCTTTTTCCAGCAACTCGATCCTGATAGATTTTCCTTGACGCCGCCGATATTGTATCATAAACTCATATAACAATTGGCCGGTTTTCCGTACATGAGGGATCGGGGCCTCTGTCGGTGTTGAAAATACCGAATATCAAAAAAGGAGATCTGATGGTCTGATATGCAGCTCGAAAGCTCACGCACCGAATCCGGGTTCACCTTAATAGAACGGCCCGCGACAACATCGATAAATACGTGCCCCTCTACAATTCGGGCAAACATGTCTTTCCATGAAGCAAAACAAGATAAGAGGTCTTTCATGCATATAGCTCGGGGAGAAAAAGCAATTTATTGCGTCGGCCTCGTTGCAGGTCTTGTCATCCTTTTTTGGCGTGCGGCTCCCGTCGGTGCTACCCCGACTGAAAACCGCCAGATCCGAATCGTGCCCGCGCCCAAAAATGTGAAAATAGATGGCAAAACGGGCGATTGGGACCTCAGCGGGGGCGTTTTTGGCTGTCCCAACGTGCAAAAGAACCGACACGAGGCCGCCACATGGGTCCACGCGATGTATGATTCGGACTACCTCTACGTGCTCGCGCGGTTCCGTGACCCTCATCCCCTGAACAACCAGCGCACCAAAGCCGCCGGACGCGGGTGGAACGGGGATTGTTTTCAGCTCCGACTCAAAACAGACCGCTACCTCCACGTCACTGCCTGGCAGGACCGCAAAGGTCAGCCGGTTATGGACATCTACTACGGTACTTTCAGCCGGGGCGGGAAAGAGGGAACCGTTCCCGACACGCTCAAAGAAGGCGCGAAGATGGCGTTCCAGAAATTCGAAGACAACAATGGTTACTTCCAGGAAATTGCCCTCCCGTGGAAACTCCTCACCCGCTCCGGCAAACCCCTCGGCGCCGGCGATACCTGCCGAATAACCTGGGAAGGACGTTTTGACAAAGCCTGGAAGGTCGGCGACCTCTATGCCCCGAAACCCGACCGCATCTTCACCTTCCGCGCCACGGGATCGTGGGGGAAAGGGATTTTTACAAAAAAGAACAACCTCGAACCGGCCCCCGTCCGACTCGCCGACGGCCGGGAGTTCCCTGTTAAAATGAAAGACGGACGGCCGGTCGTCGACTGGGCAGGCCTCATCGAAGAAAAAAGACTTCCCGGCCACATTCCCATCAGCTTTGAGCTGAAAGAAGAAGGGTACGTCACAATTGCCATCCATGATGAAAAAGGAAACCGGATCCGCAATCTTGTGAGCGATCGACATTTCACCGCCGGCCAACACACCGTGATGTGGGATGGTCTGAAGGACAAACCCGGACTCGATCCGGGGAAACCGATGGAACCCGGAACGTATGAATGGAAAGGACTGGTCCACGACAATCTTCACCTGGTCTACCGCGGCGTCTACCACAACGCCGGCACTCCGCCCTGGAATAATTTCGAGAAGGACAGCGACTGGGGCGGCGATCACGGCGTTCCGATTGCCGCCGCCACCGCGGGGGACCGGGTCATACTGGGTTGGTCGGGCGGCGAAGCCAGCACCCAGCTCATCGCGGTGAATCCTGACAATTACCACAAAATCTGGGGCGTGCGACGCGGCTATGCCAGCACCGAACTGCTGACCGTCGACGGAAACGATGTCTACGCCGGCCCGCACGGGATGAACGTCTTCCACGCCAGAGTGGACGATGGGTCGTTGGCTGCATTTTCAGCCACCGGCACGGCCGATCTGCCGATCCCAAAACTCGGCGGCGCCAAAAAACCGGTCAGACCCGCTGATACCGTCGCCATCGACGGGAAATTATACATGAGTTTCAGCGCACAAAATGTCCTCGCCCGGGTCGATATCAAGAGCGGCAAACTGGAGAAAGAGTTTACCGTCAAATCGCCCGGCCGCATGGGGAAAACTGCCGACGGTTCGATTCTGGTCATAAGCGAGGACAAAATCCTGCGCTGGAATCCAGAGGACGGCAACGCAAAGCAGGTAATCTCCGGTCTGGATGCCCCGAAAGGTATCACCTGCGGACCCGATGGAAAAATTTATGTGGCTCTCTGGGGCGAAACGCATCAGGTTCATATCTTCACGCCCGATGGCAAACTGATTCGAAAGATCGGGAAGAAAGGCGGCCGCGCTTCCCTCGGGCCCTGGGACGCTGAGGCGTTGCTGAGACCGATCGGACTCACCGTCGGACCCAAAGGCCGTCTCTGGATCGGCGAACGCGTGGACAAACCCAAACGCTGGTCGGTCTGGACAACGGATGGCGAGTTGCTGCGCGAGCTTTTCGGTTCCTCACACTACGGCGCCGACGGCGGCGCGCTCAAACCCGACGATCCCTATGTCGGTGTCGGCCAGATGTGCGAGTGGCGGGTGAACCCGAAGACCGGACGCGACGAATGTCTTGGCAAAATTGCTGCCGATAGCATGGTCAACGTCCAATTCCCCCTGGAACGGACGCATTCCAGCCGCTACGTGAAAGCCAATGGCCGCTGGTACCTGGCCCAGGGATTGCATCGCTATTTCTCCATGTTAAAAGTCTACCGTCGTGGCGGTCCCGGAGATTTTAAGCTGGTGGCCGTGGTCGGCAACGCGCGCCAGCGTTTCTCCGCCCACCGCGGGAAACGCCTCATGCCGTTCAGCAAACACGCGCTTTTCGCCGATCGCACTGACAGTGAAGTTTTTTCCTGGGCGGACCGAAACGGGGACGGCGACGTGCAGAAAGAGGAACTGTCGTTCCGCGACATCGGCACTCGCATGCGCGGCGCGTGGCAACACCTCGGCGTGAACGGAAGCCTGACCGCTTATTTCCCCATGAAAGACGGCACGATATGGGAGTTCCCCGTCTCTGGTTATACCAAAACCGAAGCGCCGAAATACGACCTGAGCGCCGCCCATCCGATCCCGGATGCCCACTACGGCGGAGGACAGGGAAGTGTGCTGCCGAGTCTGGACGGTGAAGTGGTCATGTCGCATTCGAATCCACTGAAATCGTTCGATGCCGATAGCGGTAATTTGCTCTGGACCTACCCGAACACCTGGGCGGGGGTACACGGCTCACATCGGGCGCCCGAGGGTGAACCGGGGCTCCTGCGCGGCACGTTCGCCTTCGTCGGCAGCGCGAAAACGAAAGGAGACGAAGAGGTTTTCGTGGTCAACTCCAACGTCGGAGAGTGGCACGCGTTTACGCGCGACGGCCTCTACGTGGCGAATCTGTTCACCGCCGATCCCGCCAGAGTCAACTGGCCGGAAAAAGCCGAACCGGGCGTTTTGATGGACGATTGCCCGCCGGGAATGGGTGGGGAAGATTTCGGCGGGTTCTTCACCGGCACCACCGATGGACGGGCCTTCATTCAGGCCGGCAAAACGGGGTTCTGGATCATCGAATTGACGGGACTGAATTCCATCCGCCGGCTGGACGGGGGTCCCCTGAAACAGACCGAAGCCGGCGTGGCAAGGAGCCGCAACTTTTACAGCCGACGCAAACAGAAACTCGCCGGCGTCAAAAAAACCGACGTTCACCGCGTCAGTCCCAAAGTTGACGGAGAGCTCGATGAGTGGGAAAAAGCCTGGTTCGCGGGCTACTACGTTCATCGTCGCGGCGGCCCGCGCATCGAGACGGCCCTGGGATGGGATCAGGAAAATCTCTATCTCGCCTGCAGAGTGAACGACCGGTCGGGAACCTGGAAGAACAATGCGAACTTGCCCGAAAACCTCTATTCGCGCGGCGATACGGTGGACCTCCAGCTCGGCACCAACCCCGATGCCAACCCGAAACGTCGTTCCGCCGCCAAAGGAGATCTGCGCCTGGCCATCGGAAAAGTCAAGGGTGAACCGGCGGCCGTCATCTACCGGGAGAAAGGGCCCGTTGGAAATGGCAAATCGGTGGTTTATAGTTCCGGTGTCATCCATCATTTTGAAGTGAAATCGGTGCAGACCGTCGATGAAGCCAGGATCGCGGTCTCCACAAAAAGACGAAGCTACGTCGTGGAAGCCGCCGTGCCTCTTGATGTTCTCGGGCTCACACCACGTCCCGGCCTGACGATTCGAGGCGATTTCGGAGTCACTTTCAGCAACCGCGCGGGAACCGACGTGGTGCGTCGAAAATACTGGTCCAACCGCAACACGGGAATCGTCAACGACGAAGTGTTCGAACTCAAACTCGAACCCCGAAACTGGGGCGAATTGACGTTCGAAAAATGACTCAATTTATTCATCGAATGCAATGAAAATCGAAATGTTGAGGAACCATCTCCCGTCGAGAAGCTGGTGGTTTAGCCGACAGGTCGCTTTCTCGATAACAACATTCATTCTGCTTTTTGCGGCAAATGCTGTCAGGGCCGATGAGACCCTATTCAAACGAGCGTTCCGTATGGGGGCGGTCGACCGCGAAGAAACCCGGGGAATTAAAGACGGGGAGACCGTCAAACCGAACCCCGAGGAACTCGAAACGACACTGGGTTTCAGCAGACGGCGCGAAGGTTGGGCCCTCCAACGATGCCGCACGGGGCATTATCTCCTCGTTCTTAAGAAGCAAACCACCGTGGGTTCCATGGTCGTCAGTTCTCCACCTCGCTGGTCGAGCAATGGCGGAGAAATCCGTTACCTGAAAGGAGGAGTGAAGGGGGATCCTGACCCTGACGATGAAAGTCAATGGGAAAAGGCGAACCTCGGCCGACAGCGCGAGGGACTGCGATGGTTCACTTTTCCGCCGGAGACGAAAACCCGGGCGTTTCTTTTCACCGATACCCGCCGCCATGGACGTTCCCGGCTCGATCACTGGCTGTTTTTCAAGAACCGTCTTCACACTCTGACGCCTGCCGCGGTGGGGACAGCCGAAGATGCGCCGTTCGGATCGTCCGCGAACGCTCTTCCGGCGGGCCGGACCTGGGTCAATACGCGTCCGGATCCCGAGGAACATTCGCGCACCTCCGGCAAAATCCTGCGCGCACCGGTCAGCGAGATCAATCCCTCTTTTTACATCTTGAGCTGGGACAAGGCCCGGAGAATCGACGGGATTTTTCTCTCGAGCAACGCCGTCGATTACAAACTCTACACCTACACCGGAAATCCCGCCGCCAATCCGGCCGTGGCCTCGGACGATGACTGGGATCGGTTGCGCCCCCCGGACGTGAAAAAGACCCGTGCCGGCCATCAAATTGCCCTGAAACCCGTCGAAACGACAGCGCTTAAACTCAAAATACTGAAGATCCGGCCCCAGGAGCGCGACGATAACGATGCGGTCGCCCGGATTCAGGCATTCCACGCGCTGGCATATCTGGGAGACCGGCCCGTCCCGAAAATGCAACGCACGTCCGTGCCTCCCTTTGAAATCGAACATGAAATTCCGCGAAACGGCCTTCTGAGTTTCCGAATCAAAGATGAACAGGGAAATCACGTCCGCTATCTGGTGGCACAGCAGATGCGGGCGGAAGGATCAAATTCGGAAGTGTGGGA
The DNA here is from genome assembly GCA_046538485.1 of Candidatus Brocadiia bacterium. Classification (GTDB taxonomy): domain Bacteria; phylum Planctomycetota; class Brocadiia; order SM23-32; family SM23-32; genus JBKHIT01. The sequence continues at coordinate 7,397 of JBKHIT010000011.1, read as the reverse complement.
TCTGCGTGACGATCAGGGGATTCGCGTGAAACCCGGACGCTACGAATGGGAATCGCTGAGCGCGCCTCCGCTTGAACTGCGCTACCAGATGACCCCGTATCCGAATATCGGCAACTATTTTTCGGATCGCACTCCGTGGTTGCGGGGCCATTCGGGGCGGGACGGATGGCTGGCGGATCACGCCTGTATCAACTGCGGGACGACGCGGGGAGATAAAGTGTATTTCGGGGCCGGATGCGCGGAAGGCGGCGTGGCTTTCATCGAATGCGAACTCAGCGGCAAGAAACTCTGGGGGCGGCACGATTTCGGCCCCTGGACGGGACCGCGCAAGCTGGCGGCGAGCAAAGAAGCCGTCTTCATCGAGGCCCGGAGGAAAGTCTTCCGACTCGATCCTGAAGACGGACACCGGATACAACAGATTTTCCGCTACGGAAGCGCGAATCGATCGGGGCGGCTGCGGGGCTTTGCTGCGTGGGAGAACAAAGTCTACACGTCTTTCAGCCGTCCCGCTCCTTTTCTTGAGAACGCCACCACGGCCTCTATGGTGGACCACGACCATTGCATACCGAGTTACCCGGAGGAAGTGCCCGAAAAACCCGAAGAACGCGTGCCGGCCAACCCACGGGCGGAGTTCTTGAGACTCCTCCGACTCCAGAGCGACCCGCCCGGACAGGGTCGCCATTCCGATCGGTGGCCGATGTATATCGATTCCACGGAGCGGCGTTCGCGCCACCAGGACATTCTGGTCGCGTTCAAAAAACCGGTCCCCGTCGGAAGCGTCGCTTTCCCGCATATCGGCGGGAACCTTGAGATTCAGGTCAGCGCCCTGAAACCGGATGCCGCTTACCCTCCCCGGGCCGGGAAAGACAAACACTGGGAACCTTTCCCGGTGCAGAACGAAGGCGGTTGGGACGTCATCCCCGCCCCGAAATCCACCCGCACGAGAGCGTTGAGAATCCGGATTTCGAAACCGGGCGACGAACTGAGCGATATCATGGCCGGGGACGGTGGCGGAGACGCGGTCGGCGCCACCCGGCCCGATGGACTCGGCGTCGATGAGAAAAGAGACGAAGGAATTGGACTCGGCCAGACCGACCGCTGGCAGGCGCATCTGGCCGGACTCAAAATTCTGCGGCGGCGCGTAAAAAACGTCTTCGAATCCGCAAAAGTCCGCGTCAGCTCGGGAACCGTCACCGAACAGGGCGTCTGGGAAGCCGAACGAGACCAACCGTTGAGCGAAAAGAATCCGGCCATCTACCTGATGGAATGGGATCGACCTAAAGAACTCTGCGGGCTGGCCATCAAAGATATGGACGGCGCCGTTACAAAAATCGATGTCTGGGACGGGCCATCGGAGACGCCGATCGAAATGCGGGGCGATTCCCACTGGCGCGAAGTCGCAACCTACCGCCAGAAACGTCGTTTCTGGTACGAACCCAGTTTCGCCCGGAACCACCTGGCGCGTTACATGGACGGCTACGCCGATTTCCATGGGGTCGAAAAGACCCGGGCCGTGCGACTCCGCGTCGTGAAACAATGGTACGATCACGGTCCGCACCGTCCCTACGGGCTGCGAGAAGATCGGGGCGGCATGTCACTGGATACCACCCGATGCCGGATCTGGGGCGTGGCTCCGCTCGTCTATCTCGGCGGTGAACCACCCGTCGATACCGTTCAATACCGGCGTTTCTGCGTCTACAACGGCAAGAGTGGCAAACTCGAAAAGGAAACGGAGGAGTTCCCCGGGGGAAGTTTCTCTTTCGGCCCGGACGGCAGGCTGTACAGCTTGAACAACGCACGCATATGCCGGGTCGATAGACGGACGGGCGAAGCGACCCCGGTGAGCGGAAAGCTCCAGAATCCTCGCTGTCTGGAAGCAGCCCCCGATGGCCAGTTCTACGTCTTTCATGGCTACCCCCAACAGAGGATCCGGGTTTATGATTCAAGTGGCAAATTCATCAGATCGATCGGGCACAGGGGAGGATTGAAACCGGGCCGGTGGGATCCCAAGCGATTCGGACGGGTCTCGGCGCTCTTCGTGGATTCCGCGAAAAGCCTGTGGGTCGTCGAAAGCGAGGACAAACCCCGCCGGGTCATCCAGTACAAAACCGACGGACGTTTCGTAAAAGAATTCACCGGGAATACATTCTACGGGGGCGGTGGGGCGCTTAACCCGTACGATAAATCGCAAGTGTTCTTCGGAAAATGCGTCTTTCGGCTCGACTGGCAGTCCGGCAAAACCGGAATCAAGGGGTTGTTGCGCGACCGAATGCATACACGTGGTCGACGCAACGATGTCGTGCCGATCAAAAAAGACGGCCGGATGTATCTGGTGAGCGCGCCTTTGATGAATAACAAGGAACAGTCGTTGGGGGCTGTTTACCTTTACGATTCCGAAGAAGTCCGCGCCCGCGCAGTGGCGGCTTTCGGGAACGCGTCGGCGTGGTCCGAATTCAGAGATCCCGACATTCTGGCTTTGATGAAAGGCGGTCGCGTGCCGGCCCAGCACCGGTTCATCTGGTGCGACCGGAATGGCGACGGGGAAGTCGACCCGGCGGAGGTCGAGCTGACGATTGTCGGTTCGGGTCGGGACCACGATCCGATTTCCTGGTTCGATTCCGAGCTGAATTGTCTGGCCGGGCCCGTAACGTATCGCGTGAAAGAATGGCTCGATGACGGGACGCCGATCTACGAACGGATGGAATCTCCGGCACCGGGATGTTTTCGGTTCAGCGACGGGCGGGTCTTCGATATGGAAGCTCCGGCGGCGCACCCCCATGGCGGTTACTCCCACAGGGGTGTTCATCCGGGAGGTCGGGGCGCCAATCATGGCGGACTGGAATGCCACGTGCGCGATCCCGAGGGCGAAGTCCAGTGGCGCTACCGGACAGTCGGGTGGTCCGGGCTGCACGTGGAACCGTGGATCCCCGGCTACGTGGCCCATCAGTTCAGCGTTATCGGGCGCGGCACCCCCGAAAAAGGCGATCTCGGCGAGTTTGTGGTGGTTCATTCCAATACCGGCCAGTGGAACATCTGGACGGCCGATGGATTCCTGGCGGGGCCGATTTTCCGTCATAAATTCGACCCTGAATCTCAGCCGTTCTCGGCCAGAAAAACGGCCGAACGGATGCGCCGAATGGATCCAATTACCACGGGGCAGGAACATTTCCACGGGTATTTCACGCAGACGTCCGATGGACGCTATTTTGCGATCGCCGGTCACAACCAGATCAACATTATCGAGGTGCTGGGTATCGAGAAATTCACCCGCCGTTCCGGCATGATCGAGGTGAGCGCGGAGGCCATTCGCCGGCAGAGGAAACGGGAAATCGCCCGTGCCCGGCGCGAGATCAGAAGCCGCGCCCCGGTGGTGTACTGTTGTCGCCCGGAAAAACCCCCGCGAGTCGACGGCGAAGTATCCGAAGGTGAGTGGAGTTCTCTGAGTTCCATGCCGGGGCGGGAGAAAATGAAGTTCGGCATGGCCCACGACAACCGTTACCTTTACCTGTGCTGGCAGGGCGTGGGGTCCCTGAAAAACACAGGGGGCAAATTCCAACGCTATTTCAAGACCGGGGGATGTCTTGATCTCAAACTTCAGACCGATCCGGGCGCCGACCCCGGCCGGAAACGTCCAGCCAAAGGCGACGTTCGGCTTCTCATTACCTACGTTGAGGACCGGCCTGAAGTGGTTTTGTATGAGCCCGTGGCGCCGGATGCGCCGGAGTCGGAATCCTGGAAGACGCACACGGCGGCGATGGGCACGACGTCGTTTGACCGGGTGGTGCGACTTGAGAATCCGGTTGTGAAAAGACAGGGGGGCGTGGTCGAGGCCCGTATTGAGCTTGAGAAATTGGGTTTGAGGCCGCGGAAGGGCATGCGTGTGAAGCTGGATTGGGGAGTGCTGATCAGCAAAGGTGGCTTCGGGGTTCAACAACGGCTTTACTGGACGAACAAACTGGCGAACGGGACGAGCGACGAGGCGCTGGAAGCCCGTCTGAAGCCGCATCTTTGGGGGTATGCTGTTTTTTGCGGGAAAGGCAGGCCCGAAGGCGGCATGCCGGATGTCGAGGGCAGCATGCAGGATCTTGAGGGGGAGCAGGAGGAGATGGACGAGGAAGAGATCGAGGACCTGTTGCTCGGGGATTGACTCCCCGGGGAGAGGGGACAAAAATTTCAGCAGCTTTCAGCAACAACCACCTCCCGTCGTTAGAGCCCCCAACGGGAGCGATGCAGACGTAGCCCGGTGCGTAGCCGCGCCGTCGTGTGGCGCGCAAGCTCCGGGATGAAAAGTGTACCCAACCAAAGATAGCCCCGAAGGGGCGATGCAGAGGGAAACACGATGAACAAAACACGATCACACAAATATGATGAACCCGTGAACCCGCTGCACCGCCCCGTTGGGGCTTGGAAATTGTGTGGGATGCCCGAGATCCCAGGGTTTGCCCAAACGACGGGGCGCACCCCGGGCTACGTCTGAGGACGCCCCGTAGCGGCTGAAAAAATGCCATTCGTCGTGCCCTTCGTGGTGATCTGTCCGTTGTTGTTCGTGGGTGCTGGTTTCTCGTGGAAACTCAAAACTGTCTCCCGGATGTTCCTCGGTTCACTTATGCCTTCCCGTTCCGCCGTTCCCCCTCCGGTTTAATTCGCGTCTCTCCCGCCATATAATACCAACACCTTACGAAACAAACGTCAGGAGGGCGCTGTTCGGATGGATTCAGCTGTTACGAGGAATTACGGACTGTTCTCGGATTATTACCTGGACAAACTCCTGCCGGAACGCGGCGAATGGCAGAAAGATTACAGCGATACTCGAAGCGACCTTATCGAATTGCTGAACGACAAACGTTCCATCCTTTCCACCCGCAACGAGGCCCAGACCGAAGACGAGTTCATCCAGCTGGCCCTCAGACTGCTGGGATGGAAGTTCGAAACACAGCTCACCTTCCGGCGTCGCGACCGCAACGAAATCGCCGATTACGCGCTGTTCGTCTCGCGGCACGATAAAGACGCGGCTCTGGCCTCTTCGGCGGCAGCATATAGTTGGCAAATTAAATGGGTGCTCATACAATATTCGTAGTCGACATACACAAACAGCGGAGATGCCGATGTTCGGGGATGCTGGAACAAACAGAGAGCCACAACGACCGACCCATCTTTCTCGTTTTGCGCAAAAATCTCTGGAGGCTCTCGAAGATGCGGGGCTGGCCGGGTGTATCTCGGTGGGCGGGGGATTGGGGTTGTTGCACTACCTGGATTACCGTACGACTCATGACGTGGATGCCTGGTGGACCCCGGAGGCGACCGAAGAGGCGATGCGCGGAGTTGTTGCCTGTGTGAGGGGGACTCTGGAAGAGGACGGAGAGGTGGATGTTAACCGGTGGGGCGAAGTAACAAGCCTAGAATTAAAGAAAGAGGGCGATACCGTCTTCAGCTTCCAGATCGCGCGGCGGTCCGCGCAGCTGTCTGAGTCCGTGAGAGCGGACTGGGTGCATGTGCCCGTGGACAGCCTGGATGATATTTTGGCCTCCAAAATGGTGGCACTGGTGGAGCGTGGTGCTCCGCGTGATTTTCGGGATATCTATACTGCTTGCACAGCTGGTCTGACCACGGCTGAGAAATGCTGGAAGTTATGGCAGGAACGGCAGAAGCGTAGCGGCAGCGATACCGATATGCAACGGGCCCGGCTGGCAGTGGAAACGCATCTGGAGAGGATCGCAATCCAGCGACCGCTGGATGGTATTGAGGACGACGATGCACGGGCAGAGGCAGCGACAACGCGGGAGTGGTTCCGGGAGGTGTTGGTGAAAAATGGACAGTGAAGAGGATAAAAAGAAAGTGATCAATGGTGCGCTGTATCCCGATCAGCCCACGCCTCGTCGACTGGACACGATGGAGAGGAAAATCGACTTCCTGGTGCGCTTGTGTGGCGCCTGGGATTTCGGCCGTCTGCCGGATCCGGAGGTGGTGAAGGAGGTCAGCCGGCCCCACTGGCGGAAAGCGGTCGACGCCTGCCGGATGCTCACCTCGCCCGCCTACCACCTGCTGCGTCGTCGGCACGGGCTACCCGAACTCCCGTATCTCGGCCGGCGAATCCCGGAGATTGCCGACGATCCGAACCTGCAGCACGTGTGAACGGCATAACGGCAGTTGAGAGTGAACGGATTGAAGCGCTGGAGAGAGTTGAGAGAGCTTGCCCGCCTCAGGCGCGGTTGCGAGATAGCCCACGAAGTGGGCGACGCAGACGTAGCCCCGGGTGAACAAAGTGAGCCCGGGGGAGAAAGGATTTTCCCATAGTTTTAAAGCCCCCGAACGGGGGCGGAGCAGACGTAGCCCGGTGCGCAGCCGCGCCGCTGTCTGGCGCGCAAACTCCGGGACCAGGAGCCCCCCCCCAAAAATCCCAGAGCCCCCAACGGGGGCGACGCAGAGGGAAACATGATGAACGCAAAACCCGAAATGCGAACACACAAATACGATGAACCCGCGAACACCCTGCACCGCCCCGTTGGGGCTTAGAAATTGTGTGCGATGCCCGAGATCCCGGGGTTTGCCCAAACGACGGGCGCACCCCGGGCTACGTCTGCCATCGCCCCTTTCAGGGGCTAAAATATACCCATACATTGATTGTTACCGAAAGGAACCTCATGTCCTACACTAAACTGACCTACCACGGAGTCTGGAGCACGAAAGGCCGTATCGCGGCATTGTATGACGATATGCGCGACCGATTACACGCATACATCGCAGAAATCATCAACGAGGAATTTGGTTTTGCACGCGAAGTTGGAGGGGTGGACCATCACGTTCATGTGCTCTGCGATATAAGGCCCGTATTCAATATGTCGGACGTGATGGGACAATTGAAATCAAAATCATCGGGATGGATACACAGGGAATTTCCGAACTTGAAGGATATGTCCTGGCAGTCCGGATACGGAGCATTCACTGTCAGCGCCTCGAGAGTGCCGGATGTCGCCAAGTATGTGCGTAACCAGGAGAAACATCACAAATCAAGAGGTTTTGAAGAAGAATTCATTGCCCTGCTGGAAAAACACGGAATGGAATACGATGAACGGTACGTATTCTGTGAATAACCTTACAATCGCAAAGCCCACGAAGTGGGCGACGCAGACGTAGCCCCGGGTGAACAAAGTGAGCCCGGGGGAGAAAGGATTTTCCCATAGTTTTAGAGCCCCGAAGGGGCGACGCAGAGAGAAACATGGTGAACGCAAAACACAAAATGCGAACACACAAATACGATGAACCCGCGAACCCCCTGCACCGCCCCGTTGGGGCTTGGAAATTATATGCGATGCCCGAGATCCCGGGGTTTGCTCAAACGACGGGGCGCACCCCGGGCTACGGCGTGAATTGTCGTGATAGAGCACCGAGTCGTAAAC
>JBKHIT010000062.1:0-26988 GCA_046538485.1 Candidatus Brocadiia bacterium | reverse complement strand
GGTGCTCTATCACGACAATTCACGCCGTAGCCCGGGGCGAAATGAGGCCGCTGTTGGGCCGAACGAGCCCCGGGTTGCCATTGGGAAGCAGCCCAAACAGGCGGATCGCCTCGCCGGAGGCGAGCGCGGCAAGCTTGCCGCGGCGAACACTGTTCGCGCGTTCCGCCGGCACGTTACCCGAACCGCTAACCCCGGGCTCCCCCGAAGAGCCCGGGATCGCCCGGGGCTACGTCTGCTCCGGCCCTACGGGCCTTTTTTGGAACGGCACTCGACACGCTAAACGCGCACTTCGGATGCAGGCTATATAAAACGGCGCATGCTGTTCAGGCGTAAGAATTTACAACAATAAAAAGTGTTCACAATTTCCGGCCAGTGCTACTGTGCCGGAAGATGTCTGTATCTTCCTTGTGAAAAAGGCATTAAAGCTAATCGTTTCGCAACGTAGCGTTCGCCTCGTTGCTGATCACTGATTTTAAGTTATCAGATTTATGCGCCGTTTTTTTAGCCCGGATATTTGGCTGAGAAGGGTTGTGAACCAGGTCCAATGAAGATTCTGCCCTGACTTGACAAAAAGGGCGTCCAATTATCCGTAAAATCCGGGCCAGTGGTCGGGCCTCCCCCTGTTCCGCTTTTGTTTTGAATGACATTCACACTTTGGCCGGGGAGATGGACAGCGGGACGGCTCCGATAATCATGAAGTATGGATGATCACTTAAAACAAGACTTCCCAGCCCTTATTGTGTTATCGGAAACTCTTGATCAGAAAAAGCATGCCCTCGTTTTAATTACCCTGGCGTCTGTGAGATGCAGGAAAAAGGTGAGATTCAGATGAATCCAGGACAGCAGGTCGAGGAATTGGGTGGGAGGCACATACCTGTCAGCAGATCATGGAAGCGAGAGCGGAGAGGTCGCGATCTTCGGAGATTACTCTCTTGATGCGGAAATGTCTTTCCTGATTGAGGTCCAATGCCCAGGGTTCATCGTAAGCATTTTTGTTTGCGTCCTGGAGAACGGCCAATACAGGGCTGAGGGGAGCGAATTCGTGGGTATCGACCACTTTACCCCGATGCCTTGTATTCAATTCGACCAGTGTTGTGATAGGGTAGACGGTATAAAATTCGAGGAGAGCCCGAGCCGGTCGATTTTGAAGCCGTCCGTTTTCCCAGTGATGGATAATTTTCAGTGCGTTGTAGTCAGCTTCGCTTTCACGGTAAGGCCGGGGTTGAGTAAGGGCTTCGAACAGGTCGATAGCGTGGAGAAAAGCGGCCAGAGGATGTATTTCTGAGTCTTTTAGACCCCGAGGATAACCGCTACCATCGTTTCTTTCGCGGGCTTGACCAACGATTTGTGCGAGCTCTCCGTTTTGGGCAATCTGCGGTATTCTGGCCCCTTTGTTTGGGTGTTCACGCATCTTCTTAAGTTCCGAGCGATTCAATTTCGCAGGTTTGGTTACGATTTCTTCGGGTATTAACGCCATGCCGAAATTATGGACAAGGCCTGCCAGAGCTCCGAGTCTAACCTGGTTTTCGGATAACCCGGCTGCCCGGCAGCAACCGAGCATTCCGATTGAACAACGTATGCTTTGATGGCTCAGGACGGAAAATCTGTTGGATGTTTCAAGACCGTTTTTACGTCTCCGCGCCGCGAAGAGCAGGAAACGAGGATGCTCTACGAGAGCTGCATTAAGCATTTCGACAATTGCGGAACAATATTGTAAATCCCAATCCGACTTTTGCTGGGAGACCTTTTCAAGGATTTCGGCGATCTCTCGGACAAGGTTCTGGTGGGTTTTAACCACAGATTTCGCCGGTTCCGCAACGGCGCGGTATAATTTCAGTCTACCAGATTTGTCCGTTTTGGTTCCCCGTTGTCGGTTTTCCATGGTTTTCCCTTGTTATATTTTTGATATGGATCTTTCTGATGCAGCTGTGTTTGCTGTACGGGTTCCAACAGCCCGTCAGAAACAATTCAGGCCGGATAGAAATTCGTTTTGCCGTCCTCTTATTCCGATATTCTTCCGCTATGGGAATCACGTACCGAACGAAAATGTTGCAATTCGGCTCCCCGCACACTTATAATTTATAGCACTACGGCTGTATGAATCAAGGTTTTTTTATGGTTGATGGGTTGATTGTAAAGGGATTTGTGGCTATAGATTTTAATGTCCTTTGCACTCTTTGATGTTTATTTCGGCCTTTGGCCTGGCCCACGCAGTTTATTCAAAGAGAAAAGGGAGGTCAAATCAGATGCCTGCGGACATAGATATCGACCTATCCGAGCAATGGCAGGTTATTCTCCGCCGCAAGGGATGGGCCATTGCCACTTTCGTCGGAGTCTTAATCGGTGTCATCGCCGTCACTTTGCGTCAGGAACCTCTCTGGAAGTCCGGAGCGGTTTTGCGGATATCGGCTCGGGAACCGATGGCAACGATGAAAGGGGAGAGCATAGTTTGGTATGGAATGCAGGGTGGGCTGGAAACCGAGATCCAGATGATCGAGCAGTCGAATGAGATCCACCGTAAAGCGGTTCAGCTGTTGAAAAATAAGGATGAATTGCGAGAGGAAATCAAAGGTATCAGCACGGGGGATATCCGGGCGGCTGTCTCGGCCGAACAAGTGGCACGTAGCGATCTGGTCCAAATTATAACAAAAGGGCCAAACAGGGCATACGTTGCCCTTGTAGCCGATGCTATGGCAGAGGCCTACAAGGAAGAATACATCGAAAGCCGCTCGCATGAAGCACGCAAGACGGTGCAACTTCTGCGAAAGAGCCTCAATGGAGTAATAACCAAGCTGGAAAAGACTGAAGAGACGGCTCAACGGCTGGAAAAGGCGGACGTTCGACTTGGCACGGCGGCAACATACAGGACCCGGATTGCCACTTTGGATAAAGAACTTGCTCGGAAACGACAGGAGTATACGGATAAGCATCCGGAAGTTCAAAAATTGTTTGAGGAGCGCAAGGAACTGAAGGCAATTCTTCAGTCTATCCCGGAAAAACAGCTTCAGTATTCGCAGGCGGTGGCTGAAAGAGACAGGCTGAGGGAACTGCGAAATCAACTAACTATGCAATTGCATGCTGCCGAGATCGACCATGCTTCAAAGAGGGAAAGTGCGGCTCAGAAGATTGATATCGTTGCAAAAGCCGGCGGACCGGACGGTTCTGCCAGCAAAATTCGTCCCAGTGTGGGGATGAACATCGGTATAGGGGGATTGCTCGGAATCGTTTCGGCAATCATGATGTGTTTTTTGGTTGAGACTTTCGATACGTCAATCGGGCGCGTCGAGGATATTGAAGAACGCACCGGCTTGCCCGTTTTGGCTCTGATTCCGCACAGCGGACCGAAAAGCCATAATCCATTTTCTTCGAAGAAAAATTCCTCGGACAAAAATGGGGAAATGCTTCGCAAACGTATGGTTTGCAATCTACCTTCGGAGAGTCCTGAGGTAGAATGTTATCGAAGTTTGCGAGAAGCGACCTTTAGCGCCCTCGAGGAGGATGACGGCCGGAATGTTCTTATGATTACTTCCGCAGCGCCACGGGAGGGCAAGACTCTTATCACGGCTAACCTGGCAATGCTGGCTGTTCAAATGGACAAAAAAGTACTGCTTCTCGAGGCCGAAATGCGAAACCCCAGTATTCATCGTCTGCTCGGCGTCTCGCGTTCACCCGGTCTGAGTGATCTTCTGTTAGGGCAGACGCCCCCGGAAAAATGCACACGCGGAATCGTAGATCTTCTGATGGGATTCAAAGAATGGGATGATTTGCTCTCGCTGCCAAATATCGAGAAGTTACACGTTCTCACAGCCGGGACGGAAATGCCTAATCCTGCCGAATTAATTGGCTCTTCCCGCATGGAAGAACTTATTAAGCACGTTTCGCTGGAATACGATATCGTCTACGTGGATACGCCCCCCGTAATCCCTGTGGTAGATACACTTGCTCTCGGGAAAACTGTGCCGAAAGCCCTCATGGTCTACACGGTCGGTGGTGTGTCGCGCCATTTGCTACTTCGGGCGCTCAAACTCATGGAAGGTAAAGGCATGGATGTTCTTGGTATTGTGCTGAACCAGATCGAGTCCGACGTCCACCTGCCTCCGTATTACAAACGTGCTTACGGCGAGCGCTATGGGTATCCGGGAAACGGCTCGGATTAGGCCTAATATGAAAATCCGGGCTATGATAGTCGGAATTGGTGTTGGGAGCCAGGATCAGGATTGATCGCCGAAGAATGGATAAACTTTGTGGCCCCCTTCCTCCCAGCGGCCGCAAGTACACGCCCCGGCAATCTTCTCGTCCTGCTGTTAACTACAAAGTCAGTTGGTATGTAACAGTGGACGCATCTGTGCCGAGTATGATCGTTGTAGCCTCCGCGCCAGCACCACATCTGCTTTGTCTGCCGGTACTTGAAGTATAATATAACACTCCTGCGTTTGGCTTCCGCGCCGCTGCAACACCGGCGCGGCTTGAGAAAAGCGGGTTCGGTCTGAGGACCAAATTCTCGGGCAGAACTCGGTCGACCCGTTGGAATATCTATCCCTTTGGAGCGTTTGGATATGCCTTCGCAAGTCCGGGTTGTAATGCACAGGGACACATCGGTACTGCTACGATAACGCGGATGGCTCGAATATAATTAACACTGTGAAAAAGCTGGGAGACCGGCACAAAGCGGGTTTTTCGATAACTTCATCTGAGGTTGCCGATGCGCGAATCCAGGCTGGCGTTACCGATCACGGCCGCGATTATGGCATGCGTGGCGGGGAGTGCTTTTCTGGTGACCCAGAGCGCCGGAGCGGCTTTTGTATGGGTGGTGGGTCTCTACCTGGCCGGTATCACGTTTTTCTTCCCCCGTATCGGACTGGGACTTTTACTGTTGATGATGCTTTTCAGCCCGGAAGTTATCGTGGGGGCGGCGGGATCACGCGAGGTAACCGTCAGGGGCGATGATTTGATCATCGTGCTGGTGGCGATGGGGTGGTTGGCGCGGATGGCAAGGAGAAAAGAAGGGGCGATTCTGCGCTGGAGCCGCCCCGCCGCGCCGATTCTGGTGATGAGCGGCATTCTCATAATTTCCGCGCTCTCAAATGTTTTACTGGGAAATACTGAATTCGCCAGCGCGGTTTTCTACACCGGCAAGAGGGTGGAATATTTTCTTGTCTTTTTCATGGTTACATCTATTTTTCGGGATTGGGATACCGCGAGATGGATGCTGTATCTATTTTTGGCCGGATGCCTGGTGGTGTCAGTTATCGGGATTTATCAATTTATGACAGTGCAAACCCCGGCGCAATACGGGGGTGTGACATCTGTGTTCGGAATAGGTGAGGCCAATACGCTGGGTGGTTTTACCTTACTTGTGATAGCCGTTAGCTTTGCACTCGCGACACGTGAGTCGCACCCATGGCTGAAAATAGGTTTGATTTCTTTGCTTGTGTTTTCCATTTTGTGTTTGACCTTTAGCTATTCGCGTGGGGCATACGTGGCTTTGCCGTTTGCGGTCCTGCCGGTCCTGTTTTTCGATAGGAGTCGGGCTTCCTGGAAACAATTCGGCTGGATGGCTTCTACCGTGCTGTTTCTGGGAACTGTGATTTTGTTGGGGGGGGTTTTCCTTTCAAAAGGTTTTGCGGCACGAGTTTTCGAACCGGTGGGAAGACAACTGTCGTCGATTTGGAGTGTATTTACGGAAGGACCGCAGGCTGATTCCTCAATGGGCGCGCGCTGGAACGCGTGGGGTAATGCCCTTCAATACTTTAGCCGCCATCCGATTCTTGGTATGGGACCGGGTTCACGGCCGATGGGCTATTACGATTCGCACTGGTTTCGTGAGCTTGCGGAGACCGGTCTGGCCGGTTTGCTTACGTTCATCTGGATACAAATATCGGCGTTCCGGCTTTGTTTGGAGGAAAGCCGGGAAGAAGATTCGCCGGTGCAGGGTCTGGCGCTGGGGTTTATGGGCGCACAGGTGGCGCTGTGGGTCCACGCCTTTACGGCGTCAAATTTCTACACTATCCGCACCACAGAGCCCTTCTTTTTTATGCTGGGATTGGTGGCGGTCGGGCATTTTGCTCGACGGGAGGGGGAGAATGAGGCGGCGGAAGAGGAGACAGAGGAAAGGGCGGTTGAGAGTGAACTGACGCACGGATTGGAGTGAGTGAACGGATCAGCGACGCTGGAGTGAGTGAAGTCGACCGGAGACGGTTCAAAGTTGACGTGGCAACATACTGCCCACATTTTTTGTGGCTCCCGCTCCACGAGTCCTTTCCGTCCCTTAAGTCCCTTTCGTCCCTTGCCGTTGAGGTCGTCAGTCGTTAGTGGTTCTCGGTTTCTGCCGCAAGGAGCAAAATGTCGGAGTGCGGCGCCGATCGCGCTGTTGGGCTGACATAGCGACAAAATTGGAATTGTGAAGAGGGTCGCCGCCCGTTTATTATGGGCGTCAGGAGGCTTTTTATCATAAGATTTCCCTGCAAAGAGAGCTCATTAATTCCAGGATCCGCAATTTTAATAATGTGATTCGCAAACAGTAATTTCCCCCGATATTTTTCTGTAAGGTTCCCAAAAGGAAAATGCGTATACGCGGCCAGAGTCTGACCAGCGGGGCGTTGTGGATTGGTGTGTGCGCAATCTTGCGATCTGGTATAAGCCTTGGAGTCAGGGCGGTGGCTGCACAGAAGTTCGGGGTAGAAAGCGGCGAGATCGACGCATTCATGGCGTCCATGAAGCTCCCTCGTATTTTGGGAGACTTTCTCGTGGGCGGCGCTCTGTATTTCGCGCTTGTGCCGAGCCTTCAGGCCGTGCGGCATAGTCATGGAGAGAGTGCAGCTCTCGGTTTGGCTTTACACGCGGTAAAACGCATTGTCGTTGCCCTGGCTCTTGTCTCCGTGTTTTATTTTCTGTTTCCCGCTTCGTGTATTGAATTCGTGGCCCCCGGTCTTACCTCTCACCAGGCCGGTTTGACCGTGATGCTGGCGCGGTTGGTTTCCCCACTGTTTGTCTTGATGAGTCTTGTTCTTCTGGCAACCGGCTTCATCCAGTCATACAGGCACTTTGCGGTGCTTGGTGTGGCGTCCATTATTCCCGGCCTGACTCAGTTACTGTTTCTCGCGCTTTTTGCCTCCGACATAGGAGTTGCGTCCTGGGCGAGTGGCATGTTGGTTGGTGTTTTGCTCCGATTTTTGGTTTTGGGGGGCATTTTTGCGCTTGTGATTCGGGAACATGGCGTTAGCCCGCCTCCTCCAGACACCAAAAAGCGGATGTGGAGGTTGGTTATGGCGATTGGGGGTGCGGTTCTTTTGGGCAGAACCAACTTAATTGTGCAGAGTCGGTTGGCTTCGACCGTTACGGGTGGCCTGGCTCTTGTAAGTTACGCGACCGCTCTATCCGGCATGATGGTGAGTCTGGCTATCGGCCCCTTCCTCATTGCGCTTTATCCTTTATTGACGCAGCAGGCGGCCAGGGAAAAACCGGAATCCATGGATAAAAACGCGTCTCTGGGGATCCGTACGGCAATCTTTGTTCTGATTCCCATTGTCCTGGTAGTTTTTCTCCATCGTCGTGAGATCGTGCGGTTTTTGTTCGAACGTGGCCAGTTCGGTTCAGAAGATACTTTGGTTCTTTCGGCGCTGCTCGGGGTTTATGCTTGCGGAGCCTTCTTGCTCGTTTTTCAGAATGTACTCACCAAGGTTTTTTATGGCGCACAAGATGTCAAAACGATTCTTGTGCTTGGAGCTGTTCACGCTGTCGCGGCAATTATTCTTAACGGGCTATTGTTTCGCACCTGGTCACTTATCGGACTGGCAGTTGCAAACGCCGGGGTTGTCGGAGTGCGTGTGATCGTGGGACTCTGGGTGTTAAAACGGCGAGGGCGCCAGCTTGTTCCAGTGAAAGATATCGGTACTTACAGCCGGCTTGGACTCGCAGCTGTGGGCTCCAGTGTGCTTCACCGGTTGATTTTCATTTTTCTCCTGCCTCAAAGAGCTATCCCACTGTTTTTCGAAATCTGTATCGGCGTGCTGGCCGTTTCCATTCCCTATATACTGGCGTGCTGGGCGCTACGAATACGCGAGCTCAAATTAATAATCGATCGGCTCACCAGCTATGTCAGAAAATGAATTCCAGTTACCGGTTGAATGTCCGCGTTGCCAAGCCACATTTGTGGCGATGGTTGCGGACGAAAAAAATGGGGCAGGAACATGCCCCGAATGCGGAGTTGAAGCCTTCATGGACGATGGCATCCTGGTGCTCCAGGAATCCAACTTGTCCGAGACGCACGGAGGGGGGCGGCAAAAGTGGAGTCGGCAGTGTTTTGAGGAAGGTTACGGGAACGAAGATCCGTATTTCGACCATTTGGAACACGCACGACGATCGGGAATACCGGAATTTGCGGAAAAATACCGTTATGAGCGGGTCAAGGGCTGGATATTGCGGGAATTCCGCTCCGCTCCGGGTAACCTTTTTTTGGATGCTGGCACCGGCGCGGGATTTTTGCCCTACCAGATTAGAGAAAAATATCCCGAAAGGTCCTTCCGTTTCGTCGGGACGGATATTTCGGAGCAGCATCTGCGTTCGCTTGCCATCCGATCCCGCGACGAAAATCCGCGTTTTGCCCTCCCGATGGTGGCCGATCTGGAGAACCTGCCGTTTCCCGATGCCACATTCGACGGCGTTACCTGCAGCGAAGTCATCGAACACGTCTACGACAAGCGGCGTGCCATGCGGGAGATGGCCCGTGTGTTGAAACCGGGCGGCGTTCTGCTTTTGACGACACCCCGGCGCGTGATGGTGGATTTCTGGAAGCTGGTTTGTGCGCTGCCGCGCAGGCTATACCGAGGATTTCACGGGAAAGG
Source organism: Candidatus Brocadiia bacterium (assembly GCA_046538485.1). Lineage (GTDB taxonomy): Bacteria > Planctomycetota > Brocadiia > SM23-32 > SM23-32 > JBKHIT01. The sequence goes on along the minus strand of JBKHIT010000062.1, from coordinate 18,145 downwards.
GTGGGGGGCACCGCCGAAGCCGGACGTCTACGACAGCCCCATAAGCAGCGGCCGCCTTCTCCACCTGGCCCAACAATCCGGACTCGCAATCAGGGAGTTAACCACAGTGGTATGTCTGCCGCATGAATCGTATCTCCAATTTATTCCGACGGGTCTTCTGCGAGCATGGGTTGGCGCAGCAACGCTGGCCGAACAGATGGGATGGGGAAGTTTATTCGGTTTGCACAGTCGGCTTCGCGCCCGAAAACCAGGGAGGGGGAGGCAATGAAGATCGTGTGTATCATCGATGATCTTCAGGTTGGGGGCACGGAGAAGGGACTTCTGGTTCTGTCACGCCATTTGCCACGAGACGTTGAACTGAGTGTTGTGGCTTTGTTCGGACACGGCGGACTGGCAGAAAAGTTCCGCGCCGAAGGGGTTGAGGTAAAGGAATTGAACTGTTCCAAATTGACGGCGCCGTTGGCATTTGCCCGATTAACCTGGTTTCTCAGAAGCAATTCCCCCGACGCCGTTGTGGGAATGCGTATAATGAGTCGCATCTGCGCAGTAGCTTCAGGGAAGGTTGCGGGAGTTCCAGTAATCTGTTTGCGGTGGGGTAGCAGTCCGGGAGCGGAAGGGGACCGATGGCTGCGGGCGGAACGTTGGGCGGTCCGCCATGCGAACCGCTTCAGTGCGGGGTGCCGCGCTATTAGCCGTGATCTCGAAAAAGTCTATGGTATCCAGCGAGAGCGCGTGTGGGTTATACCGCCTCCCATAGCGGAGGAGACCGATGTTCCAGAAAGAAGAGGAGAAGAGGTTGAGAAAGCCCTTGGGATACCAAAACCGGCTTGCGTTATTGGAACCGTGGCAAACCTGAACTGGCGCAAGGATTATCCGACTCTGATTCGGGCCGCTTCAACCGTTGAAAAAGAGGTCCCCGAGGTCCATTTCGTGATTGTTGGTGAAGGAGCTGACCGTCCGAAACTCGAGAATATGGTGACCAGATTGGGCCTGAAAGACCGGGTACACTTTCTGGGCTACCGGGACGATATCCCAGATTTGCTGGGGGCGATGGATATGTTTGCGCTGACTTCCGTCACCGAAGGATTGAGTGCGGCGGTCCGCGAGGCTATGCAGGCCGGGCTATCCTGTGTGGTAACGCGTGTCGGTGGCCTGAAGGAGATAATTGATCACGGTGAAACCGGACTTCTGGTGAGTCCGGGAAAACCAGATGAGGTGGCGGAAGCGCTCCTGAAATTGATTCGTAATCCGAAGTTGCGAAGGAGTCTTGGAACAGCCGCTCAACAAAAAGTGGGGACCGAGTACGGCGCAGACCTACTTGCGCAACGGTTTGTCCGGATGTGTGAGTGTTGTCAGTTGGCAAGGTAAAGCAGGAAAACTCTGTTTGCTTTAGTTTCACACACAAAAAAATTATGAGAACCAAAAGGGGAGAAAATGGTAGGACAGAGAAATAGTTGTGACGGGTCTTCCCAAGATCCTCTGGAGGCTTCGGAGAGCGAGCCACGGAAGAACGGGAAGGCGGAAGCGACTGACCGCTACCACAGCACGCATTTCCGTTATATGGCGGAAGTGCCGAACGATGAAACGTGCCGGGCGTACGAAGCTTTCGCTGAATATTTGCCGGAGCGGAAAGATGCACGGATCCTGGATTTCGGTGCCGGGAACGGACTTTTTTTGTATTATCTAAAAACTCAAGGATATCAAAATGTAGTGGGATTGGAGGCGTATCGAGAACAGGTGGAATATGTCCGGGAGCATGTCACCGAAAAAATTTATCTGAGCCGTGAACCGGTCAAGTTTCTGCGGGAACATAGGGGCGAACATGATTTGGTCACAATGTTCAATGTGATAGAGCATATTGAGAAGGGCCAGATTGTTTCCGTACTGCGTGCTATCCGGGAGTCTCTTGCGCCCGGGGGACATCTATTAATCAGCACGCCCAATATGGCCCGTCTTACGGGTGGGCTTTATTCGCGCTATCTTGATTTCACTCATGAAGTTGGTTTTGTCGAAACGAGCTTGAAACAGGTGCTCTGGCTTGCCGGTTTCTGCGATATTGAGATTAGGCCAGATAGACTCTGGTCAGGATCTTTGCATCCTCGATCGCTGCTGGCCGCCACTGTTCGCTTTTTCTACCGGCAAATGCTAAAACTGGTCTACTTTATCGAAAGGCCTGGCGAGACCAGACCATCCGTTTACATTTCCCCGTGCCTTGTCGCTTTCGCCGCGAAGGTGGAACAGCAGGAACGCTAACACGGTGCTGCCCGGATTTTTTGGTTCAGAAGTGCTTTCCCCGGTAGCCGGTAAACAACCGCCGTGCAATTCCGCAACAGCCGGTTCAGATTCCTCAGGTTTCCTTCGGAAAACTCCTTAAGGGTTGTCGTAATATAAACCCCATGTTTAGTGTCAATGATTCTGTAAGTTTGCAACCCCGCTTCTCGATCGCATATCCTGCAGACTCGAGTTCAGCTGAGCCGGCCAGCGGCAGGCGAAACTGGACTTGAGGCGGACAACCGTTGGAAAATGCGAGGTAGCTGTAGCTCCGCATCGCCGAGGCGGACCTGCCGGCCGTTGTTCGTCTTTGTTCTGCGAGTCCCGAGTGTTACTGCACCGCGTTCTGAACCCCAGCCTTTGGCTGAAGTCCAGTCCGCTCATGGGACTTGGAGAGTGGACTTGTTCGCCTCGGGCATACGTGTGGCGGGCGAACACTAAATCCGGTGGGGTGAAAAACCGTTTCTTCAGGCTAAACCATCCCTTCAGCATTGCTCGATTGACTCAAGATAAGAAGGCTGATACCTTTTTCGTGTGACAGAGAAGAAAAAACTCATATTGCTTGGTCTGGATGGTGTCGGACGTGAGCTTCTGGAACTGCAGGCGGCGGCCGAACTCAGGCAGGTGCTGGAAAGCTCATTCTTTACAGACCTGCAGAGCGTTTATCCGTATTACACCGGGCCCGCCTTTGCGTCTTTCCAGACCGGCGTTGGGCCCGAGGATCACGGGATCCTTGGTTTTATTAGTGATACGGAACAGGGACGACTGTACAAGGGCCGGGCTTTGAGGCGGAAGACTTTCTACGAAATCTTGCATGAAAACGGCCTGCGTGTTTTTCTTCTCAATCTGCCCCTCAGTTATCCTCCCAGAGCAGATGTCGACATGATTACGTCCTTTTTGACGCCGAGCGACGAAATGAGCGATTTTATCCATCCATCGGACCTTGCGGCACGTTTTCCATCCATACGCGAATATCGGCTGTATCCCTACGGGGAAACTTCTTCCTACAAAATGCTCCTGGCGGAACGGAAGGTGTTTCGTTCAAAATGCGCTATCATTGAAGAGGTTCTCGGGCGGGGCGAACATGATGTGGTGTTCTTTTTGATACGCATTACCGACTGGATCCAGCATGCCTGTCTGGTTGGATTGCGGCAAGGACGAAAATCCAGGATTGAGCGTCTGGCCGGTGAAATATTGGGGCAGCTGGGTAAATTTCTTGAATCTTTGTTGCAGAAATTTTCCTCGTCCCACAATTTTATTATGTTTTCCGATCATGGGTTCCGGGTGTATCCCGGTGCTGTTTTCGTGAGAGACGTTCTCGCGGATGCCAACATTATTTCTGCGCAGGCCACAAACAGGTTAATGAACGAGCTGCGTTACCACGCCCACCGGTTGGCACCTCCAGGATCGCGGCGTCGTGAGGCTCTGAAATTCCTGCGGCAGATGCTACCGGGGCAAGAACCGAGTTCCACTGCGGCGGGGCCGAATGAAGAATCGGGGCCCGTGCGGTGTACGGACGGAATTTTTCGCGGGATCCGGGTTGCGGCAGAATGGGACGACACCACTGAGAACTTGAAGGATGTATTCCGTGATGTAAAAGGGGTTTCCCTGGTTCCACGAGAAAAACTATTTCGCAGGGATGGTGAGTTTTTCGACAAAATACCGGAATTTGCGGTGTTGCCGGGAAAGCTAAATGTACACTCTCGTTTCGCGGGACGAAAATATATCAAGCGCCCTGAGAGCGATCACAGCATGACAGGAATTGTTTCCCTGGGAGGGGAATGTTTCAGTGGCTGTCCGCGGAATGCAACGCTCCGCGATCTGATGCCGACTGTTCTTTACCTGTCGGGTTGTCCTATTCCGGAAAGCTGCACGGGACGCGTTCTAACGGAAGCGTTTTCGGCATCAACGCGGGAAAGACTTGGCAAACCATCGTATGAGCGCTGCGAACATTCCCCCAGGTTCTTGAAAGATACTGCGAGTGCGGACGATCATGTCGTGATGGAACGGCTGCGGAAAATGGGTTATTTGGAGTAGCGGATTGCGAGGAAACAGTATACGGTGTGGTTTATACTGCCGGGAAAAACGCGTTCGATCGTGAATTAAAAAGGCTGGAGGAATCTTTTTGGCTTTTGTGGAAAAGACAGACTCGGTACTGGTCTTTGCTTCCACAACGAGACTTACCGATCACGTGAGACGCTATACTTTCGAGAACACGTCTGATTCACCTCATGTTTCGGTTGTGATCCCCTCATTGGATGGCTGGCGGGATGGGAATGTGCCGGAGTTGATTGGGCAGATCCGAGAGCAGACTCTTGATGATGTGGAAGTGCTATTGGTGATCGGCGTCAGGCCCAACGGGCGAGCACGGAATGTGGGGGTGCGGGAAGCGCGGGGGGATTACCTGGTCTGCATCGACGACGATGTGACTCTCGGGCACGAACGGGTGCTTGAAAACCTCATACAGCCGTTTAAAGAGCGTGACGATGTCGGAATGACCGGCGCCTCCCAGCAAATCCGCCCCGATTCCAACCGGTTTCAGAAAAGTATCGCCCAGCAGATCCCTCGAACCACGTTTCCCGTTCAGGATGAGCTGGTCGATAGCGACATGGTGACGCACATGTGTCTCTGCATGCCGACTCAACTCTACAAAGACGTCGGGTGGGAGAACGAGGATATCGTCAGCGGGACCGATCCGGACCTGCGACACCGCGTCCGACAGGCGGGTTACAGGGTCGTGGTGGTGCCGGAGACCTGGGCCTACCATCCCGTACCCGCTACGCCCCGGGCTTTCTGGGAGCAGTGTTACCGGAAAGGCCGCGACAGCGCCCGCGTTCAGCGCGAACATCCGGATCTTGTTCTGGAGCTGGATGCGGGCTACCGTAGTGAGTTCCCGGCACGGCGGAGTCTGCTCTACCGGGCGGCACGGTTCGCCCTGACCGTTGGCAAGGCGTCCCTGACCGGGAAGGTTGTTCTGACAATGGCGCGTATCGCTTACGCCTGCGGTTATGTACAGGGGCTATGTACAAAATGAAACTGTTACGCTCAACGATGTTTCCATGAGGCCATTTGGGATAGGGCGACGAAAAGTTCAGCCGACAAAACCAGTAATTCTTCAATGCCACAGGATGCGACCACAGACGACCCATGCATGAACCCCGATGGCGCGGAGCGCCACCTCTGGAGTGCGGCGACCGCGAGTCGCGGTGGACTACAAGGGAGAAACTATCCAGATACAGATAAGTTGCACAAAAACTTGCGCACTTTCTCCCGCGAAACCCCCACGGGTGGCGCCGCTATGTCGTTGTCGTTCCTTGTTGTTCTCCGTTTAGAGAAAAAGAGATGAGGTAAGGCGGAACGACATAGCGGTGAGTAAAACGTCCCGTCGGTCCGTTTTAACACCCCGTAATCCACAGCGCACCGTTGGCGCGCGGGACACCACACCGGCCGGTACCGCCGAGAACCTGGGGTTCCGGAAGATGTTCGCCGCCGCAGGATGCACCAACCATCAGCCCCTGTGTGAAACCCGCCGGCGCCAGCCGGCTGTGGAGTGCGGCGACCGCGAGTCGCGGTGGACGATATTAAGGGTGCGGCAGGGTACTTAGTGAGCTCTGCTGGCGAAACTGGTATTCCCGGAAATTGAATCCACCACGGGGGCGCCGCTGTGCCTTTCGTTGTTGTCTTTTCCGTTGCCGTTGTGGAGGAGCTATTCAGATGCAGATAAGTTCCATAAAAACTCGCGCAATGGTAGGACCGCTCCAGCCCGGGCTCCTATAAATTGGTCTTTGAGAACGGAATGCAGATAGCATGCTTATGCCAATTGGACCAGGGTCCGACACACCAAAAGATGACATATTTCAAGAGGGAGGGTAAGTGGTAGCTTTCGCTATCAAGCATCAAAAGTCTTCAGAACTGCAAAAACGGTAGAAAATTTGTGCATGGTCGCTTAAACTCCGTAATGGAACTGGCAGGATGTAACCAGTGCATCCTTATTTGTTCGGACACCCTAAGCGATACTGAGTTCTTGAAACCCGGGATCCGGAAACATAGTGTAAGTAGTTGATTGTGCCCCAGGATGTAAAATGGAACACTGAGACAATGTATCTATAGTTTATGCGAAAAATGAACTTACTTTTCGTCCAGGACTACTGCCTGTTTGTCACAAACGGGATTGGATTTCAGTTAAGCCGCTGCCTGGCGCAGCGAGGCCATAACGTCCATTTCATGGGTTGTACTCCAACCGAACCGCCTGCGACCCTTGCTGGTTTTGAGAGGATACACCTTCATACCCCGCGCATTTCGCCCGCCAATATGAGCAAGTTCAGCGGCGCACTAAAAGTGGCCTCGCATAATTTGTTGAAAGGGGAACGTCTTTTAAGATGCGAAAAAATTGACGTGGTTGTTTTCTACCAGATACTTTCCGGTTTGCCGTTGGAATTCCTCTGCGAATTACGCGGAATACCGACAATAAGCTATTTTTTAAGCCCCTGGCACAGGGAATATGAACTGGAAACCCCGGGTTCCTCCCTCAGGCACTATTTGAACGTGGAAGAGAGGCGACTTGCGCAAAGGTTGCTTCTCAAGCGTTGCGATCGCATTTTTTGTGCGAGCCGGTTCATGCGAGACGAAGTCCAGAAGCTGGTTCAAAGAAAACCCGATATAATTCCCCACGGTGTGGATATCGAAACTTTTCGTCCTGCACCCGATAAGAAGGTTTTACGTCGTAAGCTCAACCTTCCCGAAAATTCACCGGTAGTTCTTACCGTGCGGCGTCTTGTGCGTCGGATGGGACTTAAGAATTTTCTACGGGCCGCTCGCCAAATCCGTAATGTATTTCCCGATACGTTTTTTGTCATTGGCGGTAGCGGTCCTCTCCAGAATGAGTTAGTGGAGTTTGCCCGCCATCTTGGGCTGGCCGATAAAACCCGATTCGAGGGTTTTATCCCGCCGGATCTCTTGCCGGATTACTACGCTGCTGCCGACGTCTTCGTCCTCCCGACAGCGGCGCTGGAAGGTTTCGGTATTGTCATACTTGAGGCGATGGCAAGTGGAACACCGGTGGTGGCTACGCCGGTTGCGGCTATCCCCGAGCTTCTCAATCAGGTTGCCCCGGAGCTGCTCAGCGAGGCTCGTTCCGCCGAGGCTATTTCTGAAAAGATCGAGATGTTGCTCAGTGATGAAATGGACGGCAAAGAAATCGGTCGACGCTGTCGGCAGTTTGTTGAGAAAAAATATGCCTGGGACAAGATAGCCCCCCGGGTTGAAGAACGACTCCGGGAAGTGGCAGGGATATGAAGCGCGAACTGGAAAATATTCTCGTGATGAAGCTCGGAGGGATTGGCGACGTCATCACGGCGGTCCCAGCGTTGCGGTCGCTCCGCAAGACATATCCGGGCGGATACGTGGCGCTTGCCGCGGAGCGCCCCGGGATCGAGGTCCTGGAAGAGGGACCTCTGGTTGATGAATACCTGGAGTGCACGAAACTCTACCGCTGTCAGGACCCGTTTTCGCTGATGTCCGGGCGAATAGTACGGCAGGCGATTGATTTATACCGATCCGTCCGGTCCCGAAGGTGGGATGCCTTCGTCTGTCTTCAGAGTCTTTGGCGGAGAAGTCATGGAAAGTATTAAAAATCAGCAGAAAATTATCAATATCGTCGGGCGAACAAATGTTAAACAACTTGCGGCTTGTATCGAGCTGTGTGACCTCTATATCAGCAATGATACCGGCCCCATGCATCTGAGTGTCGCCATGCAGACGCCGACAGTAGGTCTGTTTGGTCCCGGGAACTGGCAGGGCTACGGAACGTATCCGCCTGAATGGAATTTTCGCATGATCCGAGCCGATGTCGACTGCTGGCCGTGTGAAGATCGGCATTGCAAAAGCCGTAAATGTTTTAAGGAAATTTCTGTCAGCAAGGTTGTCGAAACAGCCGAGGAATTACTTTCTTCTACCCGGTGATGACCTGTGGCCAAGAAAATTTGCTTCGTCATAACCAGATTGAGCGGTGGGGGAGCGCAGGGGGTGTTAGTAAATTTAGCCCGGGGATTGACCGCTCGCGAACACGATATCTCCGTTGTCTACGGTCCGGATTCCGATGCGGATGAAACGTATCGTTCGGAACTCGGGAAAGAAGACCTGGAGCTCATGGAAGTTCCTCAGCTCTGCCGTGAGGTTGCTCCGTGGCGCGATCTCGTTACCTTGTGCCGGTTGGTTTGCCTGTTCCGGCGCGGCGATTTTGATGTTGTCCATACCCATACCTCAAAAGCAGGGTTCCTGGGCACTCTGGCGGCGAAGATAGCCGGTATCCCACGAATTATATATACGCCTCACGGTCACATCTTTGCCCGTTCCGCACAAATCCCGAACGTTTCCGATAGCCCGATGTGGCTGCTGTTTTTCATTCTCCGCTGGCTTGCCGAACAATGTGCCGATAGAGTGGTGGCACTGACGGAACACGACAAATGGGAACAGGTCCGCCTCCATCTCGCCCCCGCCCACAAATACGCGGTCGTCCACGATGGCATCAATACCGAAAGATTCGCCCGGGCTGATCCCGCAGAGACGGAAAGCGCTCTCAAGGAACTCGGTGCCGACAGATTTGATCCACTCATCGGTTCCGTCGGACGACTGTCGCCGGAAAAAGGTTTTCAGGATTTAATCGAGGCGATGGGGCAGGTGATGCGGCGAGAACCTGACGCCGGACTTCTTCTGGTCGGCGAAGGACCGCTTCGCAGCGAGCTGGAGCAAAAGGCCAAAACTGAAGGACTGCAGGACCGCGTGGTCTTCGCCGGACACCGTGAAGATATCCCCGAATTGCTGTCAGGGATGGACGTTTTCGTCCTCCCCTCGCATTACGAAGCATTGGGGCTCGTCCTGATCGAAGCCATGGCGGCCGGAATCCCCGTTGTGGCGACGCGGGTCGGAGGCGTGCCCGGTGTTCTGCGTGACGGGAAAGAAGGACTTCTGGTTCCGTCGCACGACCCAAAAGCCATGTCTGAAACTATTCTGAGCGTTGCTGTGGATGAAAAACTGGCCGCAAAACTTGCAGACAATGCACGCCGCCGGGCTGATCGTCTTTTCACCGTCGATCATATGATCCGAGAATACGAAAAGCTCTACGGACAACAACGAGAGAAAGAACCGGAACATCCTGGATCTCCCCGCATTTTGGTTCTTATGCCAGCGGTGCATTTTCATGCCCCTATTGTCCTCCGTGAACTTTGCAAGGCTTTTCCTGGCGCCGAATGGAAAGTTATGCTGACGCCGAAACTGGGGAAAGGGAAAACCTCGACGCTGAGGAGAGTCGTCGAACGATCGGGCTTCGATTTTCTGGCGTCGATGGTTTTCACCCAGTTCAGTTTTGAATCCCTCCGATGCCTGGAAGCTCTCCGCCGAGTCCCATTTGAAAACCGCCGTTATCTGTCAGCGCGAGAAGTGGTTGATCATCTTGCGCTGGATGCTGTTTCGATCGAAGACTGCCATTCACCAAAAGCCTTGCAGATTACACGAGAGTTCCATCCCGATTTTATTGTCCTGAATCTGTTCAATCAGATCGCTGGCGAAAAACTGATCTCTCAAGCAAAGCGAGCCGCGGTGAATCTGCATACTTCGCACCTTCCATCTTACCGGGGTGTTGCACCGTGTTTCTGGACGCTGGCAAACGGCGAGGAATTCTGCGGTGCGACGGTGCACGAAGTCACTTCAGATATCGATGCGGGCCGCATATTGGCCCGGGAGAAGGTTAAAATCCAACCGGAAGACACTTTTTTCAGCCTTTATCGCCGGTGCTCTGTCGTTGGAGCGCGACTGCTGGAGAAGACCATCCAGAACGGCGGTGTTTCTACCGTTGCATCTGATTGCGAACATCCCGAAGAAAGCTACTTTTCGTTTGTTACAAAAAAAGCCGTGAGAAAGTTCCGGGAACGAGGACGTGACTTCTTCCGTTTGAGTTGCCTGGGGGAACGTGATGACATTTTGAAGGCGCAACCTGATGGTTAACCCCGAACTGGAACAAACCGATTGGGAGTGGGAGGAGGTGGAGACTGTACTCTGTGACCTCTGCGGCGGGAATTCCCACCGGCGGGTGGTGGAGGAAAATGGGTTCTGGATGGTCCGGTGCCGGGATTGTGGACTGGTGTTTTGCAATCCTCGTCCAACGCCCGACGAAATGATGCGTTTCTATGCGGATTATTTCCAGCCCGAAAGCGAAGACCTCTGGGAAGAACAGATGCGGCGACCGTTCCAAAAAGAAGGAGTTGATTTTCTCAACTCTGTCATGAAACCCGACCGCGTGCTGGATGTCGGTTGTGCCCACGGCTTTTTTCTCCGTATGATGCGGGAGGCCGGTTGGGAATGCGCCGGAGTCGAACCGTCCCCCAATGCGGCCCGGTATGCCAGCGAAAAACTGAATCTTGAGGTCCATTCCGGCCACGTGGAGGATGCGCCGTTCGCCGGGGGGAGTTTTGGGGCGGCCACCCTGTGGTACGTTCTGGAACATGTGCCCAACCCGACCGCCGTCCTCTCCCATACCGCCAGCCTGCTCCGCCCGGGCGGTTACCTCATATTGCGTGTGCCCAACGCCAACGTGAAAGTCGATCGGATGCTCGCTTTGCTCGGGGATTTCGGCTGCCGTTTTTTTTTGATAAATCCGCCGCGCCACCTGTACGATTACAATACGTCCACCATCGGGAAATTGCTCCGTAAAACGGGTTTTAAAGTCCTGAAGATGCAAAATGCGATCCCGCGCAGCGCCGGAGGGCTGTTGGAACGGTTCCGACGACACATGTGGTTCTGGAAAGCTGAACTGGAGCGATTTCTGACCCGTGGCCAAAGACTGACGGGTTCCTCCATAACCGTCTATGCTCGAAAGCGAAAACAATCGTGATGCGGAAAAGCCTTTTCATTATCGGATTGATTTTCCTTCTATCGGGAACCGTTGAGGCCGGCGAAGACGAGCGCGCGCTGCGTCCCTACCGCTGCGTTTTCCGCATTAACACGACCATCAGTGCCGGTTCCCGCACACCCGAAGAGATCGTTGAAATGGCCGAAGAACAGGGGATCGACGTGCTGGTGTTCAGCGATCAGTTCCTCGTGCGGGGGGAGTGGGGTATCCCCGGATTTCGAGGACTTTTCAAGTTCACCAAGTCCAGGCCCTCGGTTATGAGTTACGGAGTCTCGAATTACCTGGCGAGGCTACGCAAAATCCAGCGCGCGCATCCGGATCTTGTGATTGTCCCCGGACTCGACGTCGCGCCGTATTATTACTGGAAGGGGTGGCCGGGTCACAAAGACTTCTCCGTGCATCAGTGGAGCGAACAGCTGACAGTTGTCGGTCTTGAGAACCCGGCGCGGATCCGCAGGATGCCGGTCACGGCCAATCCAGATGGCCCCAGACGCTGGACGATCATGAGTTTCGTGAAATTGCTTCCGGGACTCCTGGTGTTGCTGGGAATATGGATCCGCCGCCGGAAAGGTTTTGAGTATACCGATGAACAGGGCACCCAAAAAGATATCAGGGATCCGAAAATGCGCTGGCTGGGCCTTGCTGTGGCGGCCGGGGGCTTCCTCTTGTTACTTTCAGGTTATCCATTTTCTGAGATTGTCGTCTGGAATCAGTATTCGCCGACCGATGGGCCGGAGCCGTTTCAGCAATACCTGGATTGGCTTTCGACTCAAGAAGGGGCCCTTGCGTTCTGGTCGGCGCCGGAAATAACGCACGAGGAAACGGTCGACGGCGTCCGACTCGTGACTCGACCCTACCTCAGCCACGTGGAAGGGACTTCAGGAGCGGCCGGTTTTGCGGCAATTTATGCGGACGCCCGAACGGCCTGCAAGCCGGGCGAGATGTGGGACAGGACCCTCGTGGAATACTGCCGGGGGGAGCGGAAATCGCCCTTGCACGTCGTTTCGGAAAGCGATTATCATACGGGGGAGCGACTCGATGCGCGGGAAACGATTCTATTGATGCCGGACCCGTCCCGAGAGTCGGTGGTGTGCGCGCTGACCACAGGTCGCATGTATGCCAGAGCCCGCGGGCGCGGTGGCCGCATCGAGCTTCTCGATTTCTCGGTCTCCGAGGGGGACGGCCGGGGGCATGGGTTTATGGAATCGGTCCGCACCGATTCGCAAAAACTGAAATTGTATGTCAAAATCAGGGCGAGACTTGCAGAAAAAACGGTTGATACTGTTTTTCTGCAGCTGATACAGGAAAAGCGGGTGAAAGGTGAGGAAAAGATTTTGGTCGAACGTCGGAAATCAAGCGAGGAGTGGTCTGGAGTTTTCAAGGTTCGGCGAACCGATCCCGAGAGGATGACATATTTTCGCCTCAGGTTGAAAGGTCGCCGAACGGGCGAGATAGTGACGAACCCCATTTTCATTTATCCGGGGGAGTCGGCCGATGAATACGAAAGCCAGTGATGAGTTTCTTGCCAGACAGAAAGTGCTTGTGCTGAGTCCGCACGCGGACGATGAAGCGTTTGGCTGTGCGGGCACCATCGCAAAAGTAAAAAAGCTGGGTGGAGAAGCCTATGTGATGGCCTTTACCATCGGGGATCTTGAGCAGTACGATGGCGAAGGCGGTGTTGTCGAAGGAGACGTGCGGGAGAAAGAGTTCAAACGCACAGCCGAGTTTATGGGGCTCGACGGTTGGGATATAGTTTTTCGGGATTCGGAAACGCACCTCCGACTCGACCAGATGCCCCGGCGTGACCTGATCGGTATTATCGAGCGGGAGAGCGAGATATCTCTCGATAACCTGCAACCCACAATGGTTATGTTGCCGGCCCACTCCTACAACCAGGATCACGTGGCGGTTTTCGAGGCCGGTTTCACGGCGTGTCGGCCCGGCACGCCTGGGGTGAAAGCCTTTCCCTCAACAGTTTTGGCCTACGATAACCCCACGTTGTTCTGGAATGTTGACCGGGACAAATTCCACGCGAACTTTTACGTGGATATATCCGAATTTCTTGACGTCAAAATCCAGGCACTCAAAATGCACGAGTCCCAGCAACGTCCTTCGCCGCATCACTGCAGCGCTGAGAACCTTGAGAGACTCGTGCGGCTGAGGGGAAGCGAGATTTCCGCAGAAGCCGCTGAAGCCTTCTGCTGTCTCAGATTCGTTATCTGAACGGGCGCCCATGATACCCCATTCAATGCCAGACCTCGGTCCGGAAGAAGAACAAGCGGCAATCGAGGTTCTTCGCTCCGGTTTTCTTTCGGAAGGCCCCCGCGTGGCGGAACTGGAGCAAACCGTTGCCCGGGATCTGGGACAAAACCACGGGGTCGCAACGGCATGTGGAACGGCGGCGCTTGCGCTCTGTCTGCATGCTCTGGGAGTCGAGGAGAACAGCGAAGTTGTCATCCCCTCATACGCCTGCACCTCTCTTCTGGATGCTGTGAAATGGGCCGGTTGCGCGCCGCGCGTCGTGGACGTGGCAGAAAAAGACCTGGTTATGGAAGTGGAGACTGTTCTTGAGGCTATTGGCCCGGAGACCGGAGCCGTTGTTCTTGTGCATAATTTCGGCAATCCTGCCGACTTGCGCGGGCTGACTGATGTAAATGCCCCGGTGATCGAGGATCTTGCTCAATGTATCGGCGGCGGCCGGGATGGCCTGAGAGTGGGTGAGGTGGGAGTCTGTTCGGTACTGTCATTTTACGCCACGAAGCTTCTGACAACCGGTTACGGCGGGATGCTCGTATCGTCGGACAAGAGATTGGTAGGCCGTGCCCGAGACCTGCGGGAATTCGACGAACGAGAGCAGTATGAGCGGCGGTTTCACGTTTCGTTGTCTGATTTGAACGCAGCGATTGGCCTGGAACAATGGCATAAATTGCCCCAGTTTACCATGAGAAGACGCGAGATAGCCGCACGTTATAATGAAATCGCCGGGGAATATGCTGTCAGACCGCAAGGAGAAGGCGTTTATTTCAGGTATCTTATTCGCGCGCCCCGAGGGGCCGACAGGGCTATCTCGGCTTTCCGAGAGCGAGGAGTCGAAGCGAAACGTCCCGTTTATCGTCCCATCCACCGGTATCTCGGGCTCGACGCCGGGGACTATCCGGTAGCGGAAAAAGCCCACGAGGAAATCGTCTCGGTCCCGCTCTATCCGGCGCTCTCCGAGGATGACGTGGGAGTGATTGTGAGTGCGATGCAGGAGGTTCTGCAGTTATGATTGCCGTCGGCCACCAACCCAATTACCTCCCTTACCTCGGATTCTTCGCGAAAATTGCCGCCGGAGATGTGTTTGTTATCGTTGATAACGTGCAGTACGTAAAACGCGGTCCTTTCGGCTGGCAGAATCGCAATAAAATCCGCAACCACGACGGCTGGCAGTGGTTGACGGTGCCGGTGTTGACCAGGGGGAAATACCATCAGAATATCAACGAGGCCCGCATTAATAACCGGGAGCACTGGCGCGGCAAACACTGGCGGTCGATCGAATACAATTACCACAACGCGCCATTTTTCGACCGATACGCTGACTTTTTCAAGTCCGTTTACGAGCAAGAGTGGGAGATGTTGTGCAATCTGAACATAACCCTGATCCGGTATCTCCTCGACCAGTTGGGAATTGACGTGCCGGTGCAAATCGCATCGCAGGAAGAGATCGATGGGGAGGGGACGGGGTTGATTGTGGATATATGTAGAAAAACCGGTGCCGATACGTACCTTCACGGCGAACACGGGGGAGATTACGCCGATTTCGAGGCCATTGAAGCGGCGGGGATCGATAATTTGGTCCAAACCTACCATCATCCGACCTATCCGCAGTGTTTCGACGGGTTTGAGTCGCACATGTCGGTGATCGACCTGCTTTTTAATTGTGGTCCTGATAGTTACGACATTCTCGTCGGGGGGAATGAAATCAAATGATCTCGCACTCGCAGTTCCCATATTTGATGGTTTATGCGTCAAGTTTCGCGGTTTCGCTTATCCTTTCGTTTGTGTTCACGCGACTGTCAATCGCGCTCTGCAGACGAGTCGGAGTGATGGATGAACCGGCGCCCGACAAAACTCACAGCGAATCCACACCTCGATTGGGCGGACCGGCAATATTGCTGGCCAGTGTTCTGACGCTGATGGTCTGCCAGGATTGCGACGGCGCTTATCTGATGGTCATGATGGGGGGCGCTTTTGTAATGTTGATTGGGGTGGTGGATGATATCCGTCGGATCAGTGCTGTTGTAAAACTGCTCTGTCTTGCTCTGGCGACGCTCGGGATGGCCACCCAGGGCGTTGCCGTTTCGTTTTTCGACGCGCTGTGGTTGAACTATCTTGTCACGCTGGGGTGGGTTGTCGGGGTGGTGAGCGCGCTGAACGCTATTGACAATATGGACGGCCTGGCGGGGGGAATATCGTTTATGGCCGCGCTTATGTTCTTTTTCATCGGTATACAAACCGGCCAGACGGATCTCGCGGTAATTTCAATCGTTCTGGCGGGATCGGTCGGGGGTTTTCTCGTTTTTAACCGTCCTCCGGCGCGCGTTTTCCTGGGCGATTCCGGGTCTTTTGTGCTGGGCTATATTCTGGCGGCAATAGGAGTTCTCGGAGGCTGGTCGACCCACCCCGTCAAGGCATCTCTGGTACCAATCCTGATTCTGAGCGTACCGTTGCTCGATCTGGCGTATGTGCTACTGACGCGGTATTTTTCCCGCGAAACAAAAGGATTGCGAGATGCCATCACGTATCGCGGTCACGATCACCTATCGCACCGGCTGGTGGAGGCGGGATTCGGGGAAGGAGAAGCCGTCGCGTATATCATCGGGTTTTCGACGGCGGTGGGAGTTCTGGCGGTCGCGATGAGGGGGTCCCGGCCGACCGAAGCGATACTGCTGGCGGGGGAGGCGGTGGTTCTGTATCTGCTGTTTGTAGGGCTTATTGGGAAAGTGACGGTCGGTGCGGATGGACAAGCAGAATAGGTCTTACCTCTGAGGTCCGGGGACGGGATCTGGGGCCGACGGTGCCGGTTCTGTATTCGAAGCCCAGCGATGTTTACCCGCCTCAGGCGCGGCCTGCGCTACTATTACGGTGCTTCCCAGCAGGTCCCAGGCTTCTGAGGTGTTGGCCCGTTCAGTATGACATGCCTGCCTGTCAGGGGGTGGGCTACGATAATTTGAGGCAACAACGTGGCACCCATCAATACCCGTGTCGGAAACTTCGTGTCTGTTGCGTGGCGCTCAGGCCGGGAATGATCTGGTTCATGATGTGCCTGATTTCGGTGAGGGCAGTTGGTGAGACGTATACGATATCGTCTGATTTGAGGTAGAAATCTCTGCTTTTCCCCTCCAGAATCGCGAGAGCATCAACTTCTTTGACTTTGGGATTTGTTAGACTTCCACGGACGTGGTAGACGGCGCCACGTCGGCCATCGAGCGTCATACCGCCTGCCGATGCCAGGGCTTGTGTAAAACTTATGTCAGTTCCAAACGGTATTTCACGGGGGAAACCGACTTCACCCAGGACGTACACCCGATTTTCCCGGGTCGTCGGAATCGTGACCACGTCTCCGGCTTTTAAAGCAATGTTCTGAGACATATCACCTTTGACCAGAAGGCGGTAGAAATCGACCGGGACATAACGATCGTCCCGGGCGAGCAATGCCCGCGAGAAATCGGCGGCATCGAGGTTCGCGACATCTGTTGTGCCGAGGAACAGTCCGCCGGCTTCGGCTACGGCTTCGGCCAGCTTCATACCTTCCCGGTATTCGACATTTCCAGGTTTTCGCAATGCACCGAGCACCGTGACCACATTTGAGGAACTCCCACGAACGGGAGGAATGTATACGAAATCCCCCGGATGTACGTGCAGGTTATGCCGCATGTCCCCCCGCTTGATAAGATGCTCGAAGTTTACGGGTATCGGATGACCCTTTCGCGACAGGATGGCTCCTTTCAGATCGGCCGAAGTTCTGCCTTTTATGGATGATACTGTGCCTCCGGCTTTTGCCAACAGTTGCAACAGTCGTGTGTCTTTACCGACAGAGAACGCTCCGGGCGAGTGCACGGCCCCGAGGACAGTCGCGCTGTTGCCGGTGAGATTTTTGCCGAAGATTGTCACTTTCGGCTTCTTGATATAATCCCCCAACGTTTCGCTGATCTCAGTTCTGACCTCGCTGATCGTTTTTCCTGCGGCGGCTACCTCCCCGATATGATAGTAAGCGAAGCAGCCATCGGGCCGGACCGTGACTTCATGGTTGAGATCCGGGGAAGCATATACGTTAATCTCAAGAACGTCACCAGGTGCGATATGATATCGGTTGACACGCGAATCCGGGATGGGTTTGCCGTCAGTTTCAGAGTCTGAGGATTCCTGGGTGATTTCTTCCCGGCCTGCCGCGATGACCTTTTGGAAGACTTCTTTGGCCTTCTGGAACTCCGAGTTCTGATAAAGTCGAACGGCTTCATCAAAAGTCTTCTCGGTTTCTGGTTTAAGATATCGTTCGGCTTCGAACCAGGCGAGCCGTGCATTTTCTTCGTCTTTCGGCGGTCCTTCACCCGGGCCCGCAGTCCGGGCGGGCTTCACGGAAGGGAGTTCCTCTCCCCTGACCGGTTGTTCGCCGGTGCATCCGTTGCCGTACAGAAGAGCGGTCGATCCCAGCAGAAACAGGGCAATCAACGCTCTGAGCGAAATCTTCTTTGCCGTCGTCATCATGTCCCTCATGCCGTAAGGCTGGAAAACATTATACTTCTATCATAGTGCAGTGTCGTCCCAAAATTCAACTCGTGAATTTGTGCTTTGGGGCGTTTCGTTGTTTGACGGGGATGATCCTGCTCAAAGATCCCTCGGTTTATGCAGATTAGAGGCCAGAGAACAGGGACGGCTACAGCGAAACGACTGAACGACTGACGGCAAAGCGGTGGCGCCACCGCAGTC
>JBKHIT010000121.1:0-6510 GCA_046538485.1 Candidatus Brocadiia bacterium | reverse complement strand
GGCCTTCATATTAACTACGTCTGCTCCGGCCCTACGGGCCTTTTTTGGAACGGCAGTCGACAGGCTAAACGCGTACCGGCTTATTCACGGCACACTGAGAAATCCAAGGCAGCCATTCAGGCTCACGTGTCTTTGCGAGGCGGCGTAGCCGCCGCGGCAATCTCGCTGTTGCGCCAAAAAAACGAGGTGATTGCCCGCCGGAGGTCGGACAACCTTTGCCCCTATTGCGATGGACTCGCAATGAACTCTGCAGAGTTGGTATTTCACGCCCAAAAAGAATAGGTCAGATTTCTCACCGCTCTGTAATCAGCTGATCGGCAGCGAGAGCATCGGCCAGGGATTGTCGTCCGTTTTCTTCCGTGATAACCCGCTCGTGATTTCGGTCGCGGATCCACGCTATCTGATCCTCGAAAAGGGCGCGCAGGAGCCGTCCGTACCGCTTGTATTTTTTGAGCCCCTGACCCTGCGTTATTTCGGCGAACTGGACGACATCCAGGTCTTTATGACGTCCTCGGCAGGCACGGTAGCCGGGAGGATAACGCTCGGGGCAATCGAAGGTCGCATCGGGGAGGATCTGGCGCAGTTTGCCGATGGCGCTCTCGTCAAGAATGGCCCGAATTTTTATGCGTGTCGGCACCCATTCCTCAAGCGTCACATCCCCACGTTCGAACAGAATCCGGATTTCCTGTCGGTCCATGCGGTAGGGCTGGTGGAATCCGTGATAGAAGTTGACAAGTATTGTATCGTCATATCGGATTGTGCACTGGACCTGTTCCTCGATATTGGTGTTGGGACGGAAGCTATTCTGTGCGGCTTCAACTGTGCCCTCACCGAACCACCCGGTGAACAAGTCAAAGAAATGGACGCTATGTTCGACGAAAATCCCGCCGCTTTTGTCGCGATCCCAGAACCAATGATCGGCATTAAGCCCCTCGTCGGCGGCGTAATTCTCAAAATAGGCGTGGAGAGGTTGTCCGAGAGGCCCGGTCTCGATAATCTCCCGGACAGCATAGTAGAGAGGGTTATAGCGCTGCATTAGATCGGCAACGACCAATAAATCATTTTCATGCGCCGTAGCGATCATCTCATCCGCCTGATCGAGGTCCATGGCGAATGGCTTTTCGGTAATGACGTGTTTCCCTGCGCAGAGGGCTGCCATGGCCTGCTCGTGGTGGAGGAAGGGAGGGGTAGCGATGTAAATCAGGTCGACGTCATTTCTTTCGACCAGATTTTCGGTTTCTCCGAAGTCGGGAATTCTCAGTCGTTTTGCTGCCGCCTCCGCGGCGGGTTCGAAGGTGGAGGCCATTCCGATCAGTTCGGTGCCGGGAATCTGCGAGAACTGTTGTAGAGCGTACTGACCGAAACCACCACATCCGATGACGCCAATTTTGATCGGTTTTTCCGCCATTCGGTGTCACTCCTTGTCAGATCTAAATCAGGTGTTGTCGGAAGTTCATGCCTTTTCCCACTCTCATTTGAATCTACCCGCCAGCGTGAAATGTGTCAAAGCGGAGCGAGAGGCTTGACATCGCTTCGGTCTGTTAGATACTGTAAGATTGTGGAAAAAACAGGGCTTCGCAGGGAATTGTTTCTGCGCAACTCAACGGATAATGGAATACAACTGATCCCTTTTTTTAACGGAATGGAATTATGGAAGTTCCGCTGCTCGATTTAAAAGCACAATACGCCACGATTCGCAACGAAGTGATGTCGGCCATCGAAGACGTCATGGAAAGCCAGTATTTCATCGGCGGGCCGGTAGTCGAAGAATTTGAAAAGAAAATCGCCGACTATTGTGAATGCGAGGCGGCTGTCGGTGTTTCCAGCGGAACGGATGCGCTTCTCTGTGCTCTGATGGCATCGGAAATTGGAGAGGGCGACGAAGTAATCACCTCGCCCTACACCTTTTTCGCAACCGCCGGAAGTATCTGGCGAGTCGGAGCAATTCCGGTTTTTGTCGATATCCGGCCGGACACTTTCAACATCGACACCGATCAGATCGAAGCGGCGGTTACCGAACGCACACGCGCCATTATGCCCGTCCACCTCTTCGGTCAGACGTCGTCCATGGACGACATTCTGGAAATCGCTGACGAGCACGACCTGGCGGTAATCGAGGATGCGGCCCAGGCGATCGGAGCGACGTACAAGGGACGCAAAGCCGGTTCGATGGGAACGATCGGCTGTTTCAGTTTTTTCCCTTCGAAAAATCTCGGAGGAATAGGCGACGGTGGGATGACAGTGACACAGGACGTGGATCTGGCGGAGCGTATGCGGGCGCTCCGGCAACATGGCGCAAAGCAACGATACTACCATCAATGGGTTGGGGGCAATTTCCGACTGGACGCGATACAAGCCGCCGCGCTCCACGCCAAGTTGCCGCATCTTGACGGATGGTCGGCGGGCCGGAGGGAGAACGCGGCGCGTTACAATGAATTGTTTGAACAGGTCGACGAGGTGACAACGCCCACAATCCGTGAAGAAAACAAAACAGTCTTCAACCAATACGTCATCCGTGTGCCAAGGCGCAACGAACTTCAAGAATTTCTTTCCGAACGTGATATCGGCACGTCAATCTATTATCCCCGCAGCTTGCATCGGCAGGAATGTTTTGAGCCGCTGGGGTATAAAGCGGGTGATTTCCCGGAATCCGAACGCGCTGCCGTCGAAACGCTTGCCTTGCCCATCTTTACCGAGCTGACCGACGAACAAATCCAGTGGGTGGTAGAATCTGTCGCGGAATTCTATGCCCCATGATGCTCTCTTGCGTCCCGCCTGGGTTCGAGGCCTAACCCGATGACGAGCCAAAAACCAATGCCCGCCGGCGCATGGACCACCATGCTTACGCCGTTTGATAAGCGCGATCAGATCGATCATCAGGCAGTTCGAGACTTTACCCAGTGGCAAATCGCTCACGATGTGACGGGGCTGTTTGCTGTCTGCCTGTCAAGTGAGATGTATTATCTCGACAACACTGAGAGGCTTGAACTGGCACGAACTGTTGTTGAGGCGGCCGACGGCCGCGTCCCGGTGGTGGCCGGATCAACGTTTGGGACAAACATTGAAGAAAAGGCCGACTTTACTCTCGCAATGATGGACATCGGGGTAGAAGCGGCCGTTGTCATTGCCGCCCAGATTGCCGAAGAGGGGGAAGACGAAACGCTCTGGCGCAATAATCTGGAAGCTTTTCTCAATCGGACCGGTGATATCCCGCTGGGACTCTACGAATGCCCCAATCCCTATCACCGTCTGGTCTCGGCCGAAACTCTCGCCTGGCTTGCCCGAACCGGACGCTTCGTCTTTATGAAAGAAACATCCGGGTCTTTGCCAATCATTGGGGCGAAAATTCGAGGCACGCAAAACACTCTAATGACATTTCTCAACGCGAATGGCCGAACTTTGCTGGATTCGCTCAAAGAAGGGGCAGACGGTTACTGCGGGATCCACGCCAATGCTTTTCCGGGGCTGATTGACTGGTTATGCCATAATTTCCGCCAGGAACCGGATTTTGCCGCGCAAATCCAGCGTTTTCTGAGCGAATCCACTGCCGATCTTGGTGACGGCTATCCGGCAACAGGCAAACAGCTTCTGAAAATCGCAGGGCTTCCTTTCAATACCTGTTGTCGCCGGAAAGAGGCTGAACTTACGAAAAAACAAAGGGGGCGACTGGAAAATATGTGGAAAAGGGCTGAAGGTTTGCGCCATGACGTTGGGATTTGTTAAACGCAGGAAAAGCAATGGATAAATGCGGGCGATTCCGGGGCGGAATGGCCAAAAACACGGGAAGATCATTCCGTTTGCAGCGGTTCATAATCGAACCAATCGAAGTGAGCGGGGGCGTTGCACGGCTGGCCGTTGCCGGTGGCATACATCCCGAGAAAGATCCCTGTGAAACCACCAGCAACTTCTTTGGAGAGATAGCGGGTCGGAACAGCGGCCAGCTCCTGGTGCGAACCGCCTTCAGCAGCATACGTGAAGCAATACGTGTCGGCATCAGCCGATACCGCCAGTTCCACCGGTCCATCCGGAGCAGTTTTGCATGCAATTTGCTTCTTCAGAAACCCGATGCGACATGTCAGCGCTACAGTTTTACGATCACCGGAACGGATCAGGCCCAAGTCGTAATGATGACGTTCGTTCATATAAGCAGTCACACCGGCCTCTTCGCCGGTATCCCGGGGGGCAAAATCTACGAGCGCCATCGCCCGGAAATCGAAATGTTGCTGACGCCTCCCCACAAAGGCAGGTGAATCAGTATCATCCAGAGACACTGCTGAACCGTGAAGACTCAAGTGGCTTTCACGATTGGAGAGAGACCAGTCGCCGGGAGCAGGATTGCGCAGAAAATTCCAGCAGGGACGGAGTTTTGAAGCATCGAAATCATCCCTTTCTGGTGGGGCAGGAAACGGCTTGTTTGCCGGCAACGGACCGTCCATTTCAATGTTCACCCGCCCATCTTCACCGACCACGGGCCATCCGTTTTCCCACTCGACCGGCGCAAGAAAAGTTTCGCGGCCGAGGTGGTGCCAGAGTCCTTTGTTCGGCCGGACCGCCAGAAAAACCATCCACCAATTCCCATTGTGGTCTTGCACAAGGTCACCGTGACCGGTGGCCTGGATCGGGCTCGGCCGGCTGCGATGGCTGAGAATGGGGTTATGCGGACAGGGTTCGAACGGGCCCCAGGGAGAGTCGCTTCGTGCAATCGTCTCCATGTGCGTATATTCCGTCCCGCCCTCCGCGATCATTAGATAATAGGTATCACCAATTTTGTACAGGTGAGGGGCTTCGGGGTAGCGTCCGCCTGTGCCACCCCATATAAAACGCGGTTCCGTCAGAAATTCCCCGGTTCGGATGTCCAGCTCGCTCTGGTAAATGCCCCATTTGTCCTGCCAGTTCAGGCCGTTGCTGGTGAGATAGACCGTGTCGTTTTCGAACAGCAGTGAAGGATCAATGCCGCCTTGTTTGAGCCAGACAGGATCCGACCACTCCCCAGACGGATCGGTGCTATGCACGTAAAAGTTACCTCGACCGCTCATATTCGTCGTGACCATGAAGAAACATCCATTATCATAGCGGATGGTGGGAGCGTAAATGCCTCCGGAACTCGGCGCGTTGTGGAGATTAAGCTGACTCTCACGTGTCAGGCAATGTCCGATTCGCTGCCAGTGAACGAGATCGCGCGAATGAAATATCGGTACGCCTGGAAAATACTCAAACGAACTCGTAACCAGATAGTAATCTCTACCGACACGGCAAATACTGGGATCGGGGTGGAAGCCGGGAATAATGGGATTCAGGTATTGCATTACAAGGAGGCTTTTTGTCAATCGGTATCATTCCGGAAAAGGGACAACCATTTCTCAAGGTCTTCGGGCGTATCGATTCCAATAGAAGCGCGGCTTGTGATCCCGACTTTTATTCTGTGAGCCGCTTGCAGAGCGCGGAGTTGCTCCAGCTTCTCCGCCTCTTCATAGGATGCGCGTGGCATATCGGCATAGGCCAATAGAAATTCGCGCCGATAGCTGTAGACGCCGAGATGCCGGAGCGGACGGACCGGGGTATCTTCGATCCAGTTGTCGGAATCGCGCACGTATGGTATAGGGCTCCGGCTGAAATACATCGCCGCGCCATTTTCATCGGTTACAACTTTCACAGCGTTTGGGTCGAGCCACGTTGACTCATCGGTGATCGGGTGTGCAAGCGTCCCCATTACAGCATCGGAATCTTCATCCAACAATTGAATGACGTGTTCGATTTGTTCGGGTTCTATTTGAGGTTCGTCGCCCTGAACGTTCACAATGATCGGAGCTGTCAAATCCCGAGCAACTTCCGCAATCCGGTCCGTGCCGCTGCTGTGATCGGCGCTTGTCATGCGGACTTTCCCGCCGAACGATTCAACCGTTTCCTGAATTCGCACGTCGTCTGTCGCGATAACGACATCGGAGACGCTGGGAGCCCGAGAGGCTCGGTCGTAAACGTGCTGGACGATGTATTTGCCGGTAATATCCCTGGCTTCTTCCAGAATCGGCTTGCCGGGAAGACGAGTTGATTCATACCGTGCTGGAATTATGACAACGGCTTCCACCACTATTTCTCCTGCTGACTGGGTTAACCGCCTTGCTTTTCGATTTCCTTCAGCTCGTCGATACGACGCTGACAGAAAGCGGCCTGTTTTTTCAGGTTTGTCTTCTTGAAAAAGTTACACATGTTTTTATATCTTTTGAGGCGGTCGAACTGGAGATTCCATTCGAGTTTTCGCACGCAGACGGGGCATAGAAAGGCCTGACGTGCGTCGGCTTCCTGGAGAGAGTTCGAACCGTTCATCACACATTCGTAAAAAGTGCAGTGCTGCATTCCCAGGATATGACCGATCTCGTGAGAGCCCAACTTCAGGGTGCGCAGAAGCGTTTTTTCCTCTGCATTGGCGCCTTCAGCGATCAAGCGGTGTATGGAGTAAACGCCGGTTCGGTTTCGCAGGGAACCGACACCGAAGACAAAATTCAGTTTGCC
>JBKHIT010000120.1:0-6700 GCA_046538485.1 Candidatus Brocadiia bacterium | reverse complement strand
ACTTCGGGAGCCGGAGAGCTCTTACATCCGCAAAACACCCCCCGGAAAACGCATTTAAGCCTGTATATGGAGCTTCATTTGTGTTAAGTTGTTGTTCAGTCAAGAGTTGTTATGGTGACACCAAAAGGGCCTCTTAAGATGCGGGCCCGGTGCAGCCTGGCGCTGATAGTGATGCTGGAGATGGCGCTGGGGCGGGTGAGGGAAAACACGAGCAAAGGCGTCGGCGGGGAGGACAGGACGGTGCCAACAATAAGAAGTCTGGTAGGGGCCGCTTAGGCCGATCGCAACGGCCCCGCCAAAAAGTAGCCGAAATCTTGCTTCCCTGCGGGAAAGGTGCGTAAGAGAACGGCACAGTTCCGGCCGCAAACCGCCATTCTCCTTTTCCGAAGGAAACTTAAGGAATTTGCGTCTGGTCCGACGGCAGAGTCTGCCGGGATTTTCGGGAAATGTCCGGCTCCCGGGCAGCGAAAAGACCGACAGCGCAAATCCCTCTTTGATAAACTCCTCTCCCGTGGTAAGCTATCAGAGAAGGTGGATTGAGGCCGCCTGATATTCAACACATGCTGTGTGGTATGGCCTGTTGCGAACGCGATAATAGCCCAACAAAAACTGTTCGGAGCGGATCGTTATGAAGCGCGCAAAGCCACACGGAGAGTCCGGGTTTACTTTAATAGAACTTCTGGTCGTCATAGCAATCATAGCGATTCTGGCGGCGATGTTGATGCCGGCGCTTCAACAGGCGCGTTACGCGGCGAAAGTGACGACCTGCCGAAACGTTCTGCATCAGGACTATCTTGGTCTCTTCCAGTACACAATGGATAACCGAGATTATTGGCCCAGACGCAGCTGCGACAAAAACGGGGGAGAAAGAATTATGCTGAGGGCCTGGGGCGATGACCGCGGTAAGATACGGCCATACGTCCGTATCGAGGATCTTTATTGTCCCCTTGTGAATACAGATGGTTTTACGAACAGTCCCGATACGGCGACCGGCTGGATTTTTACAAGCTATGAGATGTGGTTCGGGTGCAAAATTATTGGATCCGACAAGAAGACCTGGAGACTTCGCACAAGCGATACGCCGGAGGTCACTGTGGGGGGAACCCCTTATCGATTCGACATTCTTCTTTGCGACATGGACCGCTACCACCCGGCAGCTCAATGCTGGGATGTTTCGCATCCAGACCATCGGATTACGGAATGGACGAAGTGGGACTACGAGAACCTCGTGTGGGTTTCACACCGCGGGACAGGTTCAGTGGACCGTGGCGTGATCGATCGCAACTTTCTGCGGGCCAGTGGTTCGGTATTTTCGATGCAGAATCTGCAGTCGCGCGATTCGCGCACGGTCCGACTTCCGCACAAGCCATACTGGAGTTCAGATCAGTGGGGTTGGCTGCCGGCAAAGTCCTCTGGTTCGTAAGTCCGCTGATGCATTTTGCAGTGCGCAGCATTCTCCCCAAAATACCGCTGAGCGGGTCACTGCTTCGCCAATAACAAAGCGGTGACAAGCCACCGGACTCCATAGGCGTTGGACAGCGGACTCCCGCGTTACTGCAATACGGCCGTGCCGAGATCTCAGCAGTACCACAAGGCCACTTACTTTGGTGGCAGTTCGTATTTAAGCTGATGGCGATTCTCGACGTTCAGGCTTTCCCCCTTTATGAGCAGAAGCTTGTTTTTCTCCCGGTCCGCGGCGCTCGGAAATTATGTTTATCTTGCAGGCGTCGGGACTCAGTATCTATTTTGGGACACAAATTGGACGGTACCGGAGACACTGTTCCTGTCAGGGGGGGACCTTTACACGGCAGGGTATCAGTATAGGGGCCGGAGCACGTTATCTACTGGCTGAGTATTCGGTTGCGACAAAAGATGGGGTAATATATGGGCTAAGAGCGGCTTTTGCCCCCTCAAAAACGGCGCTAAGGTATTCGGGATCGCGCAGCGGGGTGGTTTCGCTAAGATTGAGGCTGTTATGCCACGAGCCAACAGATACATACTGCCGGGTCACCCCTATCACCTGACCCACCGCTGCCACGACAGGGAGTTTCTGCTGCGGTTCCAGAAGGACCGTGATACCTACAGAAAATGGTTGCGGGAAGACACGCCGGAGGGAGCTCAAAAACGTTGCGGAGCAGGTTGGCGAATCCTTTTTGAAGGGGGCCGAGAACACAAAATCAACACAAAAGAAAGCTGCCGGTGCAGAGGGTATCGTCATAAATGACGGCGAGGAAGGAGATTACAGGGAGGAAAAAATGGTGGAGGCGGCGGGAATCGAACCCGCGTCCCGAAAGCGTTCAGCGAGGTATCTACACGCATAGTCAGTCTTTTGAGTTTCGCCGATGCGGCTCCGAATGACAGGATCCGTCTCGGCCAGCGCGTTTTGGGTCGGGTTGCGACCTTCCCCGCGTCCCCACGTGCACGGGAACTAACGGGTTAGCCTGCTTTTTTGTCGCCAGTTACCGGCCCGCAGGCGGGACCAGTAGTGACGCGGCGGTCAATTAAGCCGCCATTGCGTATGCCGGTGTTCTTTCGGCATGTTTAGGTTTGCCAGGTGTTTAACGAGGCCGCCTGACAACCTCGGCGCGCAACCTCTACCTCCGACTTCCGGTCGAAGCCCTTACGCCCCCATATTGTCAATACTTCCATTATAACTGCGCTGAATGGCTCTGTCAAGGGCGTAACTGTCGATAGTGAAAGGGGTTACGGGGGGAAACGGCAGTTTCGAGCGGATACAGCAACGGACTGGATTGAGTTTAGAGTCTATAATGCCAGCTAAACGGCGCGATCGGTCGCCATGACAGCTTTGAGTGGAAAAGAGGGAAGGAACTGAGGGGACCTCCGGAAATGGGCAAAAGCTCAATGGCGGTGTGCGCCGGACGGGAGTTAGTTTTAAAATGGGGGTCGGCGACATTTTGATGTTCACCGGCTGCAGCCCCACAGAACGCGCCAGGGTACACCATGCGAATCGCGCGAGTGAAAGAACTGATTGAAGAGCTCAAACAATATGCCCGGGATGCGGTTCGCGCCCTCGGAAGCAGGAGCGGGTCACGGCAGGAACTGAGCAATGCACTCGATGAGATGAACCGGCTCCAGAAACACTACTGCGACGGGTTCCCCGAAATACCGGACGAGGTGGAGTTCTGGGAACGACTCTGGAGGTTTACCGATACGATCCGGGATCAATGGGATCGGCTCGAGAAAGTGGCCGACAAGATTCCCGACAGGGAATTGGTGGATGGTATTTACGGCATACTCCATGAAAAACGTCGTCGCCTCTACCATTGGACCCGCGGGACGATCGAAGATCGTGCACCCCGCGTCCCCTCAGGAGCGCATTTTGAGCTGGGTATCGACCACCAGCGCGAGGACCTGCGGGGGATGCACGAGCGAGTGGAAGCACTCTACGAATCGATCAAGCGGGCTGACCGCCTGCCGGAAATCTGTGAGAACGCGGAACCAGGGAGCGGGGATGTCAATTTCGGATTGATTTACGGCGGTGGCTGGAATGTCAGTACCTACAGCATCATGCGGGAAGCCCGCAATCTGCCCGACCTCAACGTCGTGGTGGGGTTTGACCACCCCGGGAGCGACCTTTTTGGGATCAGGAACGGATGCCGGGTCCGACTCGCAGGATCCGGATTTATTCAGCGCGATGGGAAGCACATCCTGACGAGCTTCCGGGAACCTGTGGTTTTGCATTTTATATGTCCCCATCAGTGGCAATCGACCGAAATTCGACCACATCAGCTGCGGGGGCCTCTTCTGCGTTCGGATCTGGTCCTGGATGTTGTTGACGACAAACTGACCACAACCAATGCGCTGGAGACTTACCGGAATTCGCACGGAACTGAACTTCCGCTTATCCGGGAAGAAGCTGTCCCAGCGCCGGCGTCGCTACCGGCGGATTGCGAGGAACTCGAAACATTGGCTCACTGTGGGTTGGAACGGCTTGCGGAGGATGGCGTTGACGAGGCTGTGGTGAAGCCCTCATTCGGGATGCAGGAACAGGGCGTCGAGTATTTTTGTCTGCCAGCGGAGCGGGCCGAAGCGGCAGCGCATGCTGCTGTAATGGCGTTGGAGTCAGGAGCGGTTCTGCAGGAGAAAGTGACACCTCTTGGCGGGTTGGACTACAACTGGCGGGTTTTCGTCGCCCTATCGCCCGGGGGCCAGCCGGAAACCGTCGGGCAGTTCGCCCGGGTGGGACACGGCGACGAGATGGAGATGGTGCCTGATCGCGAGATGTTGCGCCGGGTTGGCCTGGAAAATGAGGAGCAAATAGAGGGGTTCATTGGGCGGCTGCAGCAGGTTAGTTTGAACGCTTACCGGGCGGTTGTGGAGGATGCCGAGCGCCGGGGGAGAGATTTCGAGTGGAAGCCGCTGGCGGGCGTCCCTTACACGGTCCCGTATTTTCTCGGGATGGATCTCATGGGCGATGCCAGAGTCATGGAAGTCAATGGACACGAAGTGGCGGGGATGTGGACGGATGACCGTCTGTACCCTGAGAGCAGCGGGCGAAGCAATCGGCTGGTGCTGGAGTCGGCGCTGGAAGCGGGGCGGGAATACAGGGCGACGGTCAATACTGAGTAGAGAGGAGGGCGCGAACGGCAGCGAGCAGAAAAGAGAACGGCAAACGGCAGATCACAGACCTGACCACTGGGCACTAACGGCTACCGACTTTACCGGCAAGCGACGGAAGTGACCGAAGGGACGCAAGGGACTTCCGGGACGGGAGCAAAGACAAACATCACCGACAACATATAGCAGGGCGGGACAACGCGACATGGGACACTCAAAACTCTAAACTGCCATTTTCGCAGCAACCAGCACCTATTCTTCCACTGCCACCTCATATTTCTCCACCAGCCGTTCCGGGTAGTAGGATTGTTTGGCGCGGCGGAGACCGGGGAGGCCGAGATCCTGTTCGCGGTTGATCCATTCGAAGTCGGCCGCGGTCTGGCGGGCAAAGGCCCGGTTAATGGCCTGGTAGCTGCCGGAAACGGAGGTGTCGGCTTTCTCGACGCGTTCGGCGATAGTTGCATCGTTGATCGGTTCTCCCAGCGCGAAAGCCAGAATGCGGCCATTCTCGACCAACGCGCCACCTTCCAAAGGGAGCCATTCCAGGTTCCCCAGCATTCGTATTGTTGTTTTTACTTCTCGCTGGAGGCCGTCGAGGTCTTTTTTGGGATGGTTTTCGAGCCACTTGTCGGTGAAAGTGATACATTGGGTGGCGAGTTCGGGGGTGAGGACCTGGTATTCGGCGTCGGGACACTGTTGTTCGAACTGACGGATCTGATTGCGTTTGGGGTGGTAACGGGTGCCGGGCAGATCCCGCAGTTCATCGGCCCGGTGGAGATAATCGAATCGCTCCCGTTGCGGTTCGACGGACAGGTCGGGTTCATCCGGGAGGGAATCGACCATTTTCTGGGGGACGCGGGCGAACCGGGCGGGGGCGGAGTCGTGTTCCAGCAGATACCAGATCACGCCCGCTGCGCGTTCGTAATCTGGAGTCATTGGGGGGAGAATATATGAAACGCCCGTGGAAGCGGATTTTACTTGAAGGATGATTGCCTCCTCCCAGTGGGACAGATGACAGCTGGTGTAGGGCAGCCACGACCAGAGGTAGGCAAAAGTAAGTTCGGAGATCTCTGGCTGCATTTCACATCGCGTTTCCTGGAAAATGGCTTGATGACGGCGTTCAAGCGCCACACTTTCGGGGAAACTCGGTATATCTGGAAATGAGCTGGTCATGGGGGTTGATTTGTGGGGTCAGAGGTTAGAGTTGAGAGACCAGAGTGGACGCAGTAATGCACTTTAGAGAGGTGAGAGTTATGCGCAGACGCAGCACGAAGGGCATTGGGTGCAGGTTGTTTCTGGTTCGTGTTTCTCGGAGGATTCAGCCGTTTCGGCCCCGGATTCAGGGAGGGGATTGGGCTCGCGCCAGACTTTTCCATTCCAGCTTTTCATGACAAACTTATCCTCTTCGCGGCCGATGGCGTAATTCGGCGAGACGGGGATTTTCCCGTATGGGGTATCGACGACGAATTTCGGGACGGCCAGCCCGGAGGTGAATCCCTGCAGCTGCCGGATAATCTCACGTCCGCATTCGATCGGCGTTCGCAGATGCCGCGTCCCGCTGAGAATCTGGCACTGGTAAATGTAGTACGGTCGCACCCTGATGCCCATCAGTTTCTGGCAGAGATTTTTCATGACCTCGGCGTTATCGTTAATACCTTTGAGGAGGACCGACTGGTTACCGAGCGGGATGCCGGCACCGGCCAGTCGCGCACAGGCCTTTTTGGCTTCAGGCGTGATTTCCTTCGGATGATTGAACTGTGTGTTCAGATAGAGCGGATGGAAATTCTCCAGCATATCGCAGAGTTCAGGCGTGATCCGTTGTGGGAGCGTGCAGGGAGTCCGGGAGCCGATTCGCAGGACCTCAACGTGGTCGATAGCGCGAAGATCTTCGAGAAGATGCGCCACCCGGTCGTCGGACATCAGCAGCGGATCGCCGCCGGTCAGCAGAACGTCCCGGATATCCGGATCATTGCGGATGTAATCGATACCTTCCTGGATTTTTTCGTCCGAGAAATTTACGTCCGGTTTTCCGACCATCCGTTCTTTCCGGAGGCAATGCCGGCAGTAAACGGGGCATCGGTTTCCGACGCAGAACGCGACGCGGTCGGGGTAGACCCTAATG
>JBKHIT010000010.1:0-104567 GCA_046538485.1 Candidatus Brocadiia bacterium | reverse complement strand
GCAAAATCCTTTCCGTGGATTTCAAAACACACAATTACTTACCTGAGGCCGCTTAAACCTCCTGTCTGGAAATGCGTTGTGTATCGTTCGCTCGTCTTCCAGTGTACATTTTTATGTAGTTGTCGACGAATGCCAGATATTGACCTTACTTTTCGGGGTATTGCTCGAACAGATCTGTTTTCCTTCCGACGCCACCCATCAGCCCCGGCGCTTTTCGCTGTCGGCTGGATGAGCTCGTTATGCATTATTGATTCGTCACCGGACGAAGTTCATAAATTCGCCCATATTTCTCCGCAGACTCTATATCTCCACGGCGAAGCGCTTCCCTCACGTCATCCAATCTGTATGCATCTTCAATGCTCAGATAGGGCGACCAGCCAGTATCGTCTTCTACGATTTTAACTTCTACCTCGGCTACATATTGACCTTCATGTACGTATTTGGATTTTGTACGTTGTTTCATCGTCATTGCCTCCGAGTGAATGATTTATCCCAGCGCGCCGGGTCCGGGCGATAGGCTGTAACAAGAACCGCGGGTTTATCATGACCTTTCGGAATCCCCCAAACAACGTGAATCGGGGCTCCATCTACATCTTTTTGCAAAAGTAGAACGCATGGCCCCTTCGGATAGTCTGGGTATTCCTCGACAACTACCGCTTCCCGTATACCTTCAAGCGCTTCCCTTGCGGTTATCCCATCTTCAGCCAGTTCATCGTAACCGTGTTCAGATATCCGGACATTGCCATCACGTATCAGTGCCCGAACGCTTTCAACGAACTCGACCACGGCTTATCCTCCATTTCTGCAACCTTGTCTTTTATGGCATGACAGGGACTTTTAAGCTTCATTACGCTGTACGCACAGGTTACCCCTTTCGAGGCCCTCATTCAAGGCCTGAACCCCGTTTTCCAGACTGTTACTGCCGGAATTTGCCGCTGCATACGATGGCTGCATAACTGCCGCACTTTTCTCGATTTCACTTACCCCCTCTGCTCCGGCCTACCGGTCGGGGCTTTTTCATTTTTACCCTGTACAGAAAGGAGAAATCGCATGAAACTTCTGACCAAAAAACTCAGGAAGCAACTTCCGGAGCTTTACTCCCAGGAGGACAGGGGCGGCAAGACACGCCCGAGGGAGCTCAAAAACGTTGCGGAGCAGGTTGGCGAATCCTTTTTGAAGGGGGCCGAGAACACAAAATCAACACAAAAGAAAGCTGCCGGTGCAGAGGGTATCGT
This sequence comes from Candidatus Brocadiia bacterium, assembly GCA_046538485.1. Taxonomy (GTDB): domain Bacteria; phylum Planctomycetota; class Brocadiia; order SM23-32; family SM23-32; genus JBKHIT01. The sequence continues at coordinate 103,332 of JBKHIT010000010.1, read as the reverse complement.
CATAAATGACGGCGAGGAAGGAGATTACAGGGAAGAAAAAGTGGTGGAGGATGCGGGGCTCGAACCCGCGGCCTCGACAATGCCATTGTCGCGCTCTCCCAGCTGAGCTAATCCCCCACGGGTACAATGAGTGTAGCTGAGACCAACGTGACTGTCAAGCAACGGGAAAGCGGTTAATCAAAGGGTTGACGATACTGACCCCGCTCTGTCTGAAAATACGGTCGTCGGACCGAGAGCGAGCGCATTTGTGGCTGGCGCGGATGCCGAAGCAGGCCTGTCCAGGGGAGATAGGCCGATGCAGGCACCCTAATCCAGGATCTCTCCGTTCGCATGATCTTCGTAGATCTGGGTGGTGCCGTAGATTCCTCCGATTTTGCAACCGGTCGGAAAGTAGTTGCTGACGCACAAACTCTCGCGCCAGTGCAATAATTTCGCATGACCGTCGAAAAACAAGCAATTCATTGCGGGACCGTTTTTATCATGACGATACGCGCCTTCAAGGGATCGTCTTTTCGGATAACTCGGGTTATGTAACATGTTGAATTTGTGCGGATTTCCGTCCCAGCGGAAGTTACTGACCGGTCCATAATTCATCCAGTTGCCGCCGTATTCATTGTACGGCCAGCCGTCGAAAGAAACTTCCTCGGGCCAATCCATCCAGTACGCCCAGTACCGCGCGCCTTCGAAGACGCTTACCTTCTGAGCGGCAGGTCCGACCTGAGAGAGAAGGAATGAATAATTTCGCGGGTAGCTGTCGATATAATAGCGGACGCTTGAATCATCGCCATCGGTCGGATCGCTGTTGGCTCGGCCGTCCAGACGGACATGGAAACCGAGGGGAGCGTTGTAGCTCGCGTAATGCCACTCCGTCAAACCCATTCCGGGATACAGGTAGTCGTAGCGCCGAGAGTTGGCAGGACAGCTGAGGGAGTTCTCCAGAATAGCTTCCATCCTTGTGGCGTGTTCGGAAGGAAAGCCGAACTCGCTGCCGAAAAGGGGCGAAATCCAGTCCGTATTCTGGGTTGGAAAATCGGCCCGCGTGTCTCGTGCCAGTGGAACATTCGTCCCGTCGTAGCCAGCTCCGGACGTATTGGGGCCGGGGAGGTGGCCGCCGTTTTCAAGAGAATAGATCGTCATCGCTTCGCCGAAAGAGCGATAGTTCGAGAGGCAGGCTGTCTGTTGTGCAATCCCCCGGGCGGCCTGCACTGCCGGGAGAAGAATAGCGCAGAGAATCGAGATGATCCCGATGACGACAAGAAGTTCGATGAGAGTAAACGCGGCACGGTTACTCTTTTTTCCCGTAAAATCAGACACGCCGCGGTGGTGTCCGCGGACCCACACCCTTGTACACATGATACAAGATCCCCATCTAAGATTTTTTCCGATCCGCAGTCGGCTGGGACATCGCCGGAACCGATGCGGATTCCCTTCGGGCGGAGCTGCACACAACATCTTCCGCCCGTCTTCCAGAGCGAGCAATATGGGGGGACTCCGCTTGGAAGTCAAGTGAAAGAAGAATTTGCTTGTGCGAAAAATCGCCATATACCCGGGACGGGCGGCGCCCGAGGCGGACAAGCCGGGTGGCAGGGGGAGGGATGGTTGAGAGAGACCAGTTTCAGTGCCGATTTTCGTCCCGGGAAATCCTTGACATCCCCGGAACGGTCGATATAATAACTGTAGAAGAAGTTTATAATAAGTCGCTTGAGGAGAGCGCTACAGGGAAAGCAAATGGTGAAAGCGATTAAGGACATTCTGAGCGGGGTGCGCTGCGAGTCGTCCAGTGGCCTGCCGATGGCGCGTCAGATAGCTGGCAAACTGGGGGGATTGATTGACGCCGGTGAGTTGAGTCCGGGCCAGAAGTTGCCCCCGACTGCGGAGATGGCCGAGCTTTTCAGCGTGAGCTGCCAGGTGGCGCAGGATGCGCTCAGCCTGCTGTCGAAACGGAATCGCGTCCGCCGTAAACCGGGTCTGGGCACGGTGGTCCTCGAGCACCGGTCCGTGCAGACGATCGGGCTTCTGACTGTTGTGGACCCTTCGCTTCCCCTGCAGGCCAATTTTGGCTGGGTCATCGCTCATGAATTCATGCAGGTCGTGGACCGGCGAGGTTTGAACCACCGTCAATACATGGCGGTTCGTCCCTCGGATGGTCATGCGCAACTGCCCGAGTCGCTTGTCGACGATCTATTGAACGAAAGTATCGATGCTTTGCTGGTGGGTGCGGTTTACGCCGAGATCGTTCACGAACAGCTGCCGGGGGTGCACACCCCGGTCATTCAGCTCGAACCCGACCACAAGAGAGCATGTGAGGCCGTGGAGGACGCGGTCAGGTGGCTCTGGCGGGAGGGCTGTCAGAAAATCGGTATTGTTCAGCAGAGCGCGGGGGGATCTGCCGACGTGCGGGAGGCGTTTTTGCGTTCGTGCCGTTCTTTTCAGATGGAGGTCAGTCCCGACTGGATTCGAGCGGGGTGGGGTAGTTCGATCGAGGGGGGACGCCGGCTTTACCGCGAGGTTTTTGCGGTGGAGCCGGCCCCCGACGGAATGGTTATTATGGATGACATGACGGCCTACGGTGCGATTGAGGAAGCGCAGACACATCCCGAACCGGCGCTTGATCCGTCCCGTATCGCGGTCATGGTGAATAAAGGCTCCAGTCTGTATTTGCCCTCGGCCTGTCCCCGAATCGAGCTCGATTGGGGTGTGGTCATTGAAGAAGCGATTGAGCGGACGATCGGTGAGCCGTCCCCGGGTAATGGTCGAGACGAGGTCTTTCGTTTTCAACCGCCGGAGGTCCCCGAAGGGTCCGAGGAAGTCGGCGAGGTGACGGCGCCGGCGGGTGGGTTTACCCTGATTGAGCTGCTGGTTGTCGTCGCGATCATTGCAATCCTGGCGGCTATGCTGATGCCGGCGCTGGAGAGTGCCCGCGCTCAGGCAACACGCGTTTCCTGCACAAACATTCTCCGCCAGCACGGTCTTGCGTTGCAGATGTATGCCAACGGCCACAACGGATACATCCCCGATAAGGCGAGAGGGGATGTCTGGACGTGGCATTATTCGATGGATAGGGACGCTGTCGGCGGTCAGTATGACGAGCTGATGACACAGGGGTATCTGAACCCGGAACTTCGGATATGCCCGGCCTCCTACTGGAAGCGCCATCCCGACTACAGCCCGTCCGGTCATCCCGGAAGTCTCGACAATTTGAAACATAGTGAGAACTACTGCGGCACTTATTATTATTTTGGCGGCGGTGACTGGGGCAATCTGGATCCGAGCGGCCACAACTGGCAACATGAGCCCTGGCACGTGCGCGATACGCTGGTTACCGGTGCTACAAACTTTCTGGTGACGGGGGACTGGTACGCTCCTTATCAGTCCAGATCCAAACGCGACGGTTACGATGGCGGCAACTGGATCAACTGGAACAAGTTCAAATATAGCAACCACGATAGCTGGAGTGATCCGAGCGGGATGAACGCGCTTTTTTACGACAACCATATCGAGTGGGTTCCGGGGGAGAACTGCTGGAATTTCAAACCGAATCGTTTTATGTGGTGCCCCGATAACGCATCGTTTCTGATGGACAGTCCGTATGTCGTTCATCAGGGAGCCACGGCCAATCGATGCGACGAGGATTTTTGCCAGAACGCTCTGGATCTATCGTGGACCGTTTATAACGGGAATCCGTGTCACTGAGTGGCGTGGCGCGTACTTCGGTGTATCTATTGGCTGGTCTCAGAGACAGGAGGCGGAAAATGGGATGCAAAAAAGGGTTTACATTGATTGAGCTGCTCGTCGTCATCGCCATCATCGCCATTCTGGCGGCAATGCTGATGCCGGCGCTGGAACGGGCGCGTGAGCAGACCTATCGCGCATCCTGCGCATCGAATCAGCGTCAGCTGTATCAGGCGTCGGCCATATATGCCCTGGATTTTAATGATTGGCTTCCAATCGCCGGAAATGTCTACACGATTCAGTATTCGCGGATTTATGGGAAGCTTTTAGATTCCAGTTTTCGCCATTTTCTGCGTGAATATGGCAGTGTCAGAATGGACGATCACGACCGCTACAACGGAGGGCTTTATCTGAATAAAGGTGACGCGATATTTTGCCCGAGCCAGCCAAAATTTCCGAAGCGTGACGATAGGGATTGGGGCCATCAAGGGAGTTACGGAGTGTATGGTTTTGGGCTTTACAGTAATGCCCGGGAGTTTGGATCGACACGAATGACGAATGTCGGGCAGTACGGGAATTGTGGTCCGAAACTTTTCATCATGGATTTTACATCCTTCTATCCTCCCACGAGCCAGTTTTTCGAAGCGGTGGGCAACAATCACGATTGGGAGGGTGCCAATGTTACCAGTTGCGATGGTTCGCTGGAGTGGTATCCCTATCGTGATCTGGTCAGAGTCGATCGGGGTATGGTGCCGCCGGACCATTATGTTCAGCATCCGAATTATGATCACGGTAACGCTCCCACGGTTTACTGGCCCATGGACTCGGGGCTTGTCATAAAGGGTCAGCATCATATGGATGAATACTGGATTCCGAACCGTCAACTGTATGGGTACAGGAGCTCAGGATATCTGTTTCCCGAGGGAGGGTACTGATACCTTCATTTATTTCAGAAAAGCTTCCGACAGGAGCAGGAAAAAATGCGAGACGAAGGTTTCACCCTGATAGAGCTGCTGGTCGTCATCGCCATCATTGCCATCCTTGCGGCTATGTTGATGCCGGCGCTGGAGAGCGCCCGGAACGCGGCACGGCGAGTGAATTGTCTTTCCAGGAAAAGGCAAATTTCTACGGCTTTGCACGTTTATACTCTGGACGCCGACGGCAAATTCCCGACCATGTACAGCAGCTGGTTTGGAGCGGTGGAGTGTATTGAGGGGCGGCCCTGGGATGTGCTGACTGGTGGTTATGGTGCCCGCGATCAACTTCTGAATTGTCCGAATGTGGATACGACTGCCTGCACGGGTTGGCCCGATGCCAGCGACTGGAAGACCTGGGGCTCTTTGTTGTGGTATGGGGGGCAAGGGCGCTACTGGTACGATGGCCCGAGCGGCGCTCTTCACGATGCGGGGGAGAGCGGTTGGCACGAGGTGACCCAATACACGCTCGATACGGCCGGTTGCCCGTTCCCCAGCAAAATTGTGCTGATGACGGACATTTGCCAATGGTATCCCGGTACACCGGGGAATACACGCCTGTGTCACCCCAGGAACGGAAAGGGGTGGATGGGATGGAATGACAGGATTATCCCCGAACCGGCTGAGTTCCATGAACTGATTGGGGGCAGCAACGAGATCTTCCTCGACGGACATGGCCAGTGGACTCAGGGGGAAGATATCCCGACAAAAGATGGCGGTTGGTTCGAATATTATTACACCCTTCCGCCGTGATTTTACTTTGCGTCTGATTTTTCGAGCTTTTACCGTCCCGGTCGCCGAAACCGGTTATATCGGGTCGTTCCCTGTATGCGTTGAGGATCTCGGTAGAAAAATTGAGGCAGCTTGAAACTTTTTGTAATCCCGTTGACTCAGCAGGAGGATTTACTTGATGTCGACTCCGCGCCAATCGCTGCAAATGTTCTCTGTCTTCTGTGTGTTTGTATCCCTCCTTTTGGCGAACTCGCTGTGGGGGGCAGCGAAGAATGCTGATGGAGATGCAGATTTGCTTGCCCGTTTTCAGGAAAAGGAGGTGCTGAAACTTGAGTGGCCTGAGACCATGGTAACCTACCGTGTGGAGTTCGACGCCGGGGTCGCCCACGCCGACAACATGCGTCTGGTTGGGGACGGTGGCCGGGAGAAACCTTTTCAGCTATGGGCGGTTAAAACTCACGACGACGGGTCGATTGCCCGGGCTCGAATCTCTTTTATGGCCGAGCTTGAAGAAAAAGGAACGTATGATTATCGATTGGTCAAGGGGGAGCGCAACGCGAAGGCAGGATCGCTGGATGTTTCGGAGGGGGATGATTACCTTACGCTTTCGAATTCTCTGGTCGCGTTCCAGATGCCAGAAGCGGGCACGTATGAGTTTGAAGAGCCGCTGTCTTTCGGTAAAGGCGGCCATGGCGAGCGGGTTCGCCGCTACGGCCGTGAGGTTGAGAGCGGCATTATCCCCGGCCCTTTCCAGGGATTGCGTCTGGCGGATGGCCAATGGGTGGGAGGTAGTTATTTCTGGTCGAAAAATCCCGATAATACTCCGGGCGTAACCAGTTATACATGCGAGGTAACCGAGCAGGGCCCCGTTTTTGCCGAGGCTCGAGTCCGTTATGCATTTACGAATGGCGGATGGTATCAAATGACGGTCCGCCTGAGGGCTGGAGCCCCCTGGGTCAATGTCGACGAACAGTTTGACCTGCGACGGACGGGATCGGGATATACATGGCGACTTATGACGTCGTTTTCCAGTGCCTGGAAAGAGAATGGATGGCAGCCGGATATCGCATACTGGCATGTCTCGCGCCGGGGAGGCCACAAGGGAAAAGTGAGTTCGTTCCGGGAAAAACTGGCGGATCTGGGATATGACGTGGATTCATACAAGGGGCGCACGTTTGGCAGCAAAAAAATTCGCTATAAGAAAAGGTACGAAAAAGTTTTTAACGTGGCCTGCTGGTTTCCCTGGGCTCCCTCAGCACAATATTTCGGTCTGGTTCAGGAAGAGGACCTGGAAAAAGCCTCCGGGAAGGAGGCGGGAGTCCCTTTCTTAGCCGTGGTGCCAATTCATGCCGGCACGTGGCGAAGTGGTCATAACTCTTACCGAACCACGATGCTGTTCACCCATAATGTGCCGGATGTCAATCTGAACTGGCCGCTTATGGCAGAAAAGCATCCTAATACCCTCCTGCAGACCGGCGAATATGATCCAGATAAACCGCTGAGTTATGTGCGTCGGCAGTGGGCGCTGGTGGGCGGTCCCCTGCAGTTCCACGATACGCTGTTTGATTTTCGCCGATACGAGGGATATATCAATCTGGATGATTACAAGGATTGGGTTCTCGACTGGCAGGCCGAGGAGCCCGTGTCATATCCCCGGTTGCTTTTCAGCCGGGAGGACATCGACCGTTTTCAGGAAAGACTGACGGATCATAATGCCGGTAACTGGCTGAAGGAATCGTTATACCTCCAGGATAGTGAGAAAAAACGTAATAATCTGTGGGGGCGATTAACCGGCAGAAGCCAGTGGCACGGTCCGGTGGGACAAGCGCGAGAAGCAGTGCGGAGCGATAAAGACCCCACCCCTTATCAAAGCAGCTACCGGCAGAGCCAGATGGCCGCTCAGTGGACACCCTGGGCCGACGAACTGCTTTCCAGCGACAATCTCAGCCCCGAGAGACGTCAACGGCTTCGCCGCTATATTGCAGCAGTCAGTCATGCGCTGGCCGAGCCCGATTTCAACCCGCGAGGATCAATGATCCATCTTGGGACTCCCAATATGGCGATCAATCGGACGCTGGCGCTGGCCTTTACGGCTTCTCTGATCCCCGAGCATCCCCGAGCACAGGATTGGCTGGACATGATCGGAGAATTTGAGAAATATAAGCTGGCTATGAACGTCGCCCCGGAAGGTGCCTGGAGTGAACTTATTACGTATTTCGCTGCAAGCGCGCCCCATTTAATGCAAGCAGGTATGGTATTAGAAAAAGGCGGGAGACTGGATGATCGTACGAGTCGGCTTTGCACCCTTCCCGCCCGGTTTACACTGCAGCTCCTGTCTCCCAAGGATCCACGGTTCGGAACGCGAGTGCTCCCGGCATGGGGGCATGAAGGCGTCAAAGTCGGCGCGCATTGGCTTGTGGCGGCGGCACTGGCTCGACGGAACAATCCCCGGTTGGCGCAGGCGCTGGCATGGGCGTGGGAGGCGTTGGACCGTCCCCTCAAAACGCACCATAGCGGCAATTTCGGGAAGTGGGCTACTGTCCACGCTGATCTGGCAAAAGAAGGGAATTCCGGTTCGGTCCCGGGATATTTGAAAAGCAAACGTTTGCCGGGGTTCGGCGCTGTTTTAAGGGCGCATGCTGGCGACCCCAACGAGACATACCTCTCATATCGACAGGGATATCTGACCAGCCATTGTGACGCAAACCAGGGAGATTTCGCACTTTTTTCCAAAGGCGCTCCCCTGATCAATCTGAGCCTGCGAGCTTATGCTATTCAGCAGCTCAAAAACTACAAAAAGTTATACAATCAGTTTGGATGGCACAGCCGGGTGCGATTCGGGCGAAAGAGCAATACAGGTGGTTGGCCGGGAGGTGGGCCTGCCTCACAGGTGCATCGGAAATTTTTCAGCGAAAGCGTGGATTATATCCGCGGTCTGGGGGATTACGGTCCGCAACGATGGGCCCGCCAGATTATCTTCTTGAAAGGGAAAAAGGCTACCGGGCCGAATTATTTTGTGTTCCGGGACAGTTTTTCTCCGCGTAAGAAAGGCAAAGAACTCCAGAAAAAATGGTGGTATCTTCGAACACTGGGGCCCAAAGCAAATGTTCGAACGACACAAAACGAGTTGCTTTATAAGAGCCCTTTTGGTCACTATCTTGACGTCCACTTTCTCCAGCCGGATTCCATCGAGGTTGAATCCCGGGAGGAATCCGGACACGGTCCAATGTATCACGCTGTGGCTAAAAACTGGCGGAAAGCCCATGGTACACAGGAATCAAAGAAGAACAGGAACAAGGCCGGTTTTAAAGAGACGATTACGGTCAATGCCGTGGGCCCGGTTGAAGCCGGACAGGATATAGTCACCGTGTTATATCCCAGGGCAGATGGCGAATCCGGACCTCAATATGAAGTTCTTGGCCCGGGAGCAGCACGAATAAGCACAGAAGAAGCCACCGATTATGTGTTTGTCGACCACGAACCGATGAAATATGACGGTCCTGAGGTGGATTTTCAGGGCGTCGCGGGAGCGGTGCGCGTGTACCCGGAGGAAGTTCATCTCGTAATCGCCGAAGGCGGCGGAGTGATTGCTTACAAGGGCGCGAAGCTCCGTGCCGAAATCCCCGCGATACGGGTGGTCCCAAAAGATGAGCTGGGTTCCGAAACTATTAGAGTGGCCGCGCCCGAGCATGACATCAAGTTTTCCGCCCCGCAAGGATCGCAAACTCAGCGAGTTCAGGATGGGGTTATGTGTTATGAGTTCGACGGAGGTTTTGCTTACGGTTTTGATTTCAACACTCTCTCTACCTGGGAAGGCCAGGGCGTGCGATTTGAAGGTCGACGAGGTGGGGTTATTGTGCGCGAGAAGGGGGCCGTGAGTCTTGTGCTGGAGAAAGGCAGGAGCGTAAGCTACAAGAAACTTAAGTCCTGGGGGGCAGGCGGGCCCTACGCGCTTACATTCGATGAAAACTGCATTACGGGACGAACCGCCGGCCAGGATCGGTTTTTGTACCTGACACGTCCGGCAGCCCTGGATCGTCTGCCGACGCTGGTGATTGACGGACAGACCTATGCGCCGGGGACCTCGGGAGAGACTTTAATCGTTCCCGTTCTGGGGGGTGAGCACGATTTTGAAATTCGCATTCTGAAACAACCGCCAATTATCCACAACTGACAGGATTGCTTGCCTCTCAAATGTGTTGTGTCCCCGCCGATGTGTCTTTATAATCAGGATGAAAGTGTTCTGTTTTCCCGAAGTGTTCCAGCTTTACCATCTATTGGACACGGCCGATTACACGGTACAATTACTCGGCTTATAATTTGAAGGAGAATGGGGAAATGTTGAGGAGGATTGTGATATTGATGTTGTTGTTTGGTCTCTGTCCGGCTGTTCTGGCTGATTCGCCGGATGTGACCAACCGTTTGAAAGTTCTGGGATCGGCCGTGGGGGATAAGTATACCGATAAAGGGGGCAAACGGCTTCACGCTCGATCCGTTCACGATATGGCGGTTTTTGGCCGGCGTATTTATCTGGGGTCCGGGGATGCTACGATTAATACCGGCCCGACACCGATCTATTATTATGATATGAGGAGTGGTCAGTTTGGATCGGAGGGCACCGTTAAAGAGGAGATGATCAGTAAATATTGTGTGATTTGGGATCGGTTGTGTTTCCCCGGCATTGATCCAACCGGGAGTGGCCGAACGGCCATCTATGTTCAACAACGCCGGGGCCAATGGGATAAAATCCTGGTTCCTCAAAAAGGAGAACAGCACGGTGCCCACGTGTTCGATGTTTGTCGATATGGCGAAAAGCTGTTTGTGGCTATCGCGCGCTGGCAGGGAGAGGTCGTTGTTTCTGAGGATCGTGGTAATACATGGAGCTCCTGCGGAAAAGCGCTTGATAAGATACGGACTGTAACGTTATTTGAATGCGGGGGAGAGCTCTACATGACCGGTTATGAAGGCTGGATCAAACACTATAATGGCGACACTTTTGTCAATACACGCATGGACACATGGGGAAGGGGATCCAAGGGGGAAGGCCTCCTCAAAATTCCCGATGTGTACTCCGGGTACACGGAGCAATCCTACGCTAAAAGTCCTGTGAACCTGGATGAGGACACGGTTCTCTACATCGGGCTTGGACGCGGCAAAAGTTCATGGAATGATCATACCGGAGGGCTGGGCCTGTTCCGCGCGGAAGCGATGGAGGGGGAGGGGGCTGAACTTCACGTTACCCATTGCGATCTTAGCGTTCTCCCGGATGACGTGACGGTTTCAAAAGGAACGGCCTACGTGCTGGCGAATACCCGCCGGAAGAAAGGAAAAGGTCAGAGGCGATATCGGATTGAAATCTTCCGCACGGAGAACGGGAAAGACTTTACGCCGCTTTTCCATCTGTATTCCCCGACACGCGCCTCGTCGATGGTGGTGGTGAATGGTAATGTATTTATTGGACTTGGATGCACTTACAGCCATCCGCACAAAGCTGCCGGTCTCCTGCTTTACGTGTCGAAACGAAATTACCGCTGAGGGCCGCAAAATATGCGGGTTACCACAGTGGGACCACGGCTTTTGTTTAAAAAGTTTTTATCGGCCTGTCATGATTGAGGTTGGAAGTTGAGCGACAAAAAAACATTCCTGGATCGCTTTTTCAAAAGAGAGGGCTGGATTTTGAGATATTTGCACTGCCCATATCAGGTGCTTTTTGCCGGATGGTTGTTTGCTCTGGCGTGGGGGATCTTCGGGGTCGGGAGCGCCAATGCTGCTGATACCCTTTCAGTGATACCGAAGGATGGGCGGATTGTCTTCAGGGATTACGGCTACAGGGACTGGGGACCTGAACTCGTGCATTTTCGTCTGAAGAAATGGTTTAAGAAAAAAGATCCACTCGTTCTTCTGGATCAAAATGACAAGGCGGTTCCTTTTCAGATTAAAGATGAGATTCTTTGTTTCGTTGCGGAGGCTGCGCAGGGGACTCAAACGGTTTATCGACTCCAGAAATCTGAAAAGGACAGGCGAGGCGAAAACACCACACTCAATGTGGAGAGGCAAGGAGAATGTTTGGAAGTAAGCAACGAGTTTTTTGCCTTGCGGATACCACAGCCGAGATCGATACAGTTTGACAAGCCGGCCTCTGGCGAGAAGATGATCCCGCCGATTTTGGCCTGGCGGCCGAAAGGCGGGGAGTGGATGGGTGGGGCCCGATTTGTTCTCAAGGAATGGAAAATTACCTTTGGGGCGATCACGGTCCTGCGGAAAGGGCCCGCATGTTTTGAGTACGAGGCCCGTTACCATTTTGCTCCCCGGGGCCGGTACGTGTGGCGTCTGCAGATGTCTCCAGGCATGCCGGTAGCAGTCGTGACCGAGGAACTGGACGCGGGGGTATTGAAGAAAAACAATGCGAATTTTCTCCTGCTCGATCTCAACGAGGGCTGGTCGCCCGGGACGGTTGGTTACGTGCAGCAGGCGGGCGAGACATCGGTGAAAACGGGGCTGTACGATTTCAAAAAGCATATTGAGAAGAAACGCAAAGCGCATTTTAAGCCGGAATCCTTTGGCGGGACCGGCACGGCTCCGCCGCCCATTGTGCCTGTTAAAGGTATGTTCCGGCTTGATCGCATCGTTCCGGGTGGCAAATGGGGTGGTTTGAAAGGCGGTATTCAACTGACAAATGGCGAAACAGACGACCCGCAACGCGTCGGACTTATCCCTTTGCATGTTGGATCCTGGCGCCGAACAATGGCCCTGAACGCCTGGTTCCAGAAAGGCAAAGGGGTTTCAGTCGGACTCCCCCTCGACGCCCGCTGGATTTGGTGGCAATACGATGTAGCCGATGAGAGATCGCCATTCTCAACGCACGAGCATGACCGGGATTTGAAAAAAAGTTACGCCCGGCGCGTTTGGGGCCTTTATTTCGGAGACAAGTTGCACAGGGCACAGTGGCGTTTCGGACATATCGGTCTCGACCGGTATAAAGAATGGCAGCTCGATTGGCGGCAAAGGAGATCTCCGGCGAAAACTTATCCCCGTGCCTTTATAACGCCCGAGATCGTCAGGGAATTGGGAAAATCAATTGAGAAAAATCCGGATCGTGACGTCCTGCAAAGTTATTATGTTTTCAGCGGGCAAACGGAGGACGCTGTCCGGCATGGGAAACAATTTTTGGGTTGGATCCGCCGAAAAAAGAGTCAGTGGCATGTCACAGGTCTCTCACATTACCGCCAGGCGGGGCAGCTGAAGAGAGCACATCTGGCGGAGGACGCTCTGGCCTGTCCGGATTTGCCTGAAAAGATGCGGGATGAGATCCGTCGTTATCTTGCTTTGTGGTCATATCTGCTGTCGGATCCCGATTTCAATCCGCGGGGCGCCGGTGTTCATCTGGGTAACAACAATATGACGATCAACCGAACGCTGGCGCTGGGGTATTTTGCTTCGCAGATTCCCGATCATCCGCGCTATGATTACTGGATGGACCGGTTGCAGCGTTACACCCGTTTCAAACTGGCCACGCAGACAGCCCCTGATGGCACGTGGGTCGCGTGCCCGAATTATCAACTATACGGACCGACCCGATTTCTCGATGCGGGGATCAATATTCTGCGTAATACCGGAACAGTTAATCTGACGGAATCCGATTACCATGGCGATACTTTGCGCTATCTGGCGAATCTTACAATGCAGGATCCGCGTTTCGGAAACCTCCGTATTATTCCCGGTATGGGCAACAGCGGGGACCGGGTCACACCCATATTTGGGCTTGCAATGCGGGCGGCTGCGGGTGATGACGAAGAGCTGGCCGGTTATCTGCGTTACATGCACCAGGAATGCGTCGGGGCCAACGGCGTGGCAAAATTCAGAGGAAATTCCCCTTTCAATGCGTTCAATTTCCGGCCTGCTATTCCTCCGCGTGAAAAGCCACTGCAAACAGAGTTTTTCCCGACCTACGGCGTGATGTTTCGGAATCATGCGAATACTCCGCACGAGACGGCGATGCTATTCCGAGCGGGTATGAATTGGTCACACTGGGACCCCGATTACTTCAATGTCATCATCTACGGGAAGGGGGCTCCACTTTCCCCGGGGACGGGTTACGCATATGGCCCTGCCTGCATCAGTGCCAACAACGCGATCTATCACAACCAGGTCAAGCTGGTGAAACACGACAAAAAAGAAATCTTCGGGCGCGTTGACGCCGCAGTGCGGGATTACGGATTCGGCGATAACGTGGATTACGCGATGGCGGACCGTTTTTATCCGCCGGAACTCTACGAAGATAAAAAGGAGCGTCATTGGCGGCGCCACGTTCTGTTTGTGAAGGGCTCTGAGCCAGAGCTGGCCAGTTATTTTGTCATGCGAGATACATTCCCCGGTAATCCCGACAGCGATCGTACGTGGTGGACATGGTTGAATCTGGGCGAGGCCGATCACATTAAAGTGGACGGCACAAAGCTCAATCCGAAATCTACGCCCCACGACAAGGTTCCCGATGTGAGCAAACTCAAAACGGTTTCCGGTCGCCGTGTGGAGATGGACAGTGGCCATGGGGCCGGACTTCATTTTTGGTTTTCGGGGAAGCAAGAGTTGCCGTGGCGTGCGCGCCTCACATTTACGGTGAATATCAGAATGCCGCACAATACGGATTTGCCAGGGTTGGGATTTGGGGAAAATTTAAAACCGGAAACCAAAACGATCGTCGAAGCGGTCGGGCAACCGGGCCGGGATTATTTTTATGTCGTCTGGCCGTATGAAAGCGGTGAGAAGCTTCCTGTTTTTCAAAAAATCGGGGGAGGTTGCATAAAGGTGTGGGCGGATAAATTCAAGGATTACAATTTTATCAGCGACAGGAAGCTGGATTTCAAGAAAGAAGATGTAGTGTTCACCGCGCGCACGGGATCAGTTCGCATTTTCCGGGACAGAATCGTGTTTTCGATAACAGCCGGGGAAGGCAAGATCGGCTACAAAGAACATATTTACGAAGGGGAAGCGCCATTCGAACGTGTGGTGGGCCGGAAAAAACTTAAAAGAAACATGTTCGAAGTCAGATCGAATGGCAAGGGAGACCACAAATCGGTTGGTCTGGGGCACGGCGTTTTGGTTTACGGAGAAGGACCTTTCGAAGCCAGTCTGGACGGAAAAACAATCCAAATTCATACCGAAGGCCGGGAACGCGTGCTCCATGTGACCAGACCCGATTTTATCCGCCGTCCCCAGTATTGGGTCGATGGGAAAGAGTGGATGCCCTGTTGGACTGACTGGCCGGCCAGCGGTTTCGGCCGATGGACGCGCACGAATTTGATTGGTCTAACAGTCCCCGCGGGAGAACACGATCTGGTCGTCAAAGATATGGTCTTCCCGCTCGGGTGGGAACGGCCGTTTGAGCCGGTTCTGGAAGATGTTTCCCGAAAGGTGGAGTAACGACGGGCTTTCCAACCCGGGCCGAACCAAGAAAGGATAAACCGGGAGCCAGTGGTCCGTTCCATTTGATTTTGTGGGTTCAGCCGGTCGTCGGTGGTTCAGATGCAAGGTGCAGTGAGAAATGGAGCTTTCGGTCTGCAACGGAATGTTGGTATTATTTTCGATTCAATCGGCAAAATCTTTACAAAGGTCAAAAAAACAGCGCAAATCCGATACCCGTTGCTTGCTGTTCTGGTAATCATTTTTTTCAACGTCGGAGTGGTTCCCTTATCCGGTCAGGAGAAAGCTGTGAGTGCGGACGAAGTGCAGAAGGATTATGAGGTAGAAAACTACCGCGGTAAACCCGTCGTTTTTGAGGACGGTGAACCGACATCGCCCTATTGCTACAATCTGTGCTACGATCTGGATGCTCCGGGAAGCAAAAAAATACTGCGCAAGTTTGCAAAGAATAATTGCAAAGTTTTCATGCTCCCGGTCCGAGGGGGCGTGGATGGAGAATGGGGCAAGACGGCTTTTTGGACAGATGATGGGGCGTTTCCGAAAGTCCCGCCCGAAGAGGCCGAGGACGTCAGCCCTTCAGACATGGATAATTTTGTGCTTGATCTCGTCCCAGATGCACGCCTCTGGGTGCGGTTTTCCACTCGGCCGCCGTCCGATTTTAGGAGAAACAATCCGGACCATATGTTGCTTAACAGCTACGGTAAGCGGTACCGGGAGGCTTCGCTCGCTTCAGAACTGTGTAAGGAACAAATGAAAAAGTTCGTGCGGAATGTGGTGGCGTTCTGTGAATCACGGCCCTGGGCCGATCGGGTTATCGGATATCTCAATTACCCGATGGGCGAAGGGACAACCCACCTGACGTGTGAGGGATATTTGTTTGACCAGAGTCCCGTCATGCAGGAGGCCTTCCGTCGTTTTCTCAAAGAAAAATACGGCAGTGACGAAAAACTCCAGGCGGCATGGGCCAGCGAAGATGTGACTCTGGAGTCGGTCGAGGTTCCATCGGATCAGGAATGGCATGAAGCGGGAGAGACAGTGGCAAGCGAAATTGGGCGGCTTGGCGGACGGCATGAAAGCGCTCCCCACCGCTTGCACTGGCCTGAACCCGAAGAAATGGTCGCTGTGAAAGATTACTGCGAATGCATGCGACAACTGACGGAACACAATTTTCGAACGGTCCTGAAGGCTATCAAGGCCGAAGCGCCGAATAAGTTGGCCGGTCTCGATGCCTTCAAACAGACGATGCTGGGGTGGCCGCTGATGGCACGCTCCAGCGGCACCCATGTGTATTGTGAAAAAGACGCGCTGATTTTTGCCGATTCCACCAGTTTGACTGTGCATTCTGTTTGCCCGGGCGACCTCACGATCAAGTTGCCCGGAAAACGCCAGGTCTGGGATTTGCGGGAAGGAAAAGAGCTGGGGAAATCACTGCAGAAATTGCACCTGAAAATAGATCCGCCACAGACCGAACTATTTCGTCTGGGGAGGGCCAGATGATCTAACCTGTTCCGGCCTTTGAGGCGGGGAATTGCGGTTTTTTGGTCACCAGGGGATCGCATGTGGGCTCAGCGACACCGGTACTGTTTTTGAAAGCTCGCTTTCGTCCGACCGTTTGGGGAGGTTCTGCGCTGCTGTATTCCGTTCGCGGAAATGGGGCATTTTTCACGCGGTTCGCGGCTGGTTGTTGATGCAAAAGACCGGAAACGTTATTATTTCCTTTGGGGATTTTATGACTCAAGCGCAAATCCCGGGTATTTACACAGAGAGGCTGGCAGCCAGAAAAGATGAAGCAACATATTGTCCAGACAATTCGGAACGAAATCACCGGGGGAGAAAGAAACCCCGGATCGCGGCTTCCGTCTGTGGAAATCCTGGCGCGTCGTTTTGGAACGACGGAGGATGAAGTCATAGAATCTCTCGAGAAGCTTGAAAGACTCAACTATTTGGAACCTGAAGGGGAAGATGGCACGTATCTTGTTCAGACACCACCGGACCTGACGCTTTCGCATACGGTCGCTGTGGGTTTGGGAAGGAGCCGTCACGTCTGGGGTGATCTTGCAGAACTTCTCGCGGCCATGTTCCAGGAAGACGAACGTCTGCCCGTGGTGTTCGATGTTGAGGACCAGGAGGGGCGCCAGCAATTAGAACGGCTGGGAGGTTCTCAGGTTGAGGCATTTGTGATAAGGGGCACTCGAGGGTTTCCGTACAGGATTCTTCAAAATGATTTGTTCAGCGATAAAATTATTCTGGGTATTGCGGATTGGGAAGGGCCTGTTCTGCCGGGCATGTTGCGTGTGC
Organism: Candidatus Brocadiia bacterium; assembly: GCA_046538485.1. Lineage (GTDB taxonomy): Bacteria > Planctomycetota > Brocadiia > SM23-32 > SM23-32 > JBKHIT01. The sequence continues at coordinate 86,236 of JBKHIT010000010.1, read as the reverse complement.
TATCCGATTACGAAGCGGGGGCGCGGCTTCTCGCGCGCCATTTGTTCAATAGAGGCCACCGGCGTCTGCTGGCAGTAGCGCCCGGTGAACATCATTTCCAGCCGGTGTTGGGTGACGATGCGGATGAGAACCAGAAATTTGTTCCTCGTCGACCAGGAAAAGTGCTCCTTGACGAATGGAAACGGCTGGGTGGTGAATATGAAACCCTGATTGTGGAACTGGGTATGGAGGTCTTACCCTCCGTTCCTGAGGATGCCTATCGGCGTTGTTTCGGAGGCGATTCTGAGCGTCCGGCGGTCTTCAGCACGATGGATGTTTTATCTTTTGCCATACAACGTTGGGTTCGTGAACAACGACCGGAAATTTTTGAAGAGATATATTTCGCGGGTTTTTACGATTCTCCCTGGAGCAGGGCAGGCCATCCGCCTTTCACAAGCGTCAATTTGAGGCTGGAAGAGCTTGCTGTTCGGGCGCATCGAATGCTCCAGAAAGCGTTGAACGGGGAAGAGGTGCGGCAGAAACTGGAAGTTGTGAAACCCAGGCTTGTCATTCGTAAGCAGGGCAATTGAGAGAAATGCCCCGGCAGAATTACTCCCTGCGGGCCGGGCGCTGGCAGCCCACCTGCTGCGTTGCCGTTCGCCGTGGACCCGTTTGGGTTGAACTTGTCGCTGCGTCTTGCACATGCACTACCAGCGACCGGCTGAACCCATAAAATCAACTGTCATGGACCACTGGTAAATTTACCTGCTTTTTTAGATTGGGGGATTAATCGGAAAATATGGAAGAACATATTTGTGAGACAATCCGTGCTGAAATCGTGGCGGGCAAGCGAAGCAGTGGAGCGCGTTTGCCCTCTGTTGGGGAGCTGGCTCGTCGATTTGGGACGACTTCCGGGCCGGTCGGCGAGGCTATTGTGCGATTGGAGCAACTCGGATATGTGGAGATCAACGAGAAAGGTGAAGTGTTTGTAACTGAAGATCTTCCCCATGTGACACTTTCTCGCACCATTGCCGTCGGACTCGGTGCCGGTAAACACGTCTGGGGCGAGCTGGCAGATTTACTGGGAACAATGGTGCAGAGCGACGAACGGATCCCCATTTTCTTCGATGCGGATGATGAGGACGGACGGCAACAATTGATGCGGTTGGGTCGCTCCGAGGTGCAGGCTTTTATTGTGCGGGGTTCCGGAGGGTTCCCGTATTCTATCCTCGAATCCGAATTGTTTGCCAATAAAATCATAGTGGGCATTGCAGAGTGGCAGGGGCCGGAGTTGCCGGGGATGATGAGAGTGCTTTCGGATTACGAAGCCGGGGCCCGTGAGCTCGCGCGCTATCTGTTCCAGCGGGGCCACCGGCGGGCGCTGGTCATGGCACCGGCCGGATATGGGTCCGTTTCGGAAGATCTCGAGGAAACCTCATCGGGAGACGGCCTTTTTGATCCCTTGCAGCCTCGAGAGGCCTTCATCTACGAATGGAGAAAGCTGGGAGGAGAGTTTCAGCCCGTGAGTGTGCCCCATAGTGTGGAGGTTCTGCCTCGACTCAATGAAGAAGAAATACTTTCATCTTTCCAGCAGGACAAGCACCCTACGGTCGTTTTTTCTACACTGGACGTCATATCCTTTACCACACAGCGTCTTCTCCGGCAAGACCACCCGGAACTTGCGGATGAAGTAGAATTTGCAGGTTTCTACGATACCCCCTGGAGCCAGGTCGGTATACCTCCCTTTACAAGTGTCAATTTGCAATTGCAGGAACTCGCCGTGCGCGCCCACAGAATGCTTCAGAAAGCGCTGGCGGGACAGGATATCGGAGATACTGTGGAAATTGTGAAGCCGCGGGTTGTTGTTCGAAACGAAAAGCAATGAGCGAGCCGCCGACGCTGCGATGGCCACAACGTTTTGTATGTTGACAATTCTGTTGCGTGGATAAAAGATTCTTCTGCACCAGACCTGTCAGACGTTAGTACGAATTATACCTCTCACACCCATACGGGTACAAATATGGCCGGTTCGTGGGTCGATTTCATCGATTTGCATTAATGAGTCTTCATTTTTCGTAGCGGTGACAGGGACATTCAGGGCTTATTTCTACTCTTTAAGGGGGCATCAATTCGCCCGGTGCCGTCAGAACCTTTAGAATTGAAACGGTATTGTTGCCGGCACTTTTTCCACTCTGCAATTGAAGCATCCTTGCAATGGCTGAAAAAACAAACGGTTCGAATGGTGTCATTTCGCTTCCGTGCGGAAAAGGGTCTGTCAAACTGCAAATTCCAGAGAAGTCCCGTCAGATGGCCGGGATAAATTACCCACAAGAGTTGTGCGAGCCAAACGCTGCTTTCGAAGATGCTGTTGCTGCTCCCGTCGGTTTTACCTCCCTTGCGAACCTGGTTGAGGATAAAAAAGTCTGCTTGATTCTCGCCGATGCGACGAGGTCCGAACCGCACCATGCCTACGTCGACGCTTGTCTGCCGCGTTTTACGGGGGCAAAAAGCGTGACGGCTGTCATTGCGACGGGATCTCACGAACTGGAGAGTTCGGGAAATCTGGAGATCATTGAGGGTTTTCGCAAGGCAGCGGCGAAGATGGAAATTCCCGCTGAAATATCCATCCACGACTGCCATAGTCCGGATCTGGTGAATCTCGGCAGGACCACGCGGAGCACAATCGTGGCGGCCAATCCGGATGCACTCTCCTGCGACGTCTTTGTGGTTGCGTCGGATATGAAGAATCACTATTTCGCCGGGTATTCCAACGCTCTCAAAGCGTTTTTGCCCGGTATCTCTTCATTTAACTCGATCGAGGGCAATCATTCTCTGGCCCTCAAACCGTCCTCCACGTTCGGGCGACATCCCTGGCATCCCGACCCCGCCCGTCGCTTTAATCCGGTTGCGCTGGATATGATGGAAGCCTGGAAGATGATCGCAGGTTCCCGGCCCTGTTTCGTGCTGGGATCGATCACGACCGAAAACGGTGTTCTATGGGCGGGGGCGGGGGAGATGCAGGAAGTTGTGTGCGAAGGAATAAAACGGGTCGATGCGTTTGCGAGCTGCCATCGCGAACCGCGTTCCCGCGTGATCGTTGCCCCCGGGAGTGATCCGCAGGATGAGACCCTTTACAATGCGCAGCGGGGACTGGAGCTGGCGAAAAACTGCATTCGCGAGTCCGGTGAAGTGTTGCTCCTGGCGGCCTGCCGGAAAGGTGTGGCGACTACACACGAGGCGAGGGAGAATTTTTACGATCGTCTGACCGCACCCATCCCCGAGGTGCTGGCCGGGCTTAAAGAAAATTACGTTCTTTACTCGCACAAAGCCTACAAATTCGCCCGCTTGTTGCAGAAGCTCAAGGCCGTTTATCTTCACAGCGAGTTAGATCCGGAAACGGTTCGAGCTGCCCATCTGAGCCCTGTGCAGGATCCGCAGAAAGTCGTCGATCGATGGCAGGAGGAAAGCGACGAACCGATTCTGGTGGTCAAGGATGCCAACAAGGTAGCTCTTTATCCAAAGCCCGAATCAGAAAGGAATGTTCCGCAATAAAAGGTATTTCAGAACCCGGTCCCTTAAGTCCTTTACGTCCCTTCTGTCCCTGCCGTTCCAGAGAGGAAACAGCAAGATGCCAGAAACCTACAGCGAACCCGGAAGAGAAATCCCCGTCCTCGGCGAGTACGATGTTATCGTCTGCGGGGGCGGCCCTGCAGGTTGCGCAGCGGCCCTCGCCTCCGCCCGGCAGGGTGCGCATACCCTTCTGATTGAAAAACATGGTGCGTTGGGCGGTGCGCCTGTGACCCAGAACGTTCTTTCGGTTCTCAGCACAAACGGCGTAGATTTTCAGGGGATCTGGCACGATTGGGCGCGACAGCTTCAGAAGTACGACGGAATATCGTCCCTGTCCCGTCAGGACCGAGAGGGCTTCCCCTGGATTGTGGGATCGCTGGATCCGACCCGTGTCCCGTTTGCGTGGGATGATCTGCTGACCGACGCCGGAGCTGAGATCCTGCATTTCGTTCTTGCCACTGATACGATTGTCGAAGATGATACGGCACGAGGAATTGTGGTCGAATCGAGAGGCGGTCGGACGGCACTTTTTGCGAAGAGGATTGTCGATGCGACGGGTGATGGTACGATTTGCGCAGCAGCCGGTGTGCCATTTGATCATGGTGTAGACGGGAATTCCTGGGCAATGGCCGTTTCCCTGAACGCGTATTATGGGGGCGTTAAGACTTCAGAAGAATACGAGCCGGGGCAGACAAATCCCGTTGGTGGGACGGGGCGGAGTCTTGCCATCGCACCATTATTCCAGGCCGGTTTGTTGCGTTTGCTGGAGGTCGATCCGCTCAATCCCGCCGATCTGACGCGTGCCGTCCGCGAGGGGAGATCTCAGATCTGGGAAAGGTTTCAGAGCAAGAAGCAGCAGGACGCTTCCGATGATGTTTACCTTGCGAACATTGCGGATGAACCAGGTGTGCGGTCCAGCCGGCGAATCCATGGTCTGGCGACGGCGACGGCTGACGATGCGTGGGAGTTCAACAAATATCCCGACGCCATCGCCCGCTCTTCTTGGGAGATCGACATTCATCGTGCCGAAGAAGGGTCCCGTAAAGTCGTCGATTATCAAGATGAAAACTATATCCCCCGTCGCCGGCTGGCGGCAGAAGGGGACTATTTTGACATTCGTTATGGCGCCATCGTGGCAAAAGGAATTGATAACCTGTTGATGGGCGGACGCTGCATCTCGGCGGAGCATCATGCGCAGTCTTCGTTGCGTATTCAGCAGACGTGCCAGAGTACCGGGGAAGCGGCCGGCCTGGCAGCGGCGCTGAGTTTGGAGGAAGGCACGACTCCGGCCGAACTTTCCCCCAATCATGTGGTGGGACGTCTGGAGCGGGAAAGAGCTGAAATTGAACCGGCCTTCGATATGTTATGTTGAAACATCCCGGGGGACGGGATTTGGGTGTCCCCCGGCACGGAGCGCTGGCCCGGTGTTTGGCCAGCCACATGCGGTTGTAGCTCACGGTACGGCAGAAGGCTACACAGGTACTCGCCGCACGGCGTATTGCAATGACAGGATTTCCGGGAAAGCGATTCTCAGGGGCAACGCCCCGGCAGATAACAGCCCAGGGTACAGAGGACTGAAAGTCTTCGGCGCCCTGGGGTACGGGTATGCGCGAAGAAATGGTGGGCTGAAGGTCCACCACAGACCTGGCTTCAGGATGCATCCAACCTCTCTGGAGACGGAATATTTCCTGGAATATCCCCCGCCCTCACGTATCCGGGACGCGACGTAGATGTAGGGCAACCGAATTCATTTTGCGAAGATGAAATCGGTAGAGCAGGAGAAAGTAGAGAGTGGAAAATACAGCAAAAACAGAAGCCCCAAAGATGTGAATGGACCGCCCGAACGCAGGTTTAACCTGGAGAACCGCCGCATCTGGTTGCTGCTTTGAGCTGTAACCCGTAGAATTTGTCGTGCCATTATATCTTATTTCAAGAGGAGTCGGTTCCATGGTTGAGACAAACCACCGGGAAGATCAGCGGCTTGCGCTTCAGGGAGGAATGAAAGCTGTCAGCAGTATTGAAGGCAAAGGTGAGCCCAAAATAGGGCCCGAAGAATTCATGGCGGTTGCGCGTCGTTTTGGTTTCAGCGAGTCCGCTCTCGAGCAGATAGAAGATATCATAAGAGGTGAGGATTTGGGCGCCGGTCCGTTTCTGGCCAATTATTATTCCGGTCTTGAAGAAACCTGTGTGGAGAAATTTGAAAAAACGGCGCGGGAGGTTTTCGGCACGGATTATGCGCTTGGCGTGAATTCCGGCACATCGGCCCTCCACGCAGCCTTTGTCGCCGTCGGCGCAGGTCCCGGAACGGAAGTGATCTGCCCGGCGATCGGTTTCATGGCCACGGCCATGGCGGTTGTCGCGGCGGGAGCAATTCCCGTTTTCTGCGACGTCGACGAATCCCTGTCCATCGATCCGCAAAAAATCGAAGATTGCATTACACCGAGGACCGTTGCGATCGCCCCCACGGCTGTGATCGGAAGCGTCTGCGATATGGAATCAGTGATGGCAGTGGCAGAGGAGCACGATCTGAAAGTGGTGGAAGACTGTGCTCAATCATGCGGCGCTGAGTTTCACGGCAAAGCCATCGGTACGTTCGGCGATGCCGGGTGTTTCAGTATATCAGCGTACAAGATCGTTGGTGGCGGCGAAGGGGGATTGATGATCACAAATGATAAAGAAGTCTGGCAACGCGCAAACCAGCTGGCCGAAGGCGGCGGGCTCTGGCGGCCAGAGCGGTTTGCGGTTCCTCGATATCAGAGAGAGCTTTTTCCGGGTCTGAATTATCGCATGTCGGAACTGGAGGCTGCTATCGATGCCGTCCAGCTGACGAAACTCTCCGATGCGGTGAACCGTTTTCGTACGGTGAAACGACGTATTCTAAAGGATCTTAAGAGTTTCCGGGAGATTACCCCCCAGAAACTCAATGATCCTGACGGGGAAGTGGGGTATGTGCTGCGGTTCTATCCCGAAACTCATGAGCTTGGCGCCAAAATTGTTGAGGCCCTCAATGCTGAAGGTATTGGCTGTGGGATGCGCGGCCCTGAGGCCGGTCCGGATTGGCATCAGTACTCGCACATGTTTCCGATAACATTGAAGAAGGGGCCGACGGAAGTTAATTGTCCGTTTGAATGCCCGATTTACAAAGAGCGTGGCGGGGAGGTGAATTACGACCGGGGTGAATGTCCGGTGGCTGACGATCTTTTCGACCGCATGGTGTCGGTTTCTCTCAACCAGTGGTATACTGAAGAAGATTGCCAAAATATTGCCGCCGGGATCAACAAAGTTTTTGCCGCCTACGGCACTCCTGATGATTCGGCGCCCGGATGGATTAGCTGATTTGAGTTTCCGGTTTTTGTATGCTCGGACCACGACAGCACGACTGAATCGAAACCAGTGGTTCAAGACTTTTGATTTTCGCGGAAACGGGGGCGGACGACGTCACCAAACAGCGAGATTGCCGCGAAGGCTCCGCCCATTCGCAATGACATTTTGAACTGCTATATGGTCATTGCGCCTGACTCATAGATTCAATTGTCATACACTACTGGCCCGGATTTTACGGATAAAATGAGCCGATTATTGCAAATCGCAGGACTCTTGTTTTCTGGATACCGTTGAAAGCGCTTCTATGCCAAAAAATCCGGGCCAGCCGTAACACGGAAAAACCAGGTGGCTATTTCATGGGGAATTCGTCTTTGAGCACAGTCTTCCGTGCGGGTGAAGGTTTCGAGGTTTTGCCGTCGGCATCCTTGTAAGTCACGAAGAAATAGAACGGCACGCTTGGGCGCAGGCGTCTGACAAGCGGCTCGGTGTCTTTCGTGCGCGCCAGTATCTGTGCGCCGCGTCCGTCCGGATAGGCTGAGACCCATACCTGGTATTGTTTCGCGCCACCAACGGGTTCAATGGACACGTGGACGCGCGTTCCATCGTGTCGTTCCTCGGGCGGGTAGAGTTTTACGATTTTTGTGGGGTTGCCGATGCCATTCTTTTTCAGATCTTCGAGCGGGTTGGACAGGATCGTGCCTCGCGCTTCAATTTTTTGAGTTCTGGCAGCTGCCCGCTGAATCTTAATGGGTGCCTCGGTCATCATCTTCGCGCTACCATACACGGCAATCAGGTCGTCCAACTCAATTTTCAGATTGTCAACCGGCAGCACCTGATCGACGTAGATCTGGTGCGTGGGCATTTCGATGATGATTTTGGATAATTTCAGCGGCAGGTCAACGATTCCTTCGCCATCATGTCCCCACCACACGTAATCTGCATCGCGGTAGTTATCGCCGGGCTCGTTCGAGGGGAGCGGGAATTCCATGTAGCGCCAGCCGTCGAAATTGAAATACGACCAGGAATGCACGTCGTCGCAGTTCCATGCATCCTTTGTGCCGCAGCTCAGGTAAGTTTCGCCCTTTGCATCGACCACTTCATAGACGATCCGTCCCCAGCCCGAGTTGCCGTTTGCCCATATACCAAGAGCCTCTGCCCTGCCGGGGATGAGGATTGGTTTCGGCGGGGTGAAGACCTGGTACCAGCCGACGAAGGGCTTCTTTTTGGGCGCCTCGTTTAGCGTCAGGCGCCAGACTTTCGAGCCATCACGCTGGCTGGAGATGACCGTCTCCGAATCCATTGTGGCGGAATATCGACGCACATCCCAGTGGTTCTCTGCAAAGCGCGGGTAGGGTTTGGAGCTGGAGGTCCAGTGGAAGTTCTCAAAATTTTCAAGCGGTATCCGGTGCGGAGATGATTTTTCGCTGGAAGCGGGAGTTCCCCCTGCTTTTCCTGCCGGGTTCACCCGGGCGCTTTTGATTTTGCCTCCCCTTGCGATAATCCATACCGGTGTGGGGGTTAACACGGGGGGATCTGGAATCTCATTGCTGTTCTCATCAAGAACTGTCAGCTCGGTTTCCGGCGTTGCATCCAGAGTTATGCTCCGTCTTCCACGCACCGTCCACAGACAGTAGACACGGCGTTTCGGCCCTTTAAAACGCACGCAGTAAACCGAGCGTGAGCCGGTCGGCAGCCAGCCATCGTACTGGCATGAGTCGAGCAACTGCGTCATCGTGGCGAATGCTGCGGCGCCTGGTTTCGGGTTGAACTCAGGCCCACGCCCGATCAGCCCGACACACCCGTAATGCTGGGTGCCCCAGTAGTCCTCGCAGTCGTGCAGCGACCAGCAGCTAAGAAAGCGGTCGCTGCCCAGCGCCAGCGATAGGACCGCTGTGCGCACGATGTGGTCCGCTGCCACGCGATGTCCAAGCGCCAGCCGGTGGCTGGACGGAAAATACGATTCCAGGTGCACCCGTTCTTTGCCTTCGTAGCCCCAGTTCTTCATTTCCTGGTCCATGAAGTACAACAGATTGGGCTCGACGGCCCGTGGTGGGCGCTCCGGCATACGCTCGAATTGTGGGCTGTCCATCCCGAAGGCATCGAACAGTTCTTTCGGGAAATTCTTGCGCATAAAAGGTATTCCAAATTGCGGTGCACAGTGGCCGAAACACACCTTTACCTTTGGGGCGTATTTACGGACGCCTTCGAAGGCGGCTTTCGCGGCGAGGGTGTGGCTTCGGATACGCGCCTTTTCCTTCTCGTTGTATTCCCACCATTCTTCCTCCCCCCAGGCGTAGCATGGCGGTCCGTGGGTCACCCGCAGCGAGATGCTGTGCTCGGCGAAGATGCTGATATATTCGAGGTCGGGGGTCTTTTCCTTGAGCCCGGCGACCTTCTGGCCGAACGTCTCACTGTATTTTTTATATTCCTCAGGGTCGTGTGGGTTCTCAGTGGCAAAAGAAGCAGTGCCGCGTTGGGCGAGGATGGCATCTGGACCAATTCCCCATCGTTTGCGGTCTTTGTGGTTACCCCGGCCCCCCGTACGGGCCCCGAGCTGGTAAAGAAGTCGGAGGTTATCGTCCACATTTGGGTTGGTGCCGTGGGCCCCCATCCAGCACCAGAGTCCCCAGCGGCTGGTTTTGGCGTTTTCCTTACGTTCGTCCGGCGGCAGAACAAGGTAAGTGCCCTCGCGGGTCTGAGTCAAGTCAGCGCAACTGACGGATGTCGAGATCCTTTGGAGCCCCCACGCGGGGACGGGCAGGTCAAATTCCGCGCGTGTCCGTCCACCGGCCGGTATGGAAAGCGTTGTCCGCCGTGTGTGGTCGGTATCCGATTTTTCGAAGTTTTGTCCCGCGGTTTGCGGACCCCGTATTTTAACCTGGATATTCGCAGTGCATGCGCGGTCTGTCTGGTTGGTGGCCGTCACGGCCCATTTCGGCCGCTCCGGATGGGTGTAGGTATTTCCCGCGCGGGGGCAGGAGGCAATGACGGAGATCGGAGCTTTCTCGAGAGTCAGCGCATAAACGCGCACGGCGCTCGGCAAGCCGGCCTGGAAGGAGCCGTAGTTACACGGATCCGGAAACGCGCGGAAGTCCTTAATTTCTTTCGTCAGCTCGATGTGCAGAAGCTTCTCGTTGCGAAAATCGGATGACAGCGCGAAAGGGTCGATTTCTACGGGTAGCAGCCACAGGTTTCCTTCGGTGCCGTCCTTCATTTTGACGGGAATGCGGCGCGCGTCCTCCGCTGCTGTGCGGGCGGTGAATTCCGGGACGCGCGCGACCGAATCTAATCCCCACCCCCTGGCGACCCGGAAGAACCGGACGGTCAGCACGGGCGTGCTGTTTGGTTCTCCGTCGGACGCGGCGACGATCCACAGGCGCCTGTAGGTTTTGTTCGGCACGCGGAGCATGATCCTGGCGGGGTCGAGCCGGGCGGGATCCGGCCAGGTTGAGCGGGGCTGAGCTGCCGGCCGGTAGCCGCGTTCCATGCGATAGCGAAACAGGCTCTGGCCGACGTCAACATGGTCGCCGCGCGACATTTTATGTGGGAAGACAAACGGAATCCCCTCTGCCACGGCCACCTGTCCGGCGCTCGGCAGCGATGCGAGATCCACCGGGCCGGTGGCGTTGCAAACTGAGTCGAGGGGCACGGGGATGAACGGTTCTTCTTCCTGTTCGAGTTTCTGGACCTCGATGGATGCTACGCGCGCCTCGCCGGTCACGATGAGATCAACTTTGCCTTTCACGTCTCCCGTATCATCACAGGCCGCAACGAGAAAACCGTCGAGAAAAAATCGTACGGCGCCCGGGCGGATCTCGATGCGCATGCGGCGCCACAGTTCCTTTGCGGGCGGAAGCGCCGCCATGCCGTTTTCCACTTCGATGCGAAACGGCTCGCGCCAGACGGGGGAGATTTTATCTGCGGAGAAACGTTCACGCGCGGTCACGTTTCTTCTGAACGGATGGGGTAAGCCGTTATTCAGAGAACTGAAGATGTGCGGTTTGAGCTGTGCCGAGGCGCGAAATCCGGCCCTTCCTACACATGCGGTAAACAGCTGGCAGTCCCAAGATACTTTTTTACCTTCCCGGGTAACTCCGCATCGGAGTTTTGCGTTCCCCGAGCGGCCACGTCTTCCCGAGGCTGCCGGGAAACGCACCAGAGCTTCCACTGTGTAGGCGCCGGAAAAGTCCTGAACCGAACGCAGCGCGAGTCGAGCTCTGGCCAGCACATCGTAAGTTTTACTACCGAGGATATCATCTTCCCCCGGCGCAAGCTTGCCCGTGACGGACCATGCAGCCCTGGTTTGTTCGGGAGCCATCGGCAGTTTTGCGAGCGTAGCTTGGGGCCGAGCCGTAAACTCGGTCGGTCGGGCGGCGCAAGAGAGGCTGAAGGGAAACAGACAGCAAGACAGAATGAAATACGTCCACAGCCTTCGGCACGAGAGCAGACGTCCCATAATTTTCCCCTATCTGGAGTCTCGACGCTGGGTGCGCGGAGCTAAGCGAGTTCCGGGCAGGCTTTTTTCTGGATCAAAACATGCTCATAGCGCCGCCTGGCATAAAAGTTGTCAACATGCTACTGCACGGAAGCTCTATGTCAAATGTCGCCAATTGGATGGGAAATCGTTCCGGGGAGGAATAAACGGTTTGTCGAGAGGAGTTTGTGCCGAGCAGCGCTCGGGAATGTGGGGGAATTCTGCTGGAGTCCGGGCGTGCCAAAAGCCGAAAAGAGAAGTGGAACAAGCTTACTTTCCAGGCCCCGCGAGCGGACTGGACTTCAGTCGGAGGCTGGAGTTCAGAACGCGGCGCAAAAGCCCGCAGGCCTCGCAGAAAAAAGACCAACAACGAACGGCAGGTCCACCTCGGCGATGCGGGCCTACAGCCACCTGGCATTTTCCGGCATTTACCCACTTTAAGTCCCGTTTCGCCCGCTGGTGCGTGGTCAGCTGAACTCGAGTCTGCAGGATACGCGGTCGATAAACACGGTTGCAAGTTTACAGAATGATTGATACTAAACATGATGTTTATATTACGACAGCCTTTAAAAGACTTTTCCGAAGGAAACCTTATTCCCCAAAACCCTTGACAAACGACGTTTCTTTCGCTAGGATTGAAAGTGGTTGGTCTTCTGATTGAGAGGTATTGTATGCCAGAACACAGAGAAATCGCCCCTGAAAGTGTTGCGTACGGTGAGTCCGTACGTGCGGGCCGATACTTTGCGTTTTGGTATTTTTATTTTGCCCCTCAGGGAAGGAGGCTGGCCGGCGGGTAAACCGTAATTAGCCTGACGAGAGATTTCAATTTATTACCCCGAAGTCAGCTGGCTTCGGGGTTTTTTTGTTGCAATTCAAAGCCGGTTGGTACACCGGGCGCTCAGGAAGAGCGAAGTAAGGAGAGACAGAAAATGATAATTGTCATGGAACAGAACGCGGACGAAGATAAAATCCACCATGCGATCGACCGTGTGGAAGAAAAAGGATTGGAAGCCATTCTCCTGCGGGGAGAAAAACGGAATGTCATAGCAGCTATTGGTGATAAACGTGAGATCCCCGAAGATTACTGGCTGGCGACGCCGGGAGTGGAACGCATTGTGCCGATTCTGTCTCGCTACAAATTGGCCAGTCAGGAAATCTCCGATCACGCCACGCGTGTGCACATCGACGGGCAGGTGGTCGGCGGGAACCGTATCGCGGTAATTGCTGGCCCGTGCGCTGTGGAGAGTGAGGAACAGATGATGCAGGCGGCGCGAAGCGTGAAAGCTGCCGGGGCCGTGGCGCTCCGAGGGGGAGCCTACAAACCCCGCACAAGCCCGTACAGCTTCCAGGGATTGCAGGGAAAAGGACTGGAAATACTCTCAAGCGTGCGGGAAGAAACGGGGTTGCCTGTGGTGACCGAGGTGCTGGCGCCCCGCGATGTGGAAGAAGTGGCTGAATGCGCGGATGTGCTCCAGATCGGGGCCCGGAACATGCAGAATTATGTCCTGCTGGAGGAAGTCGGTAAGACCGATAAACCCGTTCTGCTGAAACGGGGGATCAGCGCCACGGTGGATGAACTTCTGCTTGCCGCCGAATATGTTTTGAAAAACGGTAACGCCGAGGTCATTCTGTGTCTCCGCGGTATCCGAACTTTCGAGCAGCAGACCCGCTACACACTGTCGATCGGAGCTCTTGCATACCTTAAACAGGCGACGCATTTGCCCGTTATCGTGGATCCCAGCCATTCAGCCGGGCAACGCAGTCTGGTGGCCGCGCTGGCGCGCGCTGGAATCGCCGCTGGAGCCGATGGCCTACTGGTGGAAACCCATCCAAACCCCGAACAGGCTCTTGTCGATGGAGGCCAGTCGCTCACACTGGACGGATTCGGAAAACTGATGTGCGAACTGCGTGGAGTTGCCGAGGCGCTCGGGCGATCGCTCTAACTCGACGTTACCTCCTGCGAATCGCTGGAAAGCGAATGGCAGATTACGTAGAAAGATAAGATAGAAAGGCGAAGCATTTCCCGGAGCAAACTGGACTTCAGCCGGAGGCTGGAGTTCAGAACGCGGCCGAGTTCCTTGGAACTTTCAAGCATTTTTGCTTTGTCCGATTCAAGTCCCGCTTGGCGCGCTCTCCCCCCTTCGGCGCGCAGGCTGGAAGCCTGCGATACGGGCCACGCAACAAAGTGGTTCACCGGGTGTCCACCTGGCGGCTATCCTGTTAGTGGCTTAACCCCATTTAACAACGTGTTACGTATACGTAATACGCTCCACAGAGGGGCTGGCCCCACTCATCGTCAAACCAGGTGTGCAAGAGGGTTGGACCCGGATTGAGTTCGACGGAAAACACGGCAGCCTCGGCGTCATCCTCTAAGTCCTGTTCATGCCACCGGCCATCGATCAACATCCGTGCCCGGGCGATCGGCAGGGGAACGCCTTCACGCATCTCACCGTCGGTCAGGGTCGTTGCCGAACATGCATCCCTGAGTTTCAGCCCGCTTTCCTGTGGCCAGCGACGGAGTTCAAAAGTGTAGTTGCCGGCTTGTTCGACCTCGAGGTGCCAGTAGCTGTTCTTTCGCACCCCGACCCGAACCTGGCGCTGTTGGTCGACGAACACGTCTCTCCACTCGCAGGCGGACAACATCAGGGGATTTTCATTTTCGCTGCCGATGATGATCCGCTGAACCTGGTTGGCCTGAGGTTCGACACTTTCCCACCATTCATCGAGATACTCACGCATTTTATTGGCCACATCCGGATGTTGCTCGATGACATTCTCCTGTTGCTCCGGATCATCCTCGAGGTTATACAGCTCAGTTCCTCGGAGCAGCCGCCAGCGTTTCCAGAGCACGGCCGCTCCATCCCGACGTACGACGGAGGGACTTTCCGGGGAAGGATAATCCAGTTTCCCCGGCATGCGACTGTAATTAACAGGTAGCATCCTTTCCTCCGGCACCGGTTTCTCTCCACGCAGCGCGGGAGCCAGGCTTATCCCGTCCAGCTCCGGCCCGTCGTTCCACTGCAGATCACAGATGTCCACCAGCGTTGGAAGAATGTCCTGCACCTGTGTCAGGCCGCTGACATCCCGGGGTTCGCCGAAATTGCCTTCGGGCCAGTGGAAAAAACAGGGCACGCGATGTCCCCCTTCCCACAGTTCACATTTTGCCCCACGCATACCGGCGTTGTAGTAGGCAGGCCCAAAAGTGCTTCCGTTATCAGTCATAAACAGGAGAACTGTATTACGTTTGGCGCCTTCTTTCTTCAGAAGATCTCTCAATTGCCCAAGATGCCGGTCCACGTTATGGATCATTGCCAGGAATCGGATCACCCTCGTTCGGAGATCGTCCTCCAGAGCGGGCAGAAGAGACTCGTTTTTCTCAAATTCAGCCTCAATCAGCTCTCGGTCCTCGGGGGGGACCCATAGCGGGGCATGAGGAGCGTTGGTTGGCAGATACGTGAGGAAAGGTTCGCGGGCGTCGATGCGCTGTTTCATCCACTCCATGGCTTCCTGGAAAAACACGCTGGTGCAATATCCCTCGTGCCGTTCTCGAACACCGTTGTGGCAATAAACGTCGTCGAAATAGTCGTTTTCCCAGTAATCGGGCAGAGAGCTGATATGAGAGGAGGGGAACCACAGTGATTCTTCGAAACCACGATCCTGGGGTCGATATGGGTAGTTATCCCCGAGGTGCCATTTGCCGAACATGCCGGTGCGGTAGCCGTTGCTTTTGAAAACCTCGGCCATTGTCGTGAGATCGGGCCGCAGCAGAGACCGTCCGCTGCTCACATTGACAGCCCCGTTTCGGGCCGCATCCAGCCCGGAGAACAACTGTCCACGGGTTGGGGTGCACATCGGGGCAGCGTGGAAATCGGTCAAGCGGATACTTTCGTCGTGAAGTGCATCCATCTCGGGTGTATGCGCCACGGGGTTGCCGTGACAACCCAGGTCACCGTATCCCTGATCATCGGTGATAACAATAATAACGTTAGGGTTTTTTGCGTTCATGAAGAGGTTGAACTCCTATGTTTATTAGTCTTGATCGACTGAAATGCGGTTTCGTATAATATCTTGCGGCGGGACGGAAGGCAAAAAGTAAATATCAGAAGAAGGTTTCGAGCCGCCGGGTTTGTACGAGTTTAGCTTCTACGTGTGGGATTTAAGCTCACACCTCATTGCGCGGCAATTCCGCTGTTGGGCCAACAAAACGACGGGATTGCTTCGCCCATCTTGCGATGAACTCGCAATGACCCATGAAGCGGTATTTCTGGGGTAAACACGCACAGATTTCTGGCATTTTCCGGAAGTTTTCCGCCTCAAGTCCAGTTTTCCCCGCGCGCGGCCCTGCCATGTGGCGAGTCTGCGTCGCCAGGGATCCAGTGCAAAACCCGGGCCTGAAAACCCGGTCCACAGGCTGGAAAGCCTGTGCTTCAGGGGGATACTGATAGACACGAGTTTTTGTTCACTGGGAGTTCCCTGGAACCGCGGACTATTGGGATTTGCGGTTCCTACGACAGCAGGGCGAGGTTATCGCGATGGACGACTTCGTCGTAGTATTTGTGACCGAGTGTGGGTTCGATGCGGGAGGTCTTCAGTCCTTTGATACTGTCCACCTCTTCGGCGGTGTAATTTGTCAGTCCCCGGGCGAATTCTTCGCCATCCGGGCCCTTGATTCGCACAACATCCCCGGAGGAAAAATCACCTTTCACGGTGGTGATGCCGCTTGGAAGCAGGCTTTTGCCGCGTTCTTCGAGCGCTGCGCGGGCGCCTTCGTCGACGAAGATGTCGCCTTTTGGCCGCCGGCTGAACCGGATCCAGCGTTTTCGGCTGGCCAGCCGCTCGTCCGCGGGCAGAAACAAGGTGCCAAGCCGTTTCCCGTTCATCAGATCGAGCAAAATATTGTCGGTTCGTCCGTCGGCAATCAGGGCCGCTTCGCCGGCTTCAGTGGCGATACGTGCGGCCTCGAGTTTTGTCTGCATGCCGCCGGTTCCGCCGGGGCTTGTTTCGTCCAGAGCCAGTTTTTGAATGTCCTCATCGACCGTCTCCACGACATCTAATACGTTTCCGTGGTCGCCGCTGAGATTATCGTGGACTGAGCGAACAGCGTTGGGATAGGGTTCGGGGGCGCAGAGTCCCGGCACGCTTGTGAGCAGCACGAGCAATTCCGCGCGAATCATGTGTGTGACGAAAGCGGCGAGCAGATCGTTGTCACCGAAGCGTATTTCATCGGTGCTGATAGTATCGTTTTCATTGATGACGGGTAAGCAATCGGCGTCGAAGAGCGCGTGAATGGTGTTGCTGGCGTTAAGGTAACGCGATCGGGAGTCGAAATCATCTCGCGTGAGCAGAATTTGTCCGGCGTGGATGCCGTGTTTATGGAGGCTCAGTTCGTAGCGCGAGACCAGCCGGCCCTGTCCGACGCTCGCGGTGGCCTGAAGTTCCGGCAGTGTACGTGGTCGGTCGGGGAGGGCGAGTTCGGCCATACCGGCGCCGATGGCGCCGCTGGAGACCAGAGCGATTTCTCGGCCTTGATCGGTCAGGCAGGCGATCTGTTCGCTGAGTGTATCGACGCGGCTTTCGTCGAGGGACTGTGCGGGCCCTGTCAGCACGTTAGTGCCGACTTTTACGACGATTCTCCGGGCATTGCTGACGTACCCTGCTCTGAGTATAGAACTCTTTTCCATGATGTCGCCTCCCGGAAACTGTTATTCGTCCCGCTGGAGCTTTGGATCAGACAATTGGATCGGAGAAAAAGTCGATTCGTTCGAGATCCTCGCGCAACTCTTCGCATTGCCCGTCCGTCAATTTTTCCAGCGGTCCTCGGCAGTGCCCCGTATCCCAGCCTCTGATTCTGAGGATTTCTCTTGACGCTTCCAGTACCGGATATTTTTGTTTCAAGGCAAAAATGATTTGAAAGCCGCGCTGCATCAAGGTTTGGGCTTTCTGGATATTGCCTTCCTGGTAAGCTTCGTAGATCCCCACGAAGATTTCGGGCATAAAGTTATAGGTCGTACCTATGGCGGCGTCCGCGCCAACGGTGAGTGCGGGGAGGAAGAGCTGGTCGCATCCCATGATCATGCTGAGACTATGGTCGGTGCGATCGATGATTTTGCAGAACGTTTCCAGTTCGGCGGAGGTGTATTTCATGGCACTTACACCGGGGATGGTGGCAATCGTTTCGGCAAACTCTTTGGCTTCGAGGACGGCGCCGGTTTGGGCAAGGTAGTAAACGAGCACCGGGAGATCGGCCGCTTCGCTGATGCTACGGTAATAATCGACGGTTCCTTCGGTGCTGATGGCATAGTAAATGGGAAGGACGGACCCGACCAGGTCCGCGCCGGCTTCTGCCGCGCGCCGGCTCAGCTCGCAGGCGTCCTGAGTCGCTAGTGAACCCACGTGGGCGATAACCGGCACTTCGCCGGCGACGGCACTAACGACTGCTGCGGTATATTCAGCCCGTTCTTCGACATCCTGGAGGAGACCTTCACCGGAGGATCCACCGACGAAAAAACCGTTGCAGCCCCTTTCCAGAAAAAATCCGATAAAGTCTTCCAGATTATCCGTAGCAATATCGCCGTTTTTGTCGTAGCACGTCAGCAGAGCCGGCATGACACCTTTTAATTCCATCGTTAGGTCCTCTCATTTCGGTATTTGGTCTGAGTGGAATGATTTTTACGGTCGGAGCATAGTGTACGCAGGGCAGAATTCATTATCAACCCGGCATTGGCGAGGATCAGCCAAGCATGCGTTGAACTCGTTGGGCGAGACCTTCCGGATCCAGTTCAAGGTGTGTGAGCTGACTGTCGCGAGTGGCGTGTGGAATAAACTGGTCCGGCACGCCGGCGATGCGCACGTTGGAAGCATTGATTCCTTCACGCGAGAGTGTTTCCATTACCGCGCTACCGAATCCCGCGGCTTCTGAATGGTCTTCAGCAAGCAGGACGGCTTTGTGGTTTTCGACTACTTCTACCAGAAGTTCCCTGTCGACTGGCTTGGCAAATCGGGCGTTCACAACTGTTATTGAATGATTTTGGTCTTCAAGAATTGCCGCCGCTTGGACGGCTCGACTCACCATAGCCCCGTAGCCGACAATCGCTGCGTCTTCGCCCTCCGCCAGGTATTCGGCCTGTCCGATTGCGAAATCCTGTTCGGTAGAGAAGTTTTCCGGGGGCATTTTTTCCCGGGGATAGCGGATTGCGCAGGGCTGTTCGGCATCGAGGGCGAGGTTGAACATGATTTCCAGCTCATGCTGGTCCGCGGGAGCCATAACCACAAATCCCGGGAAAGAGCGGCAGCAGGCGATGTCGTGGAGTCCATGGTGCGTTGGACCATCGTTACCGACCAGACCGGCACGATCGATTCCGAAGATGACATGTGCTTTCTGGAGTGCGATATCGTGGAAGAGCTGATCGAAAGCCCGCTGCAGGAATGTCGAATAGATGCAGAAGACAGGGTTGAGATTTGCGGCCGCCAGGCCGCCGGCGAACCCCAGCCCATGTTGTTCGCAGATACCGACGTCGTAGAAGCGGTCCGGAAACTCTTCCGAAAAATCGCGGAGGCCCGTTCCGTGGCACATTGCGGCTGTGATGGAAACGATCCGTTCGTTTTGCCGAGCTTTCCGCAGAATAATGTCTCCCATTGTCTCCGACCACGACGGGATTTGGTTTTCATCTTCGTCTTTCTCGGCGATATCTTCTTCGGGAGTGCAGATTTTACCGTTTTCGAATCGAAACGTTCCGCTGCTATGAAACCCGGTTGGGTCTTCATGGGCTGGCTTGAACCCTTTCCCTTTTTCTGTCAGCACGTGGAGCAATACGGGCCCTTCGATACGTTTCATATGGTTCAGGGCATCGATAAGTTCTCCCAGGTCGTGTCCGTCGACCGGCCCGTAGTAATGAAATCCGAGTTCTACAAACAGGCCGCCGGGTGTCAGAGCGCTCTGGAGGCCGTCGGAAAGCCGTCCGTAGAGGGTATTAAAGCCTTTAAGAGCCGACTGCCAGCGGGAGGTGAGTTCTTGAATCTCTCTTTTAAGACCCATGTAAGGCGTGCTGGAACGTATTTTACTGAGATATCCTGCCACGCCTCCCACGGAGGGGGAAATGCTCATTTCGTTATCATTCAAGATGAACAGAAGGTTTTTTTCAGTATCTCCAGCGTGGTTCAGCGCTTCGAAGGGCATACCGCTGGCGATGGCGCCGTCCCCAATGACGGCAACAATTCGGCGGCCTTCGTCAGTAATTTCAGATGCACAGGCCAGGCCGAGGGCGGCGCTGAGACTTGTCCCCGTATGGCCGAAGGAAAATCTGTCGTAAGGACTTTCTTCTTTATTAGCGAATCCGCTAATACCGTTTTCCTGGCGGAGAGTGTGGAATGACTCTTTTCTACCGGTGAGGATTTTATGCGTATAGCACTGATGTCCGACGTCCCAGATCAGCGCGTCTTTCAGGAAATCGAAGCAGTAGTGGAGGGCGACTGTTAGTTCAACGACTCCGAGGTTGCTGGCCAGGTGCCCTCCATTTTGGCTGATGACCTCGATAATAAGCTCGCGCACCTCTTCCGAGAGTCTCCGGAGTTGCCCGCGAGTGAGAGTCCGAAGATCCTCTGGCGATTCGATGGAATCCAGAAAATTACTCATGGTTCAAGTTCCTGGCTCAGAGTTTCAACGATTATTTTGCGTGCTTCATCAATATCGACTTCCATTTCACACCCTGCCGCGTGCCGGTGGCCTCCGCCACCGAAAGACTCAGCGACAGCACAGACGTCAACTGGCTGCCTCGCAGCACGGCTACGGAGACTGATTTTTATGCAGGGTGGTTTTGGATTTCCCTTTATTTCTTTTAACAGGGCTGAGACTTCCACATTTCGCACGGAAATGGGTATATCAGCGAAACCCTGTGTATCAACGGGGCATGCACCTGTTTGCCGAAACATATCTTCGGTTATTTTCATGGTAGCGACTCTGCCGTTTTTCTCCAACCGGAGAGTGCTGATGGCAAGCCCTTTCAGGCGCACGACTTCTTCTGGAGGAGAAAAATATAGTTTGTCGGCAAGCCGCCAGGGCTCGACGCCAAGATGAACCAGTTCGGCTGCAATTTCGAATGCTTGCGGGGTCGTATTACTGAAAGTGAAAGAGCCGGTATCGGTCAGTATCGCAGCATACAGACAGCGAGCAATAGATTCTTCGAAGCATACATCGCCGGTTTTCAGTATGCGGTACACCAGTTCTGCGGTAGAGCTTACCGTTTGCTCTACGAGATTTTGATGGCCAAAAAAATCATTGGTTCGATGATGGTCAATATTGATAATCTTAACGAATCGGGTTTTTTCGCGTGAGAGTTCTCCGATTCTATCGATTGATCCGCAGTCCAAAACCACAAGATGAAAGCGGGACGGAAGTTCTGTGATATTTTCTACGTGTTCTCCTAATCCCGGCAACGATTGAAGAGCTTTCGGGATGGGAGGCTTGAAATAGGTCAGACATTTGATGGCGCTTTTATTGAGTCCATTCCATAACGCAAGGGCAGCGCCCGCACCGTCTCCGTCGAGGTTCTGATGGGAAGTGACAACGATCGGTGTGCCGTCGGTTAGAGTTTCCCAAATCTGATGGGCACTGTTTTTGTCGATAGCTTATATCCTCTTCCTGTACCTTTTACTGATGTGCGAAACCCGCATTATAGGATAAGCAAACAGCAATTTCACGACCACAGAGATGCTTACAAATGAGTTCATTCCCTTTGGAAGAGAATCGGATATGCCAGTCAAAGATGATTGTTTTGCCTGTTTTCCCGGTGAGGCTCAGAAAAAAAAGCCCGGACCGACAAATCGATCCGGGCGGCAAGCATCTTTCTGGAACAGCAGCTTTATTTATGGAGCACCAGTGCCCATCATACTTTTATACTGTTCCGAAGGTTCAGCGGGTAGTTCGGAAAGAGTATCTTTAGTTATAACTTTCCAGATGCGTTCGACGTTTTTGCCCTCTCCCTTCATATCCTGGAGCACCGCAACATCCAGTTTGTCGTGGCCCATGTACCCCTTTATTTCAGCGGGGTTGTATGCCATGCCGACATGCACTCCGACAGCCGGAGGATTGCTCCATTTAAAACTGCTCACGTATTGGAGTTGAGGGGAGAATTCTTCGTCCATAGCCCGGGGAAGGCCAATGGTTGAGATCCAGGCGTCAAGCCCCTGATCTTTGTACTTGTCCAGGACTCGAGAGAATGCTGGTGCGGGGAAATTGCCCATTGGTCCGGCGGCATCAGCCATTTCCATCCCTGGCTTGGCACCTTTAACTTTAGGAGCCGTGCAGGCTACCAATTCGATATCTGCGCCGAGACCTTTTTCGAAGGCTTTCTCCATCTCTTTGGTCTGCTTGACCTTTTGCTCTTCCATCTGAGCCCGCATATCCTCCATTTCTTTGCGGTACTCTTCCGATGAAGTACCTTCCGGCATTTCTTCGGGGGGAGGCATCATTCCCGGCTCCATCATCTCGTAAGGAGTGCGGAAAATTATCACTCGGGCGCCTTCGGACAGTTGGCCCTTGAAGCCTTCACCCATTTTTTGAAGTTCCATGTAACGGGGACCACGCCGTCGCCCTGCTTTCTCGAAAAGATCAAATTGCTGCGCAAAAACGGCAGCGACAGCACCGATTACGCAAATTGCCATTACTGGAGTGCCCCAGGGCTTCTGCGGACGAGCTCCCACGATATAGACGATGATCGCTACAACACCCAGAATGACCGCTATAATAGTCCCAATAATTGCTGCTACCATAGACTTCTCCTCTCCTGTAAAATCTTGCCCCGCACCGCGAATTAAGCGGAGCTTATCAAAACCCTGTATCTGCCATTTCCATTCTTTTTGCCAAATCCCGTCTCCTGAGCTTGCCAAAAACATACCAGCAACTAAGCATAATGATACATAAAAGAAGACCTGTTGCAAGTATTTTTGAAATTCTTTCTTTCGTTTTTTAGATTTCTCAGTACACCCTGCGCACAAAAAACATACCCTGACTTTTTCACGTAAAGCGTATTTGAGCAAGATCCTACAATAATTATCCCCTTGAATTCATGAAACATTCGGTTTAGCGGGGAGGCGCTATCGGGGCACTTTGGGAGCATGAGGGCAGTCGGCAGAAGGAGCTTTGAATAGAGCTGAATTATGAAGCGTCCTGACGGTCTTATTCTGTCTTGAGCTGGCGGGCGAAATTCATCAGCCCCCCAGCTTTAATGATACCGCGGATTTCTTCTGGATAGGGGCGGAAGTCGTAGGTTTTGCCCTGGCTGGTGTTTGTAATCCGTCCTTCTTCAACATCGATTTCCAGCACATCGCCTTCTTTCACTTCGGAGGCGGCATCGGGACATTCGGCAATGGGGAGGCCGATGTTGATGCAGTTGCGGAAAAATATGCGGGCAAATGATTCCGCGACAACGCACTGGATTCCGAAACCTTTGATAGCGATAGGGGCGTGTTCGCGGCTGGAACCGCAACCAAAGTTTCTGCCGCCGACTATGATATCTCCGGGTTCGGCTTTACTGACGAAATTGGCGTCGGCGTCTTCCATACAGTGGGCGGCCAGTTCTTCGGGATCGGTGGTATTCAGGTATCGGGCCGGAATGATTTCGTCGGTATTGATATCGTCGCCGAATATCCAGCACTTACCTTCCATGGGAGCATCTCCTTTTGTTTTTATTTCGGACGCGATCCGCTCGGTTTATACGCATGTTCTGGTATTCTTTTGCGTTATGCTTCGTACACGCTTTCCGGGGGCTGTTGTACCGGTTAAACGCTCAACGCGTTTTGCTTCAATGTGATTGGTCTGCGTAAGCTTCTTGTTTCTTCTGCCGCATGTGGAGTCGGGCCTGATGGATGAATGCCTCAAGGGCTGTGCCCTCATTTGACTGTTGCAGGCCGTCGTAATCGAGTTTCAAAACAGGGATGTTGTGGTTGCGTCGGTATTTTTCCAGCAGGCTATTGACAATTGCACCGGGCATACATCCGAACGGAGCGACGTTTATGATACCGTCGAACCCGTGATGGGCGTATTCGACCGCACGCCCCATGCTGAGGATGGCTTCTCCTTTCACCGTGGGATCAAGGTATCGCGCCCCGAGTTTTATCACTTCTCCGATGCTACTTTCCCGGGGAATGTGGTTGATAGACTCCTGGAAGTTTTTGCTGATACGCCCTTCGGTCCAGCGTGCGGCGAACTCGGTGATCCATTCTTTGACGAACGACCAGATTTTGCCTTCCTGCCAGGCGATTTCACGTCGGTCAGCGGCAATGTAGTTGATCCATTCCTGGAAGGGGGGCAACATCACCTGAGCGCCGTTTTCTTCGAGTCGTCGGGCGAGGAAATTATTGGCGTATGGGTTCGATCTCACGTAGATTTCCCCCACGATACCGATCAAGGGCCGTTCTTGGGAATCATCGATCGGAATACTTTCGAGTCGGCTGCAAATTTCCGGTACGAAACTGGAATAATTTGCTTTTTCTTCCGCAATTTCGGCCAGCTGGTGAAGACATTCTTTATAGCTCCGGTCGGTTTCGCCTTCATTGATTTCATAAGGTCGGGTTTCCCGAACCAGCTTCTGCATGTAATCAACGATCACAAGCAGTTCCCAGCAGGTTTTATAAAAATCGGGGCCAAAACTCTGGAGGCAATTGGAGAAATCGTTTGTCTGATCAAGGACCACCATCTTTACCTGATCAAGCCCCAGGTCGTCGAGCACCATTCGGTGGAACTTATGGTACTGGCCAAACCGGCAGGGTCCGTTGGCCTGCGCCATGAAAAATGCCGATTTGTCGGGCTCGAAACTCTCTTCCCGGGTTTTTTTAACGATATCTCCTGTTGTGAGAATGCACGGGAAACATTCGTTTCCGGTTGTGAAGGATCGGCCGATTTCAACGCTTTCGGCATCGGATACCGGCAGGGCCTCGGCGTTGATGCCGTTTGCGCGGAGTGCTGACTGCATCATCAAACCGTGATCATCCATGTAAGGAATATAAATTGTGACATCTTCTTCGCATTCCCGGATGTCGAAAAATAAGTCTTCTCCGCGTGCCCTTTTCTTGCTATGGCGCGATTTGGAGCTTCGGAGACTATCGATAAACGCCTCGCAGCGTGTTATGGCGCCGACATCGGCGCTATGCTCGTCGATTTCGAGTGTGAGATAGGGTTTCCCAATGACGCGTGCGAAAAACTTTGTTATGAACGAATCGGGGCCGCAGCGGAAATTCGTGATGTAAATTGCGTGGAGGTTCGGTTTGTCGGCGATATATTTTCCGGCGGCGATGATCTTCTGGCCGTATTTCCAGTACATATGTGGAAAGTCGTTCTGGATGCCGCGGATGTCGAGCGGGAGGAAATCGATGGGAATCGCCAGAACGCCCAGATCGCGTAATTTATCGGGGATGGCGAGGTTGATGCCAGGATCGCAACCATTGTACGGACGGCTCATGATAGCCAGTGCAATTTCGTCCTCTCCCAGTCCGTCAAGTATCTCCTGCCCTCGCTTTTGGCATGTTGCATGGAAGCGATCGAGTGCTTCCCATCCTTTTTCAATAGCTCGGTTAACTCGGCTGGAGGGGACTTCGAACATCTGGGCCAGATCTCTCAGCTTTCCGTCGATATGTTTGCGGCCGTTTTCGAAATGCATAACCGGAGCGATCAGCGGCAGTTCGCCCGCTTCCACCTGTTCCGCAAAAGCCACCCGTAACAGGTAGGGGAGACTTTGCACCAGCGGGCATAGATAGCTATGCACAATCTCCTCGGCCTCATGTTCCATATTTATCACGCTCGGAGCAAAGATGTAATCGACATCCCTTTCGAGCAGATTCGCGACATGGCCGTGAGCCACTTTGATCGGCAGGCAGGTTTCGGTGGTGGTGTGCTCGGATCCCTGGCTGATGACCTGGCGGTTCGTAGGTTTTGAGGGAACAACCTCGCATCCGAGCTCGGTGAAAAAGGCTTTCCAGAGCGGGTAAAGGTCGAAAAATGTGAGAGCGCGGGGAATCCCGATACGCACGTTGAGCGGATCGTCAGGCTGGTTTTTGGAATATGTATTGAGGAGCGCTTCTTCACGTTCTTCAAAAAGTTTCGGAAGTCCCTCTCCCTTTTTGTATTTTTTCTGATCGTCGTATTTGCCGCACCGACTGCCGTAGTGGAGTGGTTTTTGGCCTTCAATCGATACTTTATGGATTTCGCAGCGGTTGGAACAACCTTTACATTCGAAAGTGGTGAGTTCGTATTGCACATCTCGCAAATCGAACCCGCGGAACGTGGATGTCTCGGGGCTGTCTTCTCGGGCGATGATCGCGGCTCCCACGGCGCCCATGACATCCTGGTGGGGGGGAACGGTAATTTTTTTGCCGGTGATCTGTTCGAAGGCCGCTTTCACACCCCTGTTGAAGGCCACTCCGCCCTGGAAAAATATGTTATCTCCGACTCTGCGGTCTTCAACGACGCGGTTCAAGTAGTTGTAGACGATCGAATAGCAGAGTCCGCCGACGAGATCGGGTGTAGCGACTCCTCTTTGCTGGTGGTAGTTCAAATCGCTTTCCATGAAGACCGTGCAGCGCTCACCCAGTTTGACCGGTTCTTCGCTTGAGAGGGCGGTTTGGCCGAATTCTTCTTCGATATTGAGATCGAGCCTTTCGGCTTGTTCTTCAAGGAAGGAGCCTGTTCCGGCGGCGCAGACCTTGTTCATTGCAAAATCCACCACCGCGCCATCCTGCAGCGATATATATTTTGCGTCCTGGCCCCCGATTTCGAAAATTGTATCAACTTCGGGGTCCATGGCGATGGCTCCCCGTGCGTGTGTGGTGATTTCATTTTTCACCAGATCGGCGCCGATGAACTCGGCAATCAAATAGCGTCCGCTGCCCGTTGTGCAGGCTCCCTTGACCTCTACCTTGTCGCCGATTTCTTGTCCGACCTGGTAGAGGGCTTTTTTGACCGCTTCAATGGGCCGACCTTCGGTCATCAGGTAGCAGCGGGAAATAACATTCATATTCGGGTCAATTACCACGGCATTTGTGCTGATAGAACCGATATCGACCCCGACATACACCTCCGCTATTTCGTTCTGATCCGGGAGCTTATGACAGGAGGTATCGGTTCCATACCCGTCATCAATGAGTTGATCGAGGCGCTCGGCTTCATGCGTGTATTCATCCATGTGTTTTTCGATGGCACTGAAATCGGAAACCGAACAATCGAGGTCTTTTTCCAGCGCATCCAGAACGGCTCCGTAAGCGCCCGTGCACCCCGGGTTCTCCGGGATAATGAACTCCTCGTCTTTGAGTTGAAGGACTTCTTTGAAAGCCCGTTGCATACCGGGGTTGAAAGCCACACCTCCCTGGAAAGCGACGGGCCGGGCGAAATCGTTGCCTTTCCCGAGAGTGCTTCTGAAGTTCCTTGCCATCGCGAAGCAGAGACCGGCGATAATGTCGTAATCCGGTGTGCCTTGCTGCTGGAGGTGAATCATATCGCTTTTTGCGAAGACGGAGCATCGACCGGCCACTCGTGCCGGGTGATCGCTTTTCAACGCCAGTTCGGCGAATTCTTCAATGCTGACGAGGAGGCGTGAAGCCTGTTGATCGAGGAAAGATCCTGTTCCCGCGGAGCACATGCTATTCAAGGCGAAGTCGACCACACGGGGTGAACCGTCATCCCCTTGTTCAATGCGGATAAGTTTGGAATCTTCGCCTCCGATTTCCATGATAGTACGCACTTCAGGATGCAATTCCATTGTAGCTTTGCTTTGGGCGACTATTTCATTGATGAAGGGCACATCGAGGAGTTCAGCGACAATTTTGGCTCCACTCCCGGTCACGCAGACCCCGCTGACCTCGTGTTTTTGTTCAAGAGCCTTAAGCTGCTCTAAAACAATAGGGAGGGGTTGGCCGAATGTCCGAATGTAACTGGAGTCGAGCACCCGCCCCTTTTCGTTGGCTACCACAAAGTCAGCACTGATTGATCCCACGTCAAGTCCGATGTAGCAAGACATAATGATTACTCTCTTTCCTGCAATCCTGCAAAACTGCTTTTACCCCTGTAGAGATTGCGTTTTATGCTTTATCTATTTCTTCGGGATGAGTGATACAACCCGTAATTGCGCTGGCTGCAGCAACCGCTGGTCCGCACAGATATACTTCGCTGTCGGGGTGGCCCATGCGACCGCGGAAATTGCGATTTGTTGTTGCCAGAGCTCGTTCACCTTCGGCCAGAACACCCATATGTCCGCCCAAACACGGCCCGCACGTTGGGGGGCTGACAACGCCTTCGGCATCCACGAATATTTTCAGTAGCCCTTCTTCCATGGCTTTTTGATAAATTTGTTGGCTTCCAGGCAAAATAATAAGCCTCATATTGGAGGCAATTTTTTTGCCCCTAAGAATTTCTGCCGCGATACGCAGGTCACTGAGACGCCCGTTGGTGCACGATCCAATGACAACCTGGTCAAGTTCGATCCCTGACAGATTTTCAACTGGAAGGGCGTTTGATGGCAAGAAAGGTTCCGCGACTTGCGGGCTCAGATCCGATACGTCCCAGTTGTATTCCTCGATATATTCGGCGTCAGGATCGCTCGCGTATTCATTTCGGATCTGATCAACCCGACCCGCGCAATAATTTTCTGTTTTGTCATCCGGGGCGATAATCCCATTTTTTCCTCCGGCCTCAATGGCCATATTGCACATGGTAAAACGGTCGTCCATCGGTAAGTTCTCGATGACGGGGCCGCAGAATTCCATCGCCCGATACAATGCACCGTCAACGCCGATCTGGCCGATTGTATAGAGTATCAAATCTTTCCCGCCGACCCAGCGAGGGAGCGAACCGGTGAAATTGAATCGTATCGACTCAGGGATTCTGAGCCAGGCTTTTCCTGTTGCAAAACACGCCGCCAGATCGGTGCTCCCCACGCCGGTGCTGAAGGCTCCCAGCGCCCCGTAAGTGCAGGTATGGGAATCGGCTCCAATCACGAGATCGCCGGGACCTACAAGGCCCTTTTCGGGCAGCAGGACATGTTCGATCCCGACGCGGCCCACTTCGAAATAGTGTTCGATATCGTGTTTGTGGGCAAAATCCCGTAGTTGCTTGGCCAATGTGGCCGCCTTGATATCTTTGTTGGGCGTAAAATGGTCGGGCACAAGCGCGATACGTGTCCGGTCCCAGACGTCTTCAAAACTCGCCTTCTCAAATTCGTCGATAGCAATCGGTGCCGTGATGTCGTTGCCCAGGCATAGGTCAACCTCGGCGAAAATATATTCGCCCGGGGCGAGAGAACTGGCATCGCAGTGATCGGTTAAGATTTTTTCCGTGAGCGTCATTCCCATCGTGTTACTCCATTTTGAAACTGCCCTGCAAAGGTCCAGGTGTGACGTGAACCAGCACAATTGTTGCCGTGAATGCCACCCCAGAAGACCTATAATTCTACAGGCACAGAGCAAAGTCTTGCAAGCCTTTTTCGGGACGAAAGGAATTTGCGCTGTGGGTCCCTCCGGATGCTGGTAGCCGGACATTTCCCGAAAATCGTGCTGCCTGTTCCCATTACACCGAGCGCAAATTCCTCAAGTTTCCTTCGGAAAAGTCGTTAAAGGTTGTTGTAACATAAACTTATGTCTGGTCTCAATCATTCTGTAAGCTTGCAACCCCGCTTCTCGACCGCGTATCCTGCAGACTCGAGTTCAGCTGAGCCCGCCCCGGCGGGCGAAACTGGACTTGAGGCGGACAGATGCCGGAAAATGCCAGGTAGCTGTCGGTCCGCATCGCCGAGGCGGACCTGCCGTTCGTTGTTGGTCTTTGTGCTGCGGGGTTCACAGGTTTCTGGACCGCGTTCTGAACTCCAGCCTCCGGCTGAAGTCCAGTCCGCTCGCGGGTTTCCGGCCCGCTTACAAATCCGCCGGGCTTGTCCCGGCGTGCTTAAGGATTCAACCTGCAATTGTGGGGTAAAAACTTTTTTTGCCATGCTAAGTCTCGACTGTGCCAATATTTCTGATCAACGCAAATGGCTCGGAACAATGGGATTTGCGTTGTGTCAAATTCCCGATGCCAGGACCATCTCCGGGGAATTCAGGTTTTCGCAAAAGGGAGCGTGTGCAGGGCGTAACCCGCGGACAATCAAGCGTGGTTGCAAAGCCATCCCGATGGCCGCACAATGGAGAAGGAGATGGGTTATCCAGGAAACCATACCCCTTTCTGAAAGAAGCTCATTGTTTTGATCCGCCGGGGGACCGATTCTCGGTTCGACCGGGGTGACATGCTGCTGCCCGCGAGGAGTCTGATGGCGGAAACCCGATCTTATAAAGTGATGGAGATGGATTGCGCCGATGAAGTCAACACACTGCAGAAGGCACTTGAGAAACACGAGGGCATTCAGGAGTTGGACTTCAATATTCTCAATGCGCGAATGACGGTGCTTTTTGAGTCGGAAAAGATCGATTCAGAGCGGATTGTGGAATGCGTCGCCGAAGCGGGTATGACGGCAGTGCCATGGGAAGATCGCGGAACGGCGACGGCTGCCGGATGGTGGGGAAATCACGGTCGGCTCGTAATGACAATTTTGTGCGGCTTCCTGATGCTTGTGGGTTTTTTCAGCCACTGGGTCATTCACGGGAGTATTACCCAGGCTTTTCTAACCGGGGCAGGGGAGAACCATAAGCTGCCGTTGATCGTGGTCTTTTGTTACGGAGGGGCAATTCTGGCGGGGGCGTTCTACATTTTGCCTCGGGCACTGAGTGCCATAAGGAGGTTACGCCCGGACATGAATGTGCTTATGACGGTGGCAGTCTTGGGCGCGATTGGAATCGGCGAGTGGCTTGAAGCGGGGATGGTTGTGTTCCTTTTCTCGGTTGCTCTCATGCTGGAACATTGGAGCGTAGACCGCGCTCGCCGGGCGATTTCTGCATTGCTGGAACTTTCTCCTCCGACGGCTTTGGTCGTGCCCGAAGAAGGCGGAGAGCCGGAAGAGCGGCCTGTCGAAGCCGTTTCACGGGGACGGCAGGTTGTGGTGCGACCGGGCGACCGCATTCCCCTTGACGGGCAAGTGTTGCTGGGCCAGTCAACTGTCAATCAGGCTCCCATTACGGGAGAATCGGTCCCGGTTCCCAAGGCCCGAGGGGACCAGGTGTATGCCGGAACGATCAACCAGAGAGGGACACTGGAATTTGAAGTGACCCATCCTGCCGGTGAAACAACCCTGGCGAACATCATTCACATGGTGGAAGAGTCGCGGTCAAGGCGCGCCAAGAGCGAGAAATGGATCGAAAAATTTGCGCGTTACTACACTCCGGCTATGATGGCGCTGGCGGCGGCCGTGGCTATTGTGCCGCCCCTCCTCGTCGCGGCGGCCTGGACCCCATGGTTCTATCGCGCCCTCGTCCTGCTCGTAATCGGATGCCCCTGCGCACTCGTCATATCGACTCCCGTCACTATAGTCAGCGCTCTCACCAGCGCCGCCCGTAACGGCGTGTTGATCAAGGGCGGGATTTACCTCGAGTCCGCAGGACGACTCAACGCGCTGGCACTCGATAAAACCGGGACACTGACGTACGGTCAGCCGCGCGTGCAAGATGTCATTCCTCTGGACGATCATACGTCCGAACAGCTTCTGCGCACAGCGGCCAGTGTTGAGGCCGACAGCACTCATCCGCTCGCGGATGCTATTATGCAAAAGGCGGCCCGGGGGGAGATCGTGGCTGAACGGGCCGAGCGGTTCCGGAATATATCCGGGCTGGGAGTGGAGGGTGTGGTCGATGGGCAACTGTTCTGGGTTGGAAGCCACCGGATGATGCATGATAAAGGCCAGGAGAGCGATCAAGCCCATGAAACTGCACTTGGAATCGAAGATGCCGGACATACAGTTGTGGCGGTGGGCACTGAAGACCATGTCTGCGGACTGATAAGCGTGGCGGACGGGTTGCGGGAAAATGCGGCGGAAGTCGTCGGTGAACTCAAAAGGCTGGGCGTGGAGCCCATTCTCATGCTGACCGGTGATAATGAAGCGACTGCCAGGAGCATTGCCGAAGCCACCGGAATCGATCAGTGGCAGGCCGGTCTGATGCCCGAAGACAAAGTGAAAGCTGTCAAAGAACTCTCCCGGCGGATGGAGGGAGTTGCCATGGCCGGGGATGGGGTGAATGATGCTCCGGCGATGGCCGCGGCTGATTTTGGCATAGCCATGGGATCGATTGGCTCCGACGTTGCCATCGAAACCGCGGACATCACGCTGATGTCCGACGAAATTGCTAAGGTCCCCTAGCTGGTGGGCCATTCCCGCAAGGCTCTGGCTATCATCAAACAGAACGTCGCGCTGGCTCTCGGTATAAAGATTCTGTTCATCATCCTCGCGGTTTTCGGAGCTGCCACTTTGTGGATGGCGATCGCGGCGGACATGGGGGTCTCGTTGTTAGTGATATTCAATGGATTGCGGCTGTTGCACCAAAAGCAGCCGGAAGAGACTCCCCGCGAGGTCTCAGGGAAAGTGGGGAAGGTGCACAGCTGACCCCGGACAATCCTTCCAGGAATCGTCCCGCAAGCGGAGCAGGGGCGTCTTACGGATGTATGGGTTTAGCGTGCGTTATATCGCCGTCCACGCTCACAATGTCATTGCGAGGCGTTCCGCGCAGCGGGACGCCGCGGGGATCTCGCTGTGGGACTGAAAAAATGACGAGCCTCCTCCGCGCGAGACCACGGGGCCCAGCAGGATTGCTTCGCTCCACTCGCAATGAGGCATGAAGCGGTATCTCCGGGCTAAATACGTACAGCTGCCGGCGAGACTGGACTTGAGGCGGACAATCGCCGGAAAATGCAAATCGGCTTGAAAATTCCAACGAACTGGTCCGCGTTCTGAACTCCAGCCCCGCAGAGCGGTTCTGAAGTCCAGTCCGCTCGCGGGTTTCCGGCCCGTTTACAAATCCGCACGTCTCGTCCGCCTCCAGCATTCTGTTCGGAAGCTGATTTGCCGGCACAGAGTCCCGCAGATTTCACCAGAGCTCCTTTAAGACTCTCGATTCCCGGGTGGGCGGCGGAACCGCGACAGGTCGATTTCGCGAAAATAGTCGATGGTTTTCTTGAGCCCGTTTTCGAGCGAAATGGCGGGCCGCCAGCCGAGTGTTTCCGTGGCCAGGGAGATATCGGGGCACCGTTTTCGAGGATCGTCCTGGGGCAGGGGATGGAAAGTGAGTTCCGAATCTGTTTCTGTCAAATCAATAACAGTTTCGGCCAGTTCGCGGATGCTGCATTCGGTTGGATTTCCGAGATTTACCGGACCAACGAAATCGTCAGGGCCGTTCATCATGCGAATTATCCCGTCAATCAGATCATCGACGTAGCAGAAAGACCTGGTTTGCTGGCCGTCGCCGTAAATTGTGATGTTTTTGTTGTTAAGCGCCTGAACGATAAAGTTGCTGATGACCCGTCCGTCGAAGGGGTGCATCCGCGGACCGTAGGTGTTAAATATGCGCACGACGCGAATATTGACGTTATGGGCACGGTGGTAGTCAAAAAAAAGCGTTTCGGCACATCTCTTCCCCTCGTCGTAACAGGCCCGCCGTCCAATTGGGTTGACGTTTCCACGGTAACCTTCCGGTTGTGGATGGATGTCCGGATCTCCGTAAACCTCACTGGTCGAGGCCTGCAGGATTTTGGCCCGGCAGCGTTTCGCCATCCCCAAAAGATTGATCGAGCCAAGCACGGATGTTTTTACAGTCTTTATGCTGTCAAACTGGTAATGGACGGGCGAAGCCGGGCAGGCGAGGTTGAAGATTTCATCCACTTCGAGGAAGATGGACCGCGTGATGTCGTGGCGGATCAACTCGAAATTCGGTCGATCCAGAAGATGGGAGACGTTTGTCTTCTGAGAAGTGAAAAAATTGTCGAGACAAATAATGTCGTTCCCACCTTCCACCAACCGTTCGCAGAGATGCGACCCCAGAAATCCAGCTCCCCCTGAAACCAGAATGCGTTTGACTGACACGGTGTAGCCTCCTTCGATCAATTGGGAATAACTTCGGAATCAAGCGTTGCCTCTCCGCCTACCGCTGAGCGGTTCCTGGAGTCCGTCGGCTGGTGGCCGACGGGGCGCGAGCTGCCGCCGCGGAAAACCAGGAAACGACCTGCATCAGAGTATACACGACTTGCGGGACGGGATAAAAACGGCTTTTAAGCTGTTGCCCCCAGCAGCCAGTTCAGGTGCGGTTCTACCCTTGAACACTCGGGCCACTTGGAGTGCGATCCGGCCCGGATGGTTTTGACAGCGGGGCCCAGGGGCTTCCAGACAGTCGGATTGGTGGGACCGAATATTGATAGGGTTCTGATTCCGAGAGCCCCTGCCAGATGACCGATCCCGCTGTCGTTGGTCAGGCAACATCCTGCGGTTAAGAGCAACCCGGCGGTGGACTTGAGGTCGCGGTGCCGGCAGACGGATGGGCTCCGGGCGAGGTTCCTGCAGACGGCCTCGCTGGGTTTTCGGTCGGCGGGGCCTTCGAGCAGAATGGGTTCGATATCCTTATCTCGCACGGTCCGGATCACAGAAGCGAACCGATCCGCGGGCCAGCATTTGCGGGGGGAACCGCTTCCGGGGTGGACGATGAGTGTTCCTTTTGCCCATCGCGGCTGTCTTTTCCTCACCCAATTTTCGGCCTCCTGGCGGGCTTTGGGAGGGGCCCGAAGGGGGGAGCAGGGGAGTTGTCCGGGCGAGATGGGTTGTTGGAGAATGGCTTCCGCAAAATGACAGGCGGCGTGATTTTCCGCAGGGGGATCGGATGAGGACGCGAGGACGAGCCCTTTGACTGACCGTTCCAGTCGGCGGACCATAGCGTCGCCTGGCTTGCCCGTATACACCAGGCACAGATCCGCTTCGGCGATGTTTCGGGGAATGTCGGGGGTGGTGGATTCGTCGGTAAAAAGCGGCAGCAGATCGGACGATTCGTAGGGGAAGAAATTCCACGGCGCGGGCATCAGAGGAATCAGGCGCCTGGCCCAGGGGGAGCCAACAATTGTAATTTCCGGATCGTCAAAAGTTTGCCGCAGGAATTCGATCGTGGGAAGCAGAAGAATTGTATCGCCCAGAGCCCCGCTGCGAAAGACGACCAGGCGAGGCGACTGTTGACCGACGAGGTTGGTAACAGAGGGGTGGAGCCAGTGGTGGAACTCATTGGTCTTTCTGGATGGATTTTTTGCTTCGGGTGGTTTGGAGTTCAACGCTGGCCTTTCGTTTTTCCAGGCATGCCAGGCTGATTTCGATATCTTCCTCGGCCTCATATTCATTGAGGGTGCCGACTGTGACCATATCGCAGTCTCTAATTGTATTCCAGACGAAACTCAGGCCGGTCGGCGGGAGCAGGCGTCCGGCGGCGAGC
The DNA here is from genome assembly GCA_046538485.1 of Candidatus Brocadiia bacterium. Lineage (GTDB taxonomy): Bacteria > Planctomycetota > Brocadiia > SM23-32 > SM23-32 > JBKHIT01. The sequence goes on along the minus strand of JBKHIT010000010.1, from coordinate 51,531 downwards.
GGTTTGATGGTCATGACCGGTTTTTCCGCATTTTGAATTATTTCCTGCACCCAGTCGGTTTCGACCTGACAGAGGAACCCGGCGGCGTTGTAGGGTTGGACGTACGATTCGACGTCGGCTCCGCTCTGGTCGGAGCAGACGATAGCTTCGGGGCTATGGGTGCTGAGTCCGGGGATCATCTCCATTTCGCGAACGAACTGGAGGTGTTCTTCGAGCTGGGGGGATAGACTTTTGTTGACCCGGTCGAGGCGTGGGTCGGTGACACACTGGTGGGGAAAGCAGAATGTGGCGTTCATCTTTTTGGTTTCTTCGACGGCTGGTTTCCACGTGTCAGGGTCGGACATGTCTTTGTAACTGGGGGTGCAGATGTAGATGAACGGTTCACCGGTGCGTTGTTCGACCTTTTCAATCGCGTCCGACAGCATTTGGACGGGGCCGGCCATGACGGCGTTGCAGCCATGTCGCGCGAAGACCTCGAGCAGGTCGGCGATTTTGTCCGAGGTGTCGAACAGTTCTTTTATGAAACGGTTTTTTGCCTGGCTGGTGTGGGAGAACCCGAGAAACCAGTTGCTGCCACAAATGAGTCGAGGGAGTGAGACGCCGCCGACGGTTGTTCGCGGGAAACGGTCCATAATTTATTGCTCCTGGCTTATTCGCCGGTCCCCAATTCTCCGCCGACTTCTTTACGCCACTGTTCGATTGTCTTTTTCTCTTCTGGCCAGTGGTCATTAACCAATTGATCGATGATTTTTCTGCTGTCTTTACGCAGCAAGAGTTTCTTGTCGGCTCTGATTTTATTGAATGTGTATTCCTTAAGTTTCCCGTATTTATCTGGGAAGTACAGGTCGAAGAGTCGTTCGATTTCATTCTTCCAGTCCGTATGGCTGAGCCATTCTGCGGAAGCGATCAGATACCAGGCAAGTATTTTGTAACCTCTATCGATTCTACCTCCCGCGGCATAAGATTTTGCCAGATGCGTAGTGGACTGGAATTTTATTTTTTCCCCTTCGGCGCCTTCCATATTTTTAGCGATGGTTTTTACTTCGCGCCACCACTCGACGGCTTCGTCGTAGTTTTCTTGGTTCTCAAGGGCGAAAGCGAGATCATAGCGGAAGTCCACATTTCGCAGGAGAGGTTCCCCTGCTGCTTCGCGTTTTTCGTTTTTTGCTTTTTCAATTTCGAGGAGCTCTTTGGCCTTTTCTTCAACCTTAAACCAGTCTTCCATTTGTAGATAACAATCTTCCAGCAATACCAGGACGTCTTGTTGTGCTCCGGTGGGGCCTTTGTCTTCGTCGATTTTATACTGGTTGAGTCCTTCTTCGAGGAGTCTCACGGCATGTTTGTATTCTTCAAGTTGGTACAGCTGTGAAGCCGTGTCGCGGTAGACAGTTATATCCTGTTCGGGATCGAGTGTGAGGGCTTTCTGGAGGAATGTTCCTGCTTTCTCGGCAGCGTCCCGTATTTTGATGCCTGTTGGTCCCTCTTTCTCGTAGTCTTTTCGCCTTTGCAGATAGGCATACCCAAGCAGGCTACACGCCTGTGAAGCAATTTTCTTAAGATTGTCGTTTCCCGGGTTGTCTCTGGCTTCTTTGACTAATCCGTCCACGAATTTTTCGGCACCACCGAGTTTGTCGAGTCGACGGTAGGCTTGAATAATAACCATATAGGCTTTGGGCAGGTAATCTTCCCGGAGTTTGTCCCGCCCGGCCCCTTCGAAATGTTTACTCCGGACATCCTGCAGGACTTCCAGAGCCTGTTCGGCGCCTTTTTTGGCATCGTGGGTCAAGCCCCAAACTTTGTGAATGAGCAGCTTGCCCAGCGAAACTTTTGTCCGCGCGACCCATTTGTTAGCCGTCTGGAGCCCTTCGACCCCGAGTCTGGTTTTGTTATTATCGAACCAGGCAATGAAATCTTGATAGCGGGTGACTGCCCGGTCCATTAGTTCGCCCAGTTTTTCTGCTTCCACATCTTTCAGTTTGATCTCGGGCAATTTCTTGAGTTTTTCTTCGACAGCTTTCTGGAGATCTTCCGGCGAGAGCTTTTCTCTCTTTTTTCGTATTTCTTGTTTCAGCGTTTCTCGCCGGTCTTCTTTACGAGGATTGACAGTTTCTTCGTAGCTTTTGAGGGATTGCAGATAGAGACACAGTCCGGCCCGATACCGGGCTTCGTAGAACTTAGGGTGTTCTTTCTTAATTTTTGCATACATCGTGCTGGCTTCCCGGTAGTTTTCAAGTGTTCTTGCGAGTTCTGCGACCTGGAACCTCGTACGGTTCCTGCGTGGATCATCCGGGAATTTGTCAATAAAATTATGCAACGCACGGTAGTAACGGACACCGTCGTAACGTAAGGCATCATCAGCCAGTTGCTCGGTCATCTCTTTCGTTTTTTGCAGGTAACCTTTGGAGACTTTCTCACGGGTGTTTTTATAGATTGCTCCGTATATTTGGGCGCCGTAGTAGGCAGCGTCGGAGGCGAAGTTGGCTTTTTCGTATTTGTCCACAATATGGTCGAAACACAAACCTGCTTCGTAGTAGTAGGTGTATTGTCCGCCGGTGTGTGCCGGTTTTGAGAGGTTGTAATAAGCGACCCCCATCTGGTACCAGGCTTCCGGTAAAAGGGTCTTATAGTAAGCTGCGCTACCTCTTTTAATGGCTTCCTGGAATTTCGGAATACATTCCATGTACTTTTCGTTTTCGAACAACCGTCGGCCTTCAGCCATGTAGGTATGGATGTTGGGACGGATTTTTATACCGTCGGGCGGGAAGAACGTCTTGCTCATTTCGAGCCATTTGTCGTATTTTACTTCTGCATTCCGGGACCAGCGGGTACCTCTGGTTTTTGAAACTTCCATTGCTTTTTCCACGGCCCACCGGAATTCTCGTTTTGCTTGATCCTGATATTTTTTGTAGAGGACTTTTCTTTTTTTCTTTTTCGCGTCTTCGGCTTTTGTGAGCATGTACAGGGAATGGCCCACATTGGCAGTGCCTTTTTCGAGCCAAAAAGCAAAGAGCATATCTCGAAGATCTCGTGTTCCGGTTCCCTGCACTTCTTTTTGCCAGATGTCTTTATTTATTTTTTGGATACCACTGGCACAGGCAATATCGGCTTTGCTGTATTTTTCCCCCCACTCGCCTGGTTTGTTTTTTTTGGTTTCTTTGACCTGTTTGCCCCAGGCGTTATATGTCTGAGCCAGATTGAAAAGGGCGAGGCGGATAATCCAAATCGTGTCGGGGATTTCCGATACGCTGAGAGCTTTATTGAGGTATTCGACGGATTTTTTGAAGTCGCCGAGTTCACAATAGCTCAATCCCATCTGCCGATAGGCCTTGTAACGGATTGCAAACAACCGGTAGTAATCAGCTACACTTTTAAAAACCTCGATGGCCTCTTTTAACTTTTTGTCATGCTCTTTCTTTTTCTTTTCGCCTTCCCACAACCGGGCATATTCATAGAGCGCTTGCCCGTATTGCATCTGGGCTCGGCCTGCTTTTTGACGGATCTGGTGAAGGAGTTCTTTCTGGGCGTCGCTTTTCGCCCCCTCATCGATCTGTTTCCGCCATTTTACGAGATAATCTTTGCCCTTTTTCAGGTCCTCTACAGCCTGTCCGAAATAGTCGATCGCCTCGCTTTTGTACTGCAGTTTTTCTTCTTCATCGGTGGTGCCTTTCATGCTTTTGATAGCGTCACCGCCGAGATCCGCCCCGATGGTCCCCCGCTCGTAGCGGACGAGAGCGTATTCTTCTCGGTGTTTTGTTGTCTGTTCCTGATTGTTGTTTTTGAGGTAAGCTTGATGTTCACTGAGGTATTTACCATACCACTTTATTGCCTTTTCGTGATAATCTTTCTTGTCTGGAAATCGTCCCTGTTGCTCGGCTTTTTCGGCCAGATTTTTACAGATTTCCCCCAACCATTTTGAGGCTTTTATTCTCACCAGTTTTGGGACAAACTCCCGCGTCCGGGTCCGTACGAGCTGATCTACAGCGAAATCGCCGTACCCCATTCGTTCCAGCTCCAGTGCAAATAGAAGCTCAGGGTGAGGCTGATCTGTCCCGCTGCCTGCTCGGGCAATGCTCGGCAAAAAGAAACCGGCCGCCACGATGATGACCAACATCAACCGCGAAGGGTGACGCATTTGAATCCCTCCTGAATCTTATTTTTTTGGCTGCATATTTTCAGAGATTGGTTTCCAGAGAAGATCGCGAGTCAGTATTTCAATACTCACGTAGAAAAAGACAATCGTATCTTCGCCTTTATTATACTTGTATTTTTAAGCCTTTCAAGGTTCTTGGCCCTCTTGGGTTGTTGTTGGGGACGGGGCCCACGCGAAGAGGATTTTGAAACAGTTTGTATGTTTCCGCCCTTTGGCCTTTGTGGCGCGATCCGGTATAGTGAAACTGTGGAGACCCGAGTCCCGCGATTGAAGCGGGGATTATTTGGAGGATATTCGAATGGATAAGTTGCGGCAGAAGCTGGAAAATGAAAATCGCAGTTTCAATCGTAAAGTCCGTCACATTATGATTATTATTGTGGCTGCCGGTCTTATTTTGCTGGCGGTTTTTATCTATAAGTTTGTCCTCGGGGGGGGGCGTGTCACTTCTATTTCTGTCCCTCAGAATGTTCCTGCCAATGAACTTTCCCAGCCAATGGCGTTTGAGGCCGAGGATCATCCCTCACAGCTTATTTCACCGATAGTCCTTTACCCGGACCGCCACGGAGCCCCACCTATCGATGGGGCTACGGGGGTCGATCAAGGGATTATGGCTCAGGTTCTGAAGGTTCTGCAGGAGAAAACTCAGGAAGAGCTGGAAGCGATGGTCGATCGAAGCATCGAATTCGAAGATTTTGCCACGGAGAAACGACGAGAACAGATCAGAGGGCGGGTCTGTGAGGTGCGCGGCACGCTCCGACGGGTGGAAAAAAATGAAAGTGGCGAATTTTCAAAGCTGGGTATTGATTTTCTCTGGGAAGGACAGATACACGATAGATTCAACCGTTCATATACTTTTATTTGTTTGGGAAAACCCGAGAAGCTTGCGGACCGCCAGGAGGCTGTCTTGACCGGTGTCTTTTACAAATTGACCCGCTATAAAAGCGTTGGGGGGAAGAGGCAAATCGATCCGCTTATCGTGGCTCGAACAATCACCGGTGGCGTTCGGTATAAACACCATGTTCCGGCGACTACCAAGCTGGCGGAGAAATTCCCGCCCTGGCTTACCTATATTGCTTTTGGGGTTATTGTTGTCGTCGTCTTGATTGTTATGAATAAAATTCTGAACCGACCACCAAGGAAGGTTCATCGTCGGAGAAGTCGGACGTCGACCATTGGCGAAAAGCCTGAAGGCGCCAAAGAAACTATGGAAGGGGATCAGCAGGAGCCGGGCGAAAATGAAGATCCCGTTTCAGAAAAACAGCAAGAAGCATCATCAAACGCGGCGGAGAAAAGCGACGAAGTTTTGGACGAGGGCACCGGCGAGGAAGGCCAGGAATAACGAGTAAAGAGAGAAATCCTGATAAATTCCGGCGGCTGGCGGCTTAAGTCGGCTTTACAGGCCGGTGGTTCATGGGTTAAAATATGAGATCTCTTTCCTTGCGAAGGAACTATTCAAGCTTTTGACATGAATCGACGATAACCCATCAAAATGTTCGTTTTTGTGAGGGAGACTTGCGATGAGAAGGAATCTTGGTGTGGCGATTTTGATCAGTATCGTGCTTGCATTTGGTTTGGCTCTCGGAGGCATTTTTCGGACACCACAATCTGCCAGTTCTGCTCCGGCTCAACAGGAAGATGTCCTCCCGGAAAAAGAGGTTAAAGAGTTACGGGAATTCGCCCGAAAATTCAGTCAGTTGTTCCGCTATACAGCCCGGAAAGTCCAGCCGTCAGTTGTCTGGATTCAGGCTGAAAAAATTATTAAATATCGCACGCCCGGTTTCGGGCAGGACGATCCTATGTTCCGTCGTTTTTTCGGCCCCGAATTCCGTGATTTTTTTGGACCACAGGAACGTGAATACCGCAAACGCGGACTCGGTTCGGGGGTTATTTTTGATTCGGAAGGTTACATTCTTACCAATAACCATGTGGTGGAAGGCGCCGACAAATTGGAAGTTAAACTGGCCGATGGGCGAACCTTCAAAGCCAAGTTGGCTGGTGCGGATCCAGATACCGAACTGGCTGTAATTAAACTGCAGGGCGATAAAGTCAAAAATCTTCCCGTCGCCGAACTGGGCGATTCCGAAAAGCTCCATGTTGGCGAATGGGTGATTGCGATCGGGAATCCCCTCGGCCTCAGCCACAGCGTCAGTGCCGGCATTGTGAGCGCAAAGGGGCGCGGCATCGGGATTGCTAAATACGAGAATATGATCCAGACCGATGCGGCAATCAATCCCGGTAACAGCGGAGGACCGTTGGTGAATCTGCAGGGGGAAATCGTTGGCATTAACACGGCGATTGTCAGCCGCACCGGCGGCTATATGGGAATAGGGCTTGCAATCCCTGTCAATATGGCCAAGTCGATTCTCAAGGACCTTATGGCGGGGCGAAAAGTCGAGCGAGGTTTCCTGGGCATCATCGGGGATTCCCTCACGCCGGAATTGGCCGAACAGTTTGACTATAAAGGCAATACTGGAGCGCTTGTTAACGAGGTGTTCGACGATACGCCGGCTCAGAAGGCTGGCCTGAAAGCGGGGGATATTATTGTGGGGTGGAATGGGGAAACCGTTAAGGATTTCAGCCACTTACGTCGCTTTGTGGCAGCCACCGAACCGGGTCAGAAGGTTAAGGTCAAAGTATGGCGAGAAGGGGAACACAAGACCATTACTATTGAAGTTGCCAGGTTATCCCGGTATGAGGAGACAGCGCAGGATAACTGGCTTGGCATTAAGGTTAAGCCCGTTACTGAAGAGGTTAAGGAAGCCTACGGCCGTGAGGATCTGCACGGAGTGGTGATTGCTGAAGTCGAGGAGGCCGGGCCTGCCCGCGCGCTCGAAGCCGGCGATGTTATCCTGAGCATCCAGAGAAAACCCGTGCGAAGCGTGGCGGAGTTTCAGAAACTCGTGGCCAAGACCACTCCCCAAAAAGGCGCATTGTTGCGCGTGCTTTCTCAAAGAACCGGCCATGCTAAGTTTCTTTACATTCGAGGCCGATGATCTTTTGGACGCTTGAGGTAAGGTCGACAATAAGCTCCTGGGCAGGGCGATTTTTGCGTCGGAGTTATCTCGTTTCAAAAACTGCCTGAGGGTTTTATGCTGGCCCGGATTTTTGGCTGAGAAGGGTTATGAACGGTGTTCAATAAAGATTCTACCCTGATTGGGCAAGAATGCCTTCCAATTATCCGTAAAATCCGGGCTATAGACTGTGCCGGCCGACCTTATCCATTGAGTTGAAATGCGGAATGCCAAGGCCCCGGCTCAACGGGCAAGTTCGTTGATGATATCGGCGGCCCCAATACCTTCTGCTTCGGCCCTGAAATTTGTGATAATACGGTGTTTAAGGACCGGAACGGCAAGGGCATTTACATCTTCTTTGCTGGCCGCGTAACGTCCGTGAATTAGTGCGCGCGCTTTGGCCCCCAGGATGAGATATTGGGAGGCCCGGGGACCGGCGCCCCAGTTGACCATCTGGTGCACTTTTTCGGTGGGATCGCTGGATTGGGGACGAGAATTTTTGACGATCTGAACGGCATGGCGAACAACGCTGTCACTGGCGGGGACCTTTTCAACCAGATCCTGTATCTGAAGTATTGTCTCCGGTTCGATAACGGGGTCGAGGTCGGGAATGCGGGAGACAGTTGTTGTCTTGACGATTTGGATCTCTTCCTCTTCGCTCGGGTAATCGACATCTATCTGGAACATAAAACGGTCGAGCTGAGCTTCAGGAAGGGGATAAGTTCCCTCTTGTTCGATCGGATTTTGGGTGGCGAAAACATGAAAAGGGGGCTCCAGCTCATAAGTTTCCCCGCCCGCTGTTACCTTGTATTCCTGCATTGATTCCAGCAACGCCGCCTGGGTTTTAGGTGGGGTACGGTTGATCTCGTCGGCCAGGATAATATTGGCAAAGATCGGTCCTTTGATAAATTTGAAAAATCTGTCACCTGTGGCCGGATCGCGTTCCAGCACGTCGGTTCCGGTGATATCGGCTGGCATGAGGTCCGGAGTAAATTGAATACGGCTGAAACTCAGATCCAGCACCTGTGAAAGAGTACTGACGAGCAGCGTTTTCGCAAGACCAGGTACCCCTACGAAAAGGGAGTGCCCCCGGCAGAGGAGCGAGATCATCAGGAGCTCGATCACGCTTTCCTGTCCAACGATCACCTTCCCGATCTGGGTTCTCACTTGTTCAAGCTCATTCACTACTTTCTCGGCCAATTCGGTATCAGTGAGTTGTTCCTGCTGGTTTAGGTTTTCCATTTTAGGTTTTTATTGTTCGCAGACGCCGGCGGGAGGTCAGTCCTTTCGGATCACTTCCCCGCAAAGCTCATCGACTTTAATGAGGCGTCGCTCGTGGCGTCCGCCTTCAAAATCAGTGGTCAGCCATGTATCGACAATTTTGCGGACCGTCCTTTCGTCGATGAGATCTTGCGCAAGGCAGAGCAAATTGGAGTTGTTGTGAGTTCGCGCGGTCTCAGCCATTTTTTCTGACAGGCAGAGCGTGCCACGAACACCTTTAAAACGGTTGGCTGCGATCGACATGCCGATTCCGCTGGCGCATATCAACACACCTCGGTCGACTTCCCCCTCGGCTACTGCACAGGCGACCGGACACGCATGGTCGGGATAATCAGTTGAAACTTCAGAATCCGTACCGAAATCATTTACGTGGTGTCCTTGCTGTTGCAGGATCTTTTTGACCATGTTTTTGTATTTTACGCCTCGGTGATCGGCTCCAATAGCGATTTTCATGGGCCGAATAACCTTTCCAAAAAAGATGTTTTACCGCCTGTTGTTCAAGCGAACTTACCAGACGGGATGGAGGAAAGCGAGAAGCCCGCAAAGGTAGAACTTTGTGTCAATGAGTGCCTCGCCCAGTTCAGCGCGGGGCAGCTTACCCCTGCGGAAGAGCTGGAAACTGAGGCCCCCGTAGGCCGCCACGAAAAGCATAACATAAGCGACCGGTGGTGTCCAGTTGAGAATGCCTGCAGCAAACAGCAGGAGTGCTTGAAAAGGGGGAATTGCGGAAAGTAATATCCGGCAGGAGCGTTCCCCCAAAACCACGCCGAGTGTTTCTCGACCGACGAGCTGGTCTCCTTCCACGTCGCGAAGATCTGTAAGTAATGCTCTTTGGAATGCCAGTGTGAACGTGAAAACACCCGCGACGGCAAGTCCGGGCCATCCCAGAGGCATGGCTCTCACGGCAAGGACGGGAACGAGAGCGGTTGTGAAAGCCCACGCCAGTCCTACGAATACTTCTTTTGATCCGGGGAAGCGTTGCAGTGCACGGAGCCCAAGAAAGGCGTACGGACGTGATCCCGCCGGAAGACAATAAAGCAGCCCTCCTGCTGTCCCGAGAAGGACAACGGCGAAGGCGGCCCATCCGAGCAGGATGGATAGAAAAAGGGCAAGCGCGCCAGAGGCCGCGCCGAAGGCAACCAATGTCCGGGAGTTGGCCCGGAAAAACAGGCCCCGTCCGGGTTCGCTTAGATAACGATGCACGGTGTCTCCGCGGGCGTACTGGTTGAAAAGGTGCTGAGAGAGTACGAAGAAAAATGCGAGCGCCATACACACGCCGGTACTCTGTTTTGGAAGCTTCATCAGTCTTGCATTCATGAAGGTTACGGCCGAGGCACCGCCCCCAACCAGAAGATTTGTCCAAACCGGAATGGCCAAAATCTCACGGAGCAGATAGCGAAACGATCGACGCCGCCGCTCATCGGCCGTTTTTATACGTTGAATTACGCGTCGGATCATCCAGTTTGGTGTCGATGCGCCCGCCGTTATACCGATCCGCTGGCAGAAGAGGAGCTTTTCAATCGGCAGTTCTTCATCTGTTTCCACATGGTACGTTGTGGCTCCGGTGGCGGCGCATATCTGGGCGAGCCGGCAGGTATTGGCGCTGTTGTAACCTCCAACAACGATCATGGAATCGACGAGACCAGCCAGTTCTTTCGCTTCCGACTGTCGTCTGTGAGTGGCCCGACAGATCGTGTTAAAAACGAGGCAATCATCGTAACGAGCGTTCATGCGTTCGACGGTGCGCTCAAACAGCTGTTCATCCTGGGTCGTTTGCGCAACAACAACCACGCGTTCCAATTCGGGCAAATTTTCCACCTGGTTGGGGTCGCTTACGACAAATCCGCTGTCCCCGGTGTAGCTCAGCACACCTTCAACTTCCGCGTGACCACGGTCACCCACAATAACGCATTGATAGCCCTGATCACTGTATTTCGCGGCGATTTTCTGAACATTGCGCACGCGAGGGCAAGTAGCATCAATAACTTTTTCGGCGCGTTCTTTTAGTTTTTCTTTTTCGCCAGGGGAGATCCCGTGGGCTCGAATCACGACTGTCCCCGCTTTTTGAGCTTTGCCATCGAGTATTTTTACTCCTTTTTCTTCAAGGACTTTGAGCACCTGACGATTGTGGATGAGAGGACCGTGGGTGGCGATCGGACGGGGATTCTGCGGATCATTCGCGGCTTCGAGCGTGAGATTCAAGGCCCGACGGACGCCCATACAAAACCCCGCGTTCTCCGCGAGAACTATCTCCATCTTCTCGGAAGGCATGTTTTTCCTTTGCAATATTCTGTTTTCAGCACAACAATTGTACATGAGGAAACTTCGAGGTGTCAAAATGGGAATAAAAGAGAGGAATCCCGGATTTTTACCCTTCCTGGGCTTTGTGAGGGGTTGTTTGTCCCTTTATGCAGCCATTTTTCTGGTGGGGTGGCTTTCGGGAGTTGTCGCTCTGCACGGTGCTGAGGATGACCAAACGCCTTCCCCGTTGCGGACTGTCATCCAGGCTATGTCCGAGAAGGTGTCTCCGCTCGACAGGCGGAGCAACATCGCTGTTATTGTTCCGGATGATGCATCGACAATTGAGCGCTACAGCGGAGGGATGTTGCGTTTCTGGCTTCAGGAAAGAAATAACCAGAGTGTGGGGCCGCTGGCGCGAAACGTAGAGCGGGAAGGATCAACCGGAAAATGTCCTGTTATCGGCGCTGAAGCTTTGAAAGCGAGGGGTTTGCACGAAGCCGTTGTGTTGTGGGTCGAGTCGGTGAAAGATGCGCCATCGCGGCTCAAAGCAACGGTTTGCCGGCTCCCCGACAGGAGAATCGTGCGTTTTGTTGAGGAACCGTTTTTACTGCCGGATGCACTTTCTTTTCTCGATACGGCAAAACCCCTGGAGATATCTTCGGCAGATCAACGATGGCTGGAATTACTGCGCAAGTTATTTCCTGAATGTGGGTTATCCGAAGGTGAGAAGAAGTGGGAATTGGCCGAAGCACGTGTTTTATTCCGACTGCAGCTGTGGAAAGCGGCTGCCGCGCGCTACGACAAGTTCTTGAGTGAAAAGCCGGATATGTTTTTTCTCAAATGGGTGGTCGCTTCGCAGCTGGCGGGAAACGGAAAAGAAGCCCGACAACGTTTGGAAAGAGTTCTGCAACTGCAGCCTGACAGCGGCCCGCTTTACGCATTAAAATCGTGGTTGATACTAAGCGAGGGATCTCCAAAAGATGCTCTGCTGTTTGTCGAACAGGCACGCCTATCCGACGTGGCAAGAGAAGGATACTATTGGATTGCCCGGTATCTCGTTGCGCTGGAGCAGAAGAATGCCAAAGCGAGCCGTCAGGCGCTGCAGAAAGCCGTTGAGACCTTGCCGAAAAGCCCTTTCGTTCTGGAGAAAGTTGCCCGCGACTATTGGAACAGAGCCGAGTTGAAAGATGCTATTGGATATTACGAACGCGCACTGAGGTTCGGCGCAAAAGGGAAGAAAGTTCTGATTGAATATGCAATGGCTCTCGATGCGTCCGATCGTACAAAAGAGGCTCTGGAGGTTTTTAGAAAAGCGTTTAGAGACAACCCTGGTGACGCAGCGCTGGCCCGCCATTTGTCAGCCACGTTGAAAGAGGCGGGACGTTATGAGGAAGCTGTGAGTGTTCTGCAAAAAGCCACTCAGACGCGGCCTGATTTGCCGGAACTGCGTATGACTTATGCCGAAATGGCAGCTTCCATGTGGGAAACTGAGAAGGCACTGAAAGCGTATCGACGTGCGGAGAAAATTGGGGATGGTTTCGCGCGTGCCGCCGTGGGGTACGCACAGATATTGATGCGGAAACGGGAATTTAAGAGAGCTGCATCCGGTTTGAGGAAAACCCTGAAGACACATCCGGGTTATGAGCCGGCCCGCCTTGCGCTGGCTGAAGCGATGATCGGACAGGGGTTATTTGAGGAGGCAGAAAGCGTGCTGAAAAAAGCCCTTGAGCAGGCCGATAAGGAAGTTCCTGTCAGGATCGCGCTGGCGAATTTTTATCGCCTTACCGGAGAACACAAAAAGTCAGTTCACAATGCTCAGGTTGCCGTTATTGCCCAGGAAAGCCCTGAAGCGTACGCGGCTCTGGCGAGAAGTTTCATTGTTTCGGAAGCCTGGGACAATGCTGAAATAACGATAAAGAAGGCCCTTGAAACCTTCCCCGGGTCGTCCCTGGTATATATTGTGGCATCCGAATTGGCACTGGGACAGAAAAAGTTTGAGGGAGCCCTCGGCCTTGCACAGAAAGTTTTGCAGAAAAGGCCGCACAGCCCACCAGCACTCAAATTGGCCGGGGAGATCGCCCTGGAAATGGAAAGGCCAGAAGAGTGCGTGAAATACTGGTTGAAAGCAGTGGAGCTTGACCGATGGGACGCTTGGCTCGAGTGGAGACTTGCAGAGATTCTGCACAGAGAATTGCAACAGAAAGAACGGGCCACAATACATTATGCTCGGCACGCAGAGCTAAACGGCGAACATGCAAAAAAAGCAGCAGAGTTAGTGCGAAAACTCTCACCGGATAAGAACTGAATTCAAGGGGGAATGGCGGCAAAACCTCCTCCGGACATATCTTTTAATTGTGTCGTAAACAGAGGTTGTCAGGTTCAAGCCGCTCGCCCTATAATATTATTAGAGGAACTAAACAGCAGACGAAACATTCAGGAGGCTCATGGTAGACTTAAAGAGAACGGAACTTTCCGTCCGCGCCGAGCGGGCGATTTTATTGCAGGTTTACCGAAAAGACCGCGAAACGCTCGCGAATTCTGCGCTGGAAGAACTGGCTGATTTGGCTCGATCTGCGCGGGCGAATGTAATAGGGGAAGTAAGACAGCAGCGCAATAATCCCGATTCCCGGTACTATATCGGCAGCGGCAAAGTGCGCGAAGTATCTGCTCTGTGTCAGGCGAAAGATGCTGATATTGTGATCTGCGATGACGATTTAAAACCGTCGCAGGTTAAGAATCTGGAGTCTTCGCTGGATACAAAAGTAGTGGATCGTAGCGAATTGATTCTCGGCATTTTTGCCCAGCATGCACGCACTATGCAGTCAAAACTACAGGTCGAACTTGCCCAGCTGGAATATGCTTTTCCGCGGCTGAAAAAGATGTGGACTCACCTTGACCGTATGGCCGGTGGGACAATCGCAGGAGGGATTGGGGTGCGAGGGCCGGGCGAAAAGCAGCTGGAGGTTGATAGAAGGCTTGTGCAGAAGCGAATATCGGAGCTAAAAGAGAAACTCGAGAAAATCGAGGATCGCCACCAGCGTGCCGCCGAAGACCGAAATAAAATGTTCACTACCGTCGCACTTGTTGGATATACCAATGCCGGCAAATCGACCTTAATGAATCTTCTGACGAAAGCCGGAGTGACGGTAAAAGATCAGCTTTTTGAAACTCTGGATACTCGTACCCGGGAGTGGGACCTGCCGGACGGCCGGTCCGTGATGCTGAGTGATACCGTTGGTTTCATCCGAAAATTGCCCCACCACCTGGTTGCTTCATTTCATGCTACACTTGAGGAGGCCCGGGAGGCCGATCTTCTTTTTCATGTCTGTGATGCCGCCGCGGAAACGGCTGCGGCCCAAATTGAGGCTGTCGATGATGTTCTGGAGGAAATTGGATGCGGAAATAAACCCCGTGTGCTTATTCTCAATAAAACAGATATTCTGAAGGACGAAATGCGCCTGCCATTACTGGAACAAAAAGCCGAAACTGCCATACCAATGAGTGCGCGAAACGGCCATGGCCTCGAAGAGTTGGCCGAAACTATGCAGAGTTTTTTGGACGAAAAACAGGTGGAAATAGATGTAGAATTTGCGGTGGGGAATGGACGTCTGTTTTCTTTTCTCTACGAGAATGGCCTTGTTTTGGATGAATCTTACACCGACGGTAAAGCTCAAATGCGGGTGAGAGTTCCTGAAGGTTTGCCGGGAATTATTAAGTCAATGGGGGGATGCATCCACGTTGTTGCCGGGTCCGGTAGCTGATACTCTTTCTTCTCGGTGGTCCTGGTTTCAATCGGAACCCATATGGAAACAAAAGCCACAGATAAAATTTTCTTTGTCGTCCTTATTCTGGTTTTTTGTGGGGCAGTTCTGCTGCTCAATTTGCGAGGATTGCCCTCGAATCCTCCGCAGAACCTTGTTGTGGAACAGCTGGACAGCCGTCATCCGAAACGATTCTGCCACCGTTTCGATGCTATGAGCACGGATGCGATCCTGATCGTGGTGGCCGATGACGCCGAATCAGCACGGAAGATGTTTGCCCCGGCTGTTGCTGCCGTCCAGCGCGTCGAAAAACTGATGAGCACCTATCGACCAGACAGCGAAGTGAGTTGCCTGAACCGTGCCGGCAAAGAAAAAAAGGTCTCTCTTTCGGCGGAAACGCGACACGTTTTAAAATCAGCGCTCCGTTTTTCTGATCTCACTGAGGGGGCATTCGATGTGACATATGCACCGATACGAAAGGTGTGGCGGGAAGGTGCGGAAAAAGGAAAAATCCCGACTGAAAAAGAGATAAAGCGTGCGCTTAAAAGAGTTGGAAGCGAGCACCTGATTGTCGGAGGAAAAGGGGCGAGGTTTGAGAAAACGGGAATGATGGTCGATCTCGGAGGGATTGCCAAAGGTTATGCCATCGAACAGGCGGCCCTGGCTATGAAAAAAGCCGGAGCAGGAAAAGGATGGGTCGATATCGGCGGGGATATGAGGATGATCGGCCGACGGGAAGACGGCGAGAAGTGGAAAGTTCAGGTGCGTGACCCTCGCCCAGGAGATCATCCTCCCATTGTACTCCGACTGGCGGATGCAGCGGTTGCTACAAGCGGAGATTACGCCCGATATTTTCGCATTGATGAGCAGAAATCTTCGCATATTATCGACCCTCGATCAGGCAAACCGGTGCAGAATGTCCCGTCGGCGACGGTTATCGCTCCCGATGCAATGATGGCCGATGCTCTGGCGACATCCATCAGTGTTCTGAGACCTGAGAAAGCGATCAAACTTGTGGAATCGCTCGATGGCGTGGAATGTTTTATCATGAGGAATAAATCGGAAAATCCGAAATCTGTGTCATTAAGGCGCTCATCGGGATTTAACGATTTTGTAATGGGGGAGACTCTGGATGAGGAGTAATTCTGAGCTGGCTGGAGCACCGAAAATGAGGGCAAAGTTTCCCAAGAAAGCACGCTTGAGACAATCCCGGCAATTTCAGAAGGTTTACCGCCAGGGGAAAAAGCACGTTGTCGGTCCTCTGCGTGTACATGCCTTACGGCGCGATGGTGGAGACGGCTCTGATAGTCGTCTGGGACTTTCTATCGGGCGCAAGACGGGAAAGGCTACCGTACGGAACCGGTGGAAACGCAAGATCCGGGAAGCATTCCGGCGGTACCGGAACCGTTTGCCAGCGGCGTATGATCTTGTGGTTGGAGTGGCCTGGGAAAGCAGAATAGAAGATGTTGCCGGTGTGGAAGGTGCATTTCTAAAGTTGACCGAGCTTCTGCAGGATGCAAATTAAGAAGATCAGTGTAAGAAACCACGGGGAAGGTCTGTAGATAACGGATCAAAGGTTGAGCGTGAAGAACGGCGAGGAAAAGACATCGATTTGGAAAAAGGTAGGGCGTTTCCTTCGGCTAATAGGAAAGCCCGTCGAGTGGCTGCTAATTGCCCTCGTGGAGCTCTATCGCCTGACGATCTCAAGAATTACTCCGTCAGTGTGCCGATTTACGCCGACATGCAGTGAATATATGGCCGAAGCACTCCGCAAAAAAGGTCCACTCATCGGTTTGTTAAAAGGGATATGGCGAATTATGCGCTGCAACCCCTTTTGCAAAGGAGGATACGATCCGGTGGAACCACCGGACAAAACAGAAGAGGAAACGGAGATGACCAATGATGGGTGCAGATGCGAATGATCAGAGCTGCGTTGCAGGTGCCAGAAAAGAATTCTTCAGGCGAGGTGTACAAATTTGATTCGTGCCGGGGCAGTTTGCTTTGGGCGTTGCTTATAAGGTTGCACCGGCAGGCGGGGTTTTGGGTTCGGTTTCTGAACCGATTCCCTGTTGTATGTAGAAGAGAACGGCCCTCTGCTCATTGATCAAGTGCTGCCCTAATTTTTCGAGCAACAGTCCGGCTTCGTGACGCGCTTTGTGGTCTTTCACCCGTTGCGGCACAAGATTAAGGTATTGACGCAGACGAACGAATTCTTTCAGCTTTTCCGCAACATTATTGTGGATCTTTTGCGCGCGTTGCAGCTCCTTTTTTGCTTCATCGGTTCCGATTCGAGCGAGCGCGAGGGCGGCGGCTTTTCGCACCACGACCGAACGGGCCGGGATTACGTCGTCACGGGGGAAAACAGCGCTATAGATTTCCCGACGCGTTGGCGAAAACATCCCATGTGCCTGTTTACCGCTTCCTTTTGGCTCGAGTTTCCTTTCTGCTTTCGCTCCGTAGTGCAAGCCTATCAGGAGGGCAATGACAGCTATGGCTATACCCGAAGGCAACATCGCCTTCCATGTGATGCTTTTTCGGTCCGCTGCTAAAATGATTAGAATACCCAGCAAGCTCAGCAAAACGGCGGCCACGAGAGTTGCAAATATCCTTACCAATACGCCCGCCCACCGTGCGTCTCCCAGGCCTACATGTATTCCTTTCACATCGATCATGCTACCTTCAGCGACAGGAATTTCACCGGAGGGGTCACTGGGTTCGGGTTTTACGCGCCGCGGGGAAACAGTAGTATTAAGGTGTTCAGCAAGTAGAGGAATAGCTTTTTCTGTGCGCAGCTCCCCGAGTGTTGTAGCCGCAGCCCAGTAGCTAGTTTTACTCCCTGTTTTCTTATCGAGAGCCGTAATCAGATAGGGGACGACGAATTTGCCGGAGGATGTAAGTGCTTCCTGCGCTCGTATTCGCAAATCCGTCATCTCTTGTGTGTCTTTCTTGTCGTTATCTTGTTCCGGGCTGAGTTGGGAAAGGAGATATTTCACGCCGTCTGGATTTTTAAGCTGGCACAGAGAGATCGCACAGCCGATTTGAACGCGTTTATCTTCTTTGTCCTCTTCGCGGTTTTTCACCTCTTGAAGCGATTGAATTATTTTTTCTTTGAAGTCCAGGTTGGCCGCCTCTCCGGCGCCCCGCGCCGCGTTTCCAAGTGCTTCAGCCGCTGCCAATCGGGCCGTAATATCTTTTTTGCTCTCTGTCAAAACCGATAGCAATTTATTCACACTTTTTTTGTCGCCAATCATCCCGAGGGAGGCCATTATGTCTCGCGTTCTTTTCGGAGGAAGCGCTTCTTTTTCCTCAAACTCTTTCAGTATTGCATCGCGTATGGAACTGAGGGCCTTTCGAGAAGCGGCGGAATCAGGATTTCCCCTGACAAATTCGACGAGCAATTCAATGAAAGGCCGGCCAACGAAGCGGCTTTTACCGAGGCTTAAAACAGCCTGTGCCGCCGCTTGTTGAGTAATTTCCCGCCTGCTCCCGAGGTTTTTGAGTAAGTATATTGCCGCCGAGGAACGTCTGTCCATGCTGTAAAGAGCCTGGGCTGCGAAGATAGAGTCCGCGCCTTCGCGTCGCTGATAGGCTTCTTCAAGAGCATCGGTTGCCATCCGGTAATTCATATTGCGAAGGGCCTGGGCGGCGGCCTGTTGACATGCGGTATTCTCGTCCTGCAGAGCTTTTTTCAAATGTTCAACCGAGGATTTTTTCCGCGCTTGCGAAAGATTGCCCAGGGCGTCTATAACAATCTGGCGGATTTTGGGATTCGGATCATCGATTCTTTCGGCAACTGTTTCCAGTGCTTCAGGCGTACCTGTAGCTTCCAGCACAGCTACCGTCCCCTTGATAATGCGAAGACCTCTCTCAGTACCTTCCGCCGCCTTGAAGGCTTTTTTAATTTCAACCAGAGCCTTTTCCGGATCTCGCATCAGCTCATTTTTGGCAGTTTTGCGTTCTTTGCTGCTGGAACTGCCAAGAGATTCAACAAGTGCCTTGGGATCTCTGCCTTTGGAACAACCGCTCAGAGCCGCAGCCATTACAATGATCAAAACCGTGATATGGGCAACAGTTCTTGAACTTAAATTCAAGGGCCGCTCTATATTTGAAGATGCAAATCTATCCGGCTTCCCTCGCATCTGAGAAAAACCTCCTCTATGGCGTAATGAGAACCGCAGACCAAGCCGCTGGTAGTGTATGATTCTCTTTTTTTGGTTAATTCATCAGTGAGATTACCTTATACCTCGTATACCAGTTGTGTCAAGTAAAGTATTCTGGACCGAAGCAGCCCAGCAGGGTTTTGTCACCGTCGTCTATCTGCGGGAGAATATGAGCCGCGGCTTGCGTCATGGCCAGGGGAGGAGTAATATTTGAGAGAATTAGCAGGAGGAGAAATATGGGTCAACATAAAAACGGGAAAAATATTGTTCTCGGCGTCAGTGGTTCAATTGCCGCCTATAAGTCATGTTCGGTCCTCAGAGGCCTGATGGATCGCGGACATCAGGTAAAGGTTGTTATGACCGAAGCGGCCCAGAAACTTGTGACTCCGACCACATTCCGTTCTCTGTCTGGTCGGCCCGTGACCACCGGTTTGTGGGTGCCTGAAGGCCAAGCTAACCTCGTGCACATTGAACTGGCAGAGTGGGTGGACCTGGTGGCGATCGTCCCGGCGACCGCTAATATTATTGCCAAAATTACCTGGGGTTTTGCCGACGAAATTCTCAGCACGACGTGGCTCGCGTGCGATTGCCCGAAACTGGTTGCACCTGCTATGAACGACCGCATGTGGAAAAATTTCGCTGTTGTCAGGAATGTGCATAAGCTGGGAAAACAGGCCGATGTCCATATTGTTGATCCGGTGGAAGGAAAACTCGCCAGCGGAAAACACGGTGCCGGTCACCTTGCCCCCGTCGAGCAAATCGTTGAAGAAATACATTTCCTGGTAAGTTCGTGAAATTCATTGTAGATTCTTGCTAAGCTGAAAAAGGCCGCAATTAGCTTTAAAACAGGAAATTTTGCGAACAGAAGTAATTCATCTGGAGGTTGTGATGGACGGAACCGAGAACGGAGTGAAGGTGCTTATCCGGCGGAAAAAAGGATGCGATGACCTTGAGCTGCCGCGTTATATGAGTAAAGGGGCCGCCGGGATGGATCTTGTTGCCGCGGTGGTGCGGGATAAAACCATTGAGCCCGGAGAGGTAAAACTCATCCCCACCGGTATCCATATCGCTCTTCCCACCGGCTTTGAGGCCCAGGTGCGGCCACGAAGCGGCCTCGCATTAAAGCAGGGAGTTACAGTTCTCAACGCGCCCGGCACCATCGATAGCGATTACCGAAACGAAATAGGCGTCATCCTTGCGAATTTCGGGGAGAAACCTTTTGTGGTCCAACGGGGCATGCGGATCGCGCAAATGGTTATTGCTCGTGCTATACAGGCCGAAATGGTGGAAGTTGACGAACTGGACGATACCGAACGGGGCCTGGGAGGTTTCGGATCAACAGGGCACTGAGAGCAATTTTTGCTATTGCGCTCGCAGGCCCGGCGGTTAGATAAAAACCTGCCCCGTTATTCTCCGTACGTTTTCACCGTTTCGATCATCGCATGGATGTTTTCATCCGGCGTCTCCCCGCCCACCTGATCACCTGTCCCCACGATCAGGCGCCCATCGTCTCCCCACAAATTGAGGGTTTCTTCCACTTCCTCACGGACGTCTTGCGGCTCTGCACGGATGAGAGTTTCAACCGTGTGAACGTTTCCATTCAGCGTCATATTGCCCCTTGTAATATCTTTGATCTCGGGCATGTTTTCAGGTGTTACATCCCCACCCGGCGGGCGTTCTAATGGGCAGAGGCAATCGACCTCCATTTCCGCGAAGTCCGGTACCAATTCAGTGCATGAACCGTGGCAGTGGATGTGTATCAGTCCGCCGGAATCATGGGCGGTTTTCACGAAAGTTTGCAACGCAGGTTTATCCCATTTACGCCACAGCGGCGCGCCCAAGAGCGAAGCGCAGGCCCAGGAGCATCCGATGAAAACACTTTCCGCCGGTGTTTTTGCCAGCGCGTCTCGGATCAGCTGGCAACGGTGTTCGATATAACGTTGCCTGAGTTCCGTCAGGTAATGCTCGTGGTCTGTCAGGTCGAGGATCATTTGGGTAAAATCCCCTTCGCGCGGCTCTCCCACAAAGTCCGTGAACGGATTCGCGATGAAGACTTCAAGCAAGTAATCTTCACCCACTTCCCTGAGAGCATCACAGACTGGCTCCCAGTTATATTCGGCCGGATCAGGCAGGGCGATTTTTTTATAGATTTCCCAGTCCGCTTCAAAATCCTTAATCGGGCGTTCGACTCTCCAGGGTGGATCATCGGCGGTCATCAGCTGCCGTGAGGTAAGGTTGCGATTCTCTGCATGCACGGTATGCACTATCTCAATCCGTTTATCGTCTTTCTTCTCTTCGGTTTCTATTCTGAAAGGGCATGGGGGAGCTGCCGGGCCGACCACCGCCCATCCTTCACACTCGTAGTGTTTAAACGTCTCCTGGAGGGCTTTCCAAAGCGGAATCTCGCGATGCAGTTCGATCTGGTTAACGCCCAGAGTTCGCGCTGCCATATAACACCAGAATTCAGGAGCCACAGGAAGGCGGTCAAGTTTCTTACCCCGGTATGCAGCCAGCATACGTTGTTTCGGTGTGATATTTGGTGAACTCACGCGGGCCGAGATTTATTTCTTTCGTTTTTTATGGCGAGCTGAAATGTGAAGAATGGTGAGAATGCCCGCCCCGAATCCGGTAAGGAAGGTAATCAGTAGCAGAAGAGCCTGAGAAATGCGCAGTTTCCAGAACAGAATATGAAACTGATGTGTCCCCGTATTCTGGATGATCAAAACGACTATCAAGACAATCGCTACCAGCAAGGCCATCAGTTTTACCCATACCTTTTTTTCCATCGGTTCCGCTCCCGTTTTTGCATAGTTGTATCCTGTCAAATCGAACAATACCCGCGCAGACCGTCGGTGTCAACCCTGAATCATAAAAGAGGACCGCGGCCCGTGTTTAAACTGGCGTTGAAAGCATTGATTTAGGTTATTACCCGGTTCGGAAACGATACAAAAGCGCGACTGTGAGATAACTGATGGCGGCAAAAACGATGATGACGGGACCGGCGGGCAGATTCCATGAATAGCTGCAACCCAAACCCAGAACGACGAAAATCAGACAGCAAAGCACAGACATCGCCATCATTTGCCAGAGGCGCCGGGAGAAATGGCTACCCACGGCTGCCGGGAGCGTCAGAAGAGCGATAACCATCACAATACCAACGATCTGGACGAGCAGAACGATTGTGACCGCTGTCAGGCAAAGCAGCAGGACGTAGAACGCTTCGACGTTGACCCCCCGCAGACGAGCGAACTGTTCGTCGAAACAAACCGCAAGAAATTTATGATAAAAAACCGTAGCAAGCGTTACAACAACAACATCTAAGCCCAGCACCAGCCAGACATCCTGTATGCCTATCATCATGATGTCCCCGAACAGATAGCTCATGGCATTTGTATAACCGGGCGTGCGGGCAAGAAATAGTAGACCTACTGCCATCCCCGTGGCCCAGAGAGCTCCGATAACTGTGTCTTCTCTTTGCTTGGCGTAGAGACTGACCAAACCGATAGTAATTGCGGCCAGCAGAGCGGCCACGACCGCCCCATGCATCGGTTGTATCCAGCTCCATCCCAGCGCCCGGTTGGCGTACAGCGCCGCCCCAATACCTCCCAGGACGCAGTGGGCGATCGATCCGGCGAGATACGAAATGCGACGGGCCACCACGTAGGTGCCCATAATGCCAAATGCTACGCTGGCGAGTGCTCCGGCAATAAATGCATAGCGGAGGAAAGCGAATTCTGGGTCCAAAAGCGCCTCAAGAAGTTCAGTCACCTTTTGCCCCGCTTTCCTCTTCAGACGTATGGTCGTGGCGCACCAGCCGGAAATCGCCACCGTAAAGGTTCTGGATGACTTCTGCCGTAATCTCGCTTGTCGGATGGATAACGACCTGTCGGTTCACGCAGAGAACTCGTTCGACGATTTCCGAAACAAATCCCAGGTCGTGAGTCACCAGAAGAATCGCCATCCGACGGTTCAGTTCTTTGAGAATATCGTAGAGCTTTTCCTCCAGGCTGAGATCAACGTTGGCCGCGGGCTCGTCAAGAATGAGAAGTTCGGGCTGCGTTGCCAGGGCTCTGGCAATCAACACGCGCTGCTTCTGCCCCCCCGAAAGGGATGAGTATAATCCGTCAGCCAAACGAACCATTCCCATTTCTTCGAGAGCTGTTTTTGCAATGGTCTTGTCTTTTTCCGAATACGGCCCGCACCAGTGCCGTTCCAGCCGGCCCATCAGAACCACATCCATCGCTGTGATGGGGAACTGGGCGTCATGCTGCGAATATTGCGGCATGTATCCGATTCGGCTGCGGGCGCGTTTTGGATTTTCCCCAAACACGCCGACGGCTCCACTATCGGGCGTTATTAAACCAAGCGCCAGCTTTAGAAGGGTTGTTTTCCCCCCGCCATTCGGTCCAACGGCGCAAATGAGCTCCCTCTCGGAAATAGAAAAGGTAGCGTCTTCAATAACCGGTTGACCGTCATAGCTGAATGTGACGTCCTGGAAAGAAACGACGGGCGCCTCTGGCATGTTTCAGGACTCCTTATTCTATGAAGCCTCGGCATTGTTGGAGAACCATCGGATCACTGCGGTCTGTCTTCCGGAGTTCAAAATGTGTCTATTTTGAAGACGCCGTAGCGAGCGCACTGGTTACTTTGTCGGCAATTTCCCGCAGGTTGTCGAGCACGTTTTTCTTCAAAGGATCGATGGTTACGCAGCTTCCTCCGATCGCTTCCGCAATCCGGTTCGCCGAACGTTTGTCGAACTGGGGCTGGACAAATATGGCTCTTACATTGTCGGCGCGCGCCTGCTGGATCAGCGCACGGAGCTGTTTTGCAGAAGGTGTGTGACCGCCTGCCTCGACAGCTTTCTGTTCGAGACCATATGCCTCTGCAAAATGGTGGAAAGCAGGATGGAATACGTAGAAAGCTCGGCCCTTGTAAGGGGCCAGTTTCTCTTTGAGATCCGTGTGAAGCCGGTCCACTTTTTCCAGAAAGCCCTCAAGATTCTCCTTGTAGGCCGCTTTGTGGCCCGGATCGACTTCAGTGAGAGCATGAGCGATGCGGCGTGCCTGATGTTTGATTTTGGGGGGCGACAGCCAGACGTGCGGATCGCCCTCCATATGCCCACCATGGCTGTGGCCGTGTTCCTCGTGTTCTGTACCGTGCTCGTGGTGTTCCACTTCTTCATTATGATCGTCGGGAGTCTCTGTATCGCGGGTGATATTCGCGACTCTCAAATCACTGGTTCCGCCCCTGATTTTGGATAAAAGACGTTCCTCGAAGGGCATATTTGACCGGAAATATATCTCCGCTTTTCCCAGAGAAATGACCTGTTTCGGCGTGGGCTGGAAGGTGTGGGGATTCTCTCCTTTCCCGACCAGTGCATCGACTTCGACGTATTTCCCGCCAATCTGTTCAACAAAGTACGCCTGGGGGGCGATATTGACCAGAACGCGTATCTCAGCGGTTTCCGCCGGAGACGGTCTGTTCCGGTCTCCTTTGCACGAAACGAGAATCAGAAAACATGTCGAAATCGCAACGAAATAAACCGTTTTGGAACGCATGTTTCTATCCCACCTTTCCTTCGAGACCACAGACCAGGTGAATTTCCTGACATTGATCGCACTCTTCAATGGAGTGATTTTCAGCAAAACTCTCCCAGTGTCTCTGCTGATAGGGCGTGAGAAGCCCTTTCCCTTTGCAGAGCGGGCAGATGTTGTTGAGGGCTGTCAGGATTGCCGACCGGATGAATTCCGAGCGATTTTCAATCCCTTCCATGGCCTCCAGCAAAGATTCATCAACTTTCAACGTAATCGTTTCGCAACGGTTTTTGGACATTGTTTTCCCTCATAAAAATTTTGCACTCTAATTATTTCCCCAGGACATTGCATTGTAATACAAAGTAATACTTCCGTCAACCTGTTAGAAATTAGCCTCGCGGTTGCATGTGGGGAACTTAAGAATTATAACGGGACAAAACCGGAGTGAGCTGCGCGCCTTCGTTCCTAAGGAGACCAATGTGACATCAGGCGTCGATATCGGACTGGGTAAGCTATTCGGTGAAAAAGGGAAAGCGGTGGTGGTGGCGTGCGATCACGGGATGTTCGACGGTCCCCACGCCGGAATGGAAGATATCCCCGACATGCTGGCCGGGTTGGGCCACGGCCCGGATGCGGTTCTGCTCTCGCCCGGGATGCTCCCGAAATGTACCGATTATTTCGGGCGACCTGGCGCGCCTCTGGCGATTACCCGTCTCAACTTCAACAGCGTCTTCTGTTTCCACTGGGGCTACAAGGAATCGGTCATCTCGAACCTCTACCAGCCCGAGGATGCCGCGGCCAATGGGGCGGACGCTGTTCTGGTGTGTCTGACCCTGAAGACGGGAAGCGAGGAGGTGGATGCCCGCAACGCCGAGATTTTTGCAGACCTGACCCTGAAAGCGCATCGACTGGGGCTGCCGGTCATGGGAGAATACTTCCCCCACAGCCATCTGACCAAGGACCCGGAGGAATTCCACGAAGAAATCCTCATCGGTTGCCGGGTGGTGGCCGAGCTGGGTGCCGATTGCATAAAGACGTTTCACACCCAACATTTTGCCGAAGTGACCTCAACCTGCCCGGTTCCTATTCTGGGACTGGGGGCCGAGAAGACCCCTACGGATCTCGATGCCCTGCAACTGGCCGAACGGGAGGTCCGGGACGGCGCCGGTGGGGTGGTTTTCGGCCGAAATGCCGTGCAGGCATCGAATCCGCCCGCGTTCGTGGCCGCCCTGCACGATGTGGTCAAAGAAGGGATGGGTGCGGAAGAAGCCTGCCAACGGCATGATCTGACCCACCAGGAGAAGTAAGAAGAAGGGCCTGGAGAATCTCCGCGGATCCGTCGGCGCCTTTCCGTTCTTTCAGGACCTCAGCGAGTACGCGCAAGATAGGCTTCTTGCCCGTGGAATTGATGATGCGGCGGATGGCGGCGATCAGGCCTGATTGCCCTCGGTTCCGTTTCGACCATGACTTCTCAGGTACCCTTCGACATGGGCGATAAGATGGGAGGCAAAATTTTTGAAAGTCAATTCCTGGTGAGGTTCCCTGTAGTTTCCCTGCAAGCCTTCCTCTCGTTTCGAGAGTAGAAAACATGCTCCGTCATACAACCGCTTTCTCAGGAGTCGCTCACACAGAATCTGGTACCTGTCCGCATACGAAGCATCCTTGAATACTTCGGCTACTTCAAAATGAGGTTCTTGCACAGATACCGGGCGCATGGAGTTTTCGTCCTCCTCCAACAAGAAAAGATATCTCAACCAGGGCTTTCTGACGCTGGGGAGAACTTCCTCGCGGAAAGCATCTAACAAATCAGTTGCATTGCCCAGAGCTTCCTCGGTCCGGTTGTTAAAGTTGTTTCCATAGCTCGGCCCGGCCTGTGATTTGAACTCGATAGAAGCCAGCAGATCTTTATTTGCCACAACCAGTAGGTCCCATCCTTTGGTCGGTCGATAGAAACCTGGCACCTCATTGTGTCCCCGGCCGTACTGAATCCAGCTCTCTGGAACCCCAATGTCCTTCAGCAAATCCACCAGGACTCTGGCAAATCCGTCCAGATGGCTTCCACCAGTAACCGTTCTTCGGAATCCTCGATCCTGGTCTCCCGGTTTGCCCTGCCGCTCGCCCTGTTCCTCGCGTGTCCGCCAGTAGTGTTGCACTGCTTTGCTCACTGACTCATCCAACTGGCTGAATAAATCTGTCACGCGTAGGCTCCTCTTGTCTCTTCTATCTCGACCTTACTGTGACTGAATAAGCTGTTATTGGCCTCTTCGAGCCGGAGGCGTGCTTTGTCATAATAGACCGGATCAATCTCAATCCCCACCGAGTTTCTTCCCCATCTGGACGCGGCGCAGTTGGTTGTCCCGGTTCCCATGAAAGGATCAAGCACTGTATCACCAACAAACGAGAACATTCTGATGAGACGTTCCGCCAGTTCCAGAGGAAACGGTGCCGGGTGATTGGCCGTGGACTCACCCCGGATATCGGTCCAGACCTGCCGAAACCACTTTTGAAAATTACTCGCTTCAATCACCGAAAGAATACGTGCGGGAATGGAAGGACTGCGGTAGCTCCCCGGTTTGCGTTGCATGAGGATAAACTCCACGTCGTTTTTCAGCACAGCTCCCGGTTCGTAGGGTTTGCCAAGGAATCTCCCGGCCCCACCTGATTCTGTGGTTGCATTGCTGATCTTGTACCAGTAAATCCCGGAAAGATTATCGAATCCTATTGCTCGACAATGGTCCTGAATAGACGCATGAAGAGGCATGACGCGATGCCGGCCGTGCTTGCGACGGCTCAGGCAGACATCGCCCACCACAATACAAACCCGTCCGCCGGGTATGAGAACTCTCCAGCACTCCTCCCATACCCTGTCAAGCTGGCTCAAAAAATCCTCATAGTCGTCTATGTGGCCCAACTGGCCTTCCTGGTTTCTGTACTCTTTGAGATTCCAGTAAGGGGGCGACGTTACAACGAGAGCTACACTTTCGGAATCAACGTCAGAAAACCGGCGGCTATCCCCCCGAATTAGATGGTGATGTGTGGGAACATCCCGAGCCGCTCTTTCAATGGCCGCTGCCGCTTCCGCGTCGCGAGCAAGAGCAGGGATATCCGTCTGGGGATTATCTAAATCTCGCAGACGGTCCGGGACGTACGCGGACAAATCAGTCTTCATAGCAAATCCCATCTAACCGTGAATGTTTTCATTGCCTGTGGTGCCGTCAATTTGGTTTCACCCTGCGGATATGATAGCAGCTTCGTCCGCAAACTGTCCACTGGATGCCGGCGATTTCTGATCCTGTATTTCGTCCGATGACGTGTGAGGCTGAGTCGGACGGGCGAGAATGCGTTCAAAAATGGGGCGGATGCGGGACATCAGACCCAAACGGATGATGTGTTTCCAGAGCCAGTCGCTCTTCTTCCAGCCAATGTTGTAAGCGAGCCGCTTGAGCGCGCCCGGTTGACCCAGCGAACGCTTGAGAATCGAACCGTAACGGTAGAACTCCCGATACGCCCGATGGTAGCCGGATTCCAGTTCTCTCGGCGACATGCCCGCGGGACGAAAGACGGTATGACGGGTGTCATACAGTTCCCAGTCGGTCGTCAGGAGCCGTCCGGCGTTCTGCATCCGCGCAAATGTTGGCGTGCCCGGGTAGGGGGTCAGGATATGGAAAGTGCCGGTCTCGATGTCGTTTTCGATGGCGAATTCGAGCGTCCGGTCGAAAACATCCGGCCCGTCACCGTCGAACCCGAATACGAAACTCCCGTTGATCATCAGCCCCGCGTCGTGGAACCTTTTCACGGCCTGTGCGTAGTCTGAGAAAGCGTTGACGTTTTTGCCCTCGGCTTCCATGTTGGCTCGGGACAGGGACTCAAATCCCACGAAGACGCTCCGGCAGCCCGCTTCGTAGGCTTCTTTCAGATACTCAGGGTCCCGCGCTATGTCGAGCGAGCCGGCGGCCTGCCAGACCATCCCGCTGTGGCGGAGCAGGGGGAAGATTCTGCGGGCCTTTTGTCGACATGACAGGAAATTGTCATCAAGAATGAAAACGAACCCCCCCGTCATGCTTTCGAGCTCGCGTTCCAGCATTTCAATCGGCCTGTGCTCGTAAAAATGTTCGCCCCAGAAACTTGCCTTGTAGCAAAAATCGCAGGAATGCGGGCAGCCCAGCGACGTGACCATCGTGTTGCGGACGAGATACGCATCAGGGTTCATGAGGTCTCGGCGCGGGACGGGCATTCTCTGTGCTGTTCCTTCGATTTTTCCGCGATAGACCGGTCGGAGCCGGTCCGTGTCGTAGTCGTTGAGGATCTGCGGCCAGACGGCCTCTCCGGGCCCGATGCAGATGGCATCGGCGTGCTGAAGCGCTTCCCGTGGGCATGTGGTGGGATGGATGCCGCCCATGATGACCTTTATGCCGGCTTCCCGGTAGCGTTCGGCCAGTTTGTAGGCCCGGGGGGCCGATGATACGTAGACCGTCATTGCGACCAGGTCGAAATCTCCCGGGATCGGGACGGGTTCGACATGTTCATCGCGGACGACCACCTCGTAGCGATCCTGCGGTGTGAGTGCGGCGAGTGTCAGAAGGCTCAACGGTGGGAAGAGGGAATATTTGATCTGGCGGAAATCGCGATCCAGGACCTCTTTCAGTGCGGGGAGCAACAGTAGGATTCGATGCTTCATTGTCTTTCTCCTGCAAATGACTTTGTAATGCAAAGTAAAAGGGACAAAAAAAGGTGTCGCTTTGTCGTATTCTAAGATCCGGCTTATGGCCGAAGTTCAGTCGAATGGACGCTAACCCGCATTTCGGCCTTTGTGCCAAAGTACGCGTTTAGCGTGTCGAGTGCCGTTCTAAAAAAGGCCCGTAGGGCCGGAGCAGACATAGCCCCGGGCGATCCCGGGTTCTTCGGGGGAGCCCGGGGTTAGCGGTTCGGGTAACGTGCCGGCGGAACGCGCGAACAGTGTTCGGCGCGGCAAGCTTGCGGCGCTCGCCTCCGGCGAGGCGATCCGCCTCCTTCGGCGGCTTCCCAATGCTAACCCGGGGCTCGTTCGGCCAAAACAGCGGCCTCATTTCGCCCCGGGCTACGTCTGCCACGCCCGCTCCGCGGGCTTACCGACAGCACCAACGCTAAACGCATATGTGCCAAATGACACAATGTGGGCTAAGCTGGAATTCCTGCCTGAGTTCAGTTTTTTGGAGCCTTTTCCTCCGATCAGTTTTTTAAGACAGGGGAATGCGGCGTTCCTGGGTATTTTGAACGCATTTAATGTGGTGGGCTGAAACGAAATCGATACCAAATAAAAGCGGCGCTGGCGCGCACGCATTCCAAAGCCAGCGCGATGCGCTGGCAAGATAGCACACATGCGTCGATTGCGGTCAATGCGAGGTGCGAGGCTGATTTTCAGGAATGTGACCATTTTGTGGAGGCATGCACGAAGTGGTTGAACAGTTCGATTCGCCATTAAAATGAGCAGACTGGACTTCAGCCCCGTTTTGCGGGGTCTGGAGTTCAGAATGCGGATTAATTCACGGAACTGTGTCGTGTGTTGCCACGTTGCAATGTCGCCTCGCCGCGTAAATTCTTTCCAATTTGGTTTCCGGGATCGGGTTGCGGGGATTTAAAACTCCAGAGCGTCCTGGACAAGCTCGGCCCTTCGAAAAAAAGGCCGGTGTCGTTGACCCCGAATTCCGTCCCCTGCTGATCTGTTATTCCGGTCAATTTCCAAAACTCGACCGCGTTCTGAACTCCAGCTTCCGACTGAAGTCCAGTCCGCTCGCTTTCGGTGAGTCGATCCGCATCTTCTTCAACAGTTTCTTTGCTGGGCTAACGGACCACTAATGTCTATTTTCATTTGCCTTTCTGCGAGGATTCATCCTGATCGGGTTCGACGATTCGGCTGAGGGTTTGGAGGTAGCGCTTAAAGGCTTTTCGTCCCCGGGATGTGAGCCGCATCGTGGTTCGGGGGCGTTTGTCCTGGAACGATTTTTTGATCTCGATATAACCGGCGTCCTCGAGTTTGGCGGCGTGGGCGCTGAGGTTGCCGTCGGTGAGGTCGAGTTGCTCTTTGAGTTCCGTGAACGGCATTTCCGGGGTGACGGCGAGGGCGCTGACGATCGCCAGGCGCGCTCGTTCGTGAATTATGGGATCAATTTCTTCGGGTTTGACCGGATCGTTCATTCTTCGCCATTCTCCCGGGAGCGGTTGATGACGATCAGCCCAAAAATGATGTGCAGCAGGCCGAAGGAGACGGCGGCCGTGATGATGCCGGAATCGGGGAAAAATAGCAGAGACACCGCCCCAAGGACGATAAAGGTAATTCCCAGAAACCGTGGCAGGCGCACCGAGAAGAGTCCCGCAGCGTAGACCCCGCTCCCGTAACACATCATCCAGACGGGGGCAATGTAGGTCATTTGCCCGCGCCAGAGAAATTCCAGCGTGAGCACGGCCGCCACGAAAACACTGGGCGTGAGGGAGTAGGTGGCGAATCGGAACGGTCTTGCTTTCGGGGAAAGGCCCCGTTTCTCCGCGGCCCGTCGGGTGAGGATGATATGCTGGACCACCGCTACGATGCCGATTCCCAGCCACATGAAACAGAACACAAGTTGCTGGTTGACAGGCAACTTCAGAGCATCCTGGAAGTCCACCGTCCCGATCATCAGGTAGCTGATCAGAGATCCTGCCAGCGTGAGAACGCCGCCGATGATGGCCGAGGAGCGGGGTAGAAGCGTGTAGAGCGTCGTGCGCTCCATGATTCTTTGCACTTCCTGCATGCGGGCCTGCGCTTCATCTCTATTCATTTTATGTTTCTCCGGACATAAGCTTTATATCACAAAGTAGTTTACCTTACAGAACACCCGGTGTCAAGTTAACCTTTCAATCTTGACAGAAGCTCCTTGCTGGCGTACGCTTAAGATAGGATCAACGGAGGGGATAAAATGCGATGTAAAGGATTCACGCTTATCGAATTGCTGGTCGTCATTGCCATCATTGCTATCCTGGCTGCGATGTTTATGCCGGCCCTGGAAAAAGCCCGTGAGTCGGCGCGTGCCTGCAGTTGCACGGGGAATCTCCGGCAGATCGGGATCGCGTATTTGATGTATGGGAGCGATCACGGAGACGGTATTGTCCCGGGTCATATGCGCAATGACAGTAATGGCATCAAAATGTGGGCGTTTAATGGGGAGAGAAGTGATTGGATGGATGGAAGTAGCCGATGGATGGAGCGTGAGTCCGATGGCACGCCGATACTGGAGGTGATGTGGGTTGGGATTCTCGAGGCGAATCGTTATATTTCCGAGCCTCCCCTGGAACAACGTCGCGAGCAGCGTGAGTGGGGTAATACCGGTCTTTTTTACGATTTTAGTATCATGTCCGGGGTTTTCGACTGTCCGTCTCAGAGCAAGGTTCTGACCCATTTCAATCGTCTCGGGGGTGATTGGCTGCCGAGCGCAGAGTACAACGCGAACTGGACGTATATGTCCTATGGTGGGACCTGGGACGACTATTATTCATCGGGTTTTGATGGTGAGCGTGATGATTATTGGCCGCGTATCGCGCACGCGAATGCGTGGCCGAAATGCGGTCATCTGCGCAGGCCGAGCCAGGTCCAGTTAGTTCGTGACAATCCGCCCGGCGTCGGGAGCTGGGGCGGATGGGGCAGCATTGTTACGACGTGGTCGGTTCTATCACCGGGATCGCCCGGCCCTCATCTTCAAAGCCATTTCAACCTTGTGTTTGCTGATGGTCACGTCAATCCGGATACCTCCGACGGGTGGCCCGACCGTAATGCCTGTCAAAACGCGGTGCACAGTTGGAGCAAACCCTGGGGCGAAATGCCTTATCCTTATGGTCCTTAAATGATGTTTCTTTTTCACCGACAATGGTATCGCGTTCTGTGGGTGGCGCTGTTTTGCCTCATCGCTGGAGCAGTGCTGTCCGCAGAGAGTTACCCCGATATGGTCGCCACCCGTATCTGGCGTCCCCTATCTCCCGATGCCCATGCCGTCGCGCTTTTTCCGCTGAATGGCCGCGCGGAAGAAGAAGTCACCGGAGTGAGTATGGAAGAGATGCTGGAGTTGTCCGGTCAGAGGGGGACTTCGGAAACAGGATTTTCCGCGGAGGGGAGCGGAACGAGCGGAGACGTCCGCAATACGGCTGGCATGGGGCGGGCCGCGGAGCTGAAAGGCGCGTGCAAATTGATGACCGCCGGGCGCTTTCGCGGAGGATTACAATTTGAGGGAAAGGACGGGCGGCTTGTTACCCGGGGGTATGACGCGCATCCGGCGCGGACGGTAGAGATGTGGCTGCGACCCACCAATCTGCCCGAGGAAGAAGCAACGGTGTTCTGTCTGCACGATACAGAAAAGGGTCGCACACCGATCTCGCTCCGACTGCTTTCAAAGGGCGGCTTGCAACTGGTATGGGGGGGGAAAAAGATGGAACCAGTTAAGAATGCGGTGCCCCCCGCGGAGTGGACGCATATTTCGGTTGGTTGGGAGACGCGCTGGCCGCATAAGCGGGAAGTTTTTCTGCGCGTCAACGGTCGCACGGAGCAGAAGCTTACCTCCATGAACGTGCGGCCGGCGTTGAGGGCGGATGCTCTGGTTGTGGGAGCTGCCCCCTCGGGGAAAAGGGGTTTCGCGGGCACGATGGACGAAATCCGCTTTTCGCGGACACTTCGCGATTACTATTTACCCGATCATCTGTGGACAAAACCCCGGGCCGAGGTGACTGAACCATCGGGTCAGCCGTTTTTCCGCGACAAGGACGATTTATTGCTTCGGCTTGGGATGGATTCGACCCTGTCTGCCTCGGTATTTCCTGACAGATTCCATGCGCCCGAATATGAGCCTGAACCGGGAAAAGCGGAGTTGCCCCCGTGGGACTCCCGCCGGATTTTCAAACCGGGCGTGCATGGTGAGGCGCTGACCGTGGGCAAGGAAGGGATGAATCCGCGGTTTTCGGGTCGGGATTTTCTGCGTACGAAAGCCGGCACATTAGCGTTCTGGTTGCGACCGCTCGACTGGGATAATTTCACCCGGGACAATCGGTTCGATGATGCTCGCCCCCGGTCTTTCTGCCTTTTTACGGTCTTCGGAGAATATGCGAAAGGATCCTGGGAACGGAAGTTCAAAAAATCCGGGCCGATAATGAGTTTCCGTGTTGTGATGAATATGAGCGAGAGGGTGGTCGATCCCGTGGATCTGCATCCGGGCCGATGGGTGCATGTTGCCTGCACCTGGGAAGGCGCGCAGCTTCAGTATTATGTGAACGGCCGCCGACGGTCGCCCGACGGGGCGTTCGCCGTCCATCTTGAAATGCGCACGGCCGAGGACAAAATGAAAACGGATCCGAAGTGGTGGATTCGGGCCAAACCAGAGTCATTGCGTTTTGATTGGACGATCTATCAGGGAAGGGCACCGGTTCACACTTTGATCGACGATTTTCGCATTTACCGCAGACCTCTGGCCCCGAGCGAGATTTCGAATCTGGCCCGGCTGTATGATCCTCGGGAGAAAATAACCGAGCTGCCTTCGGCGGACATTGAATTCGATTACAACGGCGTGGTTGGCCGGGTGGATGCGAAGGTCATTCCTTTACTCGCGGACTATGAAAAACTTGCTGCGGCGCATCTGAGCGTATTGAAGGAGGGCCGGGAAGCGGCGCTCGGGTCAAAGCGTGTCGAACCGGATGAATTTGGTCTTTGCCGCTCTGCGGTGGAAACGCCTCCGTTGGATTTTGGAAAATACAATCTTCGTGTGAGGCTCATGGGGCCTGACGACGGGTTTATGGCAGAAAAAGTAGAACCTTTTACCCGCACTGAGCCGCCCTGGTGGCAGTGCCGGGCGGGTCTTTCTGAGAAAGTGATGCCCGAGTGGGAACAGGTGCGGGTTGAGGGAAATGTCATGAGACCGTGGGGGCGTCGCGTATCTCTGGGCCCGTCAGGTCTGCCTGAGCGCGTGGTCTCGGCCGGGGAAAATCTCCTCGCCGGCCCGATCGTTCTTAAAGCTTCCCGGGATGGTGAAAAGCTGTCTTTAACCCCTGAAGGTGATGCTCTTGATGTGCGGGCGGAAAGTGAGAAACGCGTCCATTTCAGCGGGGGGCTGAGAGGCGAAGGTTTTTCGGTAAAAACGGGCGGTTACCTGGAATTCGACGGAATGATGTGGTTCAAATTGCGTCTCGTGCCGGATGACGGGGCCGTTCCCCAGGTGGATTCACTGCAATTATGCGTTCCTTATCGCGGAACGGACGCGGAACTTGTGCATTGGTGGAGCGGGTTGCGTAATTTCCGAAACCCGAGAATTACTCACATAGGCGCGTTGCCCGAGGGTGAAGGAGTGGTGTTCCGCAGCAACGATTCTGAGAACGTCGCGCTTCCAGATGGTCTGCGCGGGAGTTTCATCCCCTACGTGATGTTGACCGGAGATGAACGGGGCATGGCGTGGTTTGCTGAAAATGACCGCGGGTGGACGAAAACTCGAGAGGAACCTGCCGTCACGATCTCCCGTGAAGGAGAGCGTGTGATACTGCGTCTGAACATGATTAGTGAACGGACGGCTCTGGAAAAACCGCGCACATTTGCTTTCGGGCTGCACCCGATCCCGGTGCGACCGCTGGATGAACGCTGGCGAATGGTTCCCGGCTGGGGTGTAATACCGGATACTTTCAGCGGCAACAATTTGAAAGGGCGCAAAGGACCCACCGCGTTTGACATGTATCCTGAGGATAGCTGGGAAGCCGTGCAGCGTCGCATTGAGGGAGAAGGTTTGACGAAAGGGGCGGCCGGGCTTCGCGGGCGTTACCGGGGTGGGATAGCGGGTTTTCGTCGCCGCTACGACCGCGAACCGCATCCCCGGGAGATCCGCGTTCCTGCGCTCTACTGGGATATGCAGTGGACGGGCAACAAACCTGCCCATACCCGGGAATGGGCCGAGACCTGGGGGCTCGGGCGCGGTGATTTTCAGCACTACGATGATGCGTTCATTGATTTCGCTTCATGGTGTTGGGATGAATGGATTACGGAAACGGATAAATTCATCCGGGGCGTCTACATGGACGATTGCTGGCCGGCCCCGCAGAGCTGGGAAAGCGGTCCGGTGGCTTATGCTCTGCCCGACGGCCACGTCCAGCCCGGATACCAGTTCCGTGGTTACAGGGAACGGCTCGAGCGTATGCGACAGATCTGTCACGATCACGAGATCGTTCCGCACATGTGTGCTCACACGACTCATACCTTTTTCATTCCGTATCACGCTTTTTTCGATGTGATTCTCGACGGGGAAGATCATTACTCCAAACCACCGTCTCAGAAAGATTTTATCGACCACTGGTCGCTGGCCCGTCTGCGATTTATGAACAATCGTAAGTGGGGCATCACAACGACATGGCTTGGATGGCACGGCAATTCTCTGGATACAGATAAATGGCCGGCCTGGACGTACCGCCAGCAACGCGCTTACACGGCGGGCCTGGCTTTGCACGACATCGAGTGGAATTTCAGCGAACGCACGATACGCGATTTTGGTTTGCGCCAGCCGGATACCGAATTCGTAGCATACTGGGACGATCAGCCTCCGGCCTCCAGTGAACATGCGAAACTGCTGTGCGCCGGTTGGAAACGCAAAGGGAAGGCTCTCTTGCTGCTGGTGAATATCGGTGAGGAGCGGCTTGAAGCGACCGTTCAACCGAGTCTCAAGGCACTTGGTTTGGCGAAGTCGAGTGCGATTAAGGTGCGTGATGTTGATCCCGGATTGCTGACGTATTTTGATGATGATGTGACGACGGTTAAAAAACCAAAAGCCGATGAAGTTCTCCAGGAGGACGACGATTTACTCGCGGAACCGGGCGAATTCACGCTTGAAGAGCGTCCCGAGGACTTGCCTCTCGAACAGCGTCGTGCGCAGGATCCCGATGGCAAATATGCCTGGGAAGAAGGCAAGTTGCGGTGCCCCGTGCGGCGGCATGATTTCCGGTTGTTCGAACTGCAGCCGAAACCTGACCCGGATAGAATGGAGTAGCTTGAGAAGCCGTTTTGGGAAGGCATATCAGGCGTCCACTCAGGGAAAGGGCTTCTACAAGATCATGGCCAATGCCAAGGGGGCCAAGGTCGACCAGTATCTGTTCAACGGCACTATAGGTACCGAGGAACTGTGGTCGATGGGAGGACCCCTGAAATGCACTGTCACTCGCGATGCGTGGGAGCTGGAGATGGCGGTGGAGCTGAAACGGATGGGGATCGAGAGCCTGGATGGGCGTTCTCTGGTGATCCAGCTCGTGCGCACCGACTCCTGCACGGGAATGTATTTTGCCGGCTGGGTCGGAGCGCCGTGGCTGGCGTGGGACCGTTTTGCGGAGGTCAATTTTGCCCCCGGCGCGCCGGCCTTTCGTTTCCTCAAAATGGGACAGATCGGAGCCGGTGAGCTGGATGCTGTCGTTGAACTGGTGGGCGGCAATCAACCGGCCGATGTCACGGTTGATATCGTCGTTGAGAATGCCGAAGGGTGCGAAACTGATTATGTACGGGAGCGGTCAGCTAACCGGAATGGGGGCTGAGGAATTCCGAACTTTCGGCGGCGAATGGCTGGGCAAAAGCAACTGGCGACCCAACCGTAGCGCCGCCAGCAGTGCAGGTCGCTGGAACTACCAGGGGACCGAACAGTGGGATACCGATGAAGAGCTGAGTGTTACGGGAATGAACTGGACTCAGAGCGCAATTGATTTCTTTGTGTGGTATCACAAACCGCTGCTGGACAAAGCCGGTTTCAACGGCACGTGGTGGGATAATTCGTCCATCGGTCTGGTGCGAAAATATAATCAGGAGCTGGGTCGGATGGAGGAAGTGTGGTTGCTGCGTGCCCGTCGCCAGCTGATCAAACGCCTGCACGTGCTGGGCTGGAAAGTGATGCGTCCTCCGCTCTGGGCTTCCAATATGCACGTTGATCTGGGTTTTGCGGAAGTTTTCTGGATGGTGGAGAATGACTGGTATGCCGACGGGGCGGATATGACGAGTCTCGATCAATGGCCCATCGGTCAATTCCGTGCCATGGCGCGCACGAAGAGCACGATGCAGGTGGCGCGGCCGTGGCTCAGCGGTTTTCGCGGTACCACTCCGGAAATGGCCCGAAAGATCCAGCGCAGTGTTTGGGCGATGATGATGAGCCACGATATCCACCCCAACGTCCTGACGCATTACAAGTTACAAGGGAAAAAATATCTTGATATCCGTCGCACGATGACTGATATTCGCGGGCTTGTCAATCTTTCCGATACAGGGCGCTGTCTGTTCGCGGGTTACTGGTTGACCGACAAGATGGCACAGCCGCACGGCGAGGGCGTGTATGCGAGCGTTTACACGAATTCCAACCTGAGGACGGCTGCCGTTCTTTTCTTCAATGGCGAGAAACAGGACCAGTATCTTGCCGGCACGACGCTGGACATCAATGCTTTAATCCCGGTGAAAGGCGAGACACTAACGGCCGAACGAATCTTTGATATTGAGAGCGGAGAGACCGTGGCGACGATTTTTGAGGACGGTCAATATGTGATCAAAGATCCGTTGCTAATACAGGATCACGATTTCCGTCTGCTGGGAGTTGAGGCCGAATAGGCTCCCATTGATTTATTCAAATTGGCTGGCGGGGAAGAGCAAAAAATTCCCGGACCTGTTCGGCTTTCTGCGCTCTGGTTAGTTTCTTATCGGCCCCTTCTATACCTTTCAATGCGGCTTTCAGGCTTTTGTCTCCTTTAAGATAATTGGCCAGTTCTTTTTTGGCCTGTCCCGGCCCGAAAATATATATCTCCTCAGCTGGCCGCAAATTTTTGTCGAGTTCTTTGTAGAAGTGTTTGAGCTGTTCACGCCGGCGGTCTTCGAGGTGAGCGTGGGCAACCCCGCCACCATGCACGTTATTGCCGGCGATTTTGACCTGGTCCGTCGGTTCGCCTTCCTCCTGATAGTTGGATCCGATCTCCTGGACGTCCATGTCTGCCTGCTCGTCAGACCAGAAAAGGAGCGCCCTTCGATGATCGACCCAAACACCGACAAGAGGTTTGTTGTTCATGTTTCCTCCCTGGAGTAAAACACTGGCTGTCAATTGAACGTACATCTTCCATACTAAACCCCCTTCGCATTGCTGTCAAGATTTTGAGAACCGGCCGGGGCCCCGGAATCTTCAGATGACAGGTTTTCCTCCAGCACTTAGACTGGATTGAAAGACAGGTGTCAGTCAACGAAGGATCTGAGACGCATGAAAAATACAGAGACGAACATTCGCAAAACGGTTCTGATTGAGTTCGGCATAATTCTCGTCGCAGTGGGTGTGGCGACCTTTTTTCTTCGAAACGCCGATCATCTGACCCCTCTCGAAAGCGCACATGGTCGCAATAACCACGCCCGGCCACTGCCCGAACGCACGTGGATCTACCCCCTTCATGGGGCGGATTTCAGGGCACCTTTTGAAATCAGGAAGGACCGCTCGAGTACCAGCTGGAAAGTGCTTGCGGTTCCAGAAGGGAATGATACTCTCCCCCCAGCGAAGGCTTCTGTCCCGCTGACAATCCCCGCCGACGGACTATACCGGATCTGGGCCCGGACGAAATGGAATCCTCCCGATGGCAATTCGTTTTCGGCGCGCATCGGAAAAAGAGATCCTGTGACGGTGGGGGAAGATCAAACCTTTGGCCGATGGCACTGGGTCCCGGTCGGGGGCTTCCGCCTGACGGCCGGAACAATACCGGTCCGCATCGAATGTCGCCAGGACGGCATCGCGCTCGATCAGTTGCTTGTGACAAGCGATCCGGATTTTCAACCGGAAGGTCCTGTTGTGAACGGAAAAGGTCGTCGCTCCGCCCGCCGTTTCGAGGACGATTTCTCGCGTTCCCCGGGACATGGCATGGACGGTTGGTTCCTGCGATCGGGGGAGTGGAACATTGCGTTCAGTTACGATCCTAACCGCATTGCGCGACAGTATTCTCTCACCGGT
The DNA here is from genome assembly GCA_046538485.1 of Candidatus Brocadiia bacterium. Taxonomy (GTDB): domain Bacteria; phylum Planctomycetota; class Brocadiia; order SM23-32; family SM23-32; genus JBKHIT01. The sequence continues at coordinate 12,418 of JBKHIT010000010.1, read as the reverse complement.
AAAGCCGGGGACGGTGAAGCGGTTGCGCTCATTGATGGCGGCTCGTGGGAGGGGACCAGGTTCAGCTTCAGTATGTTCCCCAATGCCGCCTCGCGTTTCGGCGCAATCCTCGATTCCAATGGGGAAAAGCCTGCCACCCGGATCGCGTTCGACTGCGCCGGGCCTGAGCCGTCGCTTCAGGTGAAAACCGAACAGTTGTCAGATACCTCTGATGTGAGCGATATCGTGCGGATCGATCAGTGGCACAGGGTCACAATCGAACGCTGGGCCTGGAGGGTTGCTGTGAAAGTTGATGGCCAGTTGATCTTTGCCCGGAACGACCTCCGGGTGAGCGGAGGGGCAATGGGGTTTTTTGTCTCGAGTGGAGAAGCCGTTTTTGACGATGTCTATGCCGCGGAGATTCATTGGTGGGCGGAAGATGGGCGGCGCACCCGCGCTGCCTGGTACCCCGCTCCTGGCTCGGCCTGGTTCAGAAACGAGAAGACCAATGGGCCTTCTCTGGTGGGCAAAAAAGGAAAAATTGAGGCTGCCTCTCCGCCGGCCAGTGAGATAATTCTGGAGGAAACCGGACCCCCATCCGTTTCGGTCCCGGATTTCCGTGAAGTGGATGACGACGAGGGCGTGCAGTTTCTGCGCGCAGCGAAGGATCCCGAGCCGGTGAAGCTTGTCTGCCCCGGTGGAAGAGTGGAGATCAACCGCCTGGCTTTCCGAACCCCTGCCGGGCGGGACGGTGTCTTTGAAATCGGCCCGTATGCCTTCAGCCGGGAAAAAGTGGAGGATCCCTCCGATTATCTTGATTTTACGGAGGAAGAATATAAGGAGATACGCAACTCAGAGGACGTCGATAAACTCCGACGCCGCAAAAAGATGCGTCCGGTGGTGGGAAAGGGAGGGCAGAAGAGCGTCTGGACAACAGAAAAGGGCACCTGGGCCGTGGCCGACGGCGTTTTATCAGCCGCTGCTCCCGGTTCGCTTCGCCACTGGCAGGAAGTGATTTCCGGGTTCGAACTTTGCTTCCGGATCCGCCTCGGCGGTCAGAAATCCGCCGGGGGAGTGGAACTCTACCGGGGCGATTCGGAAGGGAGCACAGTTCTGTTTGCAGCTGAAGACGGGGGCGAGAAGGAAGACCCGGCGCTGCATTTCAACGGCGTCGTGCCGGGAAAATGGCACGATGTCACGATCGATACCCGGGGAAACCGGCTGAAGCTCCTCGTGGGGGAGAAGCTTGTTCGGGAGGGGCCGTTGAAACGCGGCGGGGGCGGAACTCTCCGGTTGCTGGCACGAAATGGGAGCGTGGCGTTCGACGATCTGAACATTGCGATCCCCCGGCGGCAGAGACATGGCCGGTTCTACGGATTCGACCGCCGCGAGACGGACTGGTGGCGGGAAGGCGGAAAATGGATCGACCACGGCGGCATCGCCTGCGTGCTGGCCTCGAACTGGATCTCGCTGATCGCCCCCGAAGACAGCGGGAGGTTATGGAATAAAGACAAGTTTGAGGGCGGGGCGGTGGTGGCGTTCAACGTCGAGGAAAATACCGAATGGTTTGGATGGAACGAGAAACCAAGCCACGTGCACCATCCGTTCGATAACATCTTCGTGGAGTTCACGCCGGAGATCGGGAGTGAGGAAGGTTACCGGGTGGAGTTGAATGCGGACGACCGCTCTCACACGATTCTCTACCGCAACGGGGAGGAAGTGCTGAGGGTGAAACAGGACGGTGATTTCCCGATGCGATACCGGGGCGGTCATTCACCGTATTCCCCGCGCCGAAACCGGATTTCAGTGCGGAACGTTTCGGGCGAGATTTCGGTCCGGATCAACGGAAAAACCGTGCTCAAATACGAAGATCGCGATCCTGTGCGGACCGACAGGATCGGCATCGGTGGTTACAAGACCCGGATTAATTTCAGCCACCTGGAGCTTCAAACCGGGCTGGAACAGCCGGATTGAGGAGGCAAATAGTTCGTATTCGTCGCCGTCATGTGGCACAGGCTCTCCAGCCTGTGGACCGGGTCGTCAGACCCGGAGTCGTTGTCGTTCGCTGCGAAACGGAATATGCTCCGCGCCGGCCAATCGTAACAGCACCGTTTCATGCATGAACCCCGCCGGCGCAGCCGGCTCTGGAGTGCGGTGGCTCGCCACCGCTTTGCCGTTTTCCGTTGCCGTAACTGACCTCTGACCTCTGACTTCTGTCCTCTGTCCGTTCCCGCCGTCTTCGTCCAGCAACCAGCCGTTGCCGTGGACGCAATCCACACCGCCAGATTGGAATCAACACACCCGACGATTATAATTGGGGTCAGAATGTGACCACATAATATACCCGTGAGTGTTTTAGGGAAGAGGGAAATCTTAAATGGGACCCGAAGATCAGGCACGAGATCACATCGACCGCATGCTGAAGGAGGCGGGCTGGGCCGTGCAGGATCACGAACGATACGATCCCGGCGTGCCCGAGCGGGGGATCGCCGTGCGGGAATTTCCATTTGAAGATGGGTTCGCCGATTATCTGCTGGTGGTTGACCGCCAGGCGGTGGGCATTATTGAGGCGAAATCCGAAGGCACAACGCTCACCGGAGTCGCGGAACAATCGGAGCGGTATGCCACCAGCGAACCGAAACAGATCCCGTTCGTGAACCGTCCGCTCCCTTTTGCCTATGAGTCAACCGGCGTCGAGACGCAGTTCCGCGACCTTCGGGATCCTGAACCGCGTGCACGGGAGATCTTCCATTTCCATCAGCCGCAGACCCTGGCAACGTGGATCGACCAGGCGAACAGCCTTCGCGGTCGACTTCTGCTCATGCCACCCATCAACCACGGGACGCTGCGGAACTGTCAGCATGAGGCGATAGCGGAACTGGAGAAATCGTTCGCGGGGAACCACCCCCGCTCCCTCATCCAGATGGCCACCGGCAGCGGGAAGACGTTCATGGCCGTGACCGAATGCTACCGATTGCTGAAACACGCCAGCGCGCACCGGATCCTCTTCCTGGTCGATCGCACAAACCTCGGCACGCAGACCGAAAAAGAGTTTCAGCAGTATACCGTGCCCGATACCCGGCGGCAGTTTACAGAGGAATACAACGTCCAGCACCTGCGATCCAACGTCATCGACGACGTCTCGGACGTCTGCATCAGCACGATCCAGCGCATCTACTCCATCCTGCGCGGCGGCGACGTGGAGGATGTCGACGAGGAAACGTCGGCCTTCGAGACCACGCCCAGCGGGGAGATCCGCGACGTCATGTATAACGCGGACGTCCCGCCGGAGACCTTCGATTTCATCATCGTGGATGAGTGCCACCGCTCCATCTACAACGTCTGGCGGCAGGTTCTGGAGTATTTCGATGCGTTTCTGATAGGCCTCACCGCCACGCCGTCGAAACAGACCCTCGGGTTTTTCCGTCAGCAACTGGTCAGCGAGTATCCCTACGAACGCTCCGTCGCGCATGATGTGAACGTCCCCTACGAGGTGTTTAAAATCCGCACGGAGATTGGTGAATCCGGCAGCAGCGTCGAGGCCGGCTACTACCTGCAGCAGCGCGAGAAGAAGACCCGCCGCACGCGTATGCTGGAGCTGGACGAGGAGCTTGAATACGAAAGCAACGACCTGGACCGGGACGTCGTCGCCCCCAGCCAGATCCGCACCGTCCTGTCCACCTTCCGCGATGAAACACGCAACCGGCTGTTCCCGGACCGATCCATGTTCCCCAAGACGCTTGTGTTCACCAAAGACGACAGCCACGCGGACGATGTGCTGCGGATCCTGCGGGAAGTGTTCGAGAAGGGCAACCGATTCGCCAAAAAAGTCACCTACACGGTGGACGACCCCGGCGACGTCATCCAGCAGTTCCGCAACTCCGTGTATCCCCGTATTGTGGTATCGGTCGACATGATTTCCACCGGAACGGATGTGAAACCGCTGGAGATCCTGCTCTTCATGCGCAACGTCAACTCCAGCGTCTACTTCGAACAGATGCTCGGCCGCGGCACCCGCACCATCGACCCTTCCGACCTGCAGGCGTTGTCCGGGAAGGAGGCCCGCGCCAAAACGCATTTTGTCCTGGTCGATGCCGTGGGCGTCACCGAGAACAAAAAGACCGACGCCAAACCGCTGGACCGCGATCCGTCGGCCTCGTTCGGTCAACTGCTGCGCGGGGCGGTGCAGGGCAGCGCACGCGATGAAGACAGCATGTCGACGCTTGGCGACCGTTTTGCCCGGTTCAATCGCAGTCTGTCCTCGGAGGACCGGGAGGAGATCGAGGAGGTGCTGGAACAAAGCGCGGAGGAACGGGGCCACCGGGCCACGGATCTCAATGACCTGACCGAAGGTTTCGTCAACGCCGCCGATTACGACGTGCAGCTTCAGCGGGCCAGAGAGACGTTCGATACCCCCGATCCCTCCGGGGAACAGATCGAGGAAGCGGCACGGGATCTGGCGGACGAAGCCTGCGCCCCCATCGAGGATCCCGACGTCCGCGAGACGATCAAACGGGTGCGTGAGCGCAGTTACGTCACCATCGACCACGTCAGCCAGGATGAGGTTCTGGAGGTGGAGCATCATACGCCCGCCAGCGCATCGTGGGCGCACGACCGGGTGGAGTCGTTCGAGAAGTTTATCGAGCAGAACAGGGACGAGATCACGGCGCTGCAGATTTTCTACGAGCAGCCCCACGGCAGGCGTCATCTCACGCTGGACCAGATTCGTGAACTCGCGCGGGCGATCGAGCAGCCGCCGCTGGAAACCACGCCGGAGGAACTCTGGCAGGCCTACGCCCAGCTGGAGGAGGACAGAGTGAAAGGCGTCGCCGAGGATCGCCTGCTCACCGACATCATATCTCTGGTGCGCCATGCGATGGGCGAGGACGAGGAGCTGGAGCCGTTCCGTGAGGAGGTGGAGGAGCGTTTCAGCGAATGGCTCGACCGCCACGACGGCCGCGAACGTTTCACCGAGGAACAGCTGGAGTGGCTGGAACTGATCAAAGAGCACCTGGCGGCCAACCTGACCATCGAGGAGGAGGATTTTGAGGAGATCCCTTTCGAGGAGAAAGGCGGCATCTACCGCGCACGTACGCTGTTCGACCGAGACGAACTCCACACCATCATGAACGAACTCAACGAGGCGGTGGCGGCATGAACCGGCCGGATATTACCACGAAGAACACGAAGGACACGAAGGGAAAAAAGCATGAGATGTTATTCTCAGGCCCGAAGAAACAAGAAATCTTGGTTAACAACCGTTGCTGGAAAGTCGTTAATAATAAAATTATGCCGTCGTCGTTGCCGTCCTTCGTGCTCTTCGTGCCCTTCGTGGTAAAAAGAAGTACCAAAAGATATCACCACGAAGAACACGAAGGACACGAAGATAAAAAACGGCACGAGATGTTATTCTGAGCCCCGAAGGGACACGTAATTCTGATTAACAACCGTTGCTGGAAAGTCGTTAATAATAAAATTATGCCGTTGCTGTTGCCGTCGTCGTTGCCGTCCTTCGTGCTCTTCGTGCCCTTCGTGGTAAAAAGAAGTACCAACAGATATCACCACGAAGAACACGAAGGACACGAAGATAAAAAACGGCACCAGATGTTATTCTCAGTCCCGAAAGGACATGGAATCCTGCTTAAAAGCCGTTGCAGGTAAGCCGTTAATAATAAAATGATGTCGTTGCCGTCCTTCGTGCTCTTCGTGTCCTTCGTGGTAAAAAGAAGTACCAAAAGATATCATCACCAACAACGTGGAGGATGCGAAGGATGAAGTTTGATGACCTATCAAATCGAGTCATTGGCGCTGCCATCGAGGTGCACCGGGAGCTTGGGCCCGGCCTGCTGGAGTCCACCTACGAGCAGTGCCTGGCGCACGAACTGAAACTCAACGGCATTGGGTTCCAGCTCCAGCATGCGTTGCCCGTGCAGTATAAGGATGTGCGCCTGAACTGCGGCTACCGCATTGATATGCTGGTCGAAGAGACGTTGATCCTTGAGCTCAAGAGTGTCGATGAGGTCAAGGGTATTCACGAAGCGCAGTTGCTGACATACATGAGGCTGGCCGAAATAAAGACCGGATTACTGATCAACTTTAACGTCAAAAGGCTAAAAAATGGCATCCAACGGTTCGTCCTATGAGGTGGAAGAAAGTACTAATAGGTATCACCGCAAAGAACACGGAATGCGGCATAACAGCCGTCGTTGATAGGCCCTTAATAATAGAATGAGGCCGTTTTCGTTGCCGTTCTTCGTGCTCTTCGTGTCCTTCGTGGTAAAAAGAAATACCATCAGTTATCACCACGAAGAACACGAAGGACACGAAGACAAAAAACACCACGCGATATTATTCTCGGTCCCGAAGGGACACCCGTTGCTGGTAAGCCGTTTATAATAAAATCATGCCGTTGTCGTTGCCGTTCTTCGTGCTCTTCGTGTCCTTCGTGGTACAACAATGCGCATAAAGGCGCACGAATGATGCATCTGGTGTCTCACATTTCGAGAGAGACATAACACCAATGCACGAAGTGAATCAGCCTGTGGTTGGATCAGACGATGTTGCCCCCAATACTTTGTGCCGTAAAGGCCCGTAGGGCCGATGCAGACGTAGCCCGGTGCGCAGTCGCGCCGTTGTGTGGCGCGCAAGCTCCGGGGTTAGAAGGCCCCTACAACATGAAAGCCCCCGGAGGGGGCGACGCAGAGGGAAATATCATCAACACCAAAAATCCAATAAATATCATTACAGAACGGAACGAGGTTGTGGACGTATGAGTAAGAGAAATGATTTGCCTGATAAGCTCCCGGATCATTGGACCTGGAGCACTTTCGGTGAAATGGCCGACTACATTAATGGGTACGGATTTAGTAAGTCCGAATGGGACGAGGACGGCCGCCCAATAATCAGAATTCAAAATCTGACGGGGACAGGGGATTCGTTTAACTATTTCTCCGGAGAAATCGAGGACAAATACGTTGTTTACCCGGGGGATCTTCTCATCTCGTGGTCGGCGACACTTGGTGCGTATATCTGGCATGGCGAAGAAGCCGTACTGAATCAGCACATTTATAAAGTGGAGCCTCACTATCACGTAGACAAAAAATACTTATACTATGTTGCTCACTTTAGCGATGATGAGCTAATGCGCCGATCTCACGGGAGTGGGATGAAACATGTCACTAAGGATGTGTTCAACAATTTTCCCATCCCCCTCCCCCCACTCCCCGAACAGCGCCGCATCGTCGCCAGGATCGAGGAACTGTTCTCCAACCTCGACGCCGGCCTCAACGACCTGGAGACGACCGGCCGTCAGCTGGACCGCTACCGCCAGAGCGTCCTGCAGGCCGCCGTCGAAGGCCGCCTCACCGCCGACTGGCGCCGCACCCACGACCCCGAACCCGCCGACCAGCTCGTGGAGCGCATCCTGCAGGAACGACGGAAACAGTGGGAGGAAGACTATCGCGCGAAGTACGAAGCAAAAGGCAAAGAGCCCCCCAGTGGATGGAAGTCGCGGTATTCGGAGGCTGAAGAACCTCAACCTAAAAGTGAAATGCCTAGCCTACCTGATTCGTGGCAATGGGTATCGCTTGACCAAATGTTACTTGAGGACTTGAGAAACGGGAAATCTGTCCGTTCCAAAGACGGAGGCTTCCCCGTGATGCGATTAACAGCCATCAACAATGGCACAATCGATACATCGGAGTGCAAAGATGGGGATTGGACGAAAACGGAAGCAGAAAAATTCATAATAAAGCAAGATGATTTCTTCGTAGCTCGTGGCAACGGTAGCCTGTCGCTGGTTGGGCGGGGCGGTTTAGTTACACAAGAGCCGAAACAAGTAGCTTTCCCCGATACTATGATTCGAGTTCGTGTAAATGCACAATTTTTCCAATCACAGTTTTTGAGAATCATATGGGATTCTCGGGTTGTCCGTGATCAAATAGAAAGTGCTGCGAGAACGTCTGCTGGAATTTATAAAATTAACCAAGGAGACCTGAGGAACACAGTTCTTCCTTTGCCCCCGCTCGCCGAACAAAAACAAATCGTCGCCGAGGTCGAGCGCCTGCTGTCCGTCGCCGACGACACATCGTACACCGTCGATCGCGAACAGAGCCGTGCCCGGCGACTGCGCCAGAGCATCCTGAAACAGGCGTTCAGCGGCCGGCTCGTGTCCCACGAAAAAAGCAAGCATCAGGCGTAATATTATGGCCTTCAAAAGCCCGCGAAGCGGGCGTCTCAGACGTAGTCCCGGGCGACCCCGATGTTGGGGAGAGCCCGGGGAAGAAAAGATGTGATAGAGTGAAAAGCGGAGCGCACGAACATCGTTCGTCGCCGCAAAATGCGGCGCTCGCCATCGGCGAGGCGATCCGCGGACGCGTCGTTCTAAACGTACGTAACCCGGCGCTCTTTCGGCCGCGCATCGGCCTCCATCACACTGGGCTATGGCTGAACCGCCCGCGTTGCGGGCTTACAACGACTCGTTCTACTGAAATCTTTACCCGAACCCAGGACCACAGGACATGAACAACTCCCCCCAGATCGTCCAGCGCCTCTGGAACTTCTGCGACGTCCTCCGCGACGACGGCGTCAGCTACGGAGATTACGTCGAACAGCTCACCTATCTCCTGTTCCTCAAGATGGATCAGGAACGACGCGAACTCGATAACCCGTCCGCGATTCCCGACCGGTACCGCTGGGAACGCCTCCTGAAAGACGAGGACGGCAACAAACTCAAAGGCGAGGCGCTGGAAACCCAGTACCGGCGGACCCTCCAGGGTCTGCAGAAACAGGGCGGGATGATCGGCATCATCTTCGGCAAAGCCCAGAACCGCATCCAGAACCCCGCCCGCCTGCGCCGCCTCATCGACTACATCAACGAGGAGACCTGGATGGCGCTGGAGGTGGACGTGAAGGGCGACATCTACGAGGGCCTGCTGGAGAAGAACGCGCAGGACACCAAAAGCGGGGCGGGGCAATACTTCACCCCGCGCCCGCTCATCCGCGCCATGGTGAAAGCCGTCCGGCCCGAGCCCGACCGGACCATTGCCGACCCGGCGTGTGGCACCGGCGGGTTCTTCCTGGCGGCCAAAGACCACATCGTCGACAACCACAACCTCACCCGCGATCAGAAGAAAGACCTGCGGGAGAACACCTTCAAAGGCTGGGAGATCGTCGACAACACCGCCCGACTCTGCACGATGAACCTGTATCTGCACGGCATCGGCCCGCGCGAGCTCAGCGACGGGGAGCAGCCCCCGGTGGTGGTGCAGGATTCGCTGGTAAGCGCCCCCGATGAGCGGTATGACCTGGTGCTCACCAATCCGCCGTTCGGCAAGAAATCCAGTTTCACCATCATCAACGAGGCCGGGGAATCGAAGACGCAGACGCACACGTATGAGCGGGAGGATTTCTGGACCAGCACCTCCAACAAACAGCTCAACTTCCTCCAGCACGTCGCCAACATGCTCACCATCGGCGGCACCGCCGCCATCGTCGTCCCCGATAACGTGCTGTTCGAGGGCGGCGCCGGCGAGACCGTCCGCCAGCGCCTGCTCAACCAGTATGACGTCCACACGCTGTTGCGCCTGCCCACCGGCATCTTCTACGCCCAGGGCGTGAAGGCCAACGTGCTGTTCTTCGACCGCAAACCCGCCAGCGAGACCCCCTGGACCGAGACATTGTGGATTTACGACCTGAGGACCAACCAGCACTTCACCCTCAAACGCGACCCCATGACATTCGACGACCTCAAGGATTTTCTGGAGTGTTACAATCCGGAAGCCCGTCACGACAGGGAGGAGACCGACCGCTTCCGCTCCTACGACTACGAGGACCTGATCGAGCGCGACAAGACCAACCTCGACATCTTCTGGCTCAAAGACGACAGCCTGGAGGACACCGAAAACCTCCCGGTTCCGGACATCCTGGCCGCCGACATAGTAGAAAACTTAGGCGCCGCCTTAGACCAATTCCGCACGATCCAGGAGGAGTTGGAACCTGAAGGTGCAAATCCCCCGGCGAAAGGCAAGCGACCATCCGAAGTTCCCGGAGGTAGTGGGGATACAGAATGATAATCTGGTATTTGAATTCCCTAAGAGACTTCTTACAGAGCTATCAGTACGGCGAACGAAATGTTATGGGTTTATGTCTCTACCCAGTGATTCTGAATCGTAGAGAGTTATGAAAGTTTTACGGCTAATTGTGCAAGCCTTGAACAACCGGGAAATTGCGAGCTTAGCATGGGGATTACCAATTGTCATAGCTCTCCTGATCAAGAAGGATATTCGCTCACGCTTTTTGGATATTGCGCATATCGGGGCAACCCCGAAAATCATTCTGCCCTTTGTGGCTTTACTTCTCTACGTATTCACGGTCGTAGGGATACTCGCGGAAATCGATTTCTGGACTCCCATTCTGCTGAAAAATACCGTCTTGTGGTTTTTCGGGACAGCTGTAGTTCTCTTTCTTAAATCACCCGAAGCGCTTAACTCCCCCTCCACATTCTTCTGGATACAAATTAAGCGTATTGTTGCGCTGACTGCTTTGCTCTCTTTTTTGGTCGGTTTATACACGTTTCCGTTGACAGTCGAATACTTCTTCATTCCTTTCGTTACATCCGTGGTCGTTTTCCAGCAGTTTTCATCCGTAAAGCACGGGGATCAAGCGGTTCACAGGCTGTTCACAGGGATTGCAACCGTTATTGGATTGTTGCTTATTACATTCACAGCCCATCGCCTCTTCGCCGGTCCGGGTGGCCTGAACATGTCCCAACTGCGGAGCCTCGCCCTGCCTGTTGTTCTATCATTTAGCGTACTTCCCTTTTTGTATCTCTGGGCTATCTTCATGGCCTATGACACTATTTATAGGATGACGAAAGATGAGTTTGAAGGGAGAACAAGACTCCCGTGGCTGATATGGTGGAAAACCATCAATGGTTGTCACCTCAATCTCAAAAAACTCAATATTATGCGAACAAAGGGCGTATTCTGGCTGAGAGGGCTGGATACAGAATCCGAGATCCGGGGGGTTTTGCAAGAACTGGGCGTAGCGGAGGAACAGGATGCCGTGACCGATGAGAAGCAGCGATGTCAGGAACCGGATATAAGACATGGGTTGACGAAAGATGAACGCAAGACAATTTGGGCCGAACTGGTCCGTGCGGAAGACCGGGCGGAGGTGGAGTCTGGCATAGAGTATCCTCTGACCATTGAAGAAATTGCCCCCGATTTCGTGTTCGAAAATGAACGAAAAATTATACTGGATAAGTCCCCGGCCAAAGTGGTTCCACCTGGGTCCAGGATCGAAGTCACCGAACGCAACGAGTCCGACATGCTTTATGTCAAAGCGTACGATGCCAACCAGCAATTATGTGAGGGCTGGATCGGATTGCAGTGGTTGTATAATCAGAGCCTGAACCTCATTGAAAAGAATTTGGAGTCGAACAGGGTATACAGGAATCAGTTGCAGCACGAGTATGAACACCGGGTATTCGAAAGGTTTGGAATAGACGAGGAAACGGAACATGCCATTACTCTCGAAGCCATAGAGAATAATTGGAAGAGTCCCGAACCACTGACGGTCACTGAATATTTGGAACGTGAATAGGAATAATAAGTTGATAGATAATAGGATGCAGGCCATGATAGCTATATTCTGAGTAGTTGTTTGCTACAAAAGAAGGGGTAATACATGGGCTGAGCGCCCCCTGAACAGTTGTAAAGTCAGTACCAGCAAAGATATGATATGTTCGACTCCTATGCCTGCATCTTTGACAACGGGCCCGGGCGAGACTAGTCTATATAGGCGCTCACATTAAACGTGTAGCTGAATAAGCGCAGCCACCTGTCTCATTTCCAGCAACAACCGGACGGAGGAAAGATTCGTGCTCTTTTTCCAAGTGTTTTCTTGGGCTATCGGTGTATGTTGCATTACAGCTGCCGCCTTGCTCAAAGGAAAGGGGTTTATAGAGCGCCGGACAAGCCAGATGGACTGGTTACTCCACGGGGCGCGGCTCGAACTCGACTTTAAAGATAGTTCGTTTCAAGCGAAGCTGAAACGTGGATGGCACTTCGTCAAGTTTCTGTTCCACCGACATGTTCCGTTCGGACAGCTGTATCACCCGTCCTTGGTTTGGTTGATAATCTTTGGCTTTGCTCTGGGAGTCGGCTGTCTTGGAATCCTTGAACGGCTTTTGCCTCCAAAGTGGGAACTCCCTACTGGAAGCCGGCTTCTCGCGATAAAAGTCGCTATCGGTTCTGCCGTGTTCCCCATGATGCTTTTTGTCGTGGGACTATCGTTCCGCCGCACCCTTTACGGACTGAATCTGGCCGAAATTCTGCTGAGGCAGACATTACTCCTGCCACACGTATTATTGCTTCTGCTTTCACTAGTCCCAAAATAAGCGAATATGCGCCGAAAATGGCGCAAATTCTGCGAATTT
>JBKHIT010000061.1:0-29322 GCA_046538485.1 Candidatus Brocadiia bacterium | reverse complement strand
CTGAACCCACAACATCAAGTGGAATGGACCACCAGGTCTCCACGTATCCGGGATGCCACGCCCATGGAGGGGGTGATCCCCGAGCGCGCCCTGCCGTTCACTGCCCTGAAAGGACAGCATATAACAGCCCGAGGCGCAGAGGGCTAAAAGCCCTCGGAGCCCTGGGGTACAGGTGTGCATTGAGAAAAAAGTGGGCTGAAGGCCCACCACAAAACTGCTACGTCTTGCGGCACGAGACATTTCCCGCAAACCAGGGATGTCAACGGCACCTGCCCCCGGAGTGTCCCGCGCGCCAGCGGCGCCCCCCGCGGGGGATACAATTTCCGGGAATACCAGTTTCGCCATCAGAGCTCACTAAGTACACTGCAGCAACCTTAATGTAGTCCACCGCGACTCGCTGTGGATTGCGGTGTGTTAAAACGGACCGACGGGACGTTTTACTCACCGCTGTGTCGTTGCGGCTTGCGTCCGATATCGTGACATCTCATCCAAAGACAACGGAGAACGGCAACAACGAACGACAACGACATAGCGGCGAAGAATCGCCGCACTCCACAGCCGGCTTCGCCGGCGGGTTTCACATAATCGCTGATTGTTGTTGCGTCCCACGGCGGCAACCGTCTTCCGGAACCCCGGAATCTCGGCGGCACCGGGCCGTGTCCGGACCTACAGCTCTCGGGGATTTTTCAACAGTTGCCCGCCTCAAGTCCCCCTTCGCCCGCCACCTGGCGGACTCAGCTGAACTCGAGTCTCAATTCCCCGTGAGCGGACTGGACTTCAGAACCGCTCCCGCGGGGCTGGAGTTCAGAACGCGGACCAAAAACCGACAGGTCTCGGAGCAAAACAGCAGAACGACCAACGACAGGTCCACCTCGGCGATGCGGACCTACAGCTCTTGTGCATTTTTCGAAGCGCAGGATTGCCCGCCAATGCGGATAAGCTGCTCAAGATTGCCGGGGAAGGGACGGAAAGGACGTTAAGGGACGAAAGGGACTCGGTCGGCCGCATCCGTTCGCTTAAGCGGTCGCCGATAGGAATCAGGAACGGACGGCAGCTTGGAGAGAATCTATAGCCGCTGAACCCCTGAAGGACCGACGGTGCAAATCCCTCACCACGTTGACAGATTGCGCTCCTCCTCGTATAAACACCTTCTAAAGCTGCATGCTGAATCCTACTTAAGATTTCTGTGTTGCCGTTAGGATCGGGGGCTAACAACAATCTCCTGCAGAAAGGTTTCCTCGATGAGCCACACAACCCGCCGGACAACCACGTCTCAGATACTGAGTGTGTTGAACCGCAAAAGCCACCTGCGCAGGTCATTGCGAACCCACCGTAAAGTGAACGAAACAATCTCGTCATTTTGTCCACCCAACGGCGAGATTGCCGCGGCACCCCGCTTCGCGGGTCGCCTCGCAAAGACACGCCAGCACAAACGGCTATCTCCCCGCATGGTTAAAGGATACCCGATATTAGTCGCCCTTCTGAGTGCTGTGTTTTTGCTCCTGTGCTCCCCCGCCCGAGCCGCCGAAAAAATCACTATCGACGAAGTGGAAAGCTGCGGGATCAGCGGACTGCAATGGGCCAAAACGTTCCCTGAAGCGCGGACCGTCGATGCCGTCCACCGGTCGATCCTCGTCCGTTTCCCCGGTGCCGCTCCCCGGATCGCTAAAGCCCTTTCTGCGGGCAAACGCATCGAAAAAGCGGAACTGGTTCTCACTTACGATGGGTACGAGGTAAAGCCGCGGCGCTACACACAGCGAAACTACCAGAAGAAATGGAAAAATCCTCCGCGCTGGCACATCGTCGGCTGGTTGCTGCGACGACCCTGGGAATCCGGCAAAGACACGGGTCCGACCTTCAACGCCTACATCAAAGGCACCGGGTACTGGACGAAATTCGGCGCCCGTGATACCGGTGAAGACCGGTTCCCAAACCGGCTCGGCCCGGCCGAATTGAGCAAAGAAAATCCGACCTGCCGGCTCGATATCACCAAACTCCTCACAAGCCAGGTTTTCGGCCAAACCCTCGGGTGGCGACTCCGCCGGCTCGAGGAGAACGGACTTCTTCTGAAAAAATGGGAACTCTGGGATCAACGCTACGATGACTACTGGAGTTCTTACGAATGGGCCAAAGCGACCGGCGGACATGGACTGACATTCAAGGGCCCCCGTCTCGTCCTCACCCTCAGCGATGCCGATCGAACCCGCGAAATCGAGCTTCCGCGGCCGACGGACCTCGACTCTCTGACCCGCCGTCTTAAATCCGAAGTGGCCGGCGACGCCACGGCCGTGATGCCCAACCGGGACCGGCTCGCAAAACTCGTCGAGAAGCACCGTCTCCGCCAGCCCGATTGGATGGCGGACTGGCAATGGGAACGGGTCCGACAATTGCGCAGTTTCGGCGGCGGGCATATCAGCCGCTGGACCGACGCCCTGGAATCCGGCGATCCCAAACAATACGAGAAAGTCGTCCAGAACATCCTCCGTACCGTCCCCCGCTACTGGAAAGGCTGGGGCATTCAGGATGATTTGCTTCTGTGGTATCTCTACCGCGACATGCTCCCGGCGCCGGTGCGGGACCACATACGCGCCTACTGGGACGCCTGGCTGATGCCGGATATGCCGACGCGGCGTTTTTTTCACGCTCAGAGCAAACGCAATCGCACCTACTGGAAGGAAACCGGCAACTGGCGCGGGCGCAAATCCTTCTTCCGCGACGGCTACAACTACACGATCAGCACGATGAACTTCAACCACACCGCCGCCATGGGCGCGTTGCTGGGCGGCAACATTATCAATTCCGAACGCGCCATGGCCGACGGGCGACACGGCCTGGAATACCTGCCGATGCGGCTCTGGGCCTGGTACGACGGCACCACGCAGGAGTCCATCGATCACTATTACTACGCGATTACGCTGAGTGGACAGAAAATGTTCGCCGATTTCGGGCCGCGCAGACTCGACCGGCTGATGGGACAGAGCATCCTCGCCAAATCGGTTGAGGAACTGACTTCGAGTTATCACCCCCGGCTGCGGCACTTCATCAACACCTCCGGCCGGACCGGAATCAGCTACCTGTGGGTTATTCAGGACGGTCTTCAGCACATCGTGCACACGCTCTCCCACAGCGGCGCGCTGCACGATCTTGAGAATGACAAACGAGCCGGCATGCCGCGTTTCGGCCACGACGCCCCGCCCGGACGGATCGCGCTTCAGACAATCAAGCAGCCCTGGGCGCCCGACTGGGCCGCGAACATGGTCGATGAAAAACCAATCCCCTACCACATGACGGTGGCCGGGATGGAATGGGGCCATTTCGCCCGAACCCCCCTCTGGGTACAGTCGTATCTCGGGAATAATTACGGCGTGGCATCGGTCGACGTCGGCCGCCAGGGCAGCGTCCCGCTCATGATCCAGTGGCGCCGGGGCGAGAAGAAAGTCGAGCATGTCCAGCAGCTCGGCACCCTCCTGGCACGCTATACGGCCAATGAGCCGAACCTCGTCACCACCCACGGCGGCAGCGGGCTGCTGAACGCGGGTAACCAGATCTCCCTGCAGCACGAGAACAAAATCGTGATGCTGACAAGTCCCCTCAAACGCCTGCCCGGCGCGAAACCGGAGGAAACCACGAGTCTCCAGAGCACCGTCGGGCTCTTCACCTTCCAGGATGAACCTTCCTGGACGCTCCGGATCGACGGGAAAACGGTCAAAACCTTCCCGGTTGAACTCAAACCCGGCCAGCTCATCACGCTTGAGGACGGCGTCACGTATCTCGGTCTGATTCCGGTCCCGGCGACGGACCTGGGGCGGACGAAGCAGGTTGTGATCACTGACCAGGCCAGGGAACGGAAACTTCAGGGCGGCGGCAAGGCCGCTCCCACCCTCCTGATCCATTCCTACAACTATCTTTCCGAAAAACCCCTCAGCGAATCGGACCTCAGCACGGAAGAAATCGACAAAGCCTACGGCGGGTTCATCATGGAAGTGGGCGATCGGCATGAGTACAAGAATTTCCCGGCCTTCCAGAAGCATATGCAGACGGTGAAACTCGAGACGAACTGGGACGCCGGGGATGCCACGCTCGACGTGAGTTATCGCAGCGGGGACGATCTTCTGGAGGTCGGTTTCAAACCCGAATACCAGGTCTTCCGGCACCGGGGAATCCCCACGGATCAGTGTTTTACGCACCGGCGCGTGAACGGCGAATGGCCTTACCTGAAAGATGGGATTTACCGGGACAGCAATCTGACCCAGCAGGGCGATACCGGCCGACTGGAGAAAAACGGCGCGGTTCTGCGGTCCGAATACGGGCGCATGGCCTACCTGCAGACCGAACCGATCAGCGGGACGGTGTGCGGCTGGAACCCCCTGCCCGATCCCACTATCTGGGCGCTGGAACTTCCCGGCGGGGCAAGCGTCCGGTCCGACGGCCGAGTCGGATTGCTCCGGGTGGTCGGCCATGAGAAAGAGAACCGGTTCGAAATCTCGCACGCCCGAAAAAGCCGCGACGTCATAGGCGCCGCGCGGGCGCTGCTTATCTTCGGCCGCGACGAAAAACCTGAGATCAGGCTCAATGACAAAGATTACAGCCCAAAACTTGGGGAAGTATCCATCGGCGACAAAAAGGCATACGTGCTCCCTCTGGACGAACGACCGGTCGAAGAAGCGCTCAAAGGTCTGCCCGAGCGCTATGCCGCGGCGCAGAAGCTCCTGCAGGTTCAGGGCAAGGACGACTATAAACCGACCTTCGTGCATAACTGGCAGGTCGTCGGCCCGTTCCAGAACACCGAAGGTGGCGCACTGTGGACCCACAAGCTGGACCACTACCCTCCGGAAGAAACAGTCGATTTGGACGCTACCTACGAAGGTTTCGATCGCGTGGACGGTAAAGCGAAACCAAAGCAGATCAAATGGCAACATCTGGGTGCCGACAAAGAAGATGGGCTCGGCGAAGGACCGGTCGTGCTGGCCGAACATCTCCAGCCGAACAAAAAAGGCATAGCTTATGCGTACACGGAGATCACATCCGATCGCGAACGGGACGTCACGCTCTACACCGGAAGCGATCAGTGTCTGGTGGTGTGGGTGAACAACGAACTGGTTCTACGCCGAATCGTCTACCGCGCCGCCGCCCCCGATCAGGACAGAACGCCGATCCACCTGAAGAAAGGTAAGAATAAGATTCTGGTAAAATCCGCAAACGGTTGGGAAGGCTGGTCATTCTATTTCCGGCTGGGAGATAAATACGGGCTCCCACTGGAGGATGGGCTGGGGTACGGGGTAGGGGAATGAATAGCCGCTCTGGGCGGGGATGGGACGCAAGGAACTCGGTTTTCCCTGTCGCATTCCTTGATCCCGCACACGAGCGGACTGGACTTCAGCGCCGCTTTGCGGGGCTGGAGTTCAGAACGCGGATGAATTTGTTGGCAGTTAAGTGCGTGCTGGCATTTTCCAACGGTTGCCCGCCTCAAGTCCAGTTTCGCCCGCTCAGTGGCGGGCTCAGCTGAACTCGAGTCTCAATCCCCGTGAGCGGGAAACACCCCACTCTCGCGGTGGGGATCCTTATGTTTCAACCTGCCTGCCCGCCGGCCTGCACCACACAGGATACCCCGCCCTTCTACCAGGGAGGTCTCACGCTTATGGAGTGGCTCCCTCAGACGCGACAGGAGCGGACTGGACTTCAGCGCCGCTTTGCGGGGCTGGAGTTCAGAACGCGGCGCAGAAACCTCCAGACCTCGCAGCACGAAGACCAACAACGAACGGCAGATCCGCCTCGGCGATGCGGCCCTACAGCTCTCAAGTATTGTCCCGAACTCGCAACAGCTCCCGGCTTTTGGAAACTTCCCAGAATATACCTCCGGCCTTACGTATCCGCGATGCGACGCGCATGCAGGGCGTGATCGCCGAGTGCGCCCTACCGTCTCATGCCCTGAAAGGGCATAACATACCAGCCCGGGGTACAGACGGCTGAAGGTCGTCGGAGCCCTGGGGTAAAGATATGCATGAAATGATAGTGGGCTGAAGGCCCACCACAAAACGACGAAAGACAACGGCACAGCGCCGCCCCCTGTGGGGGATTCGTTGGGCAGAGGTGCCTGCCATTTTAAATATCACTGGCATTGGCATACCCCCTTCCAGGTAGTTCACCGCGACTCGCGGCCGCCGCACTCCATAGCCGGCTCCGCCGGCGGGGTTCATCCACGAACCGGTGCTGAGGCGATTGTCCGGCACGCAACATATGCCGTTCCAGAGCCGACGAAAAACGGCACGTCCACGGAATTGAAGTCACTTCCGGCCCTTAAGTCCCTTCGCCCACCCTCACCCAATCTGGGGCAGGTCGTACATCGCGATGATGTAGGGATGGTCCGGATCGTATTCGGCCAGCACTTCGGCATCTTCCACGAAAGCGGCGGGACGGCAGTTCGCCCCCTCCTCATCCACCACGGCATCTCCCAGGTCCTCCCGGGCGTTCTCAACTTCGTCCATCAGCTTACGCACGATCTCCGGGTTATCTTCGGCCACGTTTGTCGTCTCACCGATATCTTCGCGTAGATCATAGAGTTCCACGACCTCATCCCGGCGCCGCGATATATGCAGTTTCCAGCGGTCGTTGCGGACGGCTTCCAGGTCGTCTTTCCAGTAATAATAGAAGACATCATATGGACTGGATGCCTCCTGTCCACCCAGGAAAAGCGGGAAGATGTCATGTCCATCGATGATACGATCATCGGGCGGTTCGGTGCCGGCCAGACCCGCGAAGGTCGGCAACATATCCATGGCGGTGGCCAGTTCGCTGCAGACCTGACCTTCCGGGATGACGCCGGGCCATCGCGCGATACACGGGACGCGCATTCCCCCGTCCCAGGTTTGCCCTTTCCGTCCGCGCAGAGGATCGTTGGATCCTCCCTCCGCCACCCGGGACCCGTTATCGGATGTGAAGATCATGAGTGTATCTTCTTCGAGTCCGAGACGTTGGATTTCATGCATCAGGGCGCCCACGCTCCAGTCGATGCATTCGACGGTGGCCCCGTAACGGCCGTTCTCCGAGCTATCGAGGAATCGCTCCGGCGCGTAGAGCGGCAGGTGGACATGCATGTGAGCGAAGTACAGGAAAAACGGGTTGTTTTTGTTGTCACGGATGAACCGGACGCATTCCTCGACGTACCGCTCGGTAATGCCCGACTGGTCGGGTTGCAGTTCGATGACTTCATCATCGCGCAGAAGCGGCAGAGGTGGCCCTTCCTCGCGCCCTCCGGCCTGCCGGCCCATGTCGTTGCTGTAAGGCAGGCCATAATAGCTATCGAACCCGTGTTTGGTGGGCAGATGCTGGGGCTGGTCACCACAATGCCATTTCCCGACGATTTTTGTGGCGTAGCCCTGTTCTTTCAGCAGGTCTCCGATCGTCGTTTCATCCGGGTGAAGGCCCGTGCCGTGTCCCGGGAAAAGGACCGCGGCTCCGTTATCGAAGGTGCCGAATCCGACGCGTCGGGGGTAGCAACCGGTCATCATCGCCCCGCGGGAGGGCGAGCAGACCGGCGCGGCCATATAGAAATCTGTCAGCCGGGTGCCGTCCCGGGCCATCTGATCCAGGAAGGGTGTATTATGGACTCCGGAACCGTAACAGCCGAGGTCACCGTAGCCCAGATCGTCACAGTTGATCAGAATTACGTTTGGTTTTTGATCTGTATTTGCCATCGGAACGCCTTTCTGGAGAGATGCTTAAACTAAAAGAAGGGAGAAACTTTCGGGGGGGGAAACGACGTGAATCAGAACACTCTCGTGGAAGTTACCGAAGTGCTCGCTGTAAGGTTTCTGGCCAGGGATCAACCGATGATGATTATTGCTTTACGGGTTCAGCTCACTCAAATTTTCCTTATCAACAATCTTCCATCTTTGCTCGAAAGCTTCCTTGTAATCTGCTGGCACTGAAGCCTGGGGATTGAAACGAAAATCCCTTTTCGTGTCAACCGCGCCCACCACAGGTCCGTCTTTCATTGCCTTTTCAAGAAGATCTTCTCTAAGGGAAGACGCAACAAAAATTTTTGGCCTTTTCTCCGGCGGCATCTGCCAGATAGCCGTTTTTTCGTACTCATAAGGAAGACCAATAATGGAGATAATGAAATCGCATTCAGGATGTGGTTTAGTTATCTGATCGAATTTTTCCCGGGTGAGTATAGGCTCTTCCATCATCATCATCGGGTCGTCCGGATCCCCTTCCGGCACCGGCATATGTTCCTGAGCTTCCA
The DNA here is from genome assembly GCA_046538485.1 of Candidatus Brocadiia bacterium. GTDB lineage: Bacteria > Planctomycetota > Brocadiia > SM23-32 > SM23-32 > JBKHIT01. The sequence continues at coordinate 21,077 of JBKHIT010000061.1, read as the reverse complement.
GTGTGACATCATCGCCAAATCCCTTTTTCAATGCGCTTATCATCGCGCTCTGGCGCTTTTTCGCAAAATCCCTGCCCGCATAATGCATCAGCAGAAGCACTTTGTGATCGGGATAATTTTTTTCGATATATTCTCCGATATACTGCATTTTCGCCTGATCGTAGAGAATCTGTTTTCTGTGGGCCTGCTTTACTTCCTTCCTGGCGGCTGCTTTTTCCGGAACAACTTGATTTCCCAGAACCATCACGATAATCGCAATGGTACAGGCCGCGATAAGAGGCGCACCCCATTCTTTCTTCTTTTGATGTCCTTTGACATACCCGACAAGCGCCCCCACAAGCAGAGCAATCAGAATGTAATAATACAAAACGGTCGGACTGATAAGCCCCAATATAATCCCTACGATACACGCTCCGAGAACGGGAGCACCCCATGGCCGATCTTCATTCATTCCTTTCACTACTGCGGCAACCGCCCCCACGATAAGCAAGATTATAGCCAGCCAGTTCCACATTTTTATTTCCTCCCCTCTGCAAATTGCAAAAACAATTTTACGCCTATCTGTGATTTCAACTATCAATAGGCTACCGCCATTATACCTCCCCGTCAAGGTAGACTCTGGTGGCGAAAGAGGGGATTCCCTGCCTGATCCTACGGGCAGTTTAGACCATCATACCCAGTCCTGTAGCTGTATGTCTACTGAATACCGTTCACCGCTCTTCTCGACCAAAACTCCAGGTAGAAAAGATCACATTAATTCCTTGGATGCCGAAATCCCCTCCGAACAAATAACATAATCACTCACCCGAGAAAACCCCTCAAAGTCCTCAACCACACCCGGGAATCAGTTTTTCTTACTCATGAATACGCAACTCCTGAACGCGATTTGATCTACCTCTGATCGCGGCTGCTCAAACATCATGCAAGTTACAGAGACGAATACTCTCCAGGAACAGTCGCACTTCTGGTTTTTCTTAAAACAAGTGGAATCAGCCGATGTATCCTTTTTATTGCAAATGGCCGAAGCCCGCAAAACCGGCTTGAAATCCCACTTTCTTTGACACTACACCAGCAGAAAAAGCACTCACTCGCTTTCTTAACAACTTTATTTCTCTTAGAATAATACGGTTTGGCTCGACATGATCTCTTTTCGGAAGCACAAATATGAGTAGACATGACACATTTTTGAGCACCGGGATAGAGCAAATAGACCGGCTGATCGGCTCTTTGCGGCCGGGCGATAACGTGGTGTGGGAAATCGACAGCGGAGCTCCCATAAGCGTTTTTATCCGCAACCTTTTTGGGAGTTCTCAACAATCCCAAAGACCTGTCATATACGTGAGTTTTAACAGGTCTCCCAACGCAATTCTGACCAAGTATGGAGATACGCTCCCGGAAGACAATTTTCTTTTATTGGATTGCTTTACGGGCGGCAAAGGATCGGGAGATAAAGTTTTTTCCGATTTCTACAACGGCGGCGGGGATTCCCAGAAATCGTCCGTTAAAACGGTGGCACGCTGCCCGTCTCCCGATCCGGACCAGGTTTCTGAATCGCTGGAAGAACTTGAGCGGGAGGCCGGCAACAATCCTTTTTATGTTTTTGATAGCATTACGGGCATGTTGGAATTATGGGACGAAGAGCGTCAGGCACTCAATTTCTTCGCGTACATGTGTCCACGCCTTTACGATCTTAACACGGTCGCCTACTGGATTCTGGAACGGGAAGCTCATTCGGGCCAGCTGCTGGCCAACCTGCGGCACATTACTCAGGTAGTTCTGGAACTCTCTGTGGAAGAAGGAGAGGCCACAGTCGCACTGAAAAAATGCGAGGGACGTGCAGCACCACGTATTGGAATCCCACAACGTTTCGTCATCGCAGAAGACGGACTTGAGTTTGCCCCCGCCCATCGAGAAGAACTTGAGCTATCCGTCCTGAGCGAGATGTCGGATGCCATCGGCGGAGCACTTGAGCTGGAACGGGTATTTGAGCAAACGATGGATATCCTGGCACGCGAACTAAAACTGAAGAGAGGAACCCTTGTGCTGCGTGATCCGTCATCGGGTCGACTCAAGATCGAAGCCGCCCATGGCCTGAGTGTTACGGAAAAAGAACGGGGAGAATATCAAATCGGAGAAGGCGTCACCGGCCGGGTCGTCGAAACCGGTCAACCGCTTTCAATCGCGGACATAAGCAAAGACCCGTTTTTTCTGAACAGGACAGGTGCACGCGGTCGGACGGAAGAAGGTCGTCCTGTTTCCTTCGTCTGCGTTCCCCTTCGGGTCGACGAAGAAATTGTTGGAGCGATCAGCGTTGACAGGGAATTTGTGGACGAAGAGACTCTCGCCAAGGACCAACGCCTCCTGCAAATTATCGCCTCGCTGGTCAGCCAGGCCATCAAAATTAACCGGATGGTGATGGTGCAACGGGAAGAGCTTGTCGCTGAGAATCTACGGCTGCGAAAAGATCTGGAATCGAAGTACAAATTCGGCAACATCGTTGCCGCCAGCGGGACCATGCAGGATGTTGTGGCCACGGCCTCGACCGTCGCCAAAAGCGATGCCAACGTTCTCATCCAGGGAGAAACGGGAACGGGGAAGGAACTGATCGCGAGCGTGCTCCATTACAACAGCGACCGATCAGACGGCCCCTTCGTCAAGGTCAACTGCGGCGCACTTTCGGAGAACCTGCTGGAAAGTGAACTGTTTGGACACGTGAAAGGAGCATTCACCGGAGCCATCGAGAATCGCAAAGGGCGCTTTGAACTCGCCGGTGAAGGAACGATTTTCCTGGACGAGATCGGAAGCATAGGCGAACGCCTACAGGTTAAACTGCTGCGCGTTCTTCAAGAAAAAGAATTCGAAAAAGTCGGCGGAACAAAAACAATAAGCGTGGATGTACGCGTGGTTGCCGCGACAAATGTCGATCTTGAAGAGCACATGAGCAAAGGGACTTTCCGGGAAGATCTATTTTACCGCCTCAACGTCATCCCGATTTTTATCCCTCCGCTCCGTGAGCGTACCGATGACATTCCATTCCTTGTCGATCACTTTCTGGAGAAATACAGCAAACAGTATGACAAAGATGTTTCCAAAATATCCCGCGAAGTTCTGGACACATTCATGGAATACTCCTGGCCCGGGAATGTCCGAGAGCTGGAAAGCTGTATCGAAAGAGCTGTTGTCCTGACCCAGACCGGCACAATCCCCCTGAAACTACTCCCCATCAACATTCGCATGCTGCCGGAAGGTCGTCGCAGCAAGGATATTGTTGGTGAACCCGAGGACGTCATTCCTCGGTTGGTGAAAAGCCTCCGAGAATCCGGCACCAAACACAATCTTTACGATAGAATCATGTCTCGGGTCGAAAGATCACTGATTCAGCAGGTGCTTGAAAGTACAGACTTTACCCAGACGAAGGCGGCGGAAGAACTCGGGGTCAGCCGCAATACTGTGCGCAGAAAAATCAAGGATTTAGGGATTTCCCAGCACTAAATTTAACTCAAACCCACCCGCGGAGTTTGACGGCCTCTGCTACGCGTTCCACGGCAACCATATAAGCAGCCAGGCGCATGTGGACGTTTTCGTTTTGGGCGACCTGATAGACCGTGTGGAAAGCAGCTGTCATCTTCTGATCGAGTTCCGCATTCGCGTCATCGGCCGTCCAGTAATGGTTTGTGATATTCTGAACCATCTCATAATAACTGGCTGTCACTCCGCCTGCATTCGCCAGGAAATCGGGGATAAACAGCACTGAATTTTCATGAAGGATTTCGTCGGCCTGCGGGGTTTGTGGGCCGTTCGCCAATTCGCATGATATTTTGGCGTTGATTTCAGGAGCGTTGTCCTTTGTTATCACATTTTCCAGCGCCGCGGGGAACAGTATATCAACCGGTAGCTCAAGAAGTTCCTCGTTTGTGATTGGTTCCGATTCCGGAAAATCTCCCACGGCTCCGGTGTCGAGCTTATGCTTCACAAGAGCTTCGGAATCAAAACCATCTTCGTTGATAATACCACCACGGCTGTCGCTGACGGCGATAATCTTACAGCCAAGTATCGAATCCGCCAGCAGAGCAGCGTACTGACCGGCGTTACCGAACCCCTGAATCGCAACCGTTGATCCCTTCGTATCAATACCGAGCGATTTCGCTGCTTCGCGGACGATGTAGCAGCCGCCCCGTGCCGTCGCATCGCCACGCCCTAATGAACCCCCCAGTGGGATCGGTTTCCCCGTAATCATGCCCGGTTCATGACGCCCCCCATTCATTGCTTCGTACTCGTCCATCATCCAGCCCATAATCTGCGGATCCGTGTAAACATCCGGAGCCGGCACGTCTTTGTGATCACCCACAATCCGGCCAACCTGCCGTATGTAGGCGCGGCTTAATCTTTCAAGTTCGTTCCGGCTCATCTTTTTCGGATTGCAAACCACTCCACCTTTGCCTCCGCCCAGGGGAATATCAACGACAGCTGTCTTCCAGGTCATCCAGGCGGCTAAAGCCCGTACTGTTTCAATAGTTTCTTCTGGATGGAACCTGATGCCGCCCTTGCAAGGACCTCGGGCATCGTTGTACTGCACACGAAAACCCCGAAAAATTTCCGTCGACCCATCATCCATTTTTACCGGCAGTGTCACCCACAATTCTCTCAACGGCCACCGCAAAAACTCGTGAACCGCCGCATCTAAATTCAGTTTCTCCGCCGCAACAGCCAACTGATCCTGCGCCATTTTGAAAGGGTTAAATACCATAAACAACACTCCTATCGCCAGATTTGCTCGGAATCACCTGAATCATCACCGATCCCATTTTATTTGGCTAAAGTCAAAATATAGTACCTCGCTGGAACGTCTGTGTCAAATTGCCCAGTGCCGTTTTTGTGCATGTGCCTTTTTGTGTGCCACCCCGGGGGAGAATCCGCAGCCCCCCCCCGCACGGCTCCTGACCACCTGATTCGCCATTTCCCGCCCCGACCGAATCGCACCTGCCGCCAGCGCCGCCAACCAGACAATGCACAGTTACAGATCACTGCACACATTTTGCGCAGGCCTCATCTGGAGTAGCGGCTCGGGCAACAATCGCATGCTCTTCATGTAAAGCCTTTTTAAGCAGCGATTTGTGATATTTATCCCGCTTCTTAACCCCGCGTATTACAGAGTCGGCACACGGTTTGCAAATTTATAACTGTGCGGTAATTAGGATATCCACTTTGATCAATATTTGTGCAGCGGAGTTACGCGAACAAAATCACTTTTTTCTGATCGATTAAGAGGAGCGCTTGAATGAATTTGCAGCAACCTAACTCAAACGAAGCAACGGGTACACGAAATAGAAGTCGGGATGTCGTGCCACAATCGGGAATCTGCACCCGATGTGTTGACGGATGCCGCGGCAATTGTGACGTCTTTCAGGCGTCCATGCGAGGTCGCGAGCTTCTTTATCCGGGGCCATTCGGGAGCATGACGGCCGGAGCCGAAAAAGATTATCCGGTCGATTATTCGCATCTCAACATCATGGGTTACGCTATGGGGGCCCGCGGACTGCCTGAAGGAGCCGAGGCTGGACCTAATACCACTCTTTTCCCCGATATTGATACCGAAACCGAGTATGGTGCGGGCAATGACAAAGTTCGGATGCAGGCCCCTGTTTTTACCGGGGCTCTGGGTTCAACCGAAGTCGCCGCGAAAAACTGGGACCATTTCGCCGTGGGCGCCGCTATCAGCGGCATCACACTCGTCTGCGGAGAAAACGTCTGCGGCGTCGACCCGCAACTGGAACGCGATGAAAACGGCAAACTGGTCGAATCCCCCGAGATGCGTCATCGTGTCGAGATTTACAGGAAGTTTCACAACGGCTATGGCGACCTGATCGTCCAGATGAATGTCGAAGACACGCGCCTGGGGGTTGCCGAATACGCTATTCAAGAACTGGGTGTCGAAACAATCGAACTCAAGTGGGGTCAGGGCGCGAAATGCATCGGGGGTGAGATTCAGATCGACAACCTGGATCGCGCCCTCCAGCTGCAGGATCGAGGATATCTGGTAACACCCGATCCTTCGTCTCCGTCCCATCAAAAAGCCTACAAAGAAGGTGAAATTAAGCACTTTGAAAGGCACTCCCGTCTTGGTTTTGTTGATGAAGAAGGATTCCACGCTGAAGTCGAACGCCTGCGCAATCTGGGGGCCAAACGCGTCACGCTGAAAACGGGAGCATACCCGATGCGTGAACTTGCTATGGCTCTCAAATGGGCATCCGACGCCAAACTCGATCTTGTGACGATTGATGGTGCGCCCGGTGGAACCGGCATGAGCCCCTGGCGCATGATGAACGAGTGGGGTATTCCAACCATCTACCTGCAATCCATGGCCTGTGAACTTGCCCGGGAACTCGACGACCAGGACGCGTATGTGCCGGACCTTGCCATGGCCGGTGGGCTCTCAACCGAAGACCACATTTTCAAAGTGCTGGCACTCGGAGCGCCCTACTTCAAAGCCGTATGTATGGGGCGCGCGATTATGATCCCGGGGATGGTGGGGAAAAACCTGGAAAACTGGCTGGAGAACGGCGAGGATTTGCCGAAAACCATCAAACAGCATGGAGATAGACCGGAACAAATATTCCTTGACTACGAAGATCTCTGCGATGAGTTCGGGGAAGATACGGTCAAAGAAATGCCTCTTGGCGCCATTGCCATGTACACCTTCGTCGACAAACTGAAAGTCGGTCTCCAGCAGTTGATGGCCGGTTCGAGGAACTTCAACATTGAAGCCATCAGTCGGAAAGACCTGGCGGCCCTCACAAACGAAGCGGCCGAGATCACGGGACTGCCTTATATCCAGAATGCCTACCGCGAGGAAGCCATGGAAATAATCCGCGGATAGAAGCATATATTCGCAGGTTTTACACATAAAAAGGGGAAAAATTATGCAATACCTTCTCTGCAAAAGTTGCACCGAATCACCGGAGTGTCTCCACAGGAATGGGCACGCGGCGGTGCTGACGTGCAAAGAATTCCAGCCTTTTGAAACCCGCGCTGGCCGATCGACAAGTCGCACTCCCGCCAACGGCATTTCCAGATCCCATGGAGATACCGGGATCGGTCTGTGTCGGAACTGCGGAAAGCGCCGGGCATGCCGTTTCACGAAACCCAACCGGAAAGTGCTGAGCTGTCAGGAGTATGAATAATCCCCAGGTTCTGGAAACGGAAGCAAAGCCCAATATGGTTCGCTGTTCTTCTTGTTCATTCTGTAGCTCTCGACCCGCAGACAGCGGATCGGTAGGAACTTCTGACGCCCGGGGCTCCGAGCTCCGTCACCATTGCGGGGTCATTGGCCTCTACGGGGTCAGCAACGCCGCTCGAAAAGCCCATGCCGGTCTCCACGCCCTTCAGCACAGGGGGCAGGAATCGGCCGGCATTGTCGCCTCCGACGGTCGGCAAATCCAGAGCGCCAAAGGTCTGGGACTTCTCACGGAGGCAATAGGGCACAAAGACCTTCAGAACCTCCCGGGCCACATCGCCGTCGGCCACACCCGTTACTCAACAACCGGTGCCAAAAGGGTCCAGAACATCCAGCCTCTGGTGATTGAATACTCCCAGGGGATCGTGGCGGTCGCTCACAACGGCAACCTCGCCAATGCCCGGTCGCTTCGGGAACTGTATGAATCGCGCGGTTCCATATTCCAGACCTCGACCGACAGCGAAATTATCGTCCATCTGCTGGCCGACCCCGAACACATCGGCGTGGCCGACCCACTCGGCGAATCGTTGCATCACGTCCGGGGCGCGTATTCCCTTGCCATGATGACTTCCTCGCGTCTGATGGCGGCCCGCGACCCCCAAGGATTCCGACCGCTTTCTCTGGCCAAACTCGGCAGCGGATACGTCGTTGCCAGCGAAACGTGCGCGTTTGATCTGCTCGGGGCGGAATATATTCGTGATATCGAACCGGGCGAGATCGTATGCATTGACGATGACGGGTTACGTTCCTGGCAGTTTGTCGCCTCCCCTCCGGAAAATCAGGCGCGGTGTATATTCGAGCATATTTATTTTGCCAGACCCGACAGCCGCGTGTTCGGCCGGACGGTCCACAATGTCCGTCTCCGGTTGGGGGAAAAACTCGCCGAAACCCATCCTGTGGAAGCCGACCTCGTGATGAGCATCCCGCATTCCGGAGATTCTTCCGCATTAGGATATTCGCGTCGGTCCGGCATCCCCCTCGATTTCGGCTTTATTTCCAACCGGTACATTGGCCGGACTTTCATAATCCCGCCGGAAGAAAATCGTAGCGACCACGTCGAAATCAAACTTAACGTCGTGAAAGATGTCGTTAAAGGGAAACGGCTGGTGGTGGTGGACGACTCAATCGTGCGCGGGACGACGAGCCGCGGACGTCTTTCGATGCTGCGGGAGATGGGTGCGCGCGAGCTGCACATGAGAATCAGCGCCCCGCCGATTCGGCATCCCTGTTACTACGGCATCGACTTCCCCGATACCGAACAGCTCATTGCCGCCCGGCGTTCGGTCAGTGAAATCGCGGACTTCCTCAGCGTCGACTCACTGGGATATCAAACTGTGGAAGGTCTTTTGGGAGCAGCACAGGCAGAGAGAAGCGAATATTGCCTTGCGTGCTTCACGGGAAATTATCCCGTATCAGTCGACAACGACATGCGACGCGAGGCCCTGGAGCGGAAGACCTGACGAGCCGGCAGAAATCCGCTATACTCTAATGCTGAGAAATGAAATGGGCTCTCAAAACCTGAAAAAAGGAGTGCGCGGTTCAAAAATAAACTTGATTTCCAGAAATCCGACAAAAAGGGATTTTACAGCCATCTCAAAAAAAATCGCGGACTGGCTTGAACAGAAAACGCGCGAAGCCGGTGCGGAAGGGATTGTCGTTGGCCTGAGCGGTGGCGTTGATTCGGCCGTGGTGCTGGGTCTCGCGAAAAACGCCGTCGGTCATGAAAGCCTGGGAATAATAATGCCCTGTGAAAGCGAACACCAGGACACCGAACACGCGCAATTGGTTGCCGATAGTCTCGGGGTTCAAACCGAAACGGTCTCGCTCGATAAAATTTACCAGGATTTTCTCGAGCAGCTCCCGGAAGAAGACTCGAGTCTCGCGCGAGCCAACATAAAACCGCGATTGAGGATGACGTCCCTCTATTTCTTTGCCAACGTTCGCAACAACCTTGTGGCCGGAACAGGAAACCGGACCGAATTGGCTCTGGGATATTTCACGAAATACGGCGATGGCGGCGCCGATATTCTGCCGATCGGCGGACTCCTTAAATCAGAAGTCCGGGAACTGGCCCGGGAACTGAGCATTCCGGAAGTTGTAATCAATAAACCGCCAAGCGCCGGGCTCTGGCCGGGTCAAACAGACGAAAGTGAAATCGGGCTCAGTTACGACGTGATCGACGAAATCGTTGATGCATTGCAGACCGGCCGTGAACCACAGGCTGATCCCGACGCTGTTAAAAAAGTGCGATCTATGATCGAAAAAGCGCAACACAAACGAACTTTGCCCGAAATTTATCGAAACTGGTAAAGCCCCGGTTGAAACAGACTCGTGGCCGTTTGCTTCCGCATAAAAGTTCAACAAAAAAGTGACAATCATAATTTGAGAGGCACTCATGAGCCAAAACATGCCGCCCCGCGGGGCTATCGCCCTGGAAGACGGCTTCTTCCTGGAAGGGGAATCCTTCGGCGCACCCGGGATAAAAACCGGTGAAGTCGTTTTCAATACCAGCATGACAGGCTACCAGGAGATTCTGACGGATCCCTCCTACAAAGGCCAGATCGTCACAATGACCTACCCCCTGATCGGAAACTATGGAGTGAATGGCCAGGATATCGAATCCGCAGCTCCAAAGGCCGAAGGATTTATCGTCAGAGAATACTGTCCCTACCCCTCCAATAACGAGTCCCAGGGGCAACTCGGAGATTACCTGAAAGATCACGATATCGTCGCCCTCAGCGAAGTAGATACGCGGGCTCTGACACGTCATATCCGCGAGGCCGGCGCCATGCGGGCGGCGCTGGCTGCAGGCGAGTTCGAACGTGACGATCTCGTTGAACGCGCACGCCAGGCGCCGGGGCTCATCGGTCGCGATCTTGTGAAAGAGGTCACCTGCGATAAACCCTACGAGTGGGAAGGCAGCCCCCGTGCGGATTCCGCCGATGCGCGGGTTGTGGTGTATGATTTCGGTGCAAAATACAACATTCTTCGCTGCCTGGCCGAAGCCGGATGCCATATCACACTGGTTCCTGCCAGCACCAAAGCTGAAGACGTGCAGGCCATAGATCCGGATGGAATCATGCTTTCAAATGGGCCGGGAGATCCGGCGGGAATTCCCTACGTTGTGGAAGAGCTCCAAAAGCTTCTCGGAGAAAAACCGATTTTTGGCATCTGTCTCGGCCACCAGCTCCTCGGTCTCGCCCTCGGGGGCAAAACTTATAAACTGAAATTCGGTCACCGCGGGGCCAACCACCCGGTGAAAGACCTTACAACGGGGAAAATCGATATTACGTGTCAGAATCACGGTTTCTGCGTCGATATTGACTCACTCGATCAGGATCAAATCGAGCTGACCCACAAGAATCTCAATGATAAGACACTGGAAGGACTGCGGCACAAAGACATGCCCATAATGTGTGTTCAGTACCACCCCGAAGCTTCGGCCGGTCCGCACGATGCACAGCACCTGTTCCAGGAATTCAAAGATATGATGAAAGACAACCGAACGTAGAATCCCGTACTACTGTCACTAAAAGCGCAAAAAATGACAAAATTTATCTTCGTCACCGGCGGTGTCGTCTCTTCGCTGGGGAAAGGGATTACCGCCGCCTCGATCGGCATGCTTCTCAAAGCCTGGGGACTCCGGATTAAACTGCAAAAATTCGATCCATATCTGAACGTCGATCCGGGCACGATGAATCCTTACCAACATGGAGAGGTCTATGTAACCGAAGACGGTGAGGAAACCGATCTCGATCTCGGCCACTACGAGCGGTTCACAGGCGAGCCCACCCATAAGAACTGCAATTTCACGTCCGGACAGGTTTATTGGTCCGTCCTGACGAAAGAGAGAAAAGGCGACTATCTTGGACAGACCATCCAGCTCATCCCCCACGTCACAGACGAGATCAAGGATTGCGTGCGGCGCCTCGTCTCACCGGAAGTCGATGTCGTCATCAGTGAAATCGGCGGAACTGTTGGTGATATTGAAGGGCTGCCTTTTCTCGAAGCCATCCGCCAGATCCGTCTTGATGAAGGCCGTGACAACGCAATGTATGTCCATGTTTCGCTTGTACCGTACATCCGGGCCGCGCAGGAGATTAAAACCAAGCCAACGCAACACTCGGTCATAAAGCTTCGCGAATTGGGGATCGAACCGGACGCCATCATCTGCCGGACTGAAAAGCCGCTGACCGCATCCGCAAAAGACAAAATCTCCCTCTTTTGTAACGTCGAGAAAAAAGCCGTCATCGAGGAACCGGACGTCGATCAGACTATCTACGAAGTTCCATTCATATTTCTGGATGAAGGTTTTGATCGACTGATAATCGATAGACTTGATCTGCCCGCCAAAGAACTCGATCTGGGCCCCTGGCCGGACATTCTCGAAACGATGCTGAACCCCACATCGGAAGTGGAGGTGGCGGTCGTTGGCAAATATGGGGAGCTTCAGGACGCCTACAAATCGATTTATGAAGCCCTCAAACACGGCGGTACTGCCAACGAAGCCAGAATAAATATCCGAAAAGTTCTCTCCGAAGACGTCCAGGAGAACGGACCCGAAGACACTCTCGGCGGCGCCGACGGAATCCTGGTGCCGGGCGGATTTGGCTCGCGCGGCGTGGAAGGGAAAATTGAAGCGGTAAAATACGCCCGGGAAAACAATATCCCCTTTCTTGGCTTATGTCTGGGCCTGCAATGCGCCGCCATTGAATTTGCACGGAACGTCTGCGGACTGGAAGGCGCCGACACCACCGAAATTAACGGAAACACAGAACATAGAATCATATGTCTGCTGGAAGAACAGAAGGAGGTCACTCAAAAAGGCGCATCGATGCGTCTTGGCGCACAGCCCTGTACACTCCAGCCCGGCACATGTGCCGGTGAGGCTTACCAGGCCGAAGAGGTTCAAGAACGGCACAGACATCGCTATGAATTCAACAACAACTACCGGCAAATCTTCAAAGAAAACGGAATGGTCTTCAGCGGAATAAACCCCGAGCTGGATCTCGTCGAAATTCTGGAATTGGAAGACCATCCCTGGTTCTTGGCGACCCAGTTCCATCCTGAATTCAAGTCTTACCCAACAAATCCCCACCCTCTGTTCCGGGATTTTGTCCGGGCCGCAGGCGAAAGGAGCAGCGAGAGATGATCGCGGTGGTCGATTATGATGTGGGGAACATCCGCAGTGTGCTTTTTGCCCTGAGACGATTGCAGCGGGATGCCGAGTTGACCGATAATCCTTCACTGCTGCAGGGCGCAGACGGTTTGATACTGCCCGGCGTCGGCGCTTTTGCTCCCGCCATGGACCAGTTGCGGGAGAGGGGACTCGACGATGTCGTCTGTCAGTTCGCCGATTCCGGGCGGCCGTTGCTCGGGATCTGCCTCGGGCACCAACTGTTGTTCTCCGAAAGCGAAGAACACGGTCGCCATGGGGGTCTGAATCTGCTGCCGGGCCAGGTTGTGCGGTTTGAGCGCGGACTGAAAGTCCCGCATATGGGCTGGAATCAGGTCGACCAGACCGCCGCCTGCTCTCTTTTTGAGGATATTGAATCCGGCGAGTTTTTCTATTTCGCGCATTCCTACTACACTTTGCCGGCTGAATCAGAAGTCAGTGTGGGGTCTACTGATTACGGACGGACGTTCACTTCGGTGGCCAGCCGGGACAATGTTTTTGGTACCCAGTTTCACCCCGAAAAAAGCGGCGCCGTCGGACTGAAAATGCTTTCGAATTTTTGCTGCCTCTGTGAAGAGGACTGATTTGTGTTAGCCAAACGTATCATCCCCTGTCTCGACGTCAAAAACGGCCGGGTTGTGAAAGGTATCTCGTTCGGACAGCTGCGTGACGCAGGTGATCCGGTGGAGTGCGCGGCGACCTACAGCAAAGAAGGCGCTGATGAACTCGTTTTTCTCGATATCACGGCTACCCTCCAGGCCCGCGAGACGATTCGCGGGCTGGTTACCCGGATCGCAGAGTGTATTTCCATTCCCTTCACGGTCGGTGGTGGAATCAGCAGCGAACAACACATCAACCAGCTGCTGAGCGCCGGCGCCGACAAAGTTTCAATCAATACGGCCGCCGTGCGCAGCCCCGAACTGATCGAAAAATCCTCCCGAAGTTTCGGCTGTCAGTGCATTGTTGTAGCAATCGATGCACAACGCTCCGACGACGGCGGCTGGGAGGTCTATGTTGAATCCGGCCGGACCCCGACTGAGCACAAGGCGGTCGATTGGGCGCGCCACGTGGAAGAATACGGAGCCGGCGAAATTTTGTTGACATCCATCGATTCAGATGGACAAACAACGGGATATGATATCGAGCTCAACGCCGCTATCTCAGAAGCCGTTGAGATCCCTGTGATCGCCTCCGGCGGCGCCGGGGGACCAGAACATATTTTCAAAGTGCTCACAGAAGGTCAGGCCGACGCCGCTCTCGCAGCATCGATATTCCACTACGGAGAATACAGTGTCAGCGAGGTCAAGTCGTACCTCGCTCAAAGAAATGTTCACGTCAGACTTTGAGGAACTATGCCGAAAAGAACCGACATTGAAAAGATTTTGATTCTTGGATCTGGACCGATCATCATCGGACAAGCCTGTGAGTTCGACTATTCCGGTACTCAGGCATGTAAAGCTATTCGCGAGGAAGGCTACGAAGTCATTCTCCTCAATTCCAACCCCGCCACCATCATGACCGATCCCGTTATGGCGGACCGCACATATCTCGAACCCATAACGGCGGAGGTTCTTCAAAAGGTCCTCAAGCGGGAGGAGCCAGATGCGCTTCTGGCCACCCTCGGCGGTCAGACCGCCCTGAATGTCGCCGTCCAGGCCTCAGAAGCCGGATACCTCGAGGAATACGGTGTCGAGATGATTGGGGCGAACTACGATGCCATTCAATGCGCGGAGGACAGGGAGCTGTTCCGGACTGCGCTGCAGGAAATTGGAGTGGCGATTCCCGAAAGTCGCCCCGCCCATAATCTCGAAGGAGCCCGCGAGGCCGCCGAAGAATTCGGGTTCCCTCTGCTCATCCGCCCCAGTTTCACCCTTGGAGGAACCGGCGCTTCGATAGCCTACAACGCCGAGGAATTTGAAGATGCCGCCACCCTCGGGCTCGAACTCAGCATCATCGACGAAATACTTGTCGAGGAATCGGTCATCGGGTGGAAAGAATACGAACTCGAGGTGATGCGCGACCACAACGATAACGTCGTCATCATCTGTTCCATTGAAAATATTGACCCGATGGGTATCCACACCGGCGATTCCATAACTGTTGCCCCCGCCCAGACCCTCACCGACAAACAGTATCAGAGCATGCGGGACGATGCGATCGATATCATCAGGCGGGTCGGCGTGGAAACGGGAGGATCCAACATCCAGTTCGCCGTCAACCCGGAAGACGGGCGGATGGTTGCCATCGAGATGAACCCCAGAGTCTCCCGCTCCTCCGCCCTCGCCAGCAAAGCCACCGGTTTCCCGATCGCAAAATTCGCCGCGAAACTGGCCTGCGGTTACAGTCTCGATGAAATCCCAAATGATATCACCCAGGAGACGCCGGCCTGTTTTGAACCAACGATCGATTATTGCGTCACGAAGATTCCGCGTTTCACCTTCGAAAAATTCCCGGGCTGCGACGATGATCTGACGGTCTCCATGAAATCCGTCGGCGAAACCATGGCCATCGGACGCACGTTCAAAGAATCGCTTCAAAAAGGGCTACGTGGACTCGAAATTGGTCTGAGTGGACTTGATACGATCGGAGAACGCAAGATCGATCATGAAGCGGTGCGCGAAAACCTCAAACGCCCGAATCCGATGCGCATGTTCTACATCAAATATGCACTGAAAAAAGGCATGACACCCGAGGAAATCGCGGAACTCACCCGGATCGATCCCTGGTTCATTCATAATGTGGAAGAAATCGTTACCGAAGAACGCCGGCTCGCCTCGCATGCATCCGAGGAAGAATTGAGCGACCGCCAGCTCGCCCACGCGAAACGAAGGGGTTTTTCCGACGCCCAAATTGCGTCGCTGATCGGGGCGGAACCGGTTGATATCCGACAGAAACGCAAAGAAGCCGGGATTACTCCTGTCTACAAACTCGTGGACACCTGCGCCGCAGAATTCGAAGCCTATACTCCGTACTTTTATTCGTCCTATGGGACCGAAGATGAAAGCCGCTCCAGTGATAAACCCAAAGCGCTTATCGTGGGAGGTGGGCCGAACCGAATCGGGCAGGGGCTGGAATTTGACTATTGCTGTGTGCATGCTTCACTCGCCCTCCGGGAACTTGGGTATGAGACCATAATGGTCAATTCGAACCCCGAAACTGTCTCGACAGATTATGATATCTCGAATCGCTTATATTTCGAGCCTCTGACCTACGAGGATGTTTTGAATATCGCCGAACGCGAGGAACCGGAAGGGATTGTAGTCCAACTCGGCGGACAGACTCCGTTGAACCTCGCTGTGCCGCTGGCCAAAGCCGGTGTGAACATCTTCGGAACGAGTCCGGCGGCCATTGACCGCGCGGAAGACCGCAAACTGTTCCGCGAACTCATCCAGAAACTGGGCCTTCAGCAGGCTCCGAGTGATACAGCCACGTCCTACAAACAGGCCCATAAAATCGCCGGGGAACTCGGCTACCCGGTCCTTATACGCCCTTCCTACGTGCTGGGGGGGCGTGCCATGGTAATCGCCTGGAAAGAAGAAGATTTGGAACGGATGGTAAACGAAGCTCTTCTGGCCGCGCCCGACCGCCCCATCCTGATCGACAAATTCCTGGACGATGCAATCGAGGTCGATGTCGATGCCGTCAGCGACGGGGAAAACGTTGTGGTTGCAGGTGTGATGGAACATATCGAGCAGGCCGGCGTGCACAGCGGAGATAGCGCCATGGTGCTACCGCCGTTCTCGCTCGAAGAGGAAATAATCGAGCGTATTCGCGAACAAACCCGAAAACTGGCGTTGGAACTCGAAGTCGTGGGGCTGATGAACATTCAGTATGCCGTCAAAGATGACGAGATCTACGTGTTGGAGATCAATCCCCGGGCATCCCGAACCGTTCCCTTTGTCTCCAAAGCTACCGGGCTCCCCATGGCAATGATAGCGTCCAAAGTCATGGTCGGGGTGAGTCTCAAGGAACAAGGCGTAACCGCAGACCCAAAACCGAAATTCTACGCCGTCAAAGAGTCAGTTCTGCCATTCGATCGGTTCCCCGGAGTCGATCCGGTCCTCGGACCCGAGATGAAATCCACGGGCGAATGTATGGGGGTCGACGACACTTTCGGAGGTGCATTTGCCAAAAGCCAAATCGCAGCCGGCCAAACTCTGCCGGTCGAAGGAAAGGTATTCATCAGCGTCAAAGACGCTGACAAAGAAGCCGTCTTGCCGGTTGCACGGCAGTTCTCCGAGATGGGGTTGGAGGTGATCGCAACCTCCGGTACCGCCGCAGCGCTACAGAACGCAGGCGTAGAAACTACTCAAGTACCAAAACTTTCCGAGGGCCGACCGAATATCATCGATTTCATAAAAAGCCGTGACGTGGGCCTCTTGATCAACACGCCGAGTGGCCCGGTTCCGCGCCACGATGAAATCTTCATCCGCGGAGAGGCCGTCAAGCGCAAATTACCGTTGATCACTACTATCGCTGCCGCTCGTGCTGCTGCCGAAGCCGTGCAGGCTCTGCGGACCGGCGAGCTGGAAGTCCGGTGCCTGCAGGACATCCACGCAGTCACCGAAAAACTCCCCGAAGATGTTGCCCCCGATGCCTTGCATGAAATCACCGGGGAGTGAATTACACAATCGCGTTCAACAAACTCGTCAAACGGCAGGTCCACCTCGGCGAGGCGGACCTACAACCCATTGGCGTTCTCCCCTGCTCCAACGCGAAAATCCCTTCCGTCCTTCCCGGTTTGACGCTATCCCGGCACCAATGTATTTTAGGCAGGCTCACGGTCCGCAATCTGCGCCTCAGAATTTTCACGAGCTGGAAAGGACGTCTCATGCCAAAACCGCCAAATTTTGTCTTCATCCTGATTGATGATATGGGATGGAAAGATATCGGATGTTACGGAAGCACCTTCTACGAGACCCCGAACATCGATCAAATCGCAGGAGAGGGGATGAAGTTTACCGATGGCTACGCCGCCTGCCCCGTTTGCTCGCCCACCCGGGCCAGCATTCTCAGCGGAAAATACCCGGCCACAGTAGGAGTTACAGACTGGATCGATTGGGGTGGTTTCTGCCATCCACGACGGGGTGTCCTGGTTGACGCGCCTTACATCGACCATCTTCCGAGCGGGGAGAAAAGCCTCGCTGCAACTCTCAATGAAGCGGGATATGCCACGTGGCACCTCGGCAAATGGCATCTTGGCAAAGAGGATTATTATCCTGACAAACACGGGTTCGAAGAAAATATCGGCGGCTGTGAGTGGGGTCTGCCCACAAACGGATATTTCAGCCCCTGGAACAACCCGACGATGGAAAACGCAGAAGAAGGCAAATACCTGCCCGACCACCTTACCGATGAGGCCATTCGCCTGATCAGAGAAAATGACGAGCGACCGTTCTATCTCAACATGTGCTATTATTGCGTCCATGGTCCCATCCAGGCGAAAAAGGCACTGGTCGAACGATACGAAAAGAAGGTCAAGGAATTGGGCCTCGACACTGTCAAGACCTTCGAGGTTGACGGTCCGTTCCCTATCGAAGGCAAAAAGGACCGGCAGATCAAACGGCGTCTCGTCCAGTCGGATCCCGATTACGCCGCGATGATTCAAAGTCTCGACGAAAACATCGGGCATCTTATGGAAGCTATAAAAGACGAAGGCGAAGAAAACAACACGGTCGTTGTTTTCACATCCGACAATGGCGGTCTGGCCACCGCCGAAGGGTCGCCCACCTGCAACAGCCCGCTGGCCGAAGGTAAAGGTTGGATGTACGAAGGCGGAGTCCGGGAACCACTCATCGTCAAATGGCCTGGAGTTACCGAACCCGGTTCCGTCTGCTGCGAACCTGTTACAAGCCCCGATTTTTACCCGACCCTCCTCGAGATGGCCGGGCTTGGCCCCTTGCCCGAACAGCACACCGACGGCATCAGCCTTGTGCCTTTGCTGAAAGGTGCCAGATCGATCGACCGGGAAGCCATCTTCTGGCATTACCCACACTACGGGAACCAGGGAGGAACACCCGGCTCGAGCATCCGCTCAGGCGATTACAAACTGATCGAATTCTTCGAAGACGGACATCTCGAACTTTACAACCTCCGCGAGGATATCAGCGAAGAGCACAATATCGCCGAACTTCAGCCCGAACGCGTGGAAAGAATGCATGGAATGTTGAAGGATTGGCGGGATTCGATTGAAGCGCAAATTCCGGAGCGGAATCCTGATTGGTAAAACAGCCCGGGGCCTTTCCTATTCGGAAACCGCTCGCGCAACGGCATTACGGAGCGTCTCCCGGGTAACCGGTTTAGGGATGACGCAATCGACCCCTTCGGGTGCATCCCCTTCCACGGACATTGTATGGCCGAAACCGGTCAACATGAGAACCGGAATTTCATCATCCATATCTCTGATTTCGTCCACCAGCTGATCACCGCTCATGCGGGGCATAGCCAGATCGGTAATAACCACATCGTAGTTGCCATTTTCGTAGTACTCCAGGGCTTGTTCGCCATCTGCTGCCATTTCGACCTGGTGGCCGTCGGAACGCAGGAATGTGGAGAGAATTTCCCGCGTTTGGTCGCTATCTTCAACAACGAGAATACGCAGAGACCGGTCGATTTCCGGTGATTTTTCCTTCATAATTCCTGCCTGTTCCGCATCTTTGGGCAGGGGCAAGCTGATTCGCACTGTAGTACCTTCTCCTCGGGCACTCTGTATTGTCACGCGGCCCTGGTGATCTTTCACAACCCGTTTGACAATCGACAGTCCCATTCCGCTTCCGTGTTCGCTTTTTGTGGAGAAAAACGGATCGAAACAGTGCTCCTGCACCTCACTGGACATCCCCTCACCCGTATCTGAGACTTCCAGATGAACCTCATCGGAGTCGGATTCAGTAAGAACACCGATAGTACCGCCGCCGGGCATCGCATCGATGGCATTGACGAGGAGATTTGTAACAACTTCCTGCAACTCCACTTCGTTACCCGAAACCATCGGCACGTCTTTAAGATCGGTCCGGAGTTCAATACGGGCGCCTTTGGCCTGCGCCTGATCTTCCCAACGGGGTTTTGTGAACGAAACGGCGTTTTTTAAGACCCTGGTGATGTCAACCGGCTCGGAGACGTGATGTTCCTCGGTTTCGTGATGAAATTCCCGCATTCGCCGAACCACATCGCTTGCGTGGAGGGCTGCCGAACGAATGAGTTCCAGGTCGCGCCGCGCTTTCTCGGTATCCCTGAGTGTATCGGGACTTTCCAGAAGCAATTCTGTAAACCCAAGTATCTGAGTCAGGGCATTGTTGAAATCGTGAGCGACACCGCTTGCCATTTCCCCGATAGCCTGGAGTCTTTCCTTCTGTATCATACGTTGCTGGGCATCCTGTAATTCTTCCATTGCCCGTTGCAGCCGTCTGTTTGTTCGTTTCAGTTCTTCTCGCGCTTTTTTCCGCTCCGTTATCTCGCTTGTGACTTCCACAAAACCCGTGATCGCTCCTGAGTGATCCGTGAGGGGATCAACACTGATGAGCCACGTGCGTCCGTCCGGCGTCTCAACCTCTTTCGAAACAGAATCTCCTGTGCGCCGGGCCGCAGGAACCGGGCAGAGGGGACACCGTTCGTCGCGTCCGTGCCAGACTTCGTAACAGCGCTTGCCCACCATTTGTTCGGCCGCCATCCCGACGGATTCCCGGGCGGCTTGATTGGACCAGACGATCTCGCCTGAAGGTTTCTGGTAGACCACGAGTTCCGACATAGTATCCAGGATGGCGCTCTTCTGCTGCTCGGATTCTCGCAGGGCCCTCTCTACCCGCTCGCGCTCTTTTCGGTCTTCAAGAGAGCGAAGTCCGAACTCCAGATCCGCGCTCATCTCTTTCAGAAGATTCATCTCCCGGGATGTAAATCGATCCGGGGACTTCGCATAGACGCTGAGTATGTCCACCTTTTTGTTTTCACTTCTGTAGATCAGGGAGACAACCGCTTTGGATCCGATTTGACGGGCGATTTCTTCCGCAAATTCAGGATCCGCCATTTCCAGAAGAGATTTTGGCAATTCTCGATCCGAAGACTCAAAAACCTGGCGGACATCACTTTCGCTGTCGACGGAAACATTGAGCTTTTCGTTGCCGATGTCCTGAAGACCCGACTGAGCAACGGTTTTGATTCTCACCTCTTCTCCTTTTTCACCTCTGCCGCCCAGACGGCCTCATATCTCCCGATTTCGCTGATAATCCGGCAAAGATCTTGTACAAGTTCCCCCGATTCTTCAGCTCGCATTAAAGCTTGATTGCAATCGGTCAGCATCCGAAGCGAACGGTTGGCCCGCCGGTTTTCGAGTGTCGCATTCTCGAGTTGACTTCGCCAACTCCGAAGAAGAAGATAAAGAATCAGTCCCGTCCCGACCACATACAGAAAACCTTTAACCGATTGCAGAAAAGAAAGGGCTCTTTCGCCCACCGCAAACTGTTCCGCAAAACGGTCACTCAGAAGTATCCACGCAAATCCCAAACACAGATATATTAAGGTGATAAATAGGGGCCCCCGTCTGAGCCGGTCCTCAAGTTTCCCCATTTTACTTTACCTCGGCAATCTTTCTGAACTTTTCGATGTTCCCCGGCACGTTGCCTGCCCAACTCACCTCATCTATCTTTCTATTTCCAGTATTTCTTTTAAAATCCA
>JBKHIT010000119.1:0-7077 GCA_046538485.1 Candidatus Brocadiia bacterium | reverse complement strand
GCAGCTGCCGCCAGAGGAGGTGGTGTCGGTCCGCAAAAGATCCACGCCCATATCCGCTCCAACCCCGGCCTGTCTCATGGCAGAAAGCATAGGGGCATTTTACCGCCTGAACGGCGGATTTTAAAGAATTACTGCGGGGGAACGGACAATATGGCAGGCGAACAAACATCTGATGCCAGGTCGGCGGGGATCATTTTTCGGGGTAATGCGTGGCGGGGCTACCCCGTCCCTTGAGCCCCCTCAGTTGCTACCTCCACGACAGGTCTTCAAGCTTTACATAAAGGTAGCCCACTCCTTTGGCTTTTTCCGCCTGATGCCGTACCCATACGGTGATGCTTTCTCTTCCCTCAGGTAGTACAAGGTCTCCAATCTCTTGACCGTGGTTCTTCGCATCGGGCGAGCTTGAAGACATTACCCATTTGCCTTCAGTTGTGTGTTCAGGCCCATACCGGACGATTCTTCCGGCTCCAGAACCACTGTGACCATCAGGCAGCGCTTTCTCACCCGACATCTGCGCTGCGTTCAGTGGCTTCCCATCTTTTCCATCCACGGCCGCATGAAACGACAGCGACCAATCTTCTTCGATTTTCTCCACCGCGAGGGTATTTAAAAGAACTGACACCCTGTAGGGTTTGCCTGGTTCCAATCCCAGGAACTGTCGGTAAATCCCTCCGGTTGCCTCGGATGACTTGATACGGATGAGTTGATAGAACGGTTTTTGGTCGGGTCGGCGGAGCCTATTGCCCTTCGGTAGCTGCTTCAAACATTCCTTTCTGGTGCCCTGCCGGAGTTCGAGATGATCTCCCACCGCTCCCCCCTGAACCCACGGAGACCAGTTAGGGGCAATGCCGCCACTGAAAGGAATGGCATAAAGCTCGTCCTGGTACTCGGGAGAATCCAGGTGGATCGCCGCGGCATTCGAGGGAGTGCCTCCGCTGTAAGCCAGATGCCCTTCCCGGCCACGGGTTACACCTCGCCAGGCAATGACTCGAAAATCGGCATTGTCAGGTCGGTGCGCATGCCTGGCCAGGTTTAGTCTCATCGTATCCTTGGTGCCTTTGAAGCCTTTACCCGCAGGTCGGCCCCCGTAGCCCACAAACGGGAAGTGCATGGCTGTAGTGACCTCATCAAATTCTCCTGAAGGGTTCTTCCAATGGAGACTGAACCGGCCCTGCCTAAACGTGCAACTGAGAGAAACCGGCGGCGGGGGAATCCCCAAGCCCTGCTCGGTGCCCGCCAGGACATAAGCCTCCGAGAAAACAAGGCGGCTCCCTTTGGCCCGGTACTTCACCTTCTCCTTCTTGGGCAAATGTCCCCACCAATCGAAAGGATCTTTCTCGCTAATGGTCTTTGCAAGTTCTTGAGCTACGGATTCGGCGGTCTGACCTTTCTTGGTCTCAATAGAGACGTATTTCGGAGTCTTACCGTGGGCCGGGCAATACAGGATCAGGGTACCTCCCTCGGCCTTGCCTTTCAGTTCAACTACAGATGCACCAACGTACGACTCCCTGGCAGCCAAGCTGCCACAAAATAGGCCCGCCAGAACAAAGGCTATAACAATGGAGACCGCTCTATTCACTGTCCATTCCTTTCCACTACGGAGAAGGGACGTCTTGACCAAACTCTGGATCCATCTCGGCGTCGCTTTCCTCACCCGCATCTGGATTAAACTCATACTCTCTCAACCACTCAAATGGTTGACCTCCTTCTCTCCAAAAGCCCTCGGGTTCTCCGGGATCGGTTGTGCAATCGTAATACCACAGGACCCAGTCCAGTTTACCTTTTGTACCCTCATCGAACGGCTCCAGGTCTACGCTCCTATGGTAGACGGTATCGTAACATCTGTTTTCGTCAAGCGTGTAATACACTTCATTTGTCCCGCCTTGGTAAGGACAGATTCCCACCAACTTCCCATTAAAAACGGTTTTTATGCAGGGCTCGTACGGCTTGATTCCAAGGGCATAAACCTCCAGGCAATTGTTGTCTGCATCATAACGAACGGCCATCCGCCCTTTCCTGTCAGTGGGAATCCACTGTACTTTTGTCCACTCCAATCCGCGAGCCAACAAACGTATCGAGCGCGAAACTGGTATTCCCATGTCGGGGTCCTGGCATCTGAACTCCACCTCTGCCACATCCCCGGTCTTAAACACGGCTTCGGTGTTCACCACGACCTCGGCTCGGGTCCCCGCCGCTTCAGAAACTGTCCGGCCATCGGCGCTCCTAAAACCGAGCACGAAAGCGGTCGGCTCTTGGTTAGCTTGTCCGGAGACATTTTTCGTAATCACCCACGTCCCCTCAGGACGTTGCTCCTCGGCACCGTGGGCCGGAACCAAGACAACCGTGTCGGAGGTGGGAGACCCGTCCGTCAGGGGAATGTCCCGGTACCGCCCAAGGGCGTCCTCGTGAGTCAGCGACGGGGAATAATCGGGCAGCTGCAGATAAACGCTCTTATAAGGCAGGGCCGTTGGGCCGGGCCATGCATCGGATGTCTCCCCGCTCGGCACGACCGTGAACGCGTAATTTCGCGACAACGTTACACCCGAAATACCAAGACTGCAAGCTGCCCTTGCGTCATCTTTCAAATTCCACGTAACGCTATACCACTGTAGGCCGGCGTGGGTCTCGTGGGGGCCTTTCGGTTTTACCTTTCTCAGGTGCCTGGAGTAAACCTCCTGGCGGTTCGAACTGTACTGTGCTATATAGACATCCATCGGACCTTCCCCAATAATCGAAACAAAACGGATTTCGTCGCTCGCACTTTCACCCGCGACCCCAATGTACGGAACGGAAATGACCTCCACCTCCACATCCAGATTGAAGCTCTGCTCCTCGTGGGTGTAACGGCAGCGGAGCTTGTAACCGCCGGCTTTCTCGAAGGCGTTAGTGAAAGTACCGCCCGTCTCGCCGAGCACGAGGCAGAGTTTTTTCTGAGGCTCTGAGAACGTCGGCGCATCGCCGGGGTCGCTCTCCCGCTCCCGCACCCACCTGTCCACATACCACTGGCGGGAATCGGGCTGAAGCTCGCCCTCCGCTCCACCGTCTATCACCAACCTGAACTCATACTCAATGCCCGGTAAGGAGCCGCAGGTTCCGCAACTGCCGTCTGTCGAGGTGGTGTCGGTCCGCAAAAGATCCACGCCCATATCCAATCCAACCCCGGCCTGTCTCGTGGCAGAAATCATAGGGGCATTTTACCGGCTGAACGGCGGATTTTAAAGAATTACTGCGGTGGAACGGACAATATGGCAGGCGAACAAACATCTGATGCCAGGGCGGCGAAGATCATTTGCCACCGGCAGCGAGTGGTGGGGAGTTTAAAGAGCTTTTGATGCGATAGGCTCATTGGATGCGGCATCGGCAGAAAGCTGCGTCACTACTCTGCCTCTTGCTTTTTCGCTTCCTTCTTCTTCTCGCGTTGCTGCTTTTTGTATTTTTCGGCCTTTTTGGCCAGCATGTCCCTGATCTTCTGGAGTTCCTTGCGTTGCTTATCCGCAATTGGATGCTTTTTTTGATCCAGTAGACGGTCGAACTGCTTGACGTAGAACTGCGCGTGTTTGGCCGCAATCGACTCGTATTTGGGCATATCAAAGGAAATATAATTGCCAAGACTCTTGTTTCCACGCTCAAAGTGGTCGGCCAGCAACAGCTTGGTCAAAAGCGAATTGGCTTCCTTAAGAGACGATCGAATATAGCACTCAACCAGAAATCGAAACACCTGCGGTCTGTCTCTCCTTCGAGCTCCAACCCTACAGGCAAACCATCGGCTACCAGCATCTTCTTCTTCCAGTATTTTCAGAGCTGCAGCAATTGAAGATTTAGTTGCCATTTTGATCAATGCCGCCGCACAAGCGCCTTTCCATGTCTCATCCGCAAACGTTCTTAGCTTTCCAATTAACTCTTCTGTAGGTTCTGTGATATTCCCAGCAGCAACTATCACAGCAGCTCTTCGCCCTTCGCGAATAAAATCGATTTCAGTTGTACCTTTAGGAACGTAATTAGCGGACTCAAATAAATCGCTGAACAGCTCAGAAGCTCTTTGTCCCTCCAGAGAGACAGAGAGCCATCTGAGTACTTTGAATAACCGGGAGTCCAAAACAAACGATGCGCTCCGGAACTTGCTTAGGTCGTAAGGCCAAAGGAGTTTAAGTCGACTCTCTTCGGTCAGCAACTTTTCAATATAGCCAACCGCTTCGTCACTGCCATCCGCCACAAGCGCTGCGATGTTCTTCTGAAGGACCTCCGCATCCTGGGTCTCCTTGGCCTCTTTGAAAATTGCCTTCGGGTTTCGTGCCTTCTCACCTGCAGTACACGCAGAAAATAGCGCACAAAGCCCAACAATAATAATTAAGTTCTCAAGGCAGAATCGTTGCACTGGATCACTCCTCACTATTTTTTCCATTCTTGTGGATTGGCCGGAACACCTCGCATTCCAACCGCCTGGAGTAAATCCAGGTCGCCTTTGCGCTTGTCGGATTCGTGCATTTCCGTCTGTCCCGCTCTTTTGCTCAACAGATTGGCTGAAACTTTTCGCCCAAAGATCAGTGCCTGAGTGCTGCCGAGCGACGAAGACTCGTACCCGGCATCCGGACTCGACCCGCAAGTTTCAAGCACGCTGTCAGTCCGCACAGTATCAATGCCCATGCCCAATCTAACCCCGGCCTGTCTCGTGGCAGAAAGCATAGGGGCATTTTACCGGCTGGGGGATGGGTTTTAAAGAATTACTGCGGGAGAACGGACAATATGACATGGGAATGAACTTCTGGGATCACGCGACCTGATAGCGAGTGGAAGATGATTTTCCGGCGGCAAGGGGTGGTGGAGAATTGCTTACAGGCCGAAAACACCCCCCGAAAATCGCATGTAAGGCCCTCTGAGAGGGTGTTTATTGTCGTATCCTGCTATTTTGCAGCGACATGCGACGGTACGTCCCCCTTAGCCGCCACAAGATTCAGATTTGAATGAAAAGGAAAAACCAAAAACCAGAGAGCATTATGGCTTTGGCGACATCACGACGCGAAAGCCGTACGTGCACGCACATATCCACGGAAACATCATAAACCGATGACCTGAGCGACATTGCCAGGCGCAGAAGTTCCACGAACCACCGCGTAAGATGCGCATGCTGCCGTTTCCGGGACCTGTGGGATTTCTCTTCGGGCTCTTCTCATAATAGTCTTCATCACTCCAGTCCCGGCACCACTCCCAGACGTTTCCGTGCATATCGTACAAACCCCAATTGTTCGGTTTCTTTTTTGCAACCGGGTGAGGCTGACAATGCAATTCTTCGCACTTTTTAGCACTCCGCTCAGTCCCCTCAGGGAGCAACTTATCTCCCGAATTGCGGTAGAACCAGGCGTAATGCGGCAGGTCCGATTTGTCGCCCCCGAAGCAGAAAGCTGTTTTGGATCCGGCCCGGCAGGCGTATTCCCACTGCGCTTCCGTGGGAAGCCGCACCGTCTTCCCAGCCTTTTTGCTGAGTTTCTCGCAAAAATCCTTCGCATTACTCCAATCGAGGTACTCGACAGGATTCTCAGGGCTCTTAAATCGCGAGGGGTTCAGCTCCATAACGGCCTCGTATTGTTCCTGTGTTACTTCTGTCGCACTCATATAAAATGGTTTTGTGATTATTACCTGATGTTGTGGATGTTCATCCCCAAAAACCCGAGCCTCGCCTCCGTACCGTTCAGCCGTCTTCTCTGCCGGGGCCGAGCCTCCCATCGTGAATTTGCCAGCCGGAATCAAGATAAACTTGATCCTCGTCCTACCATCCAGTTTCAGAGCTCTCTGAACGGGCGTTTGCAGAGCCTCGGCGGTTTCCTGCTGGCGCCGCTTTGCCTCGGCAGCATTGAAGGGCCATTCTGTATAAACGACAGACCCCGGCTCAGATTTCTGATCGGTGGCAGCTGACTCTGGCTTTGCCGGTTCCCTTTTCACAGTCTTTCCGCCTCCAGATTCTTTTCCCATTCCCTGCCGCGCTCCTCCCGTGTCTTTTTGCTCACTTAACGACAGAATGGGACGAAAACCAGAGGAAAAGAGCGATTCCGCTGGTTTAAAAGCAGCTCGCCTCGCACTACGACAATTTGGTCCGGGCAAATACCACGAGCCACTACGCATGACACGGAATTTCCCCTGCTTCGGACCCGTGGGGTCGGTTGAGGTGCGTTTCTCATACCAGTCCCCGTCATACCAGTCCCGGCACCACTCACATACATTTCCATGCATATCATACAATCCCCAGTTGTTGGGCTTTTTCTGGCCAACAGCGCGGGCGCGACAACCCCACTCAAGCAGAGCCTTCTTGGGACCCCACTGCGTGCCCTCAGAGAGCACCTGGTCCCCAGAATTCATGAAGAACCATCCATACTCCTTCAGCCGCGATTTGTCATCACCAAAACCATACGCACTCCCCGAACCAGCACGACATGCATACTCCCACTGGGCTTCGGTCGGTAGCTTAATGGGTTTCCCGGTGGATTGGCTCAGTTTTTTACAGAACTTCTCTGCCTCTTCCCACGTAATATAGTTTGCCGGAACATCAGTTGAATCCCCTTCGTGTTTTTCTCCCTTCCAGGGCGAACTGCCCATCACCGCCCGCCACTGCGCCTGCGTCACTTCCGTCATCGCCATATAAAACGGTTTGGTAATCAAAACACCGTGGACCGGTTTCGTTCCTTCAGGGCACTCCTCACTGCCCATGGTGAACCTGCCAGCCGGAATCAAAACGAACTTCACCTTCACACTACCGTCTAACCTAACTGTCCTTATTACAGGCATAGCCAGGGTCTCGCCCGTCTCCTGCTGGCGCCGCTTTGCCTCGGCCCTATCGAAAGGCCACTGGCGATACAAGAAATATCCTGGATTCTTCTCCTGCTCTCTATGTTTTGCGTTCGGCTGCACCGATTTGGCCCCGGCAGCTCTTTCGCCTTTGGGTTCTTTCCCTGTCTTCGACGTATCTCCACCTGATGGCGCCTTTCCAGAGGACATGATTATCAGGATGAAGACCCCAAGGGTTGCTAATCTTGTACTGGTTCAGCGTGAATTGGACAGTTGCCTCTTCGATTTAAGTAGAAAAAC